>CAIZGX010000023.1 GCA_903932685.1 uncultured Bacteroidota bacterium | reverse complement strand
CCTTTTATCATGTTTCAAATGTGGTTCAAAATATTTGGAGCTCAACTTTAATTGATCATCAATTATTCAACACAGATTGTGAATGGATAGAAGAAAAGTGTACATTTGGGAAAAATTAAGCACTATGTGGCGCGAATTGGACAACAAACTCGTTAGAGAATTTCGTTTCAAAGACTTCCAAGAGGCATTTACCTTTTTAACGCGCGTTGCTTTTGTCGCGGAAAAAAGTGGGCATCATCCAGCTTGGTTTAACGTGTATAATTATGTTCGAATTGAATTAAGCACGCATGATGAAGGTGATGTAGTGACAGAAAGAGATCGCAGAATGGCTCTAGCCATTGACGAAATTCTTCAATAATCACCGAACTCTCAGAGTTAAGCACTAAATTCGCAGCTGAAAGTTAATCTTTCAACAGGAAATCATTTTTTATGACTCAACAAAACAACTCTGCAGAAATGTCTGCAGTTACCGAAAGAATGGCGTTGCATAACCACGAACAAGTGGTTTTTTGTCAAGATAATGCAACCGGGTTAAAAGCCATCGTAGCAATTCACAATACAACATTAGGACCTGCAGTGGGCGGAACGCGCATGTGGATGTATGCCTCTGAAGGGGATGCATTGACAGATGCTCTGCGTCTTTCTCGCGGTATGACTTATAAAAGTGCTCTTGCCGGATTGAATATCGGTGGAGGAAAAGCGGTGATTATTGCCGATTCAAAAAAAGATAAAAACGAAGCGCTTATGCGCAGTTTCGGAAAATTCGTAGACGGTTTGGGTGGAAGATACATCACAGCCGAAGATATGGGTATTGGTACACGTGACATGGAATATGTGAAGATGGAAACTGATCATGTTGTTGGTTTGCCCGATTACATGGGTGGAGGCGGAGACCCGAGCCCGGTTACAGCTTATGGTGTTTACATGGGAATGAAGGCAAGTGTGAAAGAGCAAACAGGTAGCGAATCACTTTCAGGAAAAACGATTGTTGTTCAAGGAGTGGGGCACGTGGGAGAATACCTCGTTGAATATTTGGTGAAAGAAAATGCACATGTGATTATCACCGATATTGATCAAGACCGAGTGAACGAAGTGGTAAAGAAGCACGGCGTAAAGGCCATTCTACCATCAGAGGTTTATGCAACTCCGATGGACATCTACAGTCCTTGCGCCATGGGCGCCACTGTTAGCAAGGAAACTCTAGAGCAATTGTCTTGCGGTATTATCTGCGGAGCAGCAAACAATCAGTTAGCTGTTGAAGCGGAAGATGGCCAGCGCGTTTTGGATAAAGGAATTTTGTACGCCCCCGATTACTTAGTTAACGCTGGCGGAATAATCAATTGCTACTGGGAAATTGTAGGCTACAACCGTCAAGCTTCTTTGGCGCAAGCAGAGTTGATATATGATACCACGCGCAGGATTTATGCAGCGTCAAAAGAAAAAGGAATTCCGACATATTTGGCTGCTAATCAGATGGCAGAGCAACGCATTCAGTCGATTGCGTTAATTAAAACGAGACATTGAATAGAGGGGAAAGAATTATGCTAAACAGAAGACACATACGAATTAAAGTTTTACAAGTACTTTTCGCATACTACAACGACGATGAGCCGAACGCTGCCGCATACGAAAAGATGTTATTTGAAAGCGTTAATCGATTTCGCGATTTGTATGTTGGCTTCATTCAGTTAATGGTTGAAATGCATTCGCTTTCAATTGAAAAAATTGAAGCAGGAATGAATAAGAAACTTCCGACACACGAAGATCTTCATCCGAATACCAAATTCGCTGCAAATGCAGTACTTCGAATTTTATCGCACAGTAAATCGCTAGAAAAAGCCACCAAGGAAAACCACTTAAAGTGGACTGAAAATCGGGACTTGTTGAAGCAAATGTTCAAGGATATTCAAGATTGTCACGACTATCAAGAATACCTGAGCAGTGAGCAACGAAGTTTTGAGCACGATAAGGAGATTGTGGTAAAATTGTTCAAACGTCATTTAGTGAATTTTGAATTGATGCATGATTACCTTGAAGAGCAGGGAATATTCTGGAACGACGATATAGATCTTACTGCAAGCATGGTTTTGCGCTCCCTTAAAGCTATAAAGGAATCCGATACAGATATTGAGTTTCTACCCTTATGGAAAGAAGGAGATGAAGAAGAAGAGTTTTGTCGTCAGTTATTCCGTAAAACATTGTCGACAGGGGCAGACACAAAGGAAAGAGTTGCGTTGGTTACACCGAATTGGGAAACTGATCGCATAGCAATCATGGACTTGGTTTTGTTGAAAATGGCTATTGCTGAAGCCATTTATTTCGATAGTATTCCTACTAAAGTGACCATGAATGAATACATAGAATTGGCGAAATTTTATAGTACACCAAAGTCCGCAACTTTCATTAATGGAGTTTTAGATACGCTAATGCCGAAGATGATAGAGGAAGGGAAAATTAAGAAAATAGGAAGAGGTTTGATCTAATAAAGAATGAAAACGCTCATTGCTATTTCAGGGCCTACGGGTGTTGGTAAAACAGCTTTGGCCATTTCCTTAGCACAGCAGTTTAGAACCGAAATTATTTCCTGCGATTCACGCCAGTTTTACATGGAGATGTCCATTGGTGTAGCTAAACCAACGCTTGAAGAACTAAGTACTGTCCCGCATCATTTCATTTCTTTTTTATCTGTTGAAGAAGAATACACCGCGGGTATGTTTTTACGCGAAGCGAGGGCTAAAATTCAAGAGGTGTTTCAAGAGAATGAAGTTGTAGTCGTTGTTGGTGGAAGCATGCTTTATATGGACGCTTTGCTTTACGGACTCGATGAATTGCCAGGAGATAAGAAAATTAGAAATACACTGAACCAAAGGTGGGAATTAGAAGGTCTCTCCGTTCTTGTGGAAGAACTTAAGACAAAAGATTCTGATTTCGCATCAAGCGTTGATTTAGAAAACGCACATCGCGTTATTCGTGCGTTGGAAGTCATTCAAATCACTGGCAAACCCTTCTCTGAATTACGCACGAAATCGAGCGATTCTATTGACGCGAAAATTATTCACGTGTTTCTTTCAGGCGAACGTGAATGGGTTTATAATCGAATAAACATGCGCGTAGATAAAATGGTTGAAGAAGGGTTGTTTGAAGAGGTTCAAGGGCTTCAATCGATGCAACATCTTCAAGCATTGAACACTGTTGGTTATAAGGAGATTTTTAAATTTATAGAGGGTTCTTGTTCGAAAGAGGAGGCCGTTGTAGAGATAAAGAAAAACACAAGAAATTACGCAAAGCGCCAAATGACTTGGTACCGAAACAAGCCGCATGTATGTCAATTCGATGTTCAGAAGGGAGATGTTTCCGCAGAGATTATTTCTTTGATTTCGAATTAAAGGCTTTCGCCTTTGTCATCTCTAGTTTAAGAATTAATTTCGAACTGTATCGCTTCCAGGCAGGCGTTCCAATGTCTTTCACGAGTTCAATTCCATCAATAATTTCATCATACAACTCGGGGTAGGACTTCGCTGCACGCATAACCCAATGAATCGCATGAAGCCTTTCTGCTGTCTCCACATCGAACGAACTCAGCGTGCAGAAAGCTCTTTCGAGCATTCTTCCGTCTTGCTCTTCCGTAAGTTCAAGGTTGTATAAAATGCCAAAAGACTCTCTGCGAACAGAAGAGTCTTTTGAGTTTGTAACCAAGTCATATATATAATCTCGATAAGGCCGAACCGCAGCGGCATTCTTCTGCGAAAGATGATCGAGAATCCAAACGCCTTTGCGTTGCTGCGTTTGCGTCAACTCGTTGAATTCAGAAATAAATTGCTTTATTTCATTTGGCTTCGCATTCCACATTTCCACATAAACATCTACTTCATTTCGAAGCATGCCTGTGCGTAAATAGTCGAAGTAACTCACTGTTTATTTGCGAGGCGTATTCACGTCTTCGTATTCCGTTTCTTGGAACTTATCCGTCTCAACTTTCTCACCTTTGTAGAGATTCTCAAGAATTTCATCGAGTTGCTCTGCCCCAATTGACTTTGCGATAATCTTCATGTCCTTATCCATTAAGAAAACTTTAGGAGTACTTGTCACGTCCCAGGTTGTGCGATAGTTTAAACTCTTTAGAGTTGTAACTCCACTATAGATAAGTTCAGTTGCTTTTTCCTGTTTCATAATGTCAGGAGTGTCACTTACGTTAATCCAATCGAGCTTGTACTCGTTGATGAACTCAACCCATTTGCTGTTCTCGTAATCATTACCAATAGCATAAACAACAAAACCTTTGTCTTTGTATTTGTGGTACATGTTAAGTAGAAGAGGCACTTCTTTTTTGCAATGCCCACAAGAGCTTTCCCATACAACCATTAGTGTATACTCGCCACGTGTTTTATACATGGAAACCCAATTCTTTTCGGACGCGTCTGGAAGAATAATGTCAGGAGCAATTTCTCCGCAACGACAGTCACGTTTCTTATCGGCAGCTTCTTTCATATCCTTCAACTTGTCTTCTTTCACCCAATCACATATTCCTTTCGAATAGTAATTATCAATCATGAATACGAATAGTTCGTCCATACACATGATCTTAGAAGTCTCTCCGGTATATGTTGCAAAGTGAGTAATGTACTTGAAAGATTCTTCATTTCCTGCCGTTGCGGTAATTATTTTTTGAACTTCGGCGCAAACGGTATCTGGAATTTGTGGAAGTGTTTTCGTGATGAAATCTTCTACTAACTTGTGAAACGCTCCATCGCGAACCATACGAGGGTCCTTCAAGTCGCAACGATCCCAATAGTGATGACGGTACCAGTAATATTGCCACTCTTGTTTTTTATCTTCAGCAATATTTTCCGGAGCAGTTGGAATATCCTCTTCCATTCCCATGCGCAAGAATTTAGCAAATAGGGAAGAACTGTTGTTTTTAATGAGTTCTTTTTGATAATTGATTACCTCGTTACTCAATTTTGTCAGTTCTTCAATGCAAGGTTTTTTATCTGCTTCTGATTTCAAGGAGTCGTTGATGCAGTTATCAAGGGGCGTGCGCACATTACGTTTGCTATTGATAAATCGGATGTATTCAAAGAAGAGTTTGTTTTCTTTAGATTGAATGACGTCTATTTTGCTCAAATCAGCGTCAGCTGAACAGTTAATAACAATTTGTTCGTCAGAAGCTATAAAATCAAAATAACGAGGGCCAGGCATAACCAAAGCGTATTTTCCACATTCATTGAATGGCTTGCCTGCGAATTCGTAGTTCCCTTTTGCGTCTACATGACAAGTGTCGTTGTAGTACAATTTGTTCCCGTAATAATTGGCTAGATAAATATCTACATTTTGAAGTCCCTCAATTTTTCCTTTGATTGAATAAGGGAGTTTTGATTGTTTGCTTTGAGCAGATGCAAAAAAGCTTATGGAAATAAGCAGTAAGAATAAGGTTTTCGCTTTCATAAATTTTAATAACTCTCTAAATAGACGTTCAAAGTTAAGTATTCGTTGCTTTTACGATTGAATTCTTTCAAAAGATTTGTATTGCAACCGGGCTTTTCAACTATTGGTCCAAAAATAAAAAAGGAGCCAACGAATTGG
>CAIZGX010000022.1 GCA_903932685.1 uncultured Bacteroidota bacterium | reverse complement strand
TCTTCCCCCTTCTTCCCCCCTCTTACCTTTTCTTACCTTCTCTTCCCCCCTCGCAAAGGCATTCGTTCAAAGAACATTCGCCGCAGGCATCAGTGCTTCGCACATTTATACCTATTTTCGCAAAAACTAACCTGATGAAAGAAGTGAACGAAACTAAAAGTCTAGTTTCAAAATTGGAAGTTGTCTCAAAGGTCAGGGCTATAAAACCAGCCGAACTGTTGCCAAGCGCACAGTCTAATTTAGATTCAGTCAGAGCGAAATTTCATCCAATATCCGATGAAACTATTCCATATCGTAATTTGAGAAGTGTTGAATCGAAGAAGAGAAGTCTTCATCGCATAATTAGAAAGCTAGACGTTAAAAATAGTATTCGCTATCAGCGAACTCCTGAGGACACCTATTGCAATGTATACTCATACGACTATTGTTATTTCGCGAAGGTTTATCTTCCCACTGTATGGTGGACAGACGATTCGATAGAGAAGCTGCAGAGCGGTCAGGATGTTAAAGCAATTTTCAATAAAACTGTTGAGCCCATTTACTCAAGTGCCATTCACGATTGGTTTCAAGTATGGGGAGAAAGTTTCGGATGGAAAAGAATGAATTCACTTACTGAAATTCAAAGACGAGTAACTGAAGAAGGCGGAGTGGGAATGATTTGCGCAAAGAGAAAGACAGTGGGATTATCTGGACACATTGTTCCAATTGTTCCAGAAACTGAAAAGAAAAAAGCCTTTCGTGAAAACGGAGAAGTGCTATACCCTTTGCAATCGCAGGCAGGGAAGTTGAACTACAACTATTTCGCACGTAAAAGAAGAGACTGGTGGAACCACATTCGCTATTCGTCATTCGTGTTGTATTACCACGAATAATGGCAGAACAATTCTCTTCACCCTTCCACAGAAATTTCAAGAATTTTAAAATATCAAAAAGATCAAATAAGAATGAAAAATAACCCAATCAAAAAACACTTCTGGGGCATTGGGTTAGAGAACGAAACGTACTTGCAATTCGAAGAATCGCTTATTGTTTCCGGACAGTTCATTCAAGAAAAAATGGGTCGCGAACGTTATAGCTTAGACTATCTGAAATGTTACAAAGAAGGCTGTCTTGAAAAGGTTTTATCACGAGCCTTCAACTCAGGAAAGAACTACCTCGTTAGCCAAATGATGAACAGTCATTCCCTAGAAAAACTGGACGTTCATTTTCAACACAAGACAATACAATCGGCGCCACCATTATTAGACAACCCCGATTATTCTGGAAAATCAATTCTTGAATTATTTCTCGAAAAACAACCCCATCAAATTCAAAGCATGCTCACGCAAAAGAACAATCCCATGGGATCTATTATTTTCGACGGAGACACCATTGAATTCGTTACGAAATATTATGAGAATAGGACCATTCAAGAATCCTTCAATGAACTAAAGGCAACGAAGAAACTTTTCCTTCAAAAGCTCAACGAAGCAAAAATTCTTCCAGGGAATTTAACTTATCCAGAATACAACATCGGGATAAACATGTTCATGTCGAATCAAAAAAACTTGGTGCTATTCAACAACGGCACCTTTCATTTTCACATTACACTTCCGACGTTAACTGAAGACAGTCGAATTATTGATTATGCGGCATTCGATCTTGCCCATCACAAAGCCATATACTTGCTTCAATGGTTCGAGCCCTTGTTCATTGCAACTCTAGGTAGCCCCGACATTATGTCTGTGATAAGCGAGAAATTTGGAATGGAAGAGAAGTTCGCTGGTGGTTCTATGCGCAATGCAATGTCTCGCTACACTGGCGTAGGCACCTACCACAAGTCAATGCCAAAAGGCAAGGTACTTACCTACCCTGTTGATGACTTTAGGGAATTACTCAACTTTGAAAAAGAAGAGAACATTTGGTGGCGAGATCGCATAGAATCAGAACTCAACTATGAACTGCTTTCAGATGTAGGGCTCGATTTCAATAGAGAAAAATTGTATCAAAGTGGATACGAATTCCGAAGCTTCGATGAATTCCCTACCGATTATCTTCCTGAGGTATTGCACGCGATAGTTTTAATTTCACAACATGCGCAGCATCTAGATGAGGTTGAATGGGCTTCGAACAATGTTATTTGGAACAACCTCGTTTTTAAAACCCTTACCCAAGGTTTTAAATCAGTAATGAATGAAGACGAGAAAAACGAAATCATGAATGTGTTCCAAATTCCTTTGAATAACCGTGATTCCCTTAACAATTCGAACCGATTAGATGAATTCTTTTTCCAAATACTTCAGTTGCTTCATGAAATTCATAATGACAGTAGCGAATATTTAAAGTCGTTTTTGCATGATAAAACGGAGTCTGCTCCACGTTGGGAAAATTTTAACCAACACCAAGTTGAGCAGCATGCAAAACAGTTGGAAGAAGTTTTATAAGCTGAATTAGCGGGGCATCTAAGTTTTTCCTTTCGACCTTCTGCATCGTTCACTGCAATACTTCACTTCTTCCCAATTCTTCTCCCACTTCTTTCGCCAAGTATAAGGCAGTCCGCATACCGCACAAATCTTAGAAGGTAGATTAGACTTTTTCATCTCAGCTCTTTTTTAACTTTTTTCCAAAACGCAAAAAAAGATGGGTACTCTCCCTGAACAGAGGAAATCCAATCACGTTCATCTTGCATTCCTTCATAATTATTCAACGGGTGCTCTTTAAAAATGAAATTCACATCAGCAACACTTTGCAAATCTGGAAACTCACCGACAAAAATTTGAATATTCGGAATGTTCGCTATCGCAAGGTCAATGCAAAACTGAATACTCTTTTCGGAAACGGGATACTTCTCAAACACGGAAGGCTCCAACAGAAGAATGCGAGCGCCTTCTTCATCTTTACGCCATTGGGGATCGAGATTATAGAAATTATAAATGAAACAAATTTCGCCATTCTGAATAACTGGAAAGGACGTGTTCGGAAGTTTTGTTTTCAATTGAAACGTTTCCAAATCACTTAATTCATCTGGAATTCCGAGGGCTTCTATTTCTTCGTAGGAAACGTCTAGAAAAGTATTCGTCTGATTGGTGTTGCAATACTTATTGATGTTTTCTTGATTGGCGAAATAGAGCTTATTACTTTTCGCGCCGCACACCCATTGCCAACTCAACGCATTGCTTGCCCAATCGGCATCTAACAAATGGTAATACATCCATTGCGCCGGTTGAATCCATGCGCATCTTCCGAGATTCGTGGCGCATGAAGCAATGTACATGCGCATATGATTGTGTAAGTATCCTGTTTTATAAAACTCGGCAATCCCTTTATCAATGGCTTCAATACCGGTTTGTCCATTTATTATATTGATCGGCACACCACTTCGTTCGGAGCGAGGCTGAGAATTTCGAAAGTCAGAATTTATATCAGCACCTCGCACAACCCAGATTTGCTGCCAATAGTCTCTCCAAGCCAATTCCTTAAGAAAGCTTTCAATCTCATCAACATCATACCCCCTTTTCAAGACAGAATCAAAAACCTGCTTGGTACTAATTACTCCTCGAGATATATATGGAGCTAAATAAGTTACGGCTCCAGACAAGTAATTGCGTGATTTTCCATACTCAATGGGGTCAATCTTTTCTATTCGCTCACTTAAATCTACATAACTCAATTTCATATACTTAGACAAATTGCACGTGTAAAAAAAAACAAAAAGCGAATCAGTTTTAAATAAAGACCACCTTTAAAAAAAAAAAACTCTTGTTGTTTAAACAAATTTATAGTATAATTGTTGAGTTAGTTGTGGAGGCAGAAATCACTTAAAAAAACGCGGAGAAACCGAAAATCCTTAAGAGTAGGAAAACCTTACTAAAACCGTTTTTTATGGAACACATGGGTACAATTGCAAGTGACAATTATGTTGCTTTTACGTTCTTTATCGGAACGATGGCTATGATGGCCGCTTCAGTTTTCTTCTTTTTCGAATTGAACAACACTTCTCCAAAGTGGAGAACGTCTGTTCTTGTTTCGGGTCTTATCACTTTCATTGCAGCAGTGCACTACTACTACATGAGAGGGTACAACTTGGAGACCGGTGAGTCACCAACATTCTTCAGATATGTTGACTGGATTCTTACTGTTCCATTGATGTGTGTTGAGTTTTACTTAATCACTAAAAAAGCAGGTGCTAAAATCTCTTTGTTGTGGAAGTTAATCTTCGCTTCATTGGTAATGCTAGTTACTGGATATGTTGGAGAAGTTTTAGACAGAGACGGTAGTGTTCTTTGGGGTGTTCTTTCAGGAGCAGCTTACTTCTACATTGCATACTTAGTATGGTTTGGTGAAGTTTCTAAATTGGCTGAAACTGCAGGTCCACAAGTTGCAAAAGCAACTCGTATCCTTGCTTGGTTCGTATTAGTTGGATGGGCTATCTATCCTTTAGGTTACATCTTAGGAACTCCAGGTGGATTATTTGGAATTAAGTTGGTTGAAGATCCAAAGGCTGCATTACATGCTATGGACATCGTTTACAACATTGCTGATGCAATCAACAAAATTGGATTTGGTTTAGTTATTTATGCGTTGTCGCGTAAAGAAGACTAAGTAAATCTATTCTATTAAATATAGAATTTTAGAAGGGCGTAAGATTTTAAACTTACGCCCTTTTTTTTTATTCAAAAGTTACTTTAAAGTAGGCAAACAACCACGAAAGGCATGATCGCAAAAGGATATTACGATTACATCTTTGCTGGAAAAGGAGCATCTGCTTCACTCGTGCTCATTGAACTTGAGAGACAAAATCTTTTACACTCGAAAAGGATTGTTATTGTTGAACCGAACCACGAATCAAAAAGCTCAAAAAACTTTTGCTTTTGGACAGACGAAAACGGGGAAATCAAACGAAATCTTGCCCCCCTCATACAGCACTCCTGGTGCAAAATTCATCTAAATAATGGTAAGCAAGAACAACTAACTCCAACCTCTTACAATCATATTCCTAATTCAATTATTATTGAAAAAGCGAATGAAATAATTCAAAAGCACAATATTCAAACTGTTCGGGCCGAAGTATCTGAAACTGGAACTGACGATCAGGGAAACTTTGTGTTGATAGAGGGGGATAAAAACTACGGAAAATACATATTTGATTCAAGAACGCCCGTTTTAAAAAAGACTGAATGGAATCAAACTAGCCTTCTTCAGAGCTTCGTAGGATGGGTTGTTGAGTTACCAAATGATAAGTTAGATGTTGAATCCTTTCGCATGATGGACTTCAACATTGAACAAAACCAATTCACACAATTCGTTTATGTATTGCCATTCTCAGACAATACTGCGCTAATTGAAGTTACCCGTTTCGGGAAAGAAGTCATAGCGAACACAGAGGCCGAAGCAATAATTGAAGACTATTTAAAAAATCAATTCGGGCCTTACAAAAAGATTGGTGTTGAGCAAGGGTGCATTCCTATGAGCAACGCTTCAATGGACAGTCTCGGAGGCGAAAACACAATAAATCTCGGTGCACGCAATTACTGCCTCAAACCTAGCACAGGATATGCCTTCAAGAACATGTATGGTCAAGCTGTTGAAATTGTAAAGAGAATTCAGCTTGGGCAGTTAAACCTTTCAACGAATCGAAACCATGAAAAAGCTTCAAGCGGTCGGTTTGCATTTTATGACTCGCTGTTACTTATTATCCTTCACCTTTGGCCATCGTATGGAAAAAAAATATTCTCACGATTATTCGCAAAGGTTGAAACGAAACTTATTCTGAAATTTCTGGACGAGAAAACAACGATTCCCGAGGACATCAAAATTTTCAGTCGTTTACCCATTGGCATATTTCTGAGAGCATTGTCTCTCTATTTTATAAAAAGTAAAGCATTCAGACCATTTGTTATCATCTGTTTTGTTTCATTACTATTTTGTCTTTCAAACTTTCCTGACACAAGAAATATCGTCGGTTATACCGCACTAATCATTGGAATGATATGCGTTGGGCTTCCGCATGGAGCTGTTGATCATTTAATAGAATCCCAAACGTGGGATTACAAAAAAGCACCCCGATTCATTGGTCAATATTTACTGCTTATTGCCTGCATGGGAATCGTGTGGTTTCTTGCACCTACCCTTGCGCTTATAACCTTTCTAGTTTATTCTGCTTGGCACTTTGGACAGGCAGATGTGCGACAATGGTCAATCTCTAACTTTCTAACCTTGCCCTGGGGAGGTACATTACTTCTCTATATATTGGGAACGCACCAAATCGAAACATCTGAAATATTAAGTTATATCGCAGGGGTAGAATTCCCATTTTCCATTTCTCCTTTTGCAATTGCACCTTGGATATTTTTTGCCGTATGGAAAAGAAACGTGCCTTTGATTTTCACCGTTTGTTGGCTTGTACTTTCAAGTCAACTTCCGCTCCTTATCGCTTTTGGAACGTATTTCATTGGTCAACACAGCATCACTAGTTGGGGACATCTTAAGAAACACATACAACTTGACAATCGAAACATCTGGATCCACTCCCTCCCGTTTCATATTGGCGCTTGGTTAATTCTTGTTCTCTTCTTCATGCTCTGGCCAATGATACAAAGTGAAATAAGCACCTCCTATAATGCTTGGGGTATTTTCTTCATTTTCATTTCATGTGTAAGCTTTCCACACGTCATTTTCATGAATAAGTTGTATCAGAAACCCTGATAGCTTCCGTCTATCTCATTAGGAATTAGTCTCAAAAGGTAAGAGAAGATAAGAAAGGGTAAGAAAAGGTAAGTTTTAACAACGAAGTTCCAATTATGAATCCCGATAGCTATCGGGAGGAAT
>CAIZGX010000021.1 GCA_903932685.1 uncultured Bacteroidota bacterium | reverse complement strand
TTGCAAAACCTGCTGCCAAAAAAGTCGTTAAGCCTGTTGCAAAAGCAGTGAAGAAGGAAGTGAAATGTTCAAAAAAAGTTGTGAAAGTAGTGATAAAGAAGAAAGTGCAAGAAGTGAAGAAGGCAGTAAAATCAGTAGTTAAAAAAGCTATTCCTGCTAAAAAAGTAGAAACAAAGAAAGCTGTTGTTCCTGCGAAGAAACAAACCTCGGTTTCGAAATCAAAAGTAGTCGCAAAGAAGGCCGTTCTAGTTAAGAAAGTTGAGCCTAAAAAGTCTGCAGCTCCTGCTAAGAAGGTTGCACCAGTTCCAAAGCCAGCTCCATCTAAGAAATCAGCACCTGTTGTGGTTGAAAAAACCAAAGCGGTAAAGTTGCCAGCAAAGACTGAAAAAAAGGAGAAAACGGCGAAAGCAGAAAAGTTATCTACCAAAGGCGCTTCTAAAGTAACAGTAGTTCAAGCTCCGCAAGAAGAAGTTATTCTTAGTGAAGCCGCTACCATTGCGAAGGCAAAGCGTGATGCAAAGATTCGCAAGGAGATTATTGCTGAAGGTCCTATTGATGGAAAACCAAGAACATTTAAAATCGGCATTGCACCAGTTCAAGTTGAAAAACGATTAGCAAATCCTATTCACGTAGCTTCAGAAATGGATCCGAAACAAGCCATTTTTGTGCCTATTGCAAAACCAGAAAAAAACGAGAAAAACCAAACAAACGATACAGAAACTATGATTTCAATTAATCAAATGAACAAGTCCAACAGCGAAGATGCCAAAAAGGGTATCTCTGTTGAATCTAAATTGAGACACTTATATGCCCTACAATTAATTGACTCGCGCATTGATAAGATTCGCGCTACACGTGGAGAATTACCATTCGAAGTTGAAGATTTAAAAGATGATGTTTCTGGATTGGAGGCTCGCATGGAGCGTTTGAAAAGTGAGTTTAAAGGTGCTGAGGAAAGTATTGTTTCTTCTAAGTCGGCCATCAAAGAAGCTGAAGCCTTAATTGTAAAGTATAAGGAGCAGTTGAATAAAGTTAAAAACAACCGTGAATTTGATTCTTTAAATAAAGAAATAGAATTTCAAGAGTTGGAAATTGAATTGCAGTCGAAGCATATTCGCACAGCTGATACATTAAAATTAACCAAGCAAGCAGAAATCGATAATGCATCATCTAAATTGGCTGAGCGTACTGACGATTTAAATTTGAAAGAAACGGAGTTAACTATTCTAATGAGTGAAACTCAAAAGGAAGAAGAAATCCTTTCAAAGCGCAGTGATGAAGCAAAGAAGCATATTGACCTTCATTTGTTAGAGAGATATGTGCGCATGCGCAAGTCTACTCAAAACGGATTGGCGGTAGTTCCAATTGAGCGAGATGCCTCAGCGGGTTCATTCATTCAAATTCCTGCTCAGGTGCAAATGGACGTTCGTTTGCGCAAGCGTATCATCACAGACGAACACAGTGGAAGAATCTTAGTAGATGAGGAAATGGCTTATGAAGAAGAATTGAAATTCAAAGAAGTTCTTCAAAAGGAAATGGCTAAATAAGAGGGTAAGAGAGGGGAAGAAATATAAGAGATTAAAAATGGGGATGATTAAATCATCCCTTTTTTAATGACCAACTCTAAGAAGCGATCCTCCATGTTTTTCACAGTTGGGAATTCAGACATAATTCTTCCCTCTTTGAAAAATGTTGGTTTTTCGAACGGTGAGAGTTTATTGTACGTTCTAAGCGTTTTCAGAAAATGAATATCGGCGTCGTGATTTCGTTCTCGCTGGGTATAAAAGCGAATGGTGCTTTTCAAGGCGTATTCAACCAAGTCAGAATTTCCAAGGCACAAATGAATAAGAATGTTGAGCACACGCACATGTCCGTAAATATCTTGTCTTAATTCTTTATCTGAATTATTGATGATTTCATTCACATGCTTTAATGCACGCTGATGCAATCCACAAGAGAATTCATAAAGAGCCAATCTGTAATGCACAATCATTTCAAACTCTTTGCTTAGCACATTCTTCGTCTGTTGAATAGACGCAAATAATTCGTCTGACTGAATCTTTTGATCGAACATAAGCGCCATTTCCACTTGAATCTGCTTCAAAATGCGGAAACGAAAAGCAATTAAATCGGGATCTTGAAACTGTTCCTTGTCTTCCAAAGACTCTAACATCTTATAAATTTCTGTTGCTCCTGCCCTATCATTGAGCAAAACTCGACACGTCAACAATTGTCCAAGTGATCTTAAATATCTCTTAGCCTTGTCGTCTCTAAGCCATTCATTTTCATCGAAAACAGCTACAACCTCTGTAAAATATTCTGCAGCTTTTTCTATATTGCTCTCTGCTATAGCACAAAAACCTAATGAATAAAGTCTAAGGCATTTTGAGCGGATGGAAGTTACCATCGCAGGGTCTTCCAGGAGCTTCGAACCTAAAATTTCATTAAGCATCTCTTCGTGAATCTTTGAAGGAGTGAATCCCCCTGAACGAAAGATTGCATTAACCTTTCCATATATGACTTGATACTGAGCAAGGTTTTGCAGTTTCATTAATATCTGGGATTCCTCCTCAGCAATTTCATCGAAAGACTGGACGAACTCACCATTCTCGTAATCCTCTTCAAGAAGGTTCTTTTGCCACGAAATAATTTCAAACAAATAGTAAAAAAACTCATAGGAAGTTGCCAATTTCTTCGCGCGCTTCAATTCTTTTTTACATTCTTCGAAAAGTCCTTTTTTGTGAAGAATATCAACATTCTTCAAAGATTGTTTCAAGACACTTCGCACAGTGCTTTCGCCGTGGTAAGAGCGAAGAGCTTTCAGGATAAGTTTGAATAAGTGATTTTTCTCTGATGGAAGATGTTTTAGAAAAAGTTCTCCTTTGAACGATTCTTTTACAAAATCTTCGTCGTAATGGTCCATTTTCTCAAGCAAATCAAAGAGCCGAACATAGTTCTTCTCGCCCGCTTGCAACGAGCTTTGTAACTTGAAAAAACGCTTTTCACTCTTGGTCAGAGAATGAACCAGATCAAAGAGATCATGGGTTGGTTTCATACTTGCAGTTTGGTTGGTTGGGTTGCCTCAAAGTGGTTTCAATTCTTTTCGGCACTTACATAAGACTCCTTCAAATTGAAAAAGGTTGTTTCATAAAATTAGAATATCTTGCACTCATGAAGCACTTTTTTTTGCGCCAACTATTGATAATTGCCTTTTGCTTTATTCAGACGATACATTCTAGCGGACAGGGAATTACGAATTCGAAATGCAATCACCGTCATTCGCATAAAAACCTTTCCAACAGCAATAGTCGATGTGATACCGTAGACATTATAGACACATACATATACCTCGATTTCACGAACTTCTCGAGTAATAGTCTTCGCGGATATGCAGACATTGTGGTTTCTCCTTTGATGGTGAATATACCACAATTGCATTTAGACCTTGAAGGATTGACCACCGATTCTGTTTTTGTTAATTCTGTTTCAGCAACATTCAATCATACGGGTCCTGATTTATTCATTAATCTTCCTAACCTGGCATCTTGGGTGAACTTCACTGTTCGTGTTTATTATCACGGCAGTCCAATTCACGATACGAGTTGGGGTGGATTTTATTACAGTAGTGGCTATGCGTACAACATGGGCGTGGGCATGAATGCGCTTCCTCACAATTTTGGAAGGGTGTGGTTTCCGTGTTTCGACAATTTCAGAGAGCGCTGCACGTATACGATACAAACTTTAACAGATGGGGGAAGAACTTCGTATTGCGGAGGCTTGCGCTCTTCTGTGGAAAATGTAGGTGGAGATTCTTTGTTGACCACCTGGAATTTATTGCAACCGGTTCCCTCCTATTTGGCTAGCGTTGCTGTTACTAATTATACCCATGTGGAAGATGAGTTCACTTCCTTGGGCGGATACACCCGCCCAATCTGGCTTGCAGCAAGGGCTGCAGACACGTTAGACATGAAGAATAGTTTTGTGCATTTGCACGATGCGCTTAGTGCATTCGAAACGAAATACGGAAACTATGCCTTCGATAAAGTTGGATTCACAGCCGTGCCTTTCACCGGAGGAGCTATGGAACACGCTACCAACGTTGCCTATCCACTCTTTGCTATTGATGGAACAACCGCCTATGAAACTCTTTATGCGCATGAGCTCAGTCACCATTGGTGGGGCGATTTGATCACTTGCGAGACAGCAGCGGATATGTGGATTAACGAAGGTATGGCTTCTTATAGTGAGCGAATTTTCACGGAATGGCTTTATGGAAGCGATGCTTACAGCGCTTCTATTCGAGATAATCACAGAGATGTCTTATTGAATGCGCCACGCAACGACGGTGGATATTTCGCGCTGAATGCTATTCCCGAGAACATTACCTACGGACAAACCGTTTACAACAAAGGAGCGGATGTGGCACATTCGCTGCGTGGATTTATGGGCGATGAAAACTTCTTTCAAGCCATACACGACTTAATGTCGCAATACCAATTCACCACGTTGAATTCAGTTCAGATGCGCGATTTCTTTCAAGCGTATACCACAGAAGACCTCTCTGAATTCTTTAACGGATGGGTGTTTCAGCCGGGGTATCCTGATTTTCGACTTACGGGATATAGCTATTCATCGCAGTTTGTGGGATACGAATTGAATGTTCACATAGACCAATACCTTCATCACAATACCGATTACTTGAACAATGTTCCTCTTGAAGTGACAGTTATGGATTTTGAAGGAAATACAGACACGGTGCTCATTCACGCTTCCGGAGAATCGAGCTCAGCGACAGCCACCGTCTTGTTCGAACCCGCGCATGTTCTATTGAATAGAGCGGATAATTTGCATTACGCAACACTTGCCGATGAAGCCTGGAATTCGACAACGGGTGCTCACGATTTAACCTTCGCCAATTTCGAATACGATATTGATGAAATAGGAAATATGGACAGCATTTTCGTTCGAGCTGAAATGCATTTGACCGCGGCAGATCGCGTTACCGCACTTCCACTAACCGACTATCTTATTTCACCGGATAGATATTGGCATGTGAACACCTACGCCAATGAAACAACTTTGACACAAATGACCTTGCGCTTTAACGGATCAGCCACCGCTGCGAGTGCATTGGACACTTCATTGTTCCAATTGGTTCAGCAGTATGGAATGAATGAAAGCAATTTGGTCTTGTTGTATAGATGGAATGCTTTCGAGCCATGGACCGAAATTCCGAATGCAACTTTGTTTACGTCTGGCAGCACCACGAATTGGAATGGACGTTTCGAAGTGTTGAATCCTCGTCCCGGAGATTACGCCTTCGCCTTTCATTCGGGAATTGTATCAGTAGATGAAATTGAAAATCCGTCTTTACACTTCAACATAAATAACAACGAAATAACTTCTGCGCATTTTAGTGGGAAGTACTGTCTAACAAATGCGAACGGACAGCAATTGTTGAAGGGAAAAGCTACCGAAGGCTTTCGAGTAGATATTTCGGAATATGCATCTGGAATCTATTTCCTTCAATTGAACAGTGTAACGTACAAAGTGTTTTTGAAATAATATGCAAACACCCGCATCCTTTACCACGCGTCGCGAATGGCTTTTTATATTTTTAGCCGGACTCTTCATTACGAATGCAATAACTGCAGAGTTGATCTCGAGTAAGCTCATTCAGATACCGATACAAATTGGAAATTGGAAGCACAACTTCATCACCATTGTAGGTGTATTGCCATGGCCCATTGTGTTTTTGCTAACCGATACGTTGAATGAATTTTATGGTGAAAAGGCAGTGCGTCGGTTGTCGTGGATTACCACAGTTCTAATTGGCTACTGTTTTATCATTGTGCTTTTTGCGCTTCAAATACCCGCTGTGCCTGGTATTGGAGTGAGTGATGAACAATTCGGGGCGGTATTCGGACAAGCGCCATGGATTATGATTGGAAGTATAGCAGCATTCTTAATTTCTCAATTGTTAGACGTGACTATTTTCCATTGGATTAAAAGCAAGACAGGAAACAACCACATTTGGCTTCGAAGCACGGGAAGCACGGTTGTTTCTCAAATGATTGATACCATTGTTGTTTTGTACATTGGATTTGTTCTTCCAGGAAAAATGGATTGGAACACATTCGCCGAAGTAGCTCCTACCAATTATTTGTTGAAGATGGGAATAGCTGTTGCATTAACTCCGCTGATTTATGCGGTTCATGCGGGCATTCGGAAATTTATTTAAAAAGTCCCTTTCCGAATTCAATCTTCATTCCGGTTGAAATAATTATTCCGGTAGATTTTATATTGAAAGTAGATTGAGGATCGTCGAACATATTTAGCAAGGCTTGTTGCTTCGCTGCTGAAACATAGAACTTAAATCGTTTGGCTTTAGTAATCCCTATCCCGACTTCAATTTGCGTAGATAAATCGAATTGAGCTGCTGTATTCGATGCATCTTGCCATGTATAATCTATAACTTGTCCATTCTCGTCGACCACTGGAACCTCTGAAACTGCTTTCTGTAAATAGCCAGGAATGAATGCCGCGTTTCCGAAGATGTAAACGCGATTTCCGAATTGAACACCTAATTTCAAAGGGACAGAAAAATAGTTGAATTTATTCCGAAGATCGGCCACTCCTAAAGTTGTTCCGACCGAGTCGGTTAATGTAATTGGAAAGGTGAATCCACGTTGCACCCAATTGAATTCTCCACCAACCGTTAAAAATCTGAAATGAACACGGTCGTAGGTAACACTTAAGCTTCCACCCAAAATATCTTTCGTGGTGTAGGAAGGAACATCGGTTTTAACATTCGAAATATTCATTCCCGCTTTTATTCCGAATTGTCTGTAGGGGGTTTGCGCTTTTGCGCTGATAGCGAAAATGCCTATGGAAATTAGAGCTGTTGTTATGTTACGGAATGTATTCATAATGCAAAGGTAAGTGAAGGTAAGAGAAGTTAAGAGAAGGGAAGAATTTTCTCGACAGATTACAGGAAAGTATGTTCGAACATACTTGACAATGGTATTTTAATGTTGTACATTAGAGGTCATCAATGTCGCTCTGACGTTGATGTTTAGCCAATAAATTATTCATATAGTACGAAACTGTTTCCGCGAGGGAATAGTTTTTTGTGCTTTAAAACGTTATTTAAAAAATGAATTTCACCAAGGTTGAATACTACGGCATGTTGAACACGTGCAACATTATGTTGGGTAACAACACAGCGAAGGAAATTAAAGCCTCGAAGTATCCGTATATTAAGAAGAAGCCAGCTGGAATATCGTATTTCGAATTTATTGAAATGGTTATGCGCTATTTTGAAGCGTTGGAGCATTACGAGCAGTGCATTCTTTTAAAGGACTATATGGAAAGGCTGAAGCTAAGTTTGCCTCAGTATTGCGCATGTCCCTTCCCTATTTACACCAAGGTGTATAAAGTTCGCTTACCGAAGTGCACTTGTTGCGGAAAGAGAGTTCTTCATGCGGGATTCTTCGAGTAGGTAAGAAAAGTTAAGAGAAGGTAAGAGAGGGGAAAATGTTGCAAAGCAACTGATGTCTGCGACTAATGTTGCGAAGCAACGAATGCCGGAGGCGAATCTCTTCGAGGAATGTCTTCGACGATATTCAAAAAGTAGTTTTCAACATTTGAGCGTAGTTCGAGTCAATGAATACATTTGATTAAGATGCGCAGAATATTAGAAAAAATTTTAATAGCGATTTACATTCTTTCGCTGTTGACGGTATGGGTAGGTTTACTCATTAATCAATTTCATATGATAACAATTGGAGCGGTGGTGTTGGTTGTGACGCACATTGTTTGTAATCTGGAATGAACTATCGCGAATGTCTTCGACGATTTAATAAACAGAATGAGGTTTAACAAATTCTAACCGATTGGAAAGTCTATTTAAGTAGACTTTTGGAAGAGTGCGATGTATCGCACTCCGATAATGAGTCTGTTCGAACAGACTTTGATAAAAGTATGGTGCAACATACTCTACAAACCTCATTCTCCTTCTGTTTGTGATTCTCATTCTAATATCAAATTTATTTTAAGAAACAGAATCAGAAAGAGAAACGGAATGAGGGAATAAAGAAAGTCCGATCAATCGGACTTTTGAAAAGTATGTTTGAGCATACTCTACAAGCCTCATTCTCATTCTCTTTGTGTTTCTCATTCTAATATCCAATTTATTTTTAGAGGCAGAATCAGAAAGAGAAACGAAATGAGGGTTATGGAAAAGTATGGTGCAACGTACTTTTTAAAGAGTCCTTTTGAGTGAACTGAAAATAAATAGTACACTCGAGTGTGCTCAACTCTTACGCTTTCTGTTCAAATGATATTCTTCAACGGCTTCGGCGGTGGTCAGACTCTTTTGGCAGAACTATAAAGTTGAGGTAAGCTTGCTCGTTCGCAAATTTATTTTTAATTTTATTGTAATTCAATTCAAATACATATGAAAAAACAAAAAAACACCCTCGCGCTATTATTTATTGTCTTCGGATTAATCACTTTCTCAAGCTGTTCAAAATATGAAGAAGGACCTGGAATTAGTTTGCGCACTAAAAAATCGCGAGTGGTTGGAGAATGGCAAGTAACTACTTTCAAAATAAATGGTGCAGATTACTTAAATCAAACCTATTCAGATGTTTTCAATTGTTCATCTGGAAGTTCATTTAATTACACCAACACGGGTAACATTAAAATTGAGTGGACTTTTAAAAAAGACGGTAGTAGTGCAAATGTCGTTAATACCGCATCACATGTTATTGATTATGTTAGCTCAGATGCACAGTGCACGGCGGTGTATACCGATTCAAATGACTCAACTTCCGAAACCACTGCATGGGAATTTTCATCTGACAAAGAAGATATAAAATTCACCTATTCCGATGGATCAACGGAAACTTGGAAAATTATTGAATTGCGTGAGAAGGAAATGAAGTTAAAGTTGAACGATGGCACAGATATCATTGAAGCGACTTTTGAGAAGAAGTAAATTCTTTCCGTTAAAACAAAAGCCGAAGCTGTTGCTTCGGTTTTTTTTGTTCGAAAAATGAGGTGTTAAATTTTTATTGATCATACTCACCTCTTACGCTTTCTGTTCAAGTGATATTCCTCTACGGCTTCGGCGGTGGTGAGCCAATTGCGGCCGTCTTTGTGGCCAGCGATTTTTCCTTGACGAATAAGTAGGCTTAAATACTCTTGTCCGTATGGAAGGGAGATCTCTTCAACAATGTCGGAGATGGGACGATAGCCGTCGTGGGTGTTGTCTAAATGACTCAAATAAATATCTAACGATCGCTCCAAAGCCTGCAATACCAATAGCACTAACTTCTCGTAGTTTCCCTGATTGCCCTTGTTTAATGCGTCGTAATACTTCTTTCGATCTTGTTGCAAAATAATGGCAGGCGGATAGCCAGCACTCATTAAAATTAGATTGAACATAAGCCTTACCGTTCTTCCATTTCCATCGAAAAAAGGATGTATCCAAACCATTCTGTGATGAAAGATTGTGGCGCGAACAATTAAGGGCAATTCCTTTTCTTCATTCACCCAATCTATTAATTCGTCCATGAGTGAATCTACCTTCAAGGCATTCGGAGGCGTGAAATTCGCTCCAGTAATACGAACACCCGCATTGCGATAACGACCAGCATATTCCTTTTCAATGCGCTGCAAGACCAATTCGTGAATATGCAGAATGTCTTTGGACTTCATTCTGAATTTTGAATTCACCATGGTCTCCAGAACTTGAATAGCTTCATGGTGATTCAACGTTTCAAAATGTTCCCGCAACGACTTTCCTCCTACCGTTAATCCGTCTGACAATATGATGCGTGTTTCCTGAAGCGTTAGCGTATTTCCTTCTATTCCGTTTGAGTGATAGGTCCATTCCATCATTAAGCTCTCACGCAATCGCTCCATGGCAATGGCAGGAATCGGGCGCATTTTAGACAATCGCACTTTCTTCGCTTCAACGCGTTCGAGCAGTGATTGCACTTTTTCTTGTCCCCAAGGGTTGGTTTGCCAGTTCATTGCACAAATATCGGAAGTATTCATTAGACTTGTTCACCGATATTAAATTGTTTTTTGGTAAGAGAGGTTAAGAAAAGGGAAGAGAGGGGAAGAAGGTTGCGGAGCAACGAATGCCGGAGGCGAATGTTGCAAAGCAACGAATGCCCCGTGGGCGAATCTCTTCGAGGAATGTTTCACGAATGTCTTCAACGATTATTAAAAAAGAATGAGAAGTCGCAGACATTCCTCGAAGAGATTCGCCCGAAGGGCATTCGTCGTTGACTTAGAGTTCCTTCTTCAAAAACAATCCCGTCAACGACTTCTTATTCTTCGCGACTTGCTCTGGCGTGCCGGTGGCGACAACGTTTCCGCCGCCCTCGCCGCCTTCGGGGCCCATGTCTATGATGTAGTCGGCGTTTTTAATGACGTCCATGTTGTGCTCGATAACCAAGACAGTGTTGCCGCGTTCAACCAGACGGTTCAATACATTCAATAACATTTGAACGTCTTGAAAATGAAGTCCGGTTGTGGGTTCATCTAAAATGTAAATGGTCTTACCAGTGTCGCGCTTCGCTAATTCGGTAGAGAGTTTCACACGCTGTGCTTCTCCTCCACTTAACGTTGTGCTGTGCTGCCCAAGTGTGATGTATCCCAATCCAACGTCG
Organism: uncultured Bacteroidota bacterium; assembly: GCA_903932685.1. Taxonomy (GTDB): domain Bacteria; phylum Bacteroidota; class Bacteroidia; order Flavobacteriales_D; family Sanyastnellaceae; genus CAIZGX01. Next base: position 80 of record CAIZGX010000021.1, on the reverse strand, counting down.
TTCAGCGTCTTCAGCGTGTTGTGAATGTTTCGGTGATTTTCGAAAAATCCAACAGCTTGCTCAACGGTCATGTTCAACAC
>CAIZGX010000020.1 GCA_903932685.1 uncultured Bacteroidota bacterium | reverse complement strand
TGGGTTTTCTTCGAATAAGATGCGCATGGCCGGAGTGTCTAAATCATCGAACTGACCACGCTTTGCATTACGCAAAAACACAATGAGAAAGCCCATTGCAAGCGGTAAACTGATTCCGATTAGTAAATAAATAACACTCATGAATTGGCTATTTTTCTCGACTTCAAAAATATTTCTACGCCTCTTTTTGAGTTATGAGGTGCGTCAAATGCGATTATGATTTTTGTCACACAGGATCCTGTTGTAGGCGTTGCGCGTGGCCGTTGAAGTGAAGAGAATAATGGTGAAGGTGCTCACAGGCATGAGCACCGCTGCCACAAGCGGAGAAAGATTTCCGGTAAGTGCATAAGAGAGACCAATCACATTGTACAAAAGTGAAAGTCCGAAACTCATAAACACAATGCGTCTGCACGCCTTCGCGTAAGCCACGATTGCTGGAAGATTTTTCAACTGTTCTCCCGGAATTAAGATGTCGGCAGCCGGAGTAAAACGTTGGTGCGCATCGCTCACCGAGATTCCCACACTGGCTTCCTGCAAAGCACCGGTGTCATTCAAACCATCGCCTACGTAGGCGCAGCGAACTGACTCTTCCATCTTCGCAATGCCGTTGGCTTTTTCAATCGGACTAAGTTTGTAGACCAGTTCACTTCCGAACGGAAAAAGTTTTCGCATGCGCAAATCGTCGGCATTGGTATCTCCAGATAGCAGTCCCAACTTGTAACCAGAATTCAATTGCTTCAGCATTTCTTGCATGCCTTCACGAATTTCAAATTCTATGTTGAAGACGCCACGCCATTTTCCGTTGATCCAAATAGCTGTTCCGTGCGCATCGGTGCTTTTTTTCAATTCGAAAAAAATACCGTTCACTTTTCCCGAAGTACCCATTCCCGGAGTCTCAGTAAATTCAGTAAGAACACATCCTTCTTGTCTTGGGAAGGAAACCAGCAACGATTGACTAATGGGATGAAGGGAAGCGGCAAGCAGTTCTCCGAATGCATTTTTTTCTTCGGGTTGAAGGGCTTCGCCCGTGCAGGTTACGCGCACCTCGTGTGTGTTGGTGACAGTTCCCGTTTTATCGAAATAAAACGCCTGAAGCGTGGCCAACTTGTCGAGAACAAAACTATTCTTGAACAGTAGCTTTCCTTGTGCCAAGAGTCGCAATGCTGTTCCTGTGGTGAAGGTATGTGAGAGTAGGAGGGCGCACGGACAAGCCACAATGAGTGCGGTGGTAAGTGCGCGGAAAGCTTTGTCTGCATTGGTTGGATAAAGAATGAAAAATGCACCGAATGACATGAGCATAAGGAAGAGCGTGAACCATTTGGCCACCACGTGCGTGAAGCTTTGACGTTCGGCGTTTTCTTCTTTGCGAGCCTCTTTGTTCCAAAGCAAACCCAGGTGACTGTCTTCCATTACTTTTTCAACCCGAATACGAATGCTGCCGCTGCAGTTACGCGCACCAGCGTAGACGCGGGTTCCAGCAAGCACTTCTTTGTGATCAGATTCTCCAGTAACGAAGGCGTAATCGAGTTCGGCTTGAACGGAAAGCAGCGTTCCATCGGCCGGAATGACTTCATGATTGTGAATTTCAATCTCGTCGTTTTCTTGTAATTCGGCCAGTGGAATGTTGCGAAACTGATTTCCTTTTTTTGTTGAAATAACAATAGGGAAGTAGCTCTTGAACGATTTTGCGAATCCGAGTTTGTCGGTTCGAAGGTCTTGAAAATGTCGTCCAATAAGCATGAAGAACACAATGCCTGAATACGAATCGAAATAGCCCGAGCTTGTGTTCGAGAGCACTTCGAAGATGCTTCGCGAATAGGCCACAATTAAACTTATGACTAGCGGGAAATCGATGTGCATGAATTCATTCCGAATGCCAGAAAGGGCGCCGCGGTAGAATTCCAGGCTGCTGTAGAAGAAGACGGGTAGGGTGAGAAGCACGTTTATGGCTCGAAAGAAGTGCACGAAGCTCGGATCGTTTTTCATTTCCAGATCCATGTATTCAGGAATGCTGAAGAGCATAATATTCGCGAAGCAGAATCCGGCAATGACCAAAGCACGCAACCTGAATTTTCGAATTTTTTCAGTTTCGTTGGAAGTAGATTCTACGGTTTCAATGTCGGGAGCATAACCGACTAACGATAATTGTTTCGCCACTTTGGAAAGCGGAATGTCTTTTCGCAAGACCATGCGAATGGACTTTTCAGCAAAGAAGACTTCGGTTTTAAGAATGGCGGGTTCAAGTTTGTGAAGGTGTTCGAGTACGAACACACAGGAAGCGCAGTGTATGTTTGAAAGGGTGAAGCGCACGTGTTTCACCTCGGCGTCTTCATAGATAATGAAGCGATTGGCAATGGAAGGAATGTCGAGTTCTTCCCAATTGCGTTTGTTATTTATTTGCGGAGCGAAGTTTTCGTCATCGGGAGCGCAGAGAATGGAGTTGTCGATGAGCAGACGAGCTTGCACGCATCCGTTGCAGCAGTAGTTTTTTTCAAGATGAACAATGCGCTCATTGTCGCAGGCTTCGCCACAGTGGTAGCAACTTTCTGGCATAGGTTAGAGGTTGCTTGAAAGTTCAGCTCCCTCTTGGTTTTGTCTATCGAGGGTCCACTGATCGGTCACGGAAGTTTCAATGTAGAGTTTTCCGCTGCTTCGAAGTATTTGTACTTTCCATCCGATTTTGTTTTCTAGATTGTCAATGAAATCGCGCACTTTGGCAGTGCTTTCAAATTTTATCTCAACGCTTTTTTCTCCGGTTTTCAGAGCGAAGTCGTTTTCTGTCGCCGCGCGTTTCTTCGAACCAACACCTTCATACAGCGCCAGGCGCAGGAATGGGAAGTGCTCAGCGAACTGGCACATCAGTTCATTCACGGTAGTATTGGGATTAACGGTCATGATTTTTTTTCAAGGCCCGAAATTCCAACAATCGTTTAGAAATGGATATGAGTGCGCTCAATTGGGGGTATGATAAATGTCAATGAACTACGTTGTTGGAACTTCGTTGTTGGAACTTTGTTGTTTGAACTACGTTGTTTGAACTACGTTGTTAATCTTCCCCTCTCTTAACTTTTCTTAACTTCTCTTACCTTTTAAAAAGACATTCGCGTAGCATTCGCCGCAGGCATTCGTACGAAGTACATTATCCCCTCTCTTACCTTTTACAAAGGCATTCGTCCGCAGGGCATTCGTTACTTCGTTGGAATATCCACAAAATACATTCCGACTTTTCCTTTGTTCTTGGCTTCTATTTCTCCTCTGAAAACGCAAGAATAGTTAGAATTGATACGGTCGTATGTGGCTTGGCTGATATTTATTTGACCGGGTTCGCCCGAAGATTCCATTCGAGAAGCAAGATTAACTGCATCGCCCCAAATATCGTAAGCGAATTTTTTATGTCCTACAATTCCAGCCACAACAGGCCCAGTATGAATTCCTACACGAATATCAAAAATAGGACGACCAGCTGCAGTGCGTATTTGCTTTTGCTCATTCATATATTGAACAATATCCACTGCTGCATTTACCAAGTCGATTGCATGTGTGTCATTTGCCGCAGGCAAGCCACCTGCAGCCATATACGCATCTCCTATGGTTTTAATTTTCTCTATTCCGTGTTTATCAATGATTAGGTCAAACGCCGTAAAAAACTCGTCTATTTCCTGAACTAATTGTTCAGGCGAGAGTTTTTCAGCAATCTGCGTGAATCCTTTAAAATCAGTGAACATGACTGATACCTCAGGATAAAATCGAGCGACCGCTTTTCCGTTCGTTTTAAGCTCTTGAGCTGTCTCGTATGGAAGAATATTAAGCAGCAATTCCTCACTTCTTTGAAGTTCGACATTCAGTATGTCGTTTTTTTCTGCGAGCTCGAGGGTTCGTGCGGCTACTTTTTCTTCCAAATATATATTTTGCTCTGTAATGAGTTTTGCATTTTCCTCGGCCTGTTTCAGAGCTTCGTCTTGAGCTTTAATTCGCTCAATGGTCTCATCCTGTAGTTTCTGTTTTGTATCAATTGATTGTAATAAATACAAAACTTCGTGAATGGTCTTATCTAGGGTGAGATCAAGGTCCGCAAAATCAATAGGCTTGGTTACAAAATCGAATGCGCCATTGTTCATTGCCGTACGTATGTTTTGCATATCACCGTATGCCGAAACCACTAAAGTGCGAGTAGGTCTATCTAGTTTTCCGAGTTCTGCGAGCAAGGTTAAGCCATCCATCTCGGGCATATTAATGTCGGTAACGATTATACGTATGTCGTCGAATT
>CAIZGX010000019.1 GCA_903932685.1 uncultured Bacteroidota bacterium | reverse complement strand
CATGTATCTAACAAAACTAACATGCGAAACAAGCGCGGTTTTCCTCTCTTCAGTAAGCTTCCCTTTTTCAATCAACTTAGAGAATTGCGCATCTAAGCTCATCTTGGCGCGCTCCAAGGCTTCTTCATTCGTGTCGAAAAGAGCAACACGGTCGTTGCCCATTAAAGCCACTTGCGCAATTCCTGTGCCCATGGCACCCGATCCAATAATTCCTATTTTCATGTTACAAATTTCGTTAGTTTTGGTGAAGTGACTGCACGTTATTTCAAAATACATTTTCTTTTCATTCTAGCTTTCGTCTGCTCGGCATATGCAAAGGCTCAGTCGCCTGTAAAATTGAAGGAACTAGCCAAGCAAGAGATCGACAACAGAAACTGGCCTGCAGCCTACGATTGGGCGAAGCAAGCCTACATGTTGGACTCTGCAAATTTCGAAGCGCAAGTGCTTCTTGCGCTGTGCGCCAATGAAATTAAGGAGTACGAAGAAAGTAAACGCATATTCGAAAGTATATCTGAGAAGGATGTCGGAAAACTTCAACCCGATGCGAATTACTACTTGGCTCGGGCTTTAAAGGAATTAGGGTTTTACGAAGACGCCGAAATATTCTTCCGGAAATACGTCAAGAAGAGCCGCACCAAAAACGTCCTTTTAAAAAAGAAGGCCGAGCAGGAGATTAAGAACTGCGCTTGGGCACTGAAGAACATTCAAACAGACGATTCACTTCACGTCTATCGCTTGCCAAATACCCTTCAACACGAAAGCGCTGATGTCTTTCCGCGCTTGAATGATTCCTTGTTGAATTATTATTTCTATGACGAAGAAAAGGAGATGTGGAATCAGGTGACACGTCCACTGGGTGATGGAAAGGTATCTGTTCGAACTCCTATGTCTTTCGGCTACATGTCCTTTCTAGGAGATACTGCTGTTGGCGTTGAAACGAAGGAAGGAATTAGCTCAGTACTTTTATTGGTGCGTCAAGACACAAGTTGGGTGGTTGCAAACAAGTTGGAAAAATTGAATGAAGGAAATTCCACTATGCCACATTTGGTTCGTATTAACGGCGTATTGCATTTGTTTTTTGTTTCCGATAGGGAAGGCGGTGAGGGTGGAAAGGACATCTGGATTGCCCGAGAAACCAAGGGTTTGTGGGGAAAGCCCTTCAATGCAGGGAGCAGGGTAAACACCATTGACGATGAAATTTCACCTTTCTACTTCAATGATAAATTATACTTCACTTCAACCTGGTACGAAGGATTTGGCGGTTGGGAAATTTATTATTCCAATGGAAAGCCAGGAAGTTTCCAGCGTCCGGAAAATGCAGGACGTGGATTGAATTCGAATTATAACGATTGGGGATTAAGTTTCAATCAAGAAAAAGGAATCGCGTTCTTCTGTTCTGATCGTCCGCTGGAAGACGGTTCGAAATTTCCGCCTTGTTGCACCGATTTGTACGCCGCAACGTGGCAATTGAAGGAAGAGGAAATCACAAAGACTAAAACAGATTCACTTTATACTTCCTTGTATGAACTGAATAAAGTTCTTCCAGTTAAATTATACTTCCACAACGACGAACCGAATCCAGATTCAAACGACACGACTACTGCGTTTACCTATTCAGAGACGTTCGATGAATATTTGAAACTGAAGGAAACCTACATTCGAAAGTTAGGAAAGGAGCAAGGGGCAACGGAAACAACCGATGAGGAAGTAGATGCTTTTTTTGAAAATCAAGTTCAGCAAGGAATGAGCGATTTAATCTTGTTCGAAGATTTATTGAAGAAGGAATTACTTGCCGGCAACAACGTGAAAGTCACAGTGCGTGGCTTCGCAAGCCCACGCGCAGCAAGCGATTATAACAGAAGACTTTCTTTGCGCCGTATTGCTTCCCTGAAAAACAAATGGATGAAAGATGAAGTTTTTCAAAAGGCCTTTGAAACGAATACACTCGAGATTATCCCGCTTCCTTTTGGAGAAAACCAATCCAAATCAGGCGTGAGCGACGATATTAAAAATGAAAAGAAAAGTATTTACAGCAAAGGCGCTCGACTTGAAAGGCGAATAGAGATTGAGAGTGTCTCAATTAATAAGAAAGAAGAGGACACGGCTAAGCTCGAAGTTGGAAGTGGTATTGTTTATTTGGGAAGAGTTGCGAAGGGAAGTTTCACCTCCAAAGAAATTACCATTTCTAATTCAGGAAGTGCGGAATTGAAAATTGACAATGTAGAAGCTTCGTGCGGCTGTACAGTTCCGGTTTTAATGAAAGAGGTTCTTGCCCCAGGCGAAAAGACAACGTTGAAAATAACGTTTTCAGCTCCAAATAAAACAGGGAAAGAAGTGAAATTCGTAACACTATTCTCCAACGGTAACGCCATAAAGGTCATTACCGTTGAAGCAATAGTAGAATAATTATTCTGCAGCTGGAGGAGTTCCTTTCTCCACGTGCATTTTCACCTCTTGAGCCTCTGTATCGTAATCGACGTGAAGGGTGTCGCCAGGTTTAATTTGACTGTTAATGATCTCTTCAGCCAATGGGTCTTCCAAGTATTTTTGAATGGCTCTGCGCAAGGGACGAGCTCCATATTTCTCATCGAATCCTTTATCAGCAATGTAGTCTTTTGCAGTTTCAGTAAGTGCAATGGTGTATCCAAGATCGGTGATGCGAGAGAAGAGCTTCTTCAACTCAATATCAATGATTTGATGAATGTCTTCTTTCTTCAATGCGTTGAAGACAATAATATCGTCAACACGATTTAAGAATTCAGGAGAGAATGCTTTTTTCAAAGCGGCTTCAATCACACCTTTCTTGCTGTCGTCTTCTTGCGTTGTTCTTGAAGATGTTCCAAATCCAACACCAGTTCCGAAGTCTTGAAGCTGGCGAGCTCCAATGTTCGAAGTCATAATGATAACGGTATTCTTGAAGTCAATCTTACGTCCCATGCTGTCCGTCATTTGTCCGTCGTCTAACGCTTGAAGCAATAGATTGAATACATCTGGATGGGCTTTTTCAATTTCGTCTAATAAAATAATGCTGTATGGTTTGCGACGAACTTTCTCAGTCAACTGTCCACCTTCTTCATATCCAACATATCCCGGAGGCGCTCCAATCAAGCGAGACACAGCGAATTTCTCCATGTACTCGCTCATGTCAATGCGAATGAGTGCATCGTCTGAGTCGAACATGTAGCGTGCTAATTCCTTGGCAAGTTGCGTTTTTCCTACTCCTGTGGGACCTAGGAAGATGAATGATCCAATCGGACGATTTGGATCTTTCAATCCTGCACGATTACGCTTAATGGCTTTTACCACTTTCAAAATAGCGTCCTCTTGTCCAATTACCTTTCCTTCAAGTTCCTTATCCATTTTTGCAAGACGACCACTTTCGGTCTCTGCGACTTTCTGAACAGGAATACCTGTCATCATGGCCACAACTTCTTCCACATTTGCAGCGCTTACGACTGTTCTTTGGGTGCGAGATTCATCTTCCCATTTTTTCTTCGCCTCTTCGAGTCTAGTCTCTAGCGCTTTTTGTCTGTCGCGCAATTGAGCAGCCTCTTCGTACTTCGCACTGCGAACCACACGAAGTTTTTCTTCTTGAATTCCTTCTATTTCTTTTTCAATCTCAATGATTTCTTGCGGAACTGAAATGTTCTGCAAGTGCACACGAGAACCTACTTCATCCAATGCATCAATGGCTTTGTCTGGAAGGTGACGGTCTGTAATGTATCGAGCGGTCAATTTCACGCAAGCTTGTAATGCTTCTTCTGTATAGGTTACGCTGTGATGTGACTCGTATTTGTCCTTGATGTTATTTAAAATCTGAATGGTTTCTTCAATAGTAGTAGGGTCAACAACTACTTTTTGGAAGCGACGCTCCAAAGCGCCATCTTTTTCAATGTACTGACGGTATTCGTCTAGTGTAGTAGCTCCAATGCATTGAATTTCGCCACGCGCTAAGGCCGGCTTGAACATATTGCTAGCGTCAAGACTTCCGCTCGCGCCACCTGCACCAACAATAGTGTGAATTTCATCGATGAAGAGAATGACATCTGGAGATTTTTCCAATTCATTCATCACCGCTTTCATGCGTTCTTCGAACTGTCCGCGGTATTTAGTTCCCGCAACCAAAGAAGCAATATCTAATGTCACCACACGCTTATCGAAAAGCACACGTGATACTTTTTTCTGAATGATACGAAGGGCAAGACCTTCAGCAATTGCTGATTTACCAACTCCTGGCTCACCAATTAAAATTGGATTGTTTTTCTTTCTTCTGGAAAGGATTTGCGATACACGCTCAATCTCTTTTTCACGTCCAACAATTGGATCTAATTTTCCTTCCATCGCGTACTTGGTTAAGTCGCGACCGAAGTTGTCTAAAACCGGAGTTTTGCTTTTTGAATCTCCTGGCTTTTTAACGGTGCCGCCTGAACCACCTGTGAATGGGCGATCTTCTTCTTCATCGTCCTCTGAATTTGGAAATTCTGCACGTGGAAGATCTGATTTCCGAACGTCCTCATCCTCTCCGTCACCTAATTCGCGATTAACGGCGTTGTAATCCACACCCATTGGTTCAAGCGCGCGAGTAACAACATTGTCGGAATCTTTTAAAATAGTCAGAAGAAGGTGCTCAGTGTTCACCATCGTCTTTTTATGCGATTTAGCTTCGATGTAGGATAGCTTCAATACTCGCTCCGCTTGTTTCACCAAGGATATGCCGGAACTGGTTACGGTTGAAGAACCGTACGATCCTGCGTTTCGCACGGATGCTTCAACGCTTTTGCGCAAAAAAGAAAGGTCAACGCCCAAACTTTTTAAAACCTTAGTAGCGGTGCAATCTTCTTCACGAAGAATCCCTAATAAAAAATGTTCAATTCCAATGTAGTTGTGTCCCAACCGCAATGCCTCTTCTCTGCTGTATCGCAGCACTTCTTGTACCTGTTCTGAAAACTTAGCGTCCATATCTTTCTTTACCTTAGTTAGTCAGCCTCAAATGTATTCCTTACATCGGATACAATAAAGATTATACCATTGAATTTTCCACAGCCATTTTGACATTTGTGAATAACTATAAGCGACAGTTATGGTCAATTTTCTATCGATTCAGAAGTATTTTCGCGTACCCGTGACAGTACAATTTTATAAGCGGGAATAAGCACTATGGAAGCAGGAGAAAGAATTCTTAAGATAAACATTGAAGATGAAATGAAATCAGCCTACATCGATTACTCGATGTCGGTGATTGTGAGCAGAGCATTGCCAGACGTTCGTGATGGATTGAAACCCGTTCACAGACGTGTGTTGTACGGAATGCTTGACTTAGGAATGTTGTCGAACAGACCTTACAAAAAGTCTGCGCGTATTGTAGGAGAGGTATTGGGTAAGTATCACCCACACGGTGACTCGGCGGTATATGAAACCATGGTGCGTATGGCGCAGCCATGGTCTTTGCGTTACCCATTGGTAGACGGACAAGGTAACTTCGGATCGATGGACGGTGACAACGCCGCTGCTATGCGTTATACCGAAGCTCGCTTGCGCAAATTAGCAGAAGAGCTTTTAGAAGATTTAGATAAGGATACAGTAGATTGGCAGGCAAACTTCGATGATTCGTTGCAAGAGCCAAAGGTAATGCCTGCGAAAGTTCCGAACTTATTGTTGAACGGTGTAAGTGGAATCGCAGTGGGTATGGCTACGAATATGGCTCCACACAACTTGACTGAAGTGTGCGATGGTATTGCTGCGTATATCGACAATCGTGATATCACCATTGAAGAATTAATGCAGCACATCAAAGCTCCAGATTTCCCAACAGGAGGAGTTATTCACGGATTGGAAGGAGTGAAGTCTGCTTACGAAACAGGAAGAGGTCGTGTAGTTATTCGTGCTAAGGCTCGTATTGAAGAAGTCGCAAATCACGAGTGCATTATTGTTGAACAGGTTCCCTACCAGATCAACAAAGCCGACATGGTGAAGCGCACATGGGAATTGGTTGTTGAAGGAAAGATAGATGGCATCGCTGAAATTCGCGATGAGTCGGATAGAAATGGAGTACGTGTTGTTTATGAATTGAAGCGCGATGCAATTTCAAATGTCGTGTTGAACAACCTTTACAAGTACACTGGACTTCAAACTTCATTCTCCGTAAACAACATTGCGTTGGTGAATGGAAGACCTGAAGTTCTAAACTTGAAGGACATCATTCGCCACTATGTAGAGCACCGCCATGAAGTGGTTACACGTAGAACGAAATTCGAATTGCGCAAAGCGGAAGAGCGTGCGCACATCTTGGAAGGATATTTAATCGCTTTAGATAACATTGATGCAGTTATTGCATTGATCAGAAAATCTCAAACGCCAGACGAAGCGAAAGACGGATTGATTCAACAATTCGGATTATCTGAAATTCAAGCCAAGGCCATTCTTGAAATGCGTCTTCAAAGACTTACAGGATTAGAGCGTGATAAGATTCGTGCAGAGCACGCGGAATTGATGGCTTTGATCACACGTCTTCGTTCAATTTTGGACAGTGAAGAATTGCGAATGCAAATCATCAAAGATGAATTAACGCATTTGAAAGAGAAGTTCGGAGACGAGCGCAGATCAATCATAGAATTCTCATCTGCGGACTTGAGTATTGAAGACATGATTCCTGATGAAGCCATGGTTGTTACCATTACGCACGCAGGTTACATCAAGCGTACAAACTTAAACGAATACCGCACTCAAAGCCGCGGAGGTGTTGGCGCGAAAGGAACATCTGCACGTCAAGAAGATTTTGTTGAACACATTTTTACCGCTACCAACCACGATTACTTGCTCATCTTCACAATGAAAGGAAGATGTTTCTGGATGCGTGTGTTTGAAATTCCGGAAGGAGGAAAAACAGCGAAAGGACGTGCGATTCAAAACATGATTCAAATTGAGCCGGACGACAAAGTTTTGGCATACATCCCGGTTAAGGATTTGAATAACGCGGAGAATTTGAAATCGAACTTCGTTATTCTTTGTACAAGACAAGGATTGATTAAGAAGACATCTTTAGAAGCATACAGCAGACCACGTTCTTCGGGTATTAATGCGATTACCATTGTAGACGGTGATGAATTGTTGCAAGCTCGTTTAACAACAGGTGCAAGCGAAATCATCATGGGAACGAAAGAAGGGAAAGCCATTCGTTTCCCAGAGGTTAAAGTGCGTGCAGTTGGAAGAACAGCGCAAGGTGTGAAGGCCGTTTCTCTTGGAAGCGCAACAGACGAAGTAATCGGAATGGTTTGCGTAGACGATCCGAACAGCGACATCTTAGTTGTATCTGACAAAGGATTTGGTAAGCGTTCTTCGTTAGAAGACTACCGTGTAACAAATCGCGGTGGAAAGGGAGTGAAGACCATTAATATCACAGACAAGACCGGACCGTTGTGTGCGATACTTTCCGTAGACAATGAATATGATTTCATGATTATTAATAAATCTGGAATCGCGATTCGATTGAGCGTAGATGCATTGCGTGTGATGGGAAGAAACACCCAAGGCGTGAAGTTGATTAACCTTCGTGGAAATGATGAGATAGCGGCAGTATGTGCTGTTATTCGTGACGAAAATGAAGGCGAAGCTACCGAAGGTGAGGAAAATGCGGCCGAAGGTGAAACCGCAGCTTCAACGGACGGAGGTGAAGAATAAATTGCAATAAATACTTTTGGCACTAACGTTGTCAATGGGAAAAATGAAAAAATAATATCATGAAAAAAACACTCATTCTATTCGCGACTGTTCTGACATCGTTTGCAACCTTCGCACAAGCTGAGCTTACCAACGCCTTTAGAGCTAACGAAGACAAGAATTTCGAAGAGGCCTTGAACTACATCAATCAAGCGTCTTCAAATCCCAAAGCAACCAGTAAGGAAAAATACTGGAGATATCGTGGAGATATATACATGAACATTGCTATGGACAGTGTTTTAAGAATGAAATACGCGAGTTCTTTCAATGAAGCTGTTGTTTCATACACGAAAGCATTAGAGCTTAGCAAGGATTATGTCATGGAGATTGGTGCAGTGGTTGACAACGCTCGCAGAATTGAGGAAGGAAAGGCAATTGCGGCGTACAAATCGAGCAATACCTGCGGTGCTGCGGTTCATTACGACAACCTTATTGAGACGAGTAAAATGTTTGGAGTGTCGGACACGATCTATGTTTATTACTCTGGAATTTGCCATGAATCATGCGGAAATATAGAAAAGGCCTTAGCCAATTTCACGGCATGTGCAAATATGAACTATCAAGCCGCTGATTGTTATTCGCGCATTGCCAACATGCTTGTTAAAGCAGGTAGAAAGGAAGAGGCGATTAAGATTTTAGGCGAGGCACGTGCTAAATACCCTAAGAACTCCTCAATCTTAACAGCGGAAGTAAACATTTATATTGAAGACAAGGATTATCAAAAAGCTCACGACGTGTTAATTGCCTTAGCAGAAGCCGATCCGAAGAACGAAAGTGTTTTGTTCGTATTGGGTGTGACTTATGAAAAGAACAACAATCCAGTTGAAGCAGAGAAGGTTTACAACAAAGCGTTGGAATTGAATCCAACCTACTTCGATGCGCATTACAACTTAGCAGTAATGAGCTACAATCAAGGTGTTGAGAAATTCAAAGTGTGTGACGCCATTCCTCCAAGAGAAACTGCTCGTTTCGATGCATGTAAAGCTGAAACGAAGATTGTTTTTGCAAAGGCTGCAGAACATTTTAAGGTTTGTTACGATCAGGATCCAACACAAGCGTCTTTGAAGAAAGTACTTCAAGAATGTTACAGAAAATCAGGTCAAGCTGAGAAGGCAACTGAGTTGAAATAGGATATTTTTTCAGATTGAAGAAGGGAGCGAAGGCTCCCTTTTTTAGTTTTCAACATTTAGAAAATGAAGGCAATTTGACCTTCAATTTGTGAAAAAGAAAAGCATGTTTAATTGGTCGAAATTAATGGCGCATTCACTGCGTAGAATTGAACAGAACGAAACCAATCAGGTTGTTTCCTTTTTAACGGGAATAGACTTGTGGGACAAGAATGGAGGGATTCGATCACAAGAGATTTCATTGCTCGTGGCGAACAAACATTCGGGAAGTACAAGCATGGCATTGCAGATTGCCTTAATGAATGCCGATGTTGGAATTCCCGTCCTTTATGTGAGTTCAGATATTTCGCCAGAGCTTTTCATGTACAAAATAATGTTACAACGAGCGAAAGAAGAAATCCCTTCTTTTCACGAAGTGACGAATGACGTTTTATATTGGGATTCGCTTTGCTTGAAACATTTGGAAGATTTACACAACAAGCCGCTTTACTTCCAAGAATTCAAAGAGCCTCACCTGAATGTTGCGATGGAGGGCATTATGAAATTTCAAGATAAACATTCGAAGGGACTCATAATCATTGATAAAATAAAATACAATTACAACGAAGGAAAGCTTTCACCTGAATTGCTGAAGATGTTTTTAACTGGACTGAAAAACGACGTGTTGGGAAATGAAAGAGGTGTGCTCATTGTTGGGACGACGACATGTGATTTAATTGACTATTCGTATGGTAAATTCCCGTCACTCGTGAGCGTATACAATTGGAATTTAATGGAGCATTACATGAGCCGCGTGTTTATGTTACGAAAGGACATTAATGCATGGATGAACAACGATTATTTCCGCCCCGATTTTTTATTCGCCTCAGGTGTCGCAATAACGGCAGATGCTCGTGTTAGAGACGAAGAAGAGTTTGTATATTATCATTCAACACACAGTCAGTTTTACAACAAGTCTAACCCTGTCATTAAACCACTTGACGAAGACGACAGCCCGTTTTAATGCACACGAATTTTCTCTCCAATTTGAAGCGTTTTCGTTGGCTTGAAATTGTTGAGTTTGCAGATCTTAGCTACTGTTGTATGATGCTTAATGGCAAGGCCCGAGAGAGTGTCGCCAGATTTAATCTTGTGGAATTTTTTAAGCGGATTATCAAGCACTTCGGGAGAAGTTCTATTCGGTCCTGGAACAATTAGTTTTTGTCCTATTCGAATGATACTGGTTTCTTTAATGTTGTTTTCGCGACAGAGTGTTTTAACGGAAGTGTGCTCTTTCTCGGCAATAGAAGAAAGCGACTCGCCCGATTTAACGGTGTGAGTGCGGGATTGAAGTTCAACAGGAAGTTTTTCATCGCGAACTTCCATCATTTCTTTTTGAGCAGAATCGTCTTCTTTCTGCACGTCGTGGAGCTTTTGAACGTCCTTTGTTTTGAGAATGGATTCAGTCATACAAGGACAAATACGCGCTCTTGTCAACGAATCTGTTTTGAACTCATCAAAAGGTTTGAACTTAAGTATTTCAGATTTAACATGCGGATATCCTTTGAAAGCACCATCGGTGTTCTGTTCCCAGTACTTTAAAGCTTGTTGGTTATTTAGCCCACAAAATTGCATAAGCGTGAATGCACTGAGCATGCCGCTTTGATGCCAGCCGTTCCAGCAATGAATGTATAGCGGTTCCTTTTTTTCCGTTTGAATAATGGCATTAATCTCTTCGAAAAAAGTAAAGACGACATCGCGATTTAAATCGGGTTGACAGCTGTAGTTGAATCCCAAATCAAAAAGAGAATCTAAAACAGGTTCAGGATAATCTTCTTCAAAATATTTTGAATAAAGATAGATGGCTCCACCGAATCCGGCTTGACGCAAATTATTTATTCCCCAAGGTGGAAGCGGATGGGAATTGTAAGTCTTCGGCTCAGCTTCTCTTCGATAAAAATTATTCGATCCGCCTCTATAAAGTATGTCGTGCAATACCACGCGCATGTTGCGAATACCCAATAAATCTTCTGGACCAATCCCCTTGTTATTCACCAATTTTGTTTGAACGCTGTCGAGTCCAAACATATCTTTTTGAGCAGATGAAGCAACGCCAATCAGTAGGAGTGAGCCAAGGAGAATATTCCGACGCAACAATTTCAACATACATCAAAAATACACAAAGAAGTAAAGAAGTTCATTTTGTGGTAACAGTACTTCCTCACCACTTATTGTGCATATTCGAAGAGCTCTTTGGTGGAATAGCTGCTGTAGTAATTCAAGAAGCGATTTTTCCATCCAACGTTATTAGCAGGCAAGTGATGAAATAGATCACGGAATCCCTTGCAATGCTCTTTCATGTATGAACGAAATGCAAATTGATCGTTTTCATTCAAACTGGAGAAAGCCAATAAAGTGCGAAGCGTTGCAATGTTCAGGTTGTCGAATAAATGCCAACGTGAAAGAGGACCGTTCATCACGTGCACGCGTCCATCTTTCAAAAAGACAATCATGCAATCGCCGTTCTTACGCAGGTGAATCATCTTACCAGGCTCGAATCCAAGTCGCGAAGCGTGGCTCGCACTGAATCCCGCTTGCTGCGTGAATCCGTTGTTGTTAAAGATTTTCCACAACTTAGGTCCGGCTGTGAATAGTGGCAAGAAATCCGAGGTGGTCTCGCTGAAGTAAGGGTTTTGTGTTTTCATGAGACAAATATTTTGCCTCAGGTTGTAATGTATTTACGAGGTGATTTTTGAAAGAAAATAATTTTTATTTGGACTTAGTGTAAAATTTACACTAAGTTAGCATTCAAGAAAATTATCATGAATAGTTCAGGAATAAAAAGAATAGGTGTTCTAACCAGTGGAGGTGATGCTCCGGGTATGAATGCTGCTATACGCGCGGTAGTTCGTGCATGCGCTTTTCATAATGTAGAGGTGGAAGGAATCTTTCAAGGCTACGCTGGATTAATTGCGGGAGACTTCAAACGTTTGAACGAACGTTCGGTTGCGCGAATCTTGGGTCGTGGCGGCACCATTTTGAAATCGTCGCGTTGCAAAGAATTTCACACCGTAGAAGGAAGAGCAACAGCCATTGAGCAAATGAAGAAGCATCACATAGATGCCTTAATTACAATAGGTGGAAATGGAACGTTCACGGGGGCTCATATTCTTTCACAAGAATCGGGCATTCCGGTAATGGGAATTCCTGGAAGTATTG
This sequence comes from uncultured Bacteroidota bacterium, assembly GCA_903932685.1. Lineage (GTDB taxonomy): Bacteria > Bacteroidota > Bacteroidia > Flavobacteriales_D > Sanyastnellaceae > CAIZGX01. The sequence continues at coordinate 5,971 of CAIZGX010000019.1, read as the reverse complement.
ATAACGATATATATGGAACGGATCACTGCATTGGATTCGATACAGCTACGAATACTGTTGTAGATGCGGTAGATAAGATTCGTGACACCGCGACTTCACACAACCGAATTTTCTTTGTGGAAGTAATGGGTAGAAACAGCGGTTTTATTGCTTTAAAAGCGGGTATTGCTGCAGGGGCCATTGCCATTGTTCTTCCGGAAGATGAAATGACTTCTGAAGAGTTGATGCAGATTCTTCGCGCAAGTGAAGACAGTGGAAAGTCGAGTTCAATTGTAATCGTTGCTGAAGGAGCAAAGAGCGGTAGCGCCTACGAATTGGCAAATAAAGTAGCAGCTGAAAATCCAGATTACGACACAAGAGTATCTGTTCTTGGTCACCTTCAACGTGGCGGAGCGCCAAGCTGCTACGACCGAGTAATCTCTTCACGCATGGGCGTTGCAGCTGTGGAAGGATTGCTTCAAGGTAGAAAAGATGTCATGGTTGGAATTGTAAACGACCGCGAGACTTATACTTCTTTGGAAGAGGCCATCACGCGTAGCAACCTTCCAAACAGAGATGAATTGCGAATTGCGAGAATTCTAGCGATATAATAATTAGAAAAAAAATAAGAAAATGAAAAAGGTAGCAATCAATGGTTTTGGACGTATCGGCCGCATGTGCTTTCGTCACACATTAACCGATAACAATATTGAAGTAGTCGCAGTAAACGACTTAACAGATGTTAAGACGCTTGTTCACTTATTGAAATACGACAGTATTCACGGAAGAGTAAACGCAGAAGTTTCTGCTGATGGCGACTTCCTAGTGGTGAACGGAAAGAAAATTCGTGTGTATGCTGAAAAGGATCCTTCAAATTTACCTTGGGGTGAATTGAATGTCGATGTGGTAATTGAAAGCACCGGATTCTTCACAGACGACGTAAGCGCTGGAAAGCACATCACAGCAGGAGCGAAGAAGGTTGTAATTTCTGCTCCAGCAACCGGAAACGTAAAGACGATCGTTCTTGGCGTTAACGACGATACGCTTACGCCAGAAGATTTAATTGTTTCGAATGCTTCTTGCACAACGAACTGTTTGGCTCCAATTGCGAAAGTGTTGAACGATACGTTTGGAATTGAAAAAGGATATATCACAACGGTTCACGCATACACTGCAGACCAACGATTGCAAGATGCTCCGCACAAAGATTTGCGCAGAGCGCGTGCTGCGGCGTTAAGCATGGTGCCTACAAGCACAGGTGCAGCGAAGGCGGTTGGATTGGTTCTTCCAGAATTGAAAGGGAAATTGGACGGCGTTGCAGTGCGTGTCCCAACACCAGACGGATCATTAACCGACTTAGTGGCCATCTTGAAAAGAGATGTGACGAAAGAGGAAGTGAATGCAGCCATGAAAGCAGCGGCAGAAGGTCCAATGAAAGGCATTCTGGAATACTGTGTTGATCCAATTGTAAGTATTGACGTAGTTGGAAATCCTGCAAGCAGTATCTTCGACGCCGACTTAACTTCTGCAAACGGAAACTTGGTGAAAATCATGTCGTGGTACGACAACGAAGCTGGTTACAGCAAGCGCGTGATTGATCTTCTTCATAAAATGTGATTGAATTAGTACAATAGATTTTAATAACAGTAAATAAAGACAAATGATACTTATAGCTGATAGCGGGTCCACTAAATGTGATTGGGCTCTCATTGACGAGAAAGGATCTCGATTGGGGAATTTTGAAACGATGGGTTTGAATCCATATTTTCATGATGAAAAAGTAGTTGAAGGTGCAATAAGAGGAAATGCACCTCTTGCTTTGCAAGCAGATGCTATTTCGCATATTTATTTTTACGGAGCTGGAAGCAGCACGCCAACGATGTGTGGAATTATTGAACGCGGTTTGCGTGCTGTTTTTCCGAAAGCTGAATTATTGATTGAACACGATTTATTGGGAAGTGCTTATTCAACATACGATGGAGAGCCTTGCATTTCATGTATTCTAGGAACTGGAAGTAATTCGTGTTTCTTTGATGGGAAAGATATTCATGAGTCAGTTCCTTCATTGGCCTACATCTTAGGCGATGAAGCGAGTGGTTCTTACTTCGGTAAGATTTTGTTGCGCGAGTATTTCTACAAGAAACTTCCTGCTGAAATTGCTGAAGCATTTGAGAATAGTTTCCCACTTAGCAAAGACGAATTCATTTCGAAAATATACCGCGAGCCAAACGCAAACGTATACCTTGCTAGTTTCACACGATTCATTGGAAATTTCGCTCATCATCCGCATGTGATGAATTGGGTAGTGAATGGTATGCGCGAGTTTATTGATATTCACGTGAAGTCGTTTGAAAATTGGGACAAAGTACCTGTTCATTTCGTTGGCTCGATCTCTCACTATTTCAAACATTGTTTGGAAGAAGCTTGTCGTTTGGAAGGGGTTCGCCTTGGTAACATCATTAAGAAACCTATCGACGGTTTGGTGAACTACCACGTTAAATACGTATTCCACCACGCAGAATGAAAGGAGCCATTTTCGATTTAGACGGTGTCTTGGTAGATACTGCGAAGTATCATTATCAAGCGTGGAAAAGATTAGCCAACTCGGTTGGTGTTGAATTTTCATTGGAAGACAATGAGCATTTGAAAGGAGTAAGCCGCGCTCAATCTTTGGAAATCATTTTGAAGAAAGGAAACATTGAAAAATCGGCAGAGGAGAAGCAGTCACTCATGGACGTAAAGAATGAGTGGTATTTGGAATTAGCCGCTGAAATGAATCCGGATGAGGCCTTACCTGGCGCCATTCCTTTTCTTGAATCTTGTAAGTCGAAAGGAATTAAAATTGCATTGGGCTCTTCTTCGAAGAATGCTCCAATGATTCTAGATCGTTTAGGCATCACACATTTGTTCGATGCCATTGTAGACGGAAATGTCGTTTCTAAATCGAAACCTGATCCAACTGTTTTCCTAACAGCAGCAGAGCAATTGGGATTAGCACCAAGTGAATGCATCGTTTTCGAAGATGCAATTTCTGGTGTTCAAGCCGCTAAAACTGGAGGGTTCTATTGTGTGGGTATTGGAACGAAAGAAGTTCTTCCACTTGCCGATGAGATTGCTACAACGCTTGGCGAGTACAGTGTGAGGTAACTCAATCCCACCACATGTGCTGGTAATTCGACATGTCGGGTTGACTCCAATCTCCGCGACCGTTGTAGAATTCTATGTCCCCATCGTCGTATAGTGTAAACAGTTTTGACGCGCCGTAGTTGTTAAGTGTAACAATATACGCCTTCTCGTTTTCTCGTCGTTCGAATAAAAAACTGCTGAAATTGCGGTATCCTCTCAATCCATAATCAACTTCAGGTTGAAGACTGTTCGCATAGAAGTATCCGCTATTAAATGGAAAAAACGTAACGAGCATTTCATTGAACGAAGCGATACCGTGGTAGTCTTCGGTTGTGAGTTGGAAAGTGCAGTATCCCGCTTGTTTCGATTTTTTTGTAATGGTGAATCCTCTTGAAACTAAGATGGAGTCTATCTGTTGTTCATGCGGATCATAAGCACTAACAGGTGCGTTGAACGTATACGAAATTTTTTCATCACTCTTCACATCCACATTTGGTAGGAAAGTGTATCCATTTTGATTGCAATACTCAACCACCTTCCAAATGATTTCTGCTTCTTTTTCTATTTTTTCTTTTTCAACGAAACTCGGAGAAGGGTCTTGAATACTGTTGTTGTAGAACCGTCTCATATAGGTTGAAACAACAGCTGCTCTCCAAACTTTGAGTTCGTCTTTAGGAGCAGATTCGATTTTTGCCGGTTCTATTTTTTCGCACTTCCCGAGTTTGAATCCGGAAGAATAAAAGCAATTGCGCAGCGTGCTTCCCAACGAATCTTTTTGAATCCAATTTCCATTCAGTAAATCGTTGACATAATGTTTCTCGGTTTTTAATTTTCCATTTCGATAAAAGTCTCTTTCTGTCTGCTCTTTTTCATGTAGAACAAGTTCCCATTTGAAGTTTCCGTTTTCGTAGAATTGCTCAATGTGCTGATCCGTTATGCCGTCTTTGTAGGTGTAGTAAGATTGAGATTGCATTTTACCAGGGGAGTAATACGTGGCCATTAACTGCTTCGTATTCCCGCTTCCAATATTTGGAGTTAGGTTTAAGTGTTTCATGCTACCGTCCTCGAAATACTCTGCGCTAAGCGTATCGTTTTTTGCTCTGTAATAGGTTTTTCTTTTGAGCTGTCCAGTTTCGAAGTATGCATAGTATTCCGATATTTCCGAAGGACCGTGATAGTATATGGTAATGTCATTCGGAAGTCCATTGTCGAAATACGATTTAACGTATCCTTTTCCATCGAGTAATATTTCTTTTTCGTAAACCACTTGTCCCTTTTCGTTGTAACGAATGGTTTTAGGCACAGGCCAATAATACTTTTCATTGTCGTACACTTCGGTGAGGGCCACCTTTCCATTCGAGTAATGATAGCTCGTCCACGTGCCCTCTCCGAAGTCGTCTTTGTACGTTTTTACCTCAGAGAGTTTTCCATCGAAAAAATAAGTGCGCCATTCGCCATTCTTTCTGCCGCTGACATATTGCCCTTTGGTAATGAGCACACCTTCTTCGCTGTAAGACACATAAGGGCCATTCAAGCCAATGTCGTATGCTGCTAGAGCATTCTTTGTGAAACCATAGGTGCTAAGTGTATTCAGTTTTCCATTTTGAAAGTAAGTCTTACTCACTCCAACAATAACAACTTGCCAACCGTATCCCTCTGAATCAATAGTGTGTTCCGGAATGTAATCCGATGAAAAACCTTTGAGCTCTTCGGCGCGAAGTGCGGCATAAGATTCAACGGATTGTATTTTTCCATTTGGATAGTAATGTGAATCTTGCCAGCAGCGTCGGCCCGTTTGATCGTGGTAGTATTTTGTTGTGCGTTCTAATTTTCCGTCTTCTCGGTATTGCTTGTACTCCGCTATGGTACTATCGCGTTTCACACGTTCGAAGGATGTTCGAATTCGCGTTGGGTTGATGTAGTTTGTTAATTCCAATTGAATGATTCCCTTCTTGAAAATACGCTTCTCATAGATCTCATTTGTGTTCGACATGTATTGAATGCATGTACCATCCATAAGGTTGCTTGGAGAAACGTCCCAGTAGGTGGAAAAGAAGTAGTTGCTTCCTTTTTTGTTATACGGATTGAAGAGGCATTGATTCTCTTGTGCCGAACTGTAAACAGGTAGTCCAAGAATTAGGAGACTAAGAATTAGAACAAGTTTATTCATCGTTATAAAGGTATAGAAGTTGTGCTGTACAAGCCAAACCATTAATAGTTCATTCGTGAATTGGCATAACTAGCACATAAGGATTCGGGAACTTTCAGTGTAAAATTTCAAAACTCAATTTGGAGTAACGACACTTATAAGTTACATTTGTTTTGCAGAAAATTAGGGAGCTATATTTTTATGATAAGGATTTTGTAATTTTTCTTGATTCTCAATCCGAGGAGATTCAGGACAAATTCGGTAAAATATTTCGATATATTGAGGAGATTGAACGTATACCGATAAACTATTTTAAGAAAATACAAAACGCCAAAGGACTTTATGAGGTCAGAGTTTCTTTGGGGTCTAACACATGGAGGGTGTTTTGTTTTTTTGAAGTTAACAGGTTAGTTGTGGTTCTAAATGGATATGTAAAGAAGGAGGATAAAACATCCGCTAGAGAAATAAATAAAGCAATTCAATTAATGAAAAAATACTATGAAGAAAAAAGGTGAAGGTCCAAAATTAAAAAGTTGGAGTGAAGTAAAAGATGAGGTCTTTGGTGTGACGGGAACACCGCGAAGAGATGAAATTGAAAGGGAATCTACTGCATTTGTAATCGGAATGCATTTGAGACAACTTCGCGAACAAGCCAACCTCACTCAAGAACAATTCGCGCAAAAAGTAAATAAGAAGCGCAGCTATATTTCTCGAATT
>CAIZGX010000018.1 GCA_903932685.1 uncultured Bacteroidota bacterium | reverse complement strand
TGGTTGAATGACGACAATGCCAAGCACGGCAGTAAGTGAAAGAAGAAATCCTAAGTTGAAGATTAGGTAAGGTTGGAAATAAAGAATGAGTATAGTTGATCCCGCTATTGTGTTTGCAGTGTTTCTTGAGAGCAAAAAACAATCTGATATCACAAAGAATGAAAACATGCAGCATGCACGAACAACACTGGCTGAGAATCCTGTTATGGCGCCATATCCCCATAAGAGAGTCATGGCTAAAATAAAAGTTAGCCACTTTCTTTTTTTTCGAAATAGAAGTTTTAGAATGATAAGAATAAGTTGGTAGATAAGAGCCACATGCATTCCCGAGACAGCGAGAATGTGCACAACACCAGCCACCGAGTAGTCGGAGGTTGTTTCCTTCGTGAGCAAGCTCGTTTCTCCCAAAAGAAGCGCTGAGAGAATCGCCGCAGAGGAGGAATCTGAAATGGATTTAGTGATTTTTTGTTGAAGATGTTTTTGAATCTGTTGTGGAAGAAACTTTATGCTTGATCGATTTTGTGATGAGGATTGTTTGATTTGCTCGACTTGAAATTGAAGTGTAATTCCATTGGCTAGCATTTGTTTTTTTTGATTGAAAAGCCAAGGGAGTTTAGGAGGTGAAATTTCAAGAAATGTTCCCACGGCAAGAAGTTCATCCCCAGGTTGCAGGCTATCCATATCCATAAGTTCGAACAGAAAATCTTGATTGTGAGCGGACGCTACATATTGGTTCAAACGAAGTTGTTTTTCAATTTGAAACTGAATCTCAACGCGTTGGTTTTGTAAAGTAGAACTTCTTTGTTTGAAACTGCTCACCGTATTTATTCCGAGTAAAAAAGAGAGTATGAGAACAAATAAAGTCTGCAGAGGAGGATTTTTTTTTCTTGCAAGGAACCAGATACAGCAGGCAAAGGCAAAGACGAAAGTCCAAGTCAAACCTGTCGAAGCAATAGGGAATTCAAATTCAATTAGAATTCCGACAATAAAGAAAATACAGATGATTACCAGCGGTGATCTTCGAATAAATGCAAACATGAATTTCCGATTTTATTCGGAAAATAGCTTAGAATCTAATTGCTGGAAATTTTGTTTATGCTGCAAAAAGAAGGAAACCAAGATGCTGCCTCGGTATTGGCCGCATAAGTTGGGTGTTTTCCAGTGTTTTTTTTCGGTGTTTCGAAGCTTTATATAGTGAGGGAATTTCAAATAGAAATGAAAATGTGCTTTCAGCACAGCGCAGAAATAGGAGAAATTCCCTTCCATTAAAAATCTGACGCCTGCAACTCCATCTAAAATCATTCTTCGCAAAATGAATGGGAGTAGAGCAGACGAACGGTGATTCTTCAACAAGAGAAAAAGATTGTTTCTAAAATTCAGATAAGTTTTGAAAGAGCTTTGGCGATCCAATGTTCCTCCGCCAATGTGAAAAACTTTAGCTTCGCCACAAACACCAATTTTATATCCGCGGTTTTTCAATCTCCAGCACAAATCTATTTCTTCCATATGAGCGAAAAAGGTTCCGTCGAAACCATTTACTTCTTTCCAAGCGGAAGATTTAATGGTTAATGCTGCACCACTAGCCCAAAACACCTCTCTGTTTGAATTGTATTGTCCAACATTTTTTTCGAATGCATAGAAAATTCTTCCGGCGCAAAATGCAAATCCATCTTTGTCGAGAAAACCACCGGCAGCACCTGCGTATTCGAAACAATCTTGTTCTGCGTGACTTAATATAATTGGGGCACAGGCAACTAGATTTGGATCTGATTCAAGGTATTCGATTTGAGGACCAAGCCAATTTTCGGGAACTTCAACATCGCTATTCAGTAAAACGAAATAATCGTAGTTGAGATTTTTCAAACCTAGATTATATCCTTCCGCGAAACCATAATTTTTAGCGAGTTGAATGCTTTTAACAGCTGGATAATTATTATTCAACAATTGAATAGAGTCATCTGTTGAGCAATTATCTATGACAATGACATCTGCTTCAGGCGAGTGGTCAATGACTGAAGGTAAAAACTGATTGAGGTATTTAGCACCGTTCCAATTGAGAATAACAACGGCAATGTTTTTGTCGCGAGTCATTTCATTAATGCGGATTGTACCAAAGATCTTCTAATTCGTCTCCGCTATATGGATCTTGGTTTTGATTGTTCCCAATTCGTCCCGTATTTGCGGGGTCGTTCATTTGTCTAGAGCGAACTAAATTTTTCCAATCGTAATTTCGTGTC
>CAIZGX010000017.1 GCA_903932685.1 uncultured Bacteroidota bacterium | reverse complement strand
GTTAAGAGAAGGGAAGAGAGGGGAAGATTAAATACAGGTTAAGAGAGGGGAATAGAAGGTAAGAGAAGGGAAGATTAAATACTAGTTAAGAAAAGGGAAGATTAAATACAAGTTAAGATAAGGGAAAAGAAGGGAAGAGATGATAAGATTTAGTTTTGTTATTTTGCATTGAATTGCTCTTTTGACAAGGGGTTCGGGAGATTTGCATTGAACTTATAGCATAATGATTTGTTGAATTTCGGAATTACAAGGTTGAATTTTGTCAGAAAAAAAACATGGCATATATCAACGATGTTGCAACTGAATTTGCAATTGGAATTCTAAAATTGGCAAATGAACTTTATGAAAAGAAGGAATTCATTTTATCGAAGCAAATCGCACGTAGTGGAACTTCTATTGGAGCAAACCTTGCTGAATCACAAGGAGCAATTTCACAAAAAGATTTCTTGAACAAACAGTACATCTCATTCAAAGAATGCAAAGAAACTTTGTACTGGCTTCATTTAATAAAAGAAATGAAATACGTTTCTGAAGATAAAATACTATTACTCGAAAAGCAATGCAGACACATTCACTTCATGCTTAACAAATCAATCCTCACAATCAAATCGAAACTAGAATAAAAGAAATCTTACCCTCTCTTCCCTTCTCTTAACCTCTCTTCCCTATTAAATCTTCCCCTCTCTTACCTTCTCTTACCATTTTTTCTTCCCCTTTCTTTCCTATCTAAAAACACACTCGCCAACGGCATTCGTTGTCTTTCAACATTCGTGGCTCCGCCACATTCGTGCTTCGCACATTCTTCCCCTCTCTTAACCTATCTCCTAACCATCTTCGGACTGGCATTCAACATCTTCTTCACTTGCTTGATGTCGTTTTTCAAATATCCTTTCGAATCCAACGCTTCTGCTTTTTTCAAATGCATGGTCGCTGTCATCTTATCGTTTTTGTTTCCTGATAAAACAGCAAGATTTAAATAAACTGCTGCTTTGTCAACGTCTTTCTTCAAACCAAGACGTAACGCTTCTTTAAACAAACGCTCGCTTTCAGAGAACTTGTTGGTTTGAACATCCATAGATCCTTTGATGAAGAAGTAGTATCCGCGTTGATTCTTCCACAACTGATTAACCTTAATGCGCTCTAGCCACTTGCGAGCCTTTTCAATCTTTTGAACTTGCATGTAATAGAACACCAATATCATGCGAACACTGCGCGTGCACATGAAAACCAATATGGCCGTAGGTATAATCATGGCAATACCTCTTCCCCAATAGCCTTCGCTAAACAATAGAACGGTCATAAACACGCTCGATAGCGCAAACAAAAACTTTAAAGCATGATTCATAATTCAAGATTTGAAGTGCAAATGTACGAAACACATTGAAGTATCTTCGCACCACTGATTTTTATTCGGCACTATGAAAACAAAACATCTCCTGTTAACTGCCTTCGCGGCCATTGCAACATTAAGCACTTGGGCTCAGCCCGGTAACGATTCAATCAAAGTTATTGTTGAGCCACCTGTTACTCGACCTTATGTTATTCCCCAAGTATACATAAACCTTCCTACCATAGAAACCTATGTCCTAGTAGGCGCAAACATTCAAGAAAAACGTTTGAACGGAAACTACGGAAGAGATGTGCAAATCATTTCGAAGAAAGACATTCAGTCTCTTCCCGTTAGAAGCGTGAACGAATTGTTGGGTTACGTATCCGGACTAGACATTCGCGAGCGCGGGCCGTTCGGTGCGCAAGCGGACATCTCCATGATGGGTGCGGGAATTGAGCAATGTCTTATTCTAATCAACGGTGTTCCCATGCGCGACCCGCAAACCGGACACCACATGCTGAACCTTCCGGTTGACATCTCGCAAATTGAACGCATAGAAGTCATTAACGGAACTGCTGGAAGAATTTACGGTTCAAACGCCTTGGCTGGTGCAATTAATATCGTTACGTCTTTACCGAAAGCAGGAAATTCATTCGTTGAAACCTTCAATGCTACTGCTTCCTCTCAAGAAGGATTTGTTGCAAACGGTATTCAAGCCATGGCCGCCTTCGGAAAAAACAGATCGCAACACAGCATTTCAGCAGGCCAATTCAAAACAAACGGATACCGCTACAATTCTGCCAATGACCAACAACGCATCAGTTACCTCGGACATTATCAGTTGAAGCGAAACAACACCTTGGATATCATGGCTGGACATTTCAAAAACAACTTTGGAGCAAATGCCTATTATGCTTATCCATATGATAAAGATGCTGTTGAAGACGTGAACACTTCGTTTGTTTCAGCGAAAGCAAATTTCTCAGACAGTAGAGGTAATTGGACCTTCAAGCCCATTGCCTATGCGCGTTTCAACAAAGATCATTATGTGCTAGTTGAAGACAATCCGAGTCTTTATGAAAACACCCACAACAGCACTGCTGCAGGCCTTGAGTTACACGCGACTCGAGCAAACAGAATTGGACAACTTGGTCTAGGTGCTGAAGGCAGAACAGAGATTATTCAGAGCACCAACCTCGGAGATCATTCCCGCACATTCTTCAACGTATACGCAGAAGAGCGCTTCATGATTCGTAAATTCAACACCACCGTTGGTGTCAATGCACAATACAACAGCGCTAACGGAATAAGCCTCTTTCCTGGTGCTGAAACCATTCGCCACCTGAGAAACAACTACGCCATCTTCGCTAACGTTGGAACGGGCAATCGCCTTCCATCCTACACTGAATTGTATTATTCAGATCGTGCAAACACAGGTAACGATTCGCTATTGGAAGAAAAAGCACACAACATGGAAGTCGGATTGAAGAAATTCGGAAGATTGAATTTCACAGCAAGCGGATTTTATCGCAGTGTATACAATGCTATCAATTACACGCGAGTGAGCGATGCCGATAAATGGACGCCTTCTAACTTTACCACTGTCAATTTCTTTGGTATTAATGGGAGTATGCATTGGCAAGTAGCCGATGATGTTTCTTTGAAGTTGAATTACACCTACCTCGATGCGCAGCTCGGAACCGAAAACGATGTGCAAAGCAAATACGCCTTGTATCACGCAAGACACCGCGTTACTTTTCAATACCGTCAAAACATTACAAAAACGTTTAGCACAAACTTAACCGTGCGTTATACCGAGCGCTTCACTGGGACTAACTTCACCGTTTTAGATTTTCGTGGCATGTGGAAGTTGAATGAAAACATTACAATGAATTTCGACGTGACGAATTTGCTTGACAGAAAATACATTGATCAAGGGTACATAGAAATGCCTGGACGTTGGTTCCGTGTTGGATTTCGTTTCAACATAAACTAAAACAACCCCTGCTATTGCTCTATCTTAGCAATCAAGAAAAAACTATGTCGGCATTCGGAAACCTTTTCAAAAAGAAAAATCCCCAATTGGATGAAGCGCTAAGCTTCGCTCCTATCGTTGCCGACATGCACAGTCATTTGCTTCCTGGTATCGACGACGGCTCGGTTGACATGGAAAATTCCATTGAACTCATTTCAGCTCTGCACAGCATGGGCTACAAGAAGCTCATTACGACTCCGCATATTTTCTGGGACATGTATAAAAACACGACCGAGATTATTCGCGAGAAGGAAGCTTTGGTAAAAACGGAATTGTTAGCTCGCGGCATTGATATTGAATTTCAAGCTGCTGCGGAATATTACGTAGATGAGCATTTCGAAGAGTTGATAGCCAAAGATGACATTCTTAGTTTTGGAGATAAATACGTTTTGTTTGAATTGTCTTTCGATACCGAACAAGTCAATTACAAGCGCGCTGTTTTCAACCTGCAGTTGAACGGCTACAAACCCATTCTTGCGCATCCGGAGCGTTACGAATATTGGCACACTAACTTCTCGAAGTACGAAGATGTTGCAGATCGTGGCATACACATTCAGATTAACACGAACTGCTTAACGGGTCATTATGGACCTGGGGTGAAGCGCATTTCAGAACGCTTAATTGATGCTGACTTGGTCGATTTCATTGGAACCGACTGTCACCACGTAGGGCATTTGAATTTATTAGAAGCCATGCGCCGCTCACCAAAATTGAAAAAACTGATTGAATCAGGACGACTGCTTAACTCAATATTGTAATCGACAACATTATTTTATTGTAAACTGGTGCAGATAAATCTTAAATATCTTAAATTCGACAAAAAATAAATAACATGAGCAAACAAATTTGGAATATCGACGCTGCCCACAGTGAAATTGGGTTCAAAGTTCGTCACATGATGATAACTAACGTAAACGGTGTTTTTAATACCTACTCCGGAACTATGGCAGCTGATGCAGCGGACTTTTCTGACGCTGAAGTATCTTTTGAAGCTGACATTGATTCTGTGAACACACGTAACGAACAACGCGACGGCCATTTGAAAGGCGAAGAGTTTTTCGACGCAGCAAAATTCCCAAAGATTAATTTCAAATCAACTTCTTTCACGAAGACTGGTGATGGCCAATTCGCAATGAAAGGTATGTTCAACATGCACGGAGTTGAGAAAGAGGTTTCTATGAACGTTGAATTTACTGGAACTGTGGTTGATCCATGGGGACAAGTAAAATCAGGATTTGAAATTACGGGGTCTTTAAACAGAAGTGAATTCGGTTTAACATGGAACGCGACTAGCGAAGATGGTTCTATCGTTTTGGACGAAGTAATCAAATTGGCGTTGAACGTTCAAGTAATCAAACAAGTCTAAGATTAAATCTGAATACCGAATGTGAAGAATATCGTTCTTCCATTCGAAGGCAATAATCCAGGGCCGGGGTAACCTCCGGCCCTTCTTGTGAAATAACTTTCGTTGAAGAGGTTGTTCACTCCCATTTGAAGGCTGTAATTCTCTTTGCCTTTGTAAGCGAAACTCAAGTCACTGACTTGATAAGCGGGAATCAATCCGCTTGTAGCAGCTGCATTCGGAGTAACGGTATTCAGTGCATCTGCAAAGGCTTCGCTGACTTTGTTCAACTGATAAGTCGCGCTGAATCCCTTCAATTTATAAGTCAAACCGTAACGCTGAATTCTTCTCGGAGCATTCTCAACAGTTTTATTTGTTCGGTCGGAAGAAGATCCCGCTTGAACCGTAGGATCGTTCCAACTGCTGTAGGTCGCTTCGTTGTAGGCAATGGAAGCAAAAGGCTGAAGACTTCCACATTTCCCCTCTTTGAATTTACTTAGCACATTTCCTTCTACATACATTTCAACACCCTTCGACAAGGAAGCGCCAATGTTCGTTACATAACGCACACTATTCAGCGAATAGCTTCCAATACGATCTTGAATGTTCATTTGATAAACACTCACATCGTAGCTTAAATAATTCTTCCAAGAACCACGCACTCCGAGGTCTATGTTCAACGCTTCGCTGTCTTTTAAGTTCGGATCTATAATGTCTGTAGTGGCAGATGGAACCACCTCAGAGAATGTCATTGGACGAAACGCTTGAGAAGCATTTGCGTAAATTTCATTTTTTTCGTTCAAATGGAACTCTGCACCTATTCCTGCCAGGACTTTCGAAACGGTTCGCTCTTGCAATGGAATATCTCCGCTGTTGTAATTCACTGTACCGCTTCCAGAAGCCGTAATTTGTTCGAAGCGAACACCAGGAACAAGCAACAAACGCTTTCCAACATACAAAGCCTGTTCTGCAAATAGTGCGTAGTTCTTCGTGCCGAAAACGTAATTCACTTTGTACCCTAAGGAATCTAAGTCCATATTGTAATCGAATCCGGTTGTGCCATTACCCTTTTGATGACGGAACGTCTTCGCTTGATACGCGCGAGCACCGAAAGCTAGGGTTTGTTCATTTCCAAATAGATTAAATACATACTTCCCGCGCAACTCGGTTCCGATATTCTGGTAACGATCGCTGTCAACTCTTCTCACAGCATAATCATTTGTGGTGCTTAACACATTGTCAGCGGTGGTAATTGGATCTAAGAACCCAACACTTCCGCGAGTAGCAAGTAATCCGAAGGTTTTTATTTCAAGTTGAAATTTCTCAGAAGCCTTAATATCTAGCTGAACATTCATCATGTTCCATGGAATACTCATCCAATTTCTAGCGCGAGAACTTTGCTGTGCATTGTCTTGAAACTGAGCATCGGCAAGACCTCCCGGTTGTTGACTTTTCATGTCTGAATGTGTGACCTCGGCCTTTACTTTCACCTTATCATTAAAATCATATCCGATTGAAACGAATCCCGTTTGAGTTGAATAGGCGCTGTTCTGTCTCCAACCGTCTGAAGAGCGTCTGTGATAAAAGGAGTAAAAAGAGAATTTGTTCTTACGAAGGCCTATGCTAATGAAATTGTTGAATAGACTATAAGACCCGAATGTCTGACGAATCTTTGTCGCGCTCCCATTTGTTGCAGGAGCAGAATCAAAAACATAGTTAATCATACCTCCGAATTGAGGTCCGTATTGAAGACTGCTCGCCCCTCTTAGAACTTCAATCCTTTTTACAGCATCTGCTGGAGGGGTGTAATACGCTTCGGGATAACCGAAAACATCGGAAGCAATGTCATAGCCGTTCTGACGCATGTTGAATTCCCATGAACGGTTGGGGCTTAATCCGCGTGTTGCAATACCTGTTTGAATACCGCTTCCATCGCTTTCCCAAACCATAATACCGGGGATTCTTCCGAAAAGCTGACGCGAATTATTAGATGACAAGTCTATGTTCAATTTCTCTGGCGAAATAAAAGCAGACTTCTTTCCCCCATAAATACGAACGCCGTCTATTGCCGGAAGGTTTCCGGTTTCATCTAGAACTGCCTCCCTAATCTCAATGGGTGGGGTGGTAAACTTCAATAACGTATCCTTTTGTCCAAAAGCATGAATCCCGCATAAACAAAGCACCCCTGTATATATCGCTCTTCTCATTACGTTTATTTAGATTTGTTCTCAATTGCAAATAAACTGCAAGTGTATTCATAGCACAATACCACATTTGTAGTAAAAAAAAGAGGACCGAAGTCCTCTTTCAAAAAAAAAAAAAATGAAACTATACAAGTATAGCGTCAAGCTTTTCGGTTAATACGTTCTTTGGAACTGCACCAACACTCTTGTCTACAACTTCTCCGTTCTTAACGAAAATGATCGTAGGGATATTTCTGATTCCAAATTTCGCACTGATCTCTGGATTGTTATCTACGTTTACTTTGCCCACTACTGCGCGGCCGTCATACTCAGTATGCAACTCATCAACGATAGGTCCTACCAATTTGCATGGTCCACACCATTCCGCCCAAAAATCAATCATCACTACTTTGTCTGAACCGTCCACCAATTCACTGTAGTTGCTGTCTGTAATTTCAACTGCCATATTTGTAAGTTTTTATGTTTCTAAAATGTTGTCTTTCTAAACTTAAACGGGGGACAAATGTAATACTAACTTTCTTTAAACATCAATAAAAAAAACAACTTTTCATTCACAATTTCTCATTAATGTGTTGTTTTCGAAGCAAATGAGCCCGAGTCAGTTATTTTTTCTTTCGAAGTGAAAAATAGAGCAAAACGGCTCCACCAATCACAAACAACACTGCAATAATCTCAGCCTGCGTAGCTTGAACACCAAGAAAATCGAATTTATTGTTCACCCGAATCTTTTCTATGAAGAAACGCTCCAAGCCGTTGAAGATCAGATACAGCGCGGTTATTACTCCGGCAGCCTTAACGCGCTTGCGAATAGACCATAAGAATATAAAGATGGCCACTGCCGCAACAATCTCATACAACGGTGTTGGGAATACCCCTGGAACCAAGTGTGTCCCGTAGCCCTGATATTGGTTCGAAGACATAAACTCCCCCACTCTATTCACATTGTTCGGATAGTCGTATGACCACGCCCAATCGGGCAACCACGAGAGCCATCCTGGCTTTGGACTTAAATTCTCAATTCCCCAATCCCCATCTCCGCTTGTGTGACAGCCCATGCGACCAATACCGTAGGCCAATATCATTCCCGGAGTTGCGGAGTCTGATAGCACTAACATGGGTATTTTCTTCATTTTAGCAAACGTTAAAACCACTATAGCTCCAACGATTAATCCGCCGTAGACCGTTAATCCACTAATGAAACTTTCGAGTGATGGGTGAGTAAAGAACTCTCTTAGTTCAGCCGGATTCTCGAACAAGTGAAACAATTTCGCACCTGCTAACCCACCTATGGCCGCTAAAAACGTTATGGTTCCCGTGTATTCTCCTGCAGAAAACGATTCCATTTTCTCCTCAGGCAGAGGCAATTGCTTTTTCTTCTCGGTGTAATAACGGTAATAGGCATATCCACCACCCACAATCAAACCCAATAATGGATAACCGTTTTTTGAAAAGATAATATGTTGTGGAGAATTCACTCCGTTGAACAAGCGTGCGCTGTTCAACAACAAGTAAATCACCTTCCATCCGAGAATAAATCCCATCAATCCAGAAAAGAAGATGTCCATCATGTTCGGCGCACCTCCAATGATAACTTTCCTTACTCCGCCTTTAATAAGTCCAAGCGACTCTTTCCTTTTTAATTCTAGCGTAAGCGTATAACTCGCGGCAATGAACGCTAAGGCCACAAAGAACCCGAAGCTGTTTAGCATTTTAGCCCAAGACCATTCGACACCGAACCAATCGTAAAAAACATGATATAAAGTAGGATACATGCAGCGAAGATAATCATGGAATGTAAAGCATTTGAGGATTAAGCGGTCAATATATCTCGACTACTCTTCAAGATTTGGTAATGTACAATTTACGTTGCCTTCATTTAAGTCGAGTTAGTTTGTAAAAAAAAGGTATGTTCAAAAAAGTGAAAATCCAATTCTTGTTAGACGGGAAAATGCAAGAGTTAATCACCAAGATTGTTGATCTTAAGAAAGAGAAGCAAGAGGAGATTATTTACACTGAATGCAATCAGCGTATTCCTATTCAGCGTTTAATTTCTATCAACGGTCTAACGTTCGAAATCTAATCGAAAGACGTTTTTTAACAAGGCATCTGCATTTAGATTTGTAGAAATACCTTGTTATGTCGAATGAACTACCCATGGGCATTCCTTCAGTGGATTTAGCCTTATTTTTAAACGGCACAGCCGAACAGAAGCAACAGTTTGTAAACACCTTAGGCCAAGCCTACGAAGAAATAGGATTTGTT
>CAIZGX010000016.1 GCA_903932685.1 uncultured Bacteroidota bacterium | reverse complement strand
GTATTTACAACATACGCTTCGAAAAATTTCTGCTATTTTTCATACGGACTTAAATGTTTATGACAGCAAGGGACTACTTGTTGCTAGTTCACGCCCGAAGATTTTCGATCTTGGACTCATCAGTGAACAAATGAATCCGATTGCATTAACGGAACTTCAAGTAAAAAACAAGAGTGCCTTTTCTCATTCAGAAGACATTGGTAAATTATCTTTTATTTCTTCCTACCTGCCCATTTACAATGAAAAACGGAAAGAAATTGGCTTTGTCAACTTGCAGCACTTTGGACAACAACAAGAATATGAGCATCAAATTGAAACCTTTGTTACTTCCATTATCAATGTCTTTATTTTATTGCTCGCGCTTTCCGTTATCATAGGACTACTCGTTTCGAATTGGCTTATTGAGCCACTCATCGTGTTGAAAAAGCACATGTCAAACATTCAATTTGGAAAAGAAAATAGCTACATTAAATACCAGCAGAAAGATGAAATTGGCGCCATCGTTCAAGCTTATAATGACAAATTGGATGAGCTTAAGATTGCTGCACAACGTTTAGCCTCTACGGAACGTGAGATGGCATGGAGAGAAATGGCTCAGCAAATTGCCCATGAAATTAAGAATCCACTGACACCCATGAAATTAAGTATACAACACCTCTTGCGGAGTTATGACCCGAAAAATAAAGAGGGAGAACAGCAATTGAATCGGGTACTGGATTCCATCATTGAACAAATCGATGGACTAACCAGAATGGCCAACGAATTTTCCAACTTCGCGAAAATGCCAGAACCTATTTTACAGCTCGAAAACATGGTTGACATCGTCGAAAAAGTATGTTCCCTTTATGAAAATGAAGAGCAGATCAAACTTGAATTTCATCCGGAGTCAAGATCAATCATGGTCCATGTAGACCGCAATTTATGGATTCAGGTCTTGGTGAATTTGCTGCAAAATGCACAGCAAGCTTTGGTCGGTATACCAAATGGAGAAATACACATTCAACTTACGACGGAAAATCACTTTTGCTTGATTCAAGTTTCCGATAATGGTTGTGGCATTTCAAGCGAGGAGGCAGAACGCATTTTCACACCGCATTTCACAACGAAATCATCGGGAAGTGGAATCGGACTATCCTTGGTGAAACAAATCGTAGAAAAACACGGGGGAATTATTTCTTTTGAATCTCAAGAAAATATTGGATCAACCTTCCGTCTAGCGTTGCCAACCGTTGACTAATCCAAATTGAAAACTACGGGTATTTTTACTCGTGCCTTTAACTCGTTTCCAACATTATCCTTACCTGGAATCCAATTTGGCATACGTTTAATCAAACGAAGCACTTCCTTTTCACAAGACATATTTCCTTTAATTCCGCGAAGAATGGTTATTTGTTCAATGCTTCCATCCTCAAAAACAACGAAACTCACAAATACTTTTCCTTCAATTCCCAGCTCAATTGCATCTTGCGGATAAACCAAATTCGATTGAAGGTAGTTCTTTAATGCTTCCTGACCTCCTGGAAATTCTGGCAAGTACGCAGGAAAATCATAAATAGTATCCGCTTTTATCACGACTGGATCTACTGTTGGGCACACGACAGGTGGTTCTCCCGGATCATACGGAAGCGGGTCGGGTCCTGGGTCTGGATCAAATGGACCAAATGGCACAGGAAGGATTTCTGGTGGTATGATTCGTCGCGTTTGCTTATCCGTCTTT
>CAIZGX010000015.1 GCA_903932685.1 uncultured Bacteroidota bacterium | reverse complement strand
GCCTGGAAGAATGCATATGAGCAACTTCCAGTTTCAAGTGATGAGGTGAAAGATTAAGAAAAACATATGTCCATTAAAGTTGATCATCTATTAAAGGTTTATGGTGTACAGAAAGCTGTCGATCACATCAGCTTCGAAGTAAAGCAAGGTGAGATTGTTGGGTGAAGATTTGAAGTTGCAAGGAGAAGCCAACGGCGTTGTTGAATTGAGTAATGTTTACGATAAGACCATTGTTACATCTGAATTGAATTTATTCGAGTTGGGACTCAATGATTATGAAATTGGAAATTTATGCGTGAATAGCACTTGGGATAGCAAGAAAGAACGCCTTCGCGCAGATGGGGAAATTGAGCGAGATAGTGTTCAGCCTTTGCGCTTCGCAGGCACATACACCCCGAAGGATGAAGTAAGTCCTTTGGACTTTTTATTAACGATGAATGGCTTTGATTTGAGTCTTTTGAACGCCTTTATTGGTGAAGATGTTCTGGGAATTCATGGATTTGCGTCCTCTATGGTTAGCTTAACAGGAACTTTGGATTCGCCGGAGTTGGAAGGTGATCTCATTCTTCGAAACGCTTCGTTGGCTGTTCCTTTCTTAAAAACGAGTTACACCTTTAGTGATAAAGTTCATATTGATCCCGAGATGTTTGCCTTCAACAACATAAAAATTTATGATGAAGATGGAAACGAGGGAAGGCTAACTGGACAAGTGTTACATACGAATTTTGCTGATTGGCAATACGATGTTTTGGTTGAAATGGAAAAGCCATTTCTTACCATGAACACGAAGGAAGGAGACAATAGTGATTTTTATGGGAAGGCCTATACAACAGGGTTTTTAGATATATCTGGATACGGAGAGCAGACGTTTTTCGATATGACATTAAAGAGTGAGAAGGGAACAACGTTCATATTGCCTATGAGCACATCAGGTGAATTGCAATTCGACTCCTACATTTCATTTGTAAATCCGTTAGATACTGTCACTAAAAAGGAATTGAAAGCAGACTTAAGCGGAATTACCATGAACCTGCAGCTAGATGTAACTGAAGACGCTGAGTTTCAAATTATATTCGACGAGGCGGTTGGCGATGTTATGAAAGGAAGAGGTAAGGGGCATTTGTCTATGATCATCAACAACTTGAGTACCTTCAATATGTACGGAATGTTGGAAATTACACAGGGAAGTTATTTGTTCACGTTGAAGAATTTATTGAATAAGCCATTCGAGGTTAAGCCGGGTGGCTCCATTGCGTGGTATGGGGACCCGATGGCGGCAGAACTTGATTTGCAAGCAATCTACAAAGCTTCGGCAAGCTTGAGCGATATTATTCCAGACCCTACTCAAACTTCGGGAAAGAGGGTTCCAGTTAACCTAATCATGGGCCTTCAAGGGAAGATGATGAATCCGACCATTGGCTTCGATTTGGAATTGCCACAATCTGATCAATTGACGAAATCACGATTAGCCAGCGTCATAAGCACAGAACAAGAACGAAATAGGCAGGCGTTCGCATTGTTGGTTATGGGTAGATTTATTAGTCCTCCAAATATTACTCAAACCGCAGGTTCAGGTGTTGGTTTGGCGAGCAACGGTAGCGAGTTAATTTCGAGTCAGATTTCAAATTGGTTAAGTCAGATTAGCGATGATTTTGACTTAGGATTTAACTATCGTCCAGGTGACAAAATCAGTAACGAAGAAATTGAATTGGCTTTGAGCACGCAGTTGTTTAACGATCGTGTAAGTGTAACCGGAAACTTCGGTGTTGCAAGAGGAAGCGCAAACACAAGTCAAACTACCAACTATATCGGGGATGTTAGAGTGGAATACAACATTACGGAAGATGGAAAAATTCGTCTAATGGTATACAATGAAAGTAACGACACTCGAATGACAACGACCACGCAGAGTCCGTATACACAAGGTATTGGTGTTATTTACCAAGAAGAGTTCGATAATTGGAAACAGCTGGTAGATGGTATTCAGGAGTTGTTCAAGCGGAACGCCAATAAATCCTCAGGAGGACAAATCCCATAGGGACAAATCCCGAAGGGACCAATCCACTTCGTGGATACATCCGCTTTGCGGACTAATCCCGAAGGGAATATTTACTTTGCTTTGAATTTTGCGATTGCAGCACGAGTGAAATCGCTGAGCACTAGACGTCCTGAAATTCCTGCACGCTCGAACAATAGTGTATCCCAGTGATCGGTGTTTCTCCAAAAGATTTTCTTCAGCTCAGACATGGCTTCTGGATTGCTATTGTTTAGTTTGTCAGCGAGCACTTGAATAGCTGCATCCATATCTTCAACGGTATCGAAAACTTCGGCGTATAGACCTTTTTCACGCGCCCATTGCGCGCTTTGCCATTCGCTTGCATTGATTGCCAATTGAGACATAGCAGACAATCCTACTTTGCGCTCAACAGCTGGTCCTACCACGAACGGTCCAATTCCAACAACCAATTCACTTAACTTAACAGAAGCGGCTGATGTTGCAAAGCAATAATCTAAAGAAGCGGCAATTCCAACTCCACCACCAACGGCTTTGTTTTGAACACGCCCAATTACGAGCTGTGGAATTTTACGAAGCGCATTAATCACCATAGCAAAGCCTGAGAAAAATACATTTCCTTCTTCGGTAGATTGAATGGCAACTAACTCATCGAAACTTGCTCCAGCGCAAAATGCTTTTTCACCTTCACTCTTCAACACAACAACACGAACATCTTCACGTGTACCTACTTCCTCAATGGTAGTAGCGAGTTCGCGAAGCAGAGCACCCGGAAGTGAATTGCTTTGAGGGTGAAAGAAGGTGATGGTTGCAATTCCGTTTGCATTTTCGACAGATACTTTTCCGTTTTCCATGTTGAATCTCTATTGAAAGAAAAGGGCTGCCGAAGCAGCCCGTAATATTATCCTCTTTTTGCAATGGGCACATAATCGCGAAGATCATGTCCAGTGTATATTTGACGAGGACGACCGATTGGTTCTCCTTGTTCAATCATTTCTTTCCATTGTGCAATCCAACCTGGTAGACGTCCCAATGCGAACATTACTGTGAACATTTCAGTTGGAATACCAATTGCTCGGTAGATGATTCCAGAGTAGAAGTCTACGTTCGGATACAACTTACGCTCAACGAAATACTCGTCTTTCAATGCCACTTCTTCCAATTGCTTTGCAATGTCAAGAATTGGGTCGTGAATGCCTAATTTGTTCAACACATCGTCACACGCTTTTTTAATGATGCGTGCACGTGGATCGAAGTTTTTGTATACGCGGTGACCGAATCCCATAAGGCGGAAAGGGTCATTTTTATCTTTTGCTTTCGCTACCCATTTCGAAACATCTCCGCCGTCGTTCTTAATCTTCTCAAGCATTTCAATTACCGCTTGGTTAGCACCACCGTGAAGAGGTCCCCAAAGAGCGGCAATACCTGCAGAGATAGAAGAGTAAAGGTTACTTTGCGATGAACCAACCATACGCACGGTAGAGGTAGAGCAGTTTTGCTCGTGGTCTGCGTGAAGGATTAACAACTTGTTCAAGGCATCTTCAATAACCGGATCAATTTCGTATTCATAGGTCGGCAATGCGAACATCATATGCAAGAAGTTTTGCGTGTATGAGTATGCGTTGCGTGGATATACAATTGGGTGTCCAATACTTACTTTGAAAGCTTGCGCAGCCAAAGTTGGCATCTTAGCCATAAGACGATGAATGGTTAAATCAATGTCTCTGAAGTTATTCGGGTTTTGCGATTCTGGGTAGAACGTAGACATGCTAGCGATCATGGAAGACAATACTCCCATTGGATGCGCGTGTGTTGGATACGCTTCGTAGAAGCGCTTCATGTCTTCGTGCACCAACGTGTGGTGACTAATGCTATCTGTGAAGTAGCGTAATTCTTTTTCAGTTGGAAGGTCTCCGTATACCAATAGATAAGAAACTTCCAGGAAAGTGCCGTATTCTGCAATTTGCTCAATTGGGTAACCGCGGTACCACAATTTTCCTTCCTCACCATCTAAATATGTAATTGCACTTTTTGCAGCACCGGTATTTTTATATCCGCTGTCTAAAGTTACATAACCGGTAAGGTCACGAAGCTTAGTAATATCAATAGCTTTTTCGTTCGCAGAGCCCGTGAATACTGGTAATTCGTACTCTTTTCCGTCTAGTATAATTTTTGCTGTCTCTCCCATTGCAATTGCAGTTTTAAGTGTGCGCAAGATAAACTAGGAATTCTCAAACACAAAGGAAATCGGAAGGATTTATTGAACTTCGTTGTTTGAACTTCGTTGTTTGAACTACGTTGTTTGAACTTCGTTGTTTGAACTACGTTGTGAGAACTTCGTTGTTGGAGCTTCGTTGTTTGAACGATGTTGTTTGAATGTAGTTATGCGAAAGGTGATGTTCTGAATCCTTTGTTTTTGTTGGTGTTGTTTGATTTGAGATTAAGTTTTACGAATAAACAGCACATACGGTTTTTGTAGTTCTGAATAGAGATTTGCTTTATAAAAAAAAAACAAAGAACCATGAAAATACGAGAGGTATCCAAAGAGCTTTCTTATCAAGTTTTTGATTTGTGTTATGAACTCAAATTTTTGAAGCGTGAATTTGAAATAAGTAACCAGTTAAAAAGAAGTAGCACAAGCGTAGCTGCAAACATTGAAGAGTCTCAAGCAGCCGAATCGAAAAAAGACTTTATACACAAGTTGCGAATTTCCAGAAAAGAGTGTTTGGAAAGTGTTTATTGGCTTCAGTTAGTAAAGGACAAAATTGAAACAAATTCAGATGTCACGCCATTAATTAACGAATACAAAAAACTAAGTTTTATGATTTGGAGGATTACAGTCAATTCAAAATAAATCGAATTACAACTTAGTTCCTACAACGTAGTTCCCACAACGCAGTTCTAACAACGTAGTTCCAACAACGTAGTTCTAACAACGTAGTTCTAACAACGTAGTTCTAACAACGTAGTTCCAACAACGTAGTTCCTAGTTTTTCGGAAGAAACTCAGAAACCTTCGCAATCCAAGCATCTGGACCACCAGCCATGTAGCCGTTTTGACCAATAGAGGCGAGGTTAATACGTCCGTCGTCGGTTGGAGTAGGCATTACGAAGTGACAAGTTGGATATCCTTGAACTGCGAACATCTGTTGCAGTTGTTTATTTTGATCTTTAATGGTTTGAGGCTGTTCCTTTTTTCTTGGGAAGTCGAGTTCAACCAAGATGACATTTTCTTTCGCCCATTTGGTGAAGGTTTCCGTTCTGAAAACCTCGTTTTGTAAACGAATGCACCATCCGCACCAATCGCTTCCTGTGAAGAACAGCATGATTGGTTTCTTTGTTTCGTATGAAAGACCTATAGCCTTGTTCAAGTCGGTTTCCCAAGCTTCTGCGTCGGATTGAATTGATGCTGTTCCAGCTGGTTTCGCAACAGTAGGGGGTACGTTCTGAGCGCATGCATTCAAGGTGAATGATACAATAAATGCGGAAATGATGAATCGAATTGACATGGACTTGTTTGATTTGTTCATAAAGCGAAGATAAGAAAGAGCGATTTTATTTCACTCCGCCCATTAATTTTTTAATTAAAGGAGATAGAGCAATGACCACAACGCCCGCGATTAGTGCATAAATAGCGAGCTGATAGTAACCGTTGGTATAGGAAATTAATTTTTCGGTGTTGCTCGCATTCTCATCCGGATTCGCCATGCCTGCGCCTAGAATTCCTGCGGCATATTGCCCGTAAGCCGATGCCAGGAACCACATTCCCATCATAACGCCCCACAAATGTTTCGGAGCAAGCTTCGTCATGATTGAAAGTCCAATAGGTGAGAGGCAAAGCTCTCCGAGGGTAATAACTAGATAAGCGACAGTGAAGATGTCAAGCGAGGTAACTCCGTTTTCATCTGCGAAGAAGCGAGTCGCGTAAAAAATGTAAAATGCTAATGCTAAGAATAAAAAACCAAATCCAAACTTAATCATGGTATTCGGCTCAGCTTTTCTTTTCGCAAGCCAAATCCATAGAAGCCCTACCAATGCAGAAAATGCAATAACAAAAACTGAGTTCGCAGTGTTATTTAAAACATTGGGATCAATAGGTATGTGCAATACAGTGCCATGTAAATTGTTCAGCGCAAATAGACTTAATGAACCACCACTTTGCTCGAAAAATGCCCAAAATACAATTGAGAAAAAAATGAAAAACAAAGCTGCTAGGAGTCTGTACACTTCAATTTTAGTAAGTTTTGTCATTTCATAAACCAGGTAAATGATAGTTGCAGGGCCTATGATATACATGAACATATCTGTATAGGCCGTATTTTTTATCATGATTAGAATAAGCGGAATGCAGATTAATGATCCCGCGAAAACGAGCCATTCACGTGTCTTTCTTTTTTTACTTGAAAGTTCTTTCAAAGGAGAATCTCCAATTGGACCGAGATGCTTTTTTGTGAAATAAAAAGTAATTAATCCAATGATCATTACAAATCCCGCTAACGAAAACGCCAAGTTCCATGAATAGCTTTTCCCAACCCAAACACACAGGAATCCGCCTAAAAGCGCACCAACGTTAATGCCCGTGTAAAACAAACCGAACCCGGCATCGCGACGATCGTCATTGTCTTTGTACAACGCTCCAACCATAGTAGAAATATTTGGTTTGAAGAATCCTGTGCCGATAACAGTAACACTAATTCCAATGAAGAAGAAGTCATGCGGAGAAACTGCCAAAATAAAACTTCCTACAATCATCAGTGTTCCTCCCCAGAAGAGTGATTTTTTGAATCCAAGAATTTTATCAGCAAACAAGCCTCCCACAAAAGTGAAGGCGTATACGAACGCTTGTATAGCACCATACTTAAGGTTAGCTTCTTGGTCGTTGAAGAAAAGTTCTTTTACCATGAATACCGTCAGCATTCCTCGCATCCCATAGAATGAAAAACGCTCCCACATTTCCGTTAAAAACAGGTGCCAGACTTGTTTTGGATATTTACCTTCGAAGTTTTGAATTTGCTCTAATTGCATGGATGTTGTTTTTAATGATTGGAAAGATAAAAAAAAACCTCTGACTTGCAGAGGTTTTTAACTGGTACAGCGAATGTTTTATTGAACGTTGTTTTCTTTCATTACAGAATTCAACCATTTCAACATAACAATAAGTACAAATGCTGCTAGAAGCACAAGTCCACAGTTCATGTAGAAGAAATCTTCCTTATGCTCTGTAGATTCCCACATACTGGATAACATTCCCGATAATTTGTTTCCTACAGAAATTGCTAAGAAGAAACCGCCCATCATAAGAGCTGTAATTCGTGGAGGTGATAGTTTAGACACAAGTGATAATCCCATTGGAGATAAACATAATTCACCAATTGTAATAACGCCATAGGACGCAATTAACCAAAGTGAACCCGCCTTCATGGTTAAGTCGTTAGTGGCGAATACCGCACCAACCATTACCAATGCCGATAGCGCAGTAATGATAAGTCCAATGGCAATCTTGGTTGGTGTACTTGGCTCTTTCTTCTTGCTTCTCATGAAGCCGAATATGCCAACAATAATCGGGGTAAGTAATACTACCCAGAAAGGATTAATGGATTGGTAAAGTTCAGTACTGTATAGTTTCATATCTGAACCAATTGGAGGAACTTCACTTTTCGGCAAAGTTTCGAAGTACTTGCGAGATTTTTCCAACTGGGTAATCTCGTCTGATTTCGCAACTTTCGCTTTGTGCTCTTCAGCGGAAACGTCAGGCATAGCTCCTTCCACACCGCGCAATACTTTAATTGTCGAGTCGAATTTAGCTTGAGGAAGTGCAACAATGTCATTGTTCACGACAACCTGAGCCATATTCATTTCTTGCGCGACAGTTGCGACACTCTCTGACATTTTGCGATCGGTGTGGTCTTCCGCCCAAATGGTAAGGGCGTCACCATTTTGATGGAATATAGCGAAGAATAAAATCACACATGTGAATACAGCAAGAAGTGCCTTGATTGCGCGGCTTTCTTTTGCCTCTGATTTGAATGCTAGATAAATGAAGAATGCAATAACAGGAAGACATCCAATAATAAACGCATCGTTAGTATCTGAACCCAAGAAATTACCAGGAATCATATATCCGATAATTCCAAAAATGAACATCGGCACAACTGTAAGTGAAAGGATTTTACCTGTAGACATGTCTCCATCTTGAACAGGCTTAACAACGTCTACATGTTTAATGTGCTTGGTTCCAAGAATGAAGATAGCAACACCGATTAACATACCAACACCAGCCGCGGCAAATGCATGCCCCCAGCCGTAGTTAATACGCATGTATGCTGCAACGAAATTGCAAATGAATGCACCGATGTTAATTCCCATGTAGAAGATGTTGTATCCAGCATCTTTCTTGTCTTTTAATTCATCTGAGCTGTATAGATTTCCAACAAGAGTAGAAATGTTTGGCTTGAAAAATCCGTTTCCGAGAATAATCAAGAACAAGGCAAGATAAAAACTAAATTCAGAGTGAATAGAAAGGCAGAAATATCCCGCAGACATCATAAGTCCGCCAAGAATAATTGATCTGCGATATCCTAAAAGACGATCGGCCAGCAAACCGCCGATGAATGGAGTTAGGTAAACGAGACCAAGGTAGGTTCCGTAGATATCAGATTTTTTGGCTGAAGAAAATCCCATTCCACCGCTGTTCCAATTTTCAATCATGTAAAGAGAGAAAATTCCGAGCATTAGGTAGTATCCAAATCTTTCCCACATTTCTGTTCCGAAGAGGTACCAAAGTCCTTTTGGATGTTTGTTTTGTTTAGACTGTTCCATGTTAATTTAAATATTCTGTAAAGGTTAGGTTTCAAAAATAAGAGAAAGGTGCCAATTATGGTTACTTCACTAAGAAAGTTCCTGAAACTTGATAGTTTTCAACGCCTCCGCATACAGAGGATAGAACCAAGGTGTAAAAATAAGTTCCCTGCGAAAGTTCGTCATTTACGGGACAGTAAACTGAAGGCCTTGAAGCCTCAAACACCAAAGCTCCCCAGCGATTGTATATGTTTAAATCATAGGTATTCAACAAAGAAAACAATTCACTTTGTCCAAGACCAGGTAGGAATGGTGTCCAGCAGGGATTCAATAAATCTCCGTCAGTAACTGTTACAATGGTTGGGTATTGAACCAATTCAATAGCGAATTGACTTGAGGAACTTTCCGAAATAAATACGTTTTCGGTATCAGTGCATCCTGAAGTGTTGTCTGTTGCAATAACAGAATAATCTCCAGTTACAGACACGCTCGGATTTAGGCTATTAATTCCATCAACTAAAAAACCATCGATGGTGCTCCAAGCTAAACTATAGTCGTTTGAATTGTTCACTGCCACATTCAAAATTGGAATGACAGGATTAAGGCAACTCAATGTATCTTGAATGCCAATGGATACAGACGGTGTAGTGAAGTTTTCGGCTATTGAAATATTCGCGCTTGATTCACATCCGTTGACATTATCGGTAACATTTAATGCATATGTGCCCGCTGCATCAATTATTATTGTGGAAGAGCTTTGTCCAGATTGAATGCCAGGTCCCGTCCATGTGTATACTGGAGTAGATGCATTTGTTGCAGAACTAATTGAAACGCTCGGTGTGATACAATTTAAACCGGAAAAGCAAGAAAGATTAACTGTAGGAATATCAAAATTGGCCAAGACAGTTATCGTTTCAGTGTCGAAGCAGTTGTTGTTTAAAGTGGCATTGACAATATAAACTCCAGCATCGGCAACATTTACACTTGGAGTAGTGGAACCACCATTGATAGTGCCGTTTGTAGTCGTCCAATTGAAGGCTGCATTTGGAAATCCATTCACCATTGCTGATAAACTTCCATTGGGATTGTTACAATTTAATTGCTGCGTTCCGCCTGTTATGATTTGAAAATCTGAATAATCGGCGACAACAGTAAGCGTGTCCATAGCTTGACAAATACCCTGGTAATCTGTTAACACAGAGTAAAACCCTGGAGAATCAATGCCCACTGTAAAGGCATTTGTCGGAGTGGTGAAATTCCCTCCTGTGGTTATCCAAAAGAAAGATACCCCGTTAATGTTGCTTACAGAATTGATCGTGGCTAATGGATTCGCGCAATTGATATCAGAAAGGGCGGTTGCATCAACAGTTAGCGGCTCAACTGTAACAATGAAATCTTGTTCTGAAGTAATGCCACATAAATCAGTGTAGATAACATGATAGGTCGTGGAAGTATCCGGATTGGCAACGGGGCTTGCTCCTGTAGAAGTGCTTAATGCAGTTGTTGGAGACCAGTCAAACGTTCCATTTACATCTGCTCCGCTAATAGTTAGAACTGCCGCCGCTCCTGGACATATGGTAACGTCATTTGTTGTGTTTAAAATATCGGGGGTTAAACAAACCGTCTGGATATTTGAAAGTCCTCCAGTACCTGCGGTAAAGCCCCAGTTCACCATGTTTTGTCCATTGAAAATTGAATTCGTAATGTCGATTGTTGTTTGAAGACGGAGTACGCATTCAAAATAGACAGAGAACAATTGGGTTGAAGGTTCCCATACGATGCGAACAGGATGGTTTTGCCCATCTTCTGTATTGGCATTGATCGCATTCATTTGAACCGGACCAGCGAGGTTATCGGCAGTATTGTGATTCACGTTCCCGTTACGCTGAATAGCGATGTGGTCGTAGTTAGGATCTGAATAAGGATTTTGATTTTGATAAGTATCGAACTCAACGGCAAGACTCGTTCCGAAATTCAAATAACCCATTCCTCCTCCAGTTGCTCCAATGGCCGTCGTTCCTTGCGTATGCAACACGAAACAAATTCCATCGGCTCCATTAAGGTCGGTATAACCAAGGAACATCTCAAAAGAAAGGTCGAAGGGCTGATTCAAATCGATTTGGTCGGCGTACCAAACGGTACCGTTTTGAGTTCCAATGGCAGGTGTAAGCTGGTAACAATCGTTTCCTGTAGCCGTGGCAGAACCGTTTAAGAAATAGGCTTGTCCGAAAAGAGAGCCAAAGCTTAAAAAAGCAATTAAGAATAAAAGTGAATTTTTCATAGTTGAAATGAGTGTAGTAAATATACGCATTTACTTCATTCCACGTTCCTTTCTGAGTTGATCGTATGCCTCTTGAACCTTAATAAACTTCTCTTGCGCTGCT
>CAIZGX010000014.1 GCA_903932685.1 uncultured Bacteroidota bacterium | reverse complement strand
TTCGAAACAGTTCTCAGCAATCTTTCCTGCGAGCGCTTGTGCGAAACTATTCATAGCCGGTTCCTCTGTAAGAACGAGGCAACGCCCACATTTCTTCACCGCTTCAAACACCGCATTTTCATCAAGCGGCATAAGCGTACGCAAATCAATAATTTCAACTTGTCCGACGAAATTTTTCGCAGCATTCAACGCCCAGTGAACTCCCATTCCGTAGGTGATAACTGCGATTGATTTTTCGTTGTTGGAAGTAAGTACGGTATTCGCCTTTCCAAGTGGAACAATGTAATCTTCCGAAGGCTCAATGGAACGAGCCATTTCAGTGCCCTTCACTTTCGACCAATACAATCCTTTGTGCTCGAGCATCACAACCGGATTCGGATCATAGAACGCAGCCTTCAATAGACCTTTTAAGTCGGCTCCGTTGCTCGGATAAACCACTTTAATTCCACGAATGTTACACAATACACTTTCTACGCTGCTGCTGTGATAGGGTCCACCGCTTCCGTATGCGCCAATAGGAACACGCACAAGAGCTTGCACGTTCCATTTTCCATTCGTTAAATAATAACTGCGAGCTGCTTCTGTGAACAATTGATTCAGACCAGGCCAGATGTAATCTGCGAATTGAACTTCCACAATGGGCTTCAATCCAGCTACACTCATTCCAACTGTACTTCCAATAATAAATGCTTCCTGAATAGGCGTGTTAAAGACACGATTGTCTCCGAATTTTTCCGCTAACGTTGCCGCTTCACGAAACACACCACCCAAGCGCTTGCCCACGTCTTGTCCATACAACAAGGCTTCCGGATGCTTCGCTAAAATCTCTTGCATAGCGAACAACGCGCAGTCTACCATTACGGTGGCTTCCTTTCCTTTTGGAGCGCGTTCGCCTTTCTCTTCCGTGATAGGAGTTGGAGCATAGGCGTGATCCATCAATGAAGAAGGAGAGGGGTCTTCCGCGGTTGAAGCGCGATCATAATCGCGTAAAATATTCTCTCCGGCTTTCTTCCACACGTCTTCCAACGTGCCATCTGAAAATCCGAAATTGTTTAATTGTTTTTTGAATTTTGGAAGAGGGTCTCTCTTCTCTGCTTCTTCCAAATCGTGTCTGTACCATTCCTTGCGAACACCCGATGTGTGGTGTCCCAACAAAGGAACTTTGCAATGCAACAACCAAGGCTTACGCGTTTTGCGCATGCTGGTCAAGATCTCTTGGATGGTGTTAAAGCATTGAACGAAATCGGTTCCATCGATACTTTTTACACGAATATTCGGATAGGCTTTCGCTAGATTAGTGGCATCGCCTGTGCGGAATTCAGAGGCGTGAGCACTGATGTCCCATTCGTTGTCTTGAACAAAAAACAACACGGGAAGCTGCTTCAAATTAGCCATGTGAAGAGCCTCGTTCACTTCACCTTCTGTCATGGCAGCATCTCCAATAGAACACACCACCACAGAAGGAATATCGGTGTCGTTCAATCCTTGAAGTTCTTTGTATTGAACACCCATTGCGACGCCCACAGTTGGAATGGCTTGCATTCCGGTTGCTGAAGATTGATGAGGAATCTTCGGCATGTCGGGACGGTTGAGGGAAGGGTGACAGTAGTATGTTCTTCCTCCACTAAACGGATCGTCTTTTTTAGCGAAAAGCTGAAGCATGAGTTCATAGGGAGTCATGCCAATACTCAGCAGAATACTGTCGTCTCTGTAGTAAGCAGAAAGGTAGTCGTCTTTGGTTAGCTGAAGGCCAAGGGCAATCTGACAAGCCTCATGTCCACGCGAGGTTGCGTGCACATACTTCGAGGTCACTTTAGCGTTCGCTTCGTATAAATCAGATAGCTGACGAGCCGTGGCCATTTTTTCATAGGCCAAGAGCAAGGTGTCGCTGTTCAAGTTCAATTCGTTTTCCATGAAATTTTCTTTCGGACTGCAAGTTACAACAACGCGGTAGTTCACAGAAACCGTTTTACCTTTGGAACATGCAATTTTTCAAATACCACGGCACGGGCAACGATTTCATAATGGTTGATAATCGTGAAAACGCATGGCAACCCACCACGGAAGAGGTTGCAGAGCTTTGCGACAGGCACTTCGGCATTGGTGCAGACGGGCTAATTCTCATTGAAGGCGACGAGGAAACTGAGTTTTATATGAACTACTTCAACTCCGACGGGTCGCAGTCTTTTTGTGGAAATGGAAGTAGATGCGCTGTAGCTTTTGTAAAAAGACTAGGTATGTTGGAAAAGGAAGAGGCTTCCTTCAGAGCCATTGACGGCTATCACGAAGCGAAAATAGAAGGAGAAGAAATTTCCATTCGAATGACGGATGTGTTGGAGATTATTGTTCGAAATGAAAATGAATACTTCGTCAACACAGGCTCTCCGCATATGGTGCGAATGGTGGAAGATTTGAATATCGATGTCATGGAGTTGGGAAGCGGAATTCGTTACAGCGAAGAATTCGAAAAGGAAGGAACCAACGTGAATTTTTTGACTTTACTCAATCCAGATGAAGCCATGGTTCGAACCTACGAAAGAGGGGTGGAGGGAGAAACGCTTTCCTGCGGAACGGGCGTGACAGCTTGCGCCATTGTGATGCATCATTTGTCGAATAGTGCTGAAGAAAAACAGATTCACGCGTTAGGTGGTGATTTAATAGTTCGGTTTGAAAAAACGGAAAAAGGATATGAAAACATTTGGTTGTGCGGCCCTGCAGAACCTGTCTTTAAAGGAGATTGGATGTCATGAATAGAATTTTAGCTTGCTTAATTTTCATTGTCTTTGCTCAAGGAGCCAGCGCAACGGTGAACTACCATGTTGGAGAACTTCCGCGCATGTCTTTGTTAACGTGTTCCCCAGGAGAGGAGTTGTACACTTGCTTTGGACACAGTGCCATTCGCTACACAGATACCTTGAATGGTGAATGGGTAGATTTTGTTTTCAATTACGGAACCTTTGAATTTTCAGATGATTTCTATTTGAAGTTCGCAAGAGGAAAGCTGAACTACATGCTTTCGGTTGAAGAGTTTGCTGGGTTCCAACAACAATATTTGTTTGGTGGAAGGGGAATTTTAGAAAATGAATTCTTGCTGAATGCTGAGGAGATAAGATCCTTGGGAGCTTTGCTTATTGAAAATGCAAAGAAGGAAAATAGGTATTTTCAGTACGATTTCTTTTACGACAATTGTGCAACACGCGTTCGAGATATTGTGTTGAAGGCCTTTCCGGAAATTCAACAGAATGAAAAAACATTTTCGAATCGTCCAAGATTTCGTCACGACATAGACGTGTATCTCGCTCATCAGTATTGGGCCGATTTTGGAATTGATTTGGTTTTGGGGAAGCCTTGCGACAAGACACCTGAGCAAGGACAAACGTCTTTTTTGCCCGATAGTCTTCAGTCGAACATGATGGCTTGGACAATCAATGGTAAAAAGGTTTTGGGAAGAACGAACGAGATACTTCCGATAGATGATTCGTTGTTTGAAAAGCAGTCGCCATCGGCCAAACCCATTTTCTATG
Source organism: uncultured Bacteroidota bacterium (assembly GCA_903932685.1). Classification (GTDB taxonomy): domain Bacteria; phylum Bacteroidota; class Bacteroidia; order Flavobacteriales_D; family Sanyastnellaceae; genus CAIZGX01. The sequence goes on along the minus strand of CAIZGX010000014.1, from coordinate 11,369 downwards.
TAACCCTTTCTGCATTGTTGTTCGCCGGATTCAGTATTTATTTGTGGTGGAAGAAAAGAGGTTGGAACTTATCTGAACGTTTGTTCCTTGGATTTTTCGGGGTGCTTGGAATTGTGCTGTTCGTGATGTGGTTCCTAACCGATCACACCACAACCAAATGGAACTTCAATATACTTTGGGCAAACCCAATGCTTTTTACTTTAGCCTTTGCGCGAATGAACGCAATGAACGCTTGGGTTCGAAAGTACGCGTTCGTTCAAATTGGCTTGTCGGCATACGTGCTCTTAGCGGTATTTATTCCGGTCATTGGAATTCAAACGTTTCCAGATGAAATAGGTCCGTGGTTGATGGCACAGTTGATTTTGATCTATCGATTTACTCGAATCACAAAACCTGTTCAAGGATAGATTATATTTGATACCATGCGCTATAGAGTATTCGCCTGTTTAGTAGTTACTGTTTCGCTTCTTTCTTCTTGCAAGAAAGATGAACCCACGACTTGGGAGTCGAATTGGGTGGCGCCTTTGGCTCATGGAAGATTGACGCTTTCAGATTTAACCGCAGACAACGGATATACAGACAACGCGGGCGTTTATCATTTGTATTTCGAAAAGATTATTTCAGGATTTGGAACAAGCGATTTAACCCAAATTCCAGACACAAACATTTCACAGAAATTTGTGGTGCCGATTACAGGTGGTCCTTTTCAAATCCCAGGAAATACAGCAATCATTACTCAAAATCAAAACTATTCTGTTGAAACAAACGGCACCGGTTTGCGCATGGTGAAAGTGAAGTCGGGACAAATGATTGTCCATGTGAAGTCTTACGTGAATGCTTACTTGCATCCAAGCTTCACGCTCTACAATGTCTCAGAGGTTTATGGAAACAATACTGATATTGATTTCGCATTAACTCCGGGTAGCGCATCTGCTCCAACGGAAGGATATTACACGATAGACATGTCGAACAAATATGTTGTTCTTTCAGGAACATCAGGATTCGATTACAACAAGCTTTCTACGCATCTTGAAATTAAGACAGAACAAAACACCACGGCTGATCAGAATACGATATACGGACAAGATTCAGTGCGATTCGAATTACTCATGTCTGATATTGTTATTGATTACGCGAAAGGTTATTTCGGTAATGATACCTACTCTTTCAACGAGACGTTCAACTTAGCTGAAAGCGCAAATATGCCAACAGGATTGCTAGAATTGGATCAGGCTTCCTTTGGATTTCATGTAACACACAAAATGGGATTTGATGGTAAGTTGAAGATTGACAACGTTATGGGATTAAACACCTACATGAATACCGGTGTTCAGCTAACAGGAGGAAATTTATACAATCCATTTTTTATCACACGCTCCATTGACAATGGCGGAACCCCTTCTGTTTCTAACTACGATATTAATTTGAACGAAGGGAACAGTAACATTACTTCATTTATGGGAAGTTTGCCATACTCTGTTCTTTTTACGGGTAGTTTACAATTGAATCCGTTTGGAAACGTAAGCGACGGAAACGATTTCTTTTACTCGGATCAATTAACCGAAGCAAAATTGGTTGTTGATGTTCCTTTGCGTTTGGCGGCTAGCGATCTCACGCTTCGCGACACATTGAATGTGGAAGTGACCACAGACGCAGTTCGCGTGAGCTCTTTAACATTAGACATTCAGAATGCATTCCCCATGGAATGGAAATTAAATTTGACAACGCTGGGTGGAGCAATTGTTGCCACGGATTTAAATGTGCCAAGCGGAAACAGCATTGATGCATTGGCACTTGCAAGTTCAAGTACACTGGTGATTCCTATTTCTGAAGCGCAATGGAACGCCATCAAGTCGGAAGGGAAATTAATCATGCAGGTTATTTCGAATACCCCTTCTTTTCCTCAATTGGTGAACTTATACAATTCATATTTCGTAGACATGCGAGTGAAAGCCGGTGTTGTTCTTAATGCTGAAATTCAATGAGAAAAATAATTTTAGCAGCAGCTTTCATTCTAGTTGGTGGACTAACGTTCGCTCAAACTTCATATTTGTGGTTAACGAAATCAGACACAACGGGAAAAGTATTTCGAGGAATTTTGGATCTTCAAGGAAGTGCAACAGTTGGCAGTACTTTTCTGACAACGGAACTCGTAAAGCCATTTGTTGTTGGCGGAACCGTTACCGCTGAAGCGCGTAATTCTGTGTTAGCTGGAATGACGGACCTTGGAATTTTAGGAGGGAATGCAAATGTCAGAGCACGTTATTACGGTGGAAGAGACAGTTTATTCGGAAGTGAAATGCTTGATTTGTACATTCAAGTGGGAAAGGGTTATTTTGGAAGTGGAAGAATTTCGAAAGATGCGTTCGGCCTGCTGAGTAATGGGAACGCCAATTATCAAGGCTCGCGTGTTCCTTTGAATTCCATTCAAGGAGAAATGCAAGGATTTCAATCGATTGGATTTGGAATTTACGACAAGCGAACATTCAGTTCGATTGGAATTTCTATGGTGAACGGATTAACCTATCAGCAGTTCAGTTTGTTTCCACCATCGTCGTTTTACACTTCACCGAATGCAGACACCTTGCAACTCGATTATTCAGGAGAGTATGTGCATTCGGCTAATCCGCGTCCGAATGGAAATGGCATTGGTTTCAGCATTGATGGTGAGTACAATTTCGTTCGAGACAGAGGAGAAGACAAGAAGGAAGTTTGGAACACGCTGGGCATTCGAAATTTAGGTTGGGTGAATTGGAATGGACAAAGCCAAGTGGTTTCTTTTGATTCAACTTTTACTTGGACAGGCGTTGACCTGAATGGAATATTGAACGGCGACTCTTTGTTGAATGGAACTTCAGGATTCGCGGATACGCTAATTACCAGTTCTCAAAACGTTTCGTTTTGGAGACCACTTCGTGGATCGTTTTATGTGCGCTCTGTTTATCGTTGGAATGAAAAAGTGCGTTTAACGGCAGGTTTAGAAATGTTCGCGGCACCTATGAAACCCTTGGCCACATTGGGAATTATGTATATGCCGAAAAAAAATTGTATTATTTCAATGAATATTTCAAACGGCGCATACGGCAATTGGAAATTGGGAATGGGCGTGCAGTGGCTAATTGCTAATCAGTTTTATTTTGGTTTTCAAACATCGAATCTACCGGGATATTTTTTCAAGGAAGCGAAAGAAATGAGCGCTTCACTTCAAGTGAGTTATTTATTCAAAACAAAAAAGAAAGACAATGAATAGTGCAGATGTAATGAAAATGGCGCAAACCAAATCGTTGGTTTTGTTGGCGGGACCTTGTGTGGTTGAAGGTGAAGATTTGGTAATGGAAGTTGCTGGTCGTGTAAAGGAAATTGCCGATAAATTGGGGATGCCTTATGTGTTCAAGGCTTCATATAGAAAAGCGAATCGTTCTCGTGTAGATTCATTCACTGGTTTAGGCGATCAAATTGGTTTGGAACTGATTCAGAAAGTTGGTAAGACTTACGGCATTCCAACTGTAACAGATATTCATGCTGCAGATGAAGCGGCAATGGCTGCGGCCTTTGTAGATGTTTTGCAGATTCCTGCCTTCTTGTGTAGACAAACAGATTTACTTCAAGCGGCGGCTGCGACAGGGAAGGTGGTGAACATTAAAAAAGGACAATTTCTTTCTGCGGAATCCATGAAGCACGCCGTAAATAAAGTGAAGGAAGCTGGAAACAACAACGTTTGGTTAACCGAGCGCGGAACCATGTTCGGATATCAAGATTTAGTAGTCGATTACCGTGGAATTCCTGTTATGCAAGAGTATGCGCCTGCCATTATGGACTGCACGCATTCTTTGCAACAGCCGAATCAAAGTAGCGGTGTTACAGGTGGAAAACCAGAACTCATTGGAACCATTGCGAAAGCTGCTGTTGCAGTTGGGGTAGACGGATTGTTTATTGAAACACATCCGAATCCGGCCGTTGCTTTAAGCGATGGAGCAAACATGCTTCAGTTAAGTAAACTGGAAGAGTTACTTGAACAAGTGATGGAAATCCGCGCAGTGATAAAAAAATAATTCATGAAGAAATTCGATTTCATCTGTTTGTTCGTTTCGCTTGCACTGGCTCAAATGTGTACGGCGCAGCCTGTTGTACACAATTACGGCAGTGCGGGTTCTGACGAATATGCATCTATTGTTGCTCACCCCGATGGAGGATTCGTCGCAGTAGGAACTACAGGCGGTGAAGTGGGTTCACAAACCGATGTGTACCTGTCGAAGTTGAATGCATCGCTCGATTGCGAATGGACTTTCAACATTGGTGGAATAGGAATTGAACGCGGCAATGATGTGGCTGTTGCCGCAGATGGAAGTATTTATTTCTGCGGAATGGTGTTGAGTAATTCAATAACGGGGTATAAGAATTTAGTTGGAAAAGTAGATTTAGATGGAAATCTATTGTGGTCGCAAGAATTCGGAGAAGGCGTGTGGGACGAAGCACGTAATTTATTGATTGATGATTTGGGAAATATATGGGTTGCCACAAATTCATTTTTTCCATCTGGAGAAGAATTGGTTGTGTTGTATTCTTTGAATGAAACAGGAGGTATTTCTGCTCCGATTATTCTAGAGTCTACAGGTGTAAACAGCAATGCAGCGTTGGAATATTACAACGGTGAAATTTATGTCTTGAATAATCATAACGAAGGAGTAAACGCCCATTATAGCGTCAAGAAGATTGATGCTGCCGGAAATACTTTACAGATATTTGCAGTTCCCGGAATAGGTGTGCAAGGACATGATTTGCAAGTTTGGAGTTACGGCGTTTTTGTAGTTGGTGAATTTTTGAATGGCGCATTCCGCAATCCGTATACTTGCGCATTTAATCCAGATGGAACGGTCAATACTGAAATTTACAACGTGTTCAATTTTAACATGTGGTATAACGCTGCACACTTAAATTCGGAAGGGTATTCGTTAGCTGGGGAGACAACAGACTTTGGATTTGGAGAGCAAGAGTGGGTGTTGCACAGAGCCAATGTTTTGGGTCAGTATGATGGAGGAGGAACCCCGGGAACCAACAAGTTCGAAGTATGCAGAGATCTGCTCGTAGTAAACGACACAGTTTATTTGGTTGGAAGTTCAAACGGTTTTCAATTGAACAAACAGCAGCAAGCAACGGTGTATAGGAATGAATCTGTGGTTCTTTCTGCATTAGATCCGACGAGTGTTAACAACGATTGTTTTTATGTCGGTACAGAAGATTTAATAGCTGAAGAAATTTTTGCGTTTATTTCAATTGGAAATAATGTGTTTCAGGCTTCAAGGCAAACAAATAATCTGAATGTGCAGGTCTACAGCATCGACGGTAAATTAACCTTCAGTCATTCAGGGTCAAATGAATTCCAAGTGAATGCTTCACCGGGAATTTATTTCCTCGTTTTTCAATCAGAGAAACAATCGGGCGTTCAGAAAATTAGTATTCGTTAACGCGAAGAAAGTGAAATCGAGTATACTCCAGGTATAGCCTCTAGTTCACTTTGGATTTCTTTTGTCACCAAAATTTTATTTCTATCGGAAGAAGGAAGCGTTACCCGTTCTTCACCATTTTTTAATTCAATGCGAAGCTGCGCGTGTCCTGTGTTTTTTACCAAAAGATCGTCGAGTTTTTGAATGGTTTTCTCGGTTAGAAATTCCGAATCAATTCCAATAGTCAAATAACGCCCAAGTTTTTCTTTTACTTCAGCTAGGAGAGATATTTCTGTAATTTGAAATTCAGTTTTTTCTTCTGTATTTTGACCGTAGCGACGTTTTTGAAAACGACCTCGCACGTATAAGAAGAAGTTGTCTTGCATATAGGCTTTAAAGCTCATGTAGTCTTTTCGAAACAAGCGGAAATCGTGCGAACCTTCTCCGTTTTCCAGAGTGAAACTTCCATAGGGATTGCCTTGCTGGGACATTCGGTGCTGCACGTTTTTCACAATTCCTGCGAAGGAAATTTCACGACCGTTGTTGGGTTCAGGATTCTCTAAAGCTTCCATTGAATTTGGATAGCAGAAAGCTTCAATTTCAAGAGCGAAATCGTCGAGTGGATGTCCTGAGATGAACATTCCCACCAATTCTTTTTCTTTTGAAAGTTCGGTGAGGGCATCCCAAGGTTCAACTTTAGGAATAGTGGGCGGTTGAATTTGAACCTCTGAGTCTTCTCCGAATAATGAGGCTTGTGACGAGTTCTTTCCTTCGCGCGCGGCACGGGCATATTTGACCAACGTATCTATGAAACCCTCGCCTTTATTATCTGTTCCGAAATAGGCAGATCTGGTAATTCCGAATCGATCGAAAGCTCCACACATGGCTAGGCTTTCCAAAACACGTTTGTTGGTTGCTTTATCGTCGACACGTTCTAAAAAATCAAATACCGTTTCGAACGGTTTTGTTTCGCGTTCGCGTATCATGCTTTCAACGGCATTCTCTCCAACTGCTTTCACAGCAGCTAATCCAAAGCGAATGGCTCCAGCTTTGTTTACTGAAAAAAGCGAAAGTGATTCGTTCACATCTGGAGAAAGAACAGGGATACGCATGCGCTTACATTCTTCCATAAAGAAAGTAACTCCCTTAATATCGCTCATGGAATTGCTTAAGGTCGCTGCCATGAATTCGGCCGGGTAGTGTGCTTTCAAATACGCCGTTTGATAGGCGATCCAAGCGTAACAAGTCGAGTGAGATTTATTGAATGCATAACTCGCAAACTTCTCCCAGTCGGTCCAAATCTTCTCAAGCTTATCTGCAGGGTGTCCATTTGCAATAGCGCCTTCCATGAACAAACTTTTCATCTTGTTAAGTTCTTCAATGAGTTTCTTTCCCATTGCTTTTCGAAGCACATCTGCTTGACCTTTTGTGAAGTTTGCAAGTCGTTGTGACAGCAACATCACTTGCTCTTGGTAAACCGTAATACCGTAGGTCTCTTTCAAGTTGTCTTCCATTTCAGGAAGATCGTATTCAATTTTTTCTAGACCGTGTTTACGACGAATGAACTGCGGGATGTACTCCATTGGACCGGGACGGTACAAGGCGTTCATGGCAATTAAGTCGGCGAAAACGGTAGGTTTCAGGTCGCGCATGTGTTTGCGCATACCTTCACTTTCGTATTGGAAAATGGCAACAGTTTCACCGCGTTGGAAAAGCTCGTAGGTCTTTTCATCGTCGATGGGAATGTTATCAATGTCAATGTCTATGTTGTGGGAAAGCTTAATGAGTTTGAGGGTGTTCTTGATGATGCTCAAGGTTTTCAAACCCAAGAAGTCCATCTTCAAAAGCCCTGCTTTTTCTACAACGGAGTTGTCGAACTGCGTGCACCACATGTCGCTGTCTTTCACGGTTGCTACCGGAACGAAGTTCGTGATGTCCGTAGGGGTTATAATCACGCCGCAGGCGTGAGTTCCCGTGTTGCGAATGGACCCTTCTAAAATTTTCGCCATTCGCAACACTTTACCTTCCAGTGTTGTGCCGCTAGCAATAAGACGCATGCGCTGCATGCGCTCGAATTCTTCGCTAGAAAAATCTTCTTTCAGCTGCTTCTCTTCTTTGTTGAAGATGTCTGAAAGCGATGCGCGATCGGGAATTAATTTCGTCAGTTGTTCAGATTCGCCAATAGACAAGTCGAACACACGCGCAGCGTCTTTTACGGCCGACTTCGCGGCCATGGTACCGTAGGTAATGATTTGCGCAACTGCGTTGCGCGAATATTTATTTCGTACGTACTCAATAACTTTTTCTCGTCCTTCGTCCTCGAAGTCGATATCCATATCGGGCATCGACACACGATCCGGATTCAAGAAACGCTCAAAGAGGAGGTCGTATTTAATCGGATCCACATCTGTAATCCGAAGACAATAGGCCACCGCAGATCCTGCCGCAGAACCACGTCCGGGCCCTACAGAGACATCCATCTTTCGCGCCTCGTTGCAGAAGTCTTCAACAATAAGCAAGTATCCCGGGTATCCAGCTTTCTCAATAACAGAAAGCTCGAATTGCAATCGCTCACGAATAGATTCATCGAAATCTCCGTAGCGGTAGGTCGCACCTTTAAAGGCTAAGTGTTCAAGATAAGCCGACTGTTCCGCAATGGTTTTTAACTTGTCTTTTTCTTGAGCAATGCGCTCTTCATCGTATCCGTCTGCCGTCCATTTTTCAATGCGTTGGCCAATCAATCGTTCGTTAGAGGCAATGATTTCAGTTTGAAAATTCGAAATGAATGTTTCTTCAATATCGAATTTCGGAAGTAAGATTTCTCTGTCGAGTTTATAGCCGTCGCATTTGTCTGCAATTTCAATCGTCGTCTCAAGAGCTCCTGGATAAGCAGAGAAGGCTTGTGCCATTTCTTGAGCATCTTTCAAATAAAACTCGTTGTTCGGGAAGCCAAAGCGAAACTCTCTTCCTTTCTTTCCGATGTACTTTGAAGGGGTACTTACTTTTTCTCCTTCTTTCACACAGATCAAAGCGTCTTGGGCTTCCGCATCACTTTTTTCAGTGTAGTAGCTGTTGTTGGCTGCGAAGTATTTCACGTTGTGCTTCTCGCAAAACCGAACAAGCGTTCGGTTAACGACTAGCTCTTCTTCCAAACCGTGATTATTCAATTCAGCATAAAAATCGTCACCAAATTGTTCCTTCCAAAAAACAAAAATTTCTTCCGCTTTTTCTTCACCAATATTCAAAATGGTTGAAGGTATTTCACCCCAAAGTGAGCCAGTACAAAGGATAAGGCCTTCTTTGTATTGAACAAGAAGGTCTCTGCTAATGCGCGGCACGTAGTAGAATCCTTCGGTATAGGCTATTGAAGAAAGCTTCGATAAATTTTGATATCCTTTGAAATTTTTCGCAAGCAAGACAATGGGATAACCGTCGTCTTTCGCCGAGCGATCGGTATGATTTCGACATAAATTCAATTCCGCACCAACTATGGGTTTAATGCCTTTTTTGTGCGCGGCACTCACGAAATGAAACGCTCCCATCATGTTTCCAGCATCTGTCACTGCAACAGCTGGAGAACCCATGGCGACTGATTTCTTAATCAACGCGTCAATGGTGGTAGTGCTTTGAAGAATGCTGTATTGCGAGTGCACGTGAAGATGCACGAACTTTTGATTTTCGTTAATGTCAACTTCCGATAGCGTTTCATCAGGACTCTGACCGTCAGTTTTTTCTGATTTGAAATTGCTGTCCTGTAAAATCGGAGCTTCGTAAACAACTTCATTTTTTGCAACCCCGCTTGCACTTGGAATAACCCCAATTCGAATAAGTTCGAAAAAACATTTTCCCGTGGCATCTACGTCATAGGCCGCGTCGTGTGCCTCTTCAAACTTAATATGAAATAATTTTTCATGAAGTTCAGTGAGTGTTGGCCATTTGAATTTTCCGCCTCTTCCACCTGGAATAGCACAAAATTCAGTGCCAAATTCTTTGGTGTCCATGCTCGATATTCGCTCGAGCATGTTGACTCTCCCTTCACGCAGGAATTCACATCCGACAATGTTGATATCGAATTCAATATTATGTCCTGCCACAAATTTCGATTGCGCTAGAGCCGCTTCGAATTGATCCAAGCATTCACTCAGTAGAATACCTTCTTTCGTAGCACGTTCGGTCGAAATGCCATGAATCTTTTCGGAAGTATAGGGAATTGAAAATCCGTTGGGCTGGACAATGAGGCTTCCTTGCGAAATTAAATTTCCTCGCTCGCCATGCAGCTGCCACGCTAATTGCACAAGCCTTGGCCAATTGTTAAAATCGGTTAAAGGGGCTTTGTAATTTTGCGGAAGGCCGGTGGTTTCTGTGTCGAAAATTAAATACATGGAACTTGTTCAGATAGGAGCATAAAATTACAGCGTCCCTTTCGAATAATTAGCCATTGTGGAAATCTTTCCGGTGTCTTTTTTTGAACCAAGACGCATTTCGAAAAACTAACATAGAAAAAAGGCCAAGCCCTAGGAAATAAACGTAGTCTGAAGTCCAAATAATAGCAACATCGGCATCGGTATAAAAAGAAATATAATAGGCATAAGTGAGGTAAAGCACAGTGGTCGCAAGCTCAATGAAAAAGCCTTGAACGGTTTTGCCCGCACCTTCTACTGCAGCCAATAGTATGCTAGTAAACGCGAAGATCGAAATGGCAGGGAGTACCACGTACATGCTTTTAACGGTGAGTCGAGTTGTTTCGTCATTGGCGTTGAAAAGGTGTGCTATGCTTTCTGGATAAAGCCACAGGCCGTGTGTGAGAATGATTATGAAGGTTAAATTTAAAAGAGCGAGTCTTTTGATGACCTGAAAAATTTCAGGGCTTCTTTTTTCAGCAAGTAATCCGGAAACATACGTTTTCGTGGTGCTTGAAAATCCCATGACGCTAACCCAGGCAAGCATATACATGTTCCGAACAATGAACGCGCTTTGAAACGAATCATCTCCCTTCTTTTCAATAAACGCGAAGAAGATGATCCAAATGCTAAGAGCAACGACCATTTGCAACATAATAGGAACGCCTAAACGAAGGATTTCTTTGGTATAATGAAAAGGGACACGATAGAGGTTGCGAAAGAGTTGAACCTCTTTGTATTTCGAATGAAAGATGGTGTAAAAAAATAGGACAAAGGCTGCAGCGGCTTCACCAATATTGGTGGCTATGGCAGCACCATGAACTTCAAGACGAGGGAAATTAAAATTTCCGAATATGAACAGATAGTCGAAGACTATTGTGAAGATAGCCACGGTGATCGTAGAATAGATCATACTTCGCGTTAGTGCAATACCAGACCAAAACGATTGTAAGACTTGAATAAACGTGAAGAAAATGAATCCGTATGCGCGAGTCTCTGCAAAGGTTTTCATGTAATTCCGCGTTTCTTCATCCTCTATGCTTCGGTCTAGAAAAGTAGGAATGAAAAAAGCTAAAACGAGAAATTGAATCACTACGATAAATACGCCTATGAACAAGGCATTCGCGAAAACCGTTGGGATTTCTTCACTTCTTCCTTCGCCGCGTTTTCTTGCGATAAGAATTTGCGAAGCATTTGCTAATCCTGCCGAAAGCATAGAAAGAGCAATGTAAATAAGTCCAACGAAACTCACTGCGCTCATGGCTTTCCCATTCAATTGCGCAACGAAATAATTATCAACGAGCACAACAATGAATTGCACGAAAGCCCCCATGCACAAGGGAAGAGCCATATTCAATAGCGCCTTGATGGAAGTGTCTAACGCGATTTTTTCAGACATGCTTTTTGTTTTGCCATTCGGCTTCAATGTGCTTCCACCAGTGAATGCTGTGTCGAGCCCATTCAAGTTTTAGCGTTAGTTTTTCTTGCTCACTCAATTGCCAGTCAATTGAACTGCGGCGCAAGT
>CAIZGX010000013.1 GCA_903932685.1 uncultured Bacteroidota bacterium | reverse complement strand
TTACACGGTAACCACTAACGGATGTTCTACATCAGTGACTACCACCGTAACAGTGAATCCATTGCCAACTGTAGTAATAACTGCAGATAATCAACTAGTGATTTGCCCAAGCGGTTCTGTGACATTAACGGCGCCTGCAGGAATGACTTACGTATGGTATCCGAACGGAGAATTAACTCAAAGTATTACGGTTTCTCAAGCTGGACAATACTATGTTGTTGCAACGAACACCAACGGCTGTTCTAACACGTCTAATACACTAGAGGTATTTGTTCAAGACAACATTGCACCTCAGTTCACATCAACACCAGCAACAATAGCTGTAAACGTTGGTCAAAACTGTGATGCGATAGTTAATCTTAGCACACCTACTGCAACAGACGATTGTACATCAGTCGTATCGGTTACAAACGATGCGCCAGCAGTATTTAACGTAGGCGTTACCGTAGTTACTTGGACAGCGACAGACGCAAGTGGAAACACCGCAACAATCATTCAGCTAGTTACTGTAATCGATAACATTAACCCAACAGTTACTGCTCCAGCAGGAGTAACAGCGAATACAGCTGGAAGCTGTGCAGTCGCAGTTAACTTATCGGCGCCAGTGAGCTCTGACAATTGCGGTGTGGCTTCAGTTGTTAATGACGCACCTGCATTGTTCCCTGTTGGAAACACCTTGGTAACTTGGATTATAACAGATAACTCTGGAAACTTTGTTACGGTAGGACAGTGGGTTACTGTAGTAGATAATGAACTTCCAACTATTCTAGCTCCTAGTGACGTGAACATATCAATAACTGCAGGTTGTGACATTACTGGGGTGGCTTTAGGCACACCAACAGTGAATGACAACTGCGGAATATGGTCAGTCACTAATAACGCTCCAATCACTTATCCTATTGGTACAACAACTGTAACATGGACAGTAGTGGATCTTTACGGAAACACAACGACTACAACTCAGAATGTTACTGTGGTTGACGCTATTCTTCCAAGTATAGTGGCGCCGAATGACATCACTGTGCCAATTAACCTTGGTTGCGAAGTTGTTGGTCAGTACCTTGGAACGCCAGTAGTCGCTGACAACTGTGGAATAGCTTCAGTAGCTAATGACGCTCCAGCGGCCTTCCCGGTAGGATTAACTGTAGTAACTTGGACAATAACAGATTTGAGTGGAAACGTTGTAACGGATACTCAGAACATCAATGTTGTTGACAATGAAAACCCGGTTGCTGTTCTAGTAAGTACCACATTAGTTCTTGATCAAATAGGCACGACAACACTTAGTGTTGCTGCGATTGACTTGGGATCATACGATAACTGTGGTATAGCGAGCATAACACTTGGTCAAACTCAATTCGATTGCTCTGATTTAGGTCCTAACGACGTGACAGTGACAATCACGGATAATAACGGAAACGTTACTGTGCAATCAATTACTATCTACGTAATCGGTTCTAGTGTTGACACGGATGTCGATGGTATCGATAACTCATGTGATTCTGATGACGACAATGACGGTATTTCAGACACTGATGAGGGCTTCTTAGTTGATACAGACGGAGATGGAATCCTGGATTATCTAGATACAGATGATGACAATGATGGAATACCTACGGTAATCGAAACGAATGACGACTTCGACGGCGATGGAATACCTAATCATCAGGATTTAGATAGTGACAATGACGGAGCATCGGATCAATACGAGTGGAACACCGGCGGTATATTACCTGATGGGGTGGATTGCGATAACGATGGATGGTACGACTTCATTGATGTGGATATGTGTGGAGCAATTGTTCCAGAAGCATTTACTCCTAATGGAAACAACATTAATGATTTACTTGTAATCGCAGGTCTAGAGAGATATGACAGTAACACCTTAAGCATCTTCAATAGATACGGTGATATTGTTTTCGAAAGCGAGAATTATGACAATACTTGGGATGGAACCTCGAAAGATGGGTTGCCGCTTCCAGATGGCACTTACTACTACGTGCTTGAACTGAAGGATGCAACACCTCAATACGGATTCATCTATATTAATCGTGTTAGATAATAATTAAATCAAATAAGTTGATGAAACTAATAAAGGCCACATTAATTCTATTAACGGTAGTTGCAACATCAGTTGCAACTGCCCAAGTAGATCCAAATTACAGGCAGTATCGATTCAATGCTTTGCTGTTGAACCCTGCTCACGCCGGTGCTAACGCATACTCAGACGTGTCAATGCTCGCTTCAAGCCAATGGGTTGGTATGCCTGGTGCGCCAAGAACTGTTACGGCTTCAGGGAACTTTTTACCAATTAAAAATTTTGGAATTGGTTTCACTGTGATTGCAGACGAAGCGGGGCCTATGAAATCAAATATGTCAGCTGTTAATTTAGCTTACCATCTCAAAATTTCTGAAACCATTAGATTTTCGGTTGGAATCAAAGGCTCTGTTGGGTCATTGAATGTTCGTTTGAGCGGATTGTCAACTACAGATCCAAATGATCCTGATATGAATAACCTAACTTCTGGTATTGCATACAATGCTGGCTTTGGTGCATTATTGCACGGTGAGAAGTTTTTCATTGGAGTTTCGCAACCACGAGTAGTGAGCAATACCTTTAACGGAGATTTAACTTATTACGTTGAAACGAAAGGTGGGTTATTGGCATATGGAGGAATGAATTTGAAGTTGAGTGAAAGTTTGATGTTCCGCCCAAGTATAATGTCTAGATTTAGAACGAATGCGCCCTCAACGTTTGACGCTAATGGGATTTTCACAATTAACAACAAAGTGGATGTTGGATTGGTTTACCATTCAAATTCTAACTTCCAGCTGAATGACGCTGCTGCAGGAGCAATCTTTGGCGTTGAGTTCGACAAACGTATGTATCTCGGGTATAGCTACACCTACCCTACAAACAAATTGAATATCGTTACCCCGCAATGTCATGAACTAGTTTTAAGACTAAAGCTTAAGTCTATTGGAATTGGAAATGGAACGTCGAATAACACAAGGTTTTTTAATTGATTGTATTTTCTGATCGTGATTTGATATGAAAAATTCCATCGCCCTTTTATTCATTTTGACTGCAAACATGTTTTGTTTTGGGCAGGACAATGTAGCGTTGAATAAAATGTGCTTTAATACTGGGTTTGATGAATTTGGTCTTCGAATCATTGACGGAAAATTTCACTTGGTTAGTGCAAATCGTGATACCATAGAAGGAGGCCCTTACATTGATGAATCGATCGGCAAGCCTTTTTTCGATTTGTATACTGTGGACCAGTGTAAGCTAGCTCCTGCGGATATATATTCTGAAGAAAAGGGTGTAAAATTATTGATGAGTTCAGAATTTCATGATGGACCAATTTCTTCTGGAAAAAATGGACAACTTCTTTTCTTTTCTTGTAATCAGTATTTTAATAATTACGCAGGAACATTAGGCATTTTTTACTCAACAAAAGGGCCTAAAGGCTGGAGTAAACCTGTTCCGTTGCCAATAAATAGCTTTGATTATAACGTGACCCATCCTTATTTCTCTGATACTGAGAACAAGTTGTATTTCTGTTCTGATAAACCAGGAGGAAAGGGTGGAATGGACATTTACTCAGTAACATATAGATTTGATGAGTGGTTTGCTTTAAAGAATATTGCCGCAGCAAATTCACCTTTGAACGAAACTTTTCCATTCGCAATAGATAAGAAATTATATTTTACAACAGATAGAAATAAGAGTATTAGCGGCATGGATATCTACTACCTTGAACCAGATTCTCTTGCCTCTAAGGGAGTTAGTTTCAATTCGGACAAAGATGATTTAGCAATCTTTTTTGAGAATGCTACACACGGATATTTTTCGAGCAGACGAGAAACAGAAGGTTTGAATGATGATGTTTTTGAGTTTACAATTACGGTAGTAGAGAAAGAGCCAGCAATAGAGTCAATAATTGAGCCTGTAGCTGTAGTTCAAGAATTGCCAAAGGAGGCTGTGTCAGTAGAAGATAGGAGTTTAATAAATGCACAACTGGAACAATTGGTTCCGAGATTGAAAGCACTTGACGAATCTCTTGTTGGTTCAAATGCTAAAGGACTTTCTGTTGATTTCATTGGGTTGATGCAAAAGGCCTCCAAGAATATTAGCATAGAAATAAATGAGACGTACGCTCTGCAAAAGCCGAAAGTGAACGAAGAGATTTCAAGAATATCTTCTGAAATCACTGCTTTAGAGCAATTGGTAGAGGAAGAAATAAGAAAATTGACTTCAATAGCAACCGAAGTTCCAATTGTTTCCAGTGTTGAAAACACAACTGCAGCGAATTTACTAATTGATAAAACCAAGATAGAAAACATTTTGTTTGAAACGAACAAATGGGAAATTCCTGTTAATCATCAGAAGGACCTTTCAGCGGTTGCAGCACTTTTGAAGACGAATAACACTTGGATTATAAAGGTTTCAGGGCATACAGATAACATAGGCGGAGCTGATTTGAACATGACACTTTCAAAGAACAGGGCAGAGTCTGTAAAAAGATATTTGGTTTCTCAAGGTGTTTCAAGTGGTCGTATAGATGTGGAGTACTTTGGACTCACTCGTCCCCTAGCTTCAAATGATGCAGAAGAAGGGCGTTTGCAAAACAGAAGGGTTGAATTCGAAATCCGATCTAATTTGGAAACCTACAGCACAATTGTTTGGGAAGATTTAAGTGATGAAGCAATAAATTTCAAAGTTCAAATATTAAGTTCTTCCAAGAAAGTCAATAAAGGAGCTCTAGAATTAAACGGTATACCGCGTGTGGAAGAAATCATTCAGAATAATTCTTACAAATATTTGGTAGGTAAAACGTCAAGTTTGGATTTAGCTAAAAAGAATCAGGATATTCTACTAAAAGCAGGATTTAAAGGCGCGTTCGTAGTTGCCTTTGAAGGCAACAAGCCCATTACTATAAAGGACGCATTGAGCAAGCAGAAATAATCATCGAACGCTCTATTCCACTGTTACACTCTTCGCCAAATTTCTGGGCTGATCCACATTGCAACCACGCATGATTGCCACGTGATACGAGAACAATTGTAATGGAATAACAGACACAATAGGAACAAGACTATCGTCAGTCCTAGGAATTTCAATTACGTGATCGGCCATGCCTTTAACGGTTTTGTCTCCTTCTGTTACTATGGCAATGATTTGACCTTTGCGCGCTTTCACTTCTTGAATATTGCTAACTACTTTTTCATAAGACGCACCTTCGGTGGCAATTACAATTACCGGCATGTTTTCATCAATAAGAGCAATAGGCCCGTGCTTCATTTCAGCCGCAGGGTATCCTTCAGCATGGATATATGAAATCTCCTTAAGCTTCAAAGCGCCCTCTAGCGCCACCGGAAAGCTGTATCCCCTTCCTAGGTATAGAGCGTTGGAGCAATGCTGGTAAATAGCCGCTATGGACTCTGTAAGGGCGTTTGTCTTCAGCACTTGCTCGACCTTTAGCGGCAGAGATCCTAATTCAGCCATTAAGCGAGTGGTTCTTTCATTCGAAATTACCCCACGTTTTTGAGCAACGCTCAATGCAATTTGATAAAGAACGACAACTTGAGCGGTAAACGCTTTAGTTGATGCTACTCCGATTTCAGGACCAGCGTGAGTGTATGCTCCGCAATGTGTTGCTCTTGAAATAGAACTTCCTACAACATTACACACCCCGAAAATTAACGCCCCGCGTTCTTTCGCTAATTCAACAGCTGCTAAAGTATCTGCTGTTTCACCAGATTGCGAAATGGCGATTACAATGTCAGTAGGATAGATAATAGGATTTCTATATCTAAACTCACTAGCGTATTCTACTTCAACAGGAATGCGAGCAAAGTCTTCCAATAAATATTCAGCAACCAAACCAGCATGCCAAGAAGTGCCACAGGCAACAATTAAAATTCTTTGTGCTGTTTTCCATCGCTCTTCGTGCTCATCTATTCCGCTCATTTTAATGAGTCCTGTTTTTAAGTTCACACGTCCACGAATAGAGTCTTCAATGCTGCGAGGTTGCTCGTGAATTTCTTTTAACATGAAAGAATCATACCCACCTTTTTCAATGGCTTCAAGCCTTAACTCTAGAGCTTGAATATAGGGGGTTTGACTTTGATTGTCAATATTGACAATGGTTAAGCCAGTCTTACGATCTACACGCGCCACCTCTTCATCATTCAAATAAACCACATTTTTGGTATACTCGATAATTGGTGTGGCATCACTGGCGATGTAGAAATCGTCGTGCGCCCCAATTCCAATGACTAACGGACTGGATTTCTTCGCTACGATAAGTTGATCTGCATTTGATTTGTCTATGACAACGATAGCATAAGCCCCATGCACTTCAGATAGCGCAAGTCTCACCGCTTCGAAAAGACTAACACCCTCAGCGTTACGAACATCTTCAATTAGGTGCACTAAAACTTCTGTATCTGTATCGCTCAAAAACACATGTCCACGATTCATTAACTCTTGTTTAATGGTCGCGTAATTTTCAATAATTCCGTTGTGAATTAAAGCTATGCTCCCATCGCCGCTGCAATGCGGGTGAGCATTTGCATCGTTCGGAACACCGTGGGTAGCCCATCGTGTATGTCCGATTCCAATGTGTGAAAGAGGCTTTACAGCGCCTACGACATTTTCTAGGTCTACAACTTTTCCCTTACATTTCTTAACGATGAGTTCGCCATTTTCGATATACGCCATTCCTGCGCTGTCATACCCGCGATATTCTAATCGGCTAAGCCCTTTGATAACTTTTTCGTAAACAGGCTCATTGCCTAAATACCCAACGATTCCGCACATAATTTTTTAGTTTGAGTATGTAATAATCAAGCGCAAATTCTCAACATTATTATCTGAAAACTCAGGGCCGTGGATTATAGTTCTGTTAACAGATACACCAGCTGCGCCCGATACAATGAATAACGGTACGTTTTCTAATTCTCCTGAGATAACTTTTTGAATATATTGGGTAATGTTTAAACGATATCTCTTATTTGATTCTTCAAGCCCTCCCCCAATGTTTCCGCTGAATTGATCAGGAAGAGCAACCAAAGTTCCTTCACTGTTTTGATAGAAAATGAAAATTTGTGAAGTGGGCGCATACCTTGAATCGGGTTCGTAGGGCACAATTAATTCGGCCTTGTTTACGATTCTACCCTCGTTCATTTGAAGATCTAGCAGGTTTGGAAGTACCAGTTTAGTTTTGATTCCAGCACCAGCTTGTAAAAACATCATGCTTTGATTGGCAAGGGTGTCTGTTGTAACTAGACCTTGTAATTCAGGCTGAGTAGCGTATTGATAAAAATGTTGAATTTGTGAATACCTGCCGCAATCTGAAGTAACCGGGAATTCGTAGAAGGTAGTATCCGCTAAACCGCCGTTGTCGAAACGATAGTAAACGGTTATTTTGCTGTTGATGTTTGTAAGATCCAACGCCACCACACCCATCGGGTATGAACCCGCCTCCACTTTCAAACCCTTGAAATAAGTTTGAAAATTCTCGTCAGATTCCAATACCGTTGTATCTGCTGGTTGCAACAACCGAGCACCTAAACTTGGTTTTAATGGAATACGCAATTGCGGTGCAAGCGAATCTACGGTGCCGAATAAGTATGTTTTAGGTTTGAATTGAAATGTTTGAGAAGCGTCGGCGAGCAAATTTTCGTTCAAGACAGGTGCATTATACGAACTGTTGAAGCTTCCTGATTTAGGCAAGTCGGCGCTTAATTCTTTCACAGACAAATATCCTTCGCCAAGAGAACCATAAGAATACCCCGAGTAGGCAACGGAGAAAATAACAGAATCTACTTCAAACACTTCTGGAAAACTAGGGTTTGCGCCAGAAAGAGCGAATTGCGTCGAAAAACTAGATAACGTGCGGCCAAAAGTTTCGTCGGTATATGAACCCAACAAGCAAGCCGAAAGCTCATCTGTAGAAAGGGTATCTTCCCGAACGATATAGCTCGTAATAGTAGCCGTATCAGTTTGATTGGCATACAACACATCTTCTTCAGGAAGAAGGCCATCTGCCTGCAAATCTGTTGGTTTTTTACAAGAACCAATGAATAGCAAGGTTAGCGCAAAAATCAAGAAGAGGACGTTCCTCATGGGTTAGTCGATCAAAATTGGTTTTGCGGCGTGAATAGTATCAAAAAACTCATCGATGGCTCCGTGAAAGTCTTCGCACTCATATGCTTTCAGAACAGGAACACTCAGGTTGTTTACCTCTTCCATAAGCTTAGGATTAATATCTGCCTCGTGAATAACTACGCCGTCTGCATGGGCAAGAGCAACCTTCATTAGGTTAACATAATTAGAAGTAGAAAGATCTCCGAGGTGTTGCTGTCCAATTTGGTCGAATTGAACTTTTTTAGATAGACCCTTGTCTATAGACCCCGCGAAATCATCTTTATATAGTGAAACAACTATTTTACTTTCAGCAAAATGAGGGTCTCCTGCGAATACATGCTTCACGTATAGTGGCATTAATGCAGAGAACCAACCGTGGCAATGCACGATATCGGGAGCCCAACCTAATTTTTTAACAGTTTCAAGTACCCCCTTCGAAAAGAAAATCATACGCTCTCCGTTGTCCGAGAATGGTTTGCCCGCCTCGTCATGCAAATAGGCTTTGCGATGAAAGAACTCTTCATTGTCTATGAAGTACACTTGCAAACGAATTTGAGGAATACTAGCAACCTTAATGATTAAAGGGTGATCGGTATCATCGACAATCAAATTCATTCCAGAAAGGCGAATAACTTCATGTAGCTGATGTCTGCGTTCGTTAATCTTTCCAAACCGCGGCATAAAGATGCGAGTCTCTTTGCCTCTTTCGTGCATGGCTTGAGGAATTTGACGAACTTGATTCGCTAATGTAGATTCCGGAGTGAATGGAAAAATTTCTTGACTTACAAAAAGAACTTTTGTTTTTTGCATAGAGATGTTTAGGTTTGCCTGAATTCAGTTTGCAAAGATATTATAAATCTTTTTTGAATTTTGCAACTTTTTGGCCTTAAAATATTGAAATGAAGGGAACTTCGTGCGAAATAGCTGTTTTACAGCATGTTGATGAGATGATGACGTTCAGCACGAAGTGCAGAAACGAAAACCTTTCCTTAGGTTTTGTTCCCACAATGGGGGCTTTGCACGAGGGTCACCTGTCTTTGATTGCAAAAGCGAAGACATTGTGCGATGTTGTTATCTGTTCCATTTTCGTAAATCCTACTCAATTCAATGACCCGAAAGACCTGCTGCTTTATCCTAGAACAGAAGAGGCTGATATTGCTCTTTTGAAGAGTGCGGGTTGCGATGTGGTTTTTATTCCGGCGGTTTCAGCAATTTATCCGGAAGGACAAAAAGTGAGAAATTATGATTTCGGAACGCTAACCTCAGAATGGGAGGGGCGTTTTCGACCGGGACATTTCAACGGCGTCATTACAGTGGTTAAGCGATTGTTTGAAATAGTTCTTCCGCATAAATCCTTTTTTGGTAAGAAAGACTTCCAGCAATTTTCTGTAATACGCGAGTGGGTTACTCGCGCTGAAATAGAAGTGGAAATTGTAGGCTGCGAGACAATAAGAGCTTTTGATGGGCTTGCTCTGAGCTCAAGAAACAGCAGACTTTCAGCAGAACAAGCCACCATGGCTTTAGCTTTTTCTAAAGCTCTTTTGTTTATTCAAGAGAATAAACAAAGGAACAACGTGAAGTCACTGCTTGAAAAGGCAAAGGAATTGTTCATTGAAAAAGAACAGATCGAACTCCAGTATTTTACAATAGCAAATTCTGAAACACTGGAGCCGCTAGAACAAATCACCGAAGCAAATTACCAAGTGGTGCTGATAGCAGGATTTATCGGCGGTGTTCGACTAATAGATGAACTCGAGTTGAACTAATCGTTCTCTTCATCTGAATTGTAGTTTTTCTCTTCCCAACGATTCACAGCAACAGCAGCTACTGCGTTTCCAACCACGTTGGTAGCAGATCTTCCCATGTCAAGAATGTGATCTACCCCAAGAAGCAAGAGGAGACCAGCCTCGGGAATTCCAAATGTGGCTAAGGTACCTGCAATAACAACAAGTGATGCACGCGGGACTCCGGCTATGCCCTTACTTGTGACCATAAGGGTGAGTAGCATAGCTGCTTGATCGGCCCAACTCAAGTCTATCCCATAACTCTGAGCAATGAACAAACTTGCAAAGGTCATATACATCATACTCCCGTCTAAGTTGAAACTATATCCGAGCGGAAGAACAAAACTCACGATACGATTTCTACACCCAAAACGCTCGAGCTCTTCCAATAATTTGGGGTAAGCCGCTTCGCTAGATGCAGTGGAGAAAGCGAGAAGCAAAGGAGATTTTATGCGAGCAGTTAGCTGAATCACGCGCTTTCCAACAATTAGAAAAGCGACGAACAACAGAATGATCCAAAGCAATAAAAGACCGCTGTAAAACTCTCCGATGAAAAGGGCGTATGAAGACAACACGCCAATTCCTTTTTTAGCAACCACAGAGGTCATTGCTGCGAACACTGCAAACGGCGCAACATACATGACCATAGAGGTTATTCGAAGCATGACGTGCCCAAGAGCATCCATGGCTTTTACGATGATCTCTCCTTTTTTTCCAAGTGCAGCTGTTGCAGTTCCGAAGAACAAAGCGAAAATGACTATTTGAAGAATTTCGTTTGTAGCCATAGACTCTATGACACTTGAAGGCACAATGTGAACCACGAAACCCTTGAGGGTTAAGGCTGCTTTGTCTATTCCCGACTCCATAGCTTCAGGGGGAAGGGGCACTTGAAGTGATTTTCCAGGCTGGTAAAGATTCACCAAAAGCGCTCCGAGCAATAAAGAAATAAAAGAGGCTGAAACAAACCAAAGCATGGTTTTTCCACCAATACGTCCCACCGTTTTCATGTCGCCTAATTTTGCAACTCCCGCTACCAAGGTGGCAAGCACAAGGGGTGCAATAATCATTTTAATCAGCCGAAGAAAGATATCCGTGAAAATCGAGAGAATCTCGAGTATTTTTTTTAGCGTTGCGTTTTGAACTTCAGAAACATCAATACTTTTCTGATATTTTGAAAGTTCACTTGAAGTATTTTTTGCCTTGTTTACGCAGGCAAGGGCTGCTTCGTATTTTTCATCTTCCGAAATAGAATCGTTTGCAACAATTGCAGCAAGCTCATCTGCAGTTGGGGTTGGTTGAGCCGACAGTTCTTTAACGAGCTGCTCTAACGCTTCCTTTTTTGTTTTTTGTGATGGAGCAGGATAGGAAACATTTAACGCGTAACCCACGCCAATTCCGATAAACAAAGCGATAAAAATCCATGTGGAAAGACCTCCGAATTTTTTCATAAAAGAAAATTTTTCCGAAGATAGTGGCTTAGCTTACAATTCTTCTTGGAGGAGATGAAGAATTTTTCTCTCCAAAGAACTTGTTATTCCTGGAATACCAATACCGAGTTTATTTGAACAACGAACTTCTATCTCAACATCAGCGCCGTTTTCAACAATACGAATAACGCAAGTTCTACCTAATGAAAAAAAGCTCAAGCCTTGCTGGGCGTATATAAAACCCTTTTTGTCGTTTACATCGCGTATATAAAATCGCTCTTTGTGCAGTAAATCTGTAAGAATATTTATTACAGCGTGTTTGGTGCAATGGAAGATTCTTTTTTGCAAAATAGTTACACTTTTTAGTTAGAAGGTGAGCTAAATATAAAGTGTAACTCGCTTTAAACCAAAATGTTTAGATAAAACAACACCTTTATCTATCGTGACTTTACTTTTACTCCCTGGCGGCGTCTCTGAATGATTTTGTATCAATAATGACATATCCCCCTGTACTATCGCCATACTTCGCAGGAACCCCACCGGTGTATACGGTAATGTTACTTATTCCGCTTGAGGGAATGTTCAACGGGCTACCGTAAATTTTCACACCATCAATGTAGTAAACAACGCTTCCCGAGCGACTTCCGCGGAAATAAAGCTCTTCCCCGCGATCGCCTGTTTTAATATCACTTGACATGGAAGATAGAATAGACTTGAGAGACCCCCCGTTTGCAGCAGCGTTATCTTTAAGCTCTTTCGCGCCAAGGGAAATAGCCGTGCCACCGTTGATATCAATAAGCGGTTTTTCTACCCGAATAATAACGGGACCTCCTGTGCCGTAACTAGCTATTGTTAGCATGAAATCAGAGAGCTTACGAATTTGGTCTGATTTAACCTCTACGTTACCAACTTGAAGTTGGCTGTAACCAATAAGGTCATAAATGAGCGTGTATGTTCCGGGTTCAACGCCGTTGATGCGGTAAACACCCCTTTCATCTGTTGCCGCACCGACAACAATCCCGTTGTTTTCTGCGCGTACGATTACGCCTGCAATTGGATTGTTATTTTCATCGATGACTTTACCAAAGATTTCACCGTGTGATTGTGCCGCCATTCCAAGGGAGATAAGCAAGCTTGCGAGTAGTGTAATTGTTTTCATAATCGTATTTTTCTCTAAGCTAACTTTTTTAGGAGGCACATTTTTCCCAAGTAATTTGAAAAATTACCGTTCCAAAATAAGAAATGGATTTAATTATTTCGAACATAGCCGACGCATAGACTATCTTCGCGGCAAACTATTTTTCACTCCATGAGTGACGCTATCAAACACGAATGCGGAATCGCATTTTTAAGGCTGAAGAAACCTCTTCAGTATTACACCGATAAATACGGAACTGCTTTTTACGGGCTAAACAAAATGTATCTCATTATGGAGAAAGAGCATAACCGGGGCCAAGATGGTGCTGGTTTAGCGAACATTAAGTTAGACCCAGAACCGGGAAAAAAATACATTTCTAGAATTCGAAGCAACGACGCTCAGCCGGTTCGTGAAGTTTTTGCGAAAGTGATGAGTCGCTTTGCAGAGATGGCAAAGAAAACTCCAGAGAAACTCAAAAATGCCCAATACCTCAAGAACAATTTCGCTTTCACAGGGGAAGTGTTTTTAGGTCATTTGAGATACGGAACCTATGGTGGAAATAGCATTGAAAATTGTCACCCCTTCCTGCGTCAAAACAACTGGATGACCCGCAACCTCGTGCTTGCAGGGAATTTCAATCTAACCAATGTAGATGAATTGTTTGGACTCCTCGTGGACTTGGGACAACACCCGAAGGAAAGAACAGACACCGTAACGGTCATGGAAAAGATTGGACATTTTCTCGATGAAGAAAATCAAGTTCTATTCAATCAATACAACCAACAAGGTTATTCAAATCAACAGATTTCGGAGTTAATTGCAAAGAATATAGACATTCAGCGTGTGCTGCAGCGCGCAAGTAAAGATTGGGATGGCGGATTCGCCATGGTAGGAATGTTAGGTCATGGAGACGCCTTTGTTTATCGCGACCCGAATGGAATTCGCCCAGCGTTTTATTACGAAGACGAAGAGATTTGTGTTGTCGCAAGTGAGCGTCCACCGATTCAAAGTGCGTTCAATGTACCGCTTGATCAGATTAAAGAAATACCTGCAGGTTGCGCCTATGTGGTGAAGAAGGACGGCAGTTCTTCAATGAAAGAGATTAAACCAACAGCGGCTTTAACACCCTGCTCATTTGAGCGCATATATTTTTCAAGAGGAAATGACGCCTCTATCTATCAAGAGCGTCAAGATTTGGGAAAAAACATTGTTCCTCGCGTTTTAAAAGAGGTAAATTACGACTTAGAAAACACCGTCTTTTCTTTCATTCCTAACACGGCCGAAACGGCATTCTACGGGATGATTAAAGCACTGGAAGACCATTTGAATGACGTCAAAATTGAAAAACTAACTTCGAGCAAGCTGTCGAATGTAGAGATTGAAGCGATTGTTCGCAAGCGCGCACGCATTGAAAAAATTGCGATTAAGGATGTTAAAATGCGCACCTTCATTACCCAAGATTCTGCGCGCGATGAAATGGTTTCGCATGTGTATGACGTGACGCATGGCACTGTAAAACCTGGAGTTGATACACTTGTGGTTATTGACGATTCAATTGTTCGCGGAACAACCTTGAAGAAGTCAATTATTAAAATGCTCGACCGCCTTGAGCCTAAGAGAATTATTATTGTTTCTTCTGCTCCGCAAATTCGTTATCCTGATTGCTATGGCATTGACATGGCGAAAATGGGCGATTTCATTGCCTTTCAGGCGATTGTTGCTTTGTTGAAGCGCGATGGCAAAGAAGGAATTCTCGATGTTGTTTACTTGAAGTGTAAAGAACAGGAAGGTGTTCCGAAAGAACAGGTAAGGAATTACGTGAAGGAAGTTTACGAGGCATATACGCAAGAAGAAATTTCTGAAATGGTTGCTAAACTTGTTACACCAGAAGGCACGAAGGCCAAGGTGAGCGTGCTTTTTCAAACTATTGAAGGTCTTCACAACGCTTGTCCGAACAACCAAGGGGATTGGTATTTTTCAGGGAATTACCCAACACCTGGCGGAAGCAAAGTCGTGAACAAAGCCTTTATTAATTACATGGAAGGCCGCACAGAGCGCGCCTACTAGAAGGTCAACCCCATTCGAATGTAGGCAAAGAGATCTACCGGCATGTGATTAAGCCGTTCTTTCGATTGTTGGTGTCCAATACGAACAATAACCATGTTTTTTTCAGGTATCACAACAATGTATTGTCCGCGCATTCCACGTGCCGATTTGAATTTCACCCCGTCTACTTCGCCCATCCACCAATGCAATCCGTACCAGTCACAGGTTGAATTATTTCCATCTTGAATGGCCCATGGCTCGAAGGATTGAGCTAAAAAAGTAGAGTCGATGACTTCTTCTCCATTTACTTTTCCGTGATGCAAAATGCATTGACCAAGCATTCCGAAATCTTTTGCGGTGGCATAGATTCCAGTGAATGGTTTTTCAAATCCGTTTTCAGCATCTAAGTTCCAATAGGCTGGAGAAGACGTGCCGATTTTAGACCATATTTTTTCTTCGAAATAATTTGAAATTCTCTTTTGAGTGGCTGCCTCAAGAACCATCCCTAACAAAACGGTGTTTCCGCCTTCATAGGACCAATAGGATCCTGGCGTTGCCTCAACCGTATAGGGAGAAGTAATTTTTTTTAAATTGCTGCCGTAGTAGGCTTTCGCCATGTATCCGAAGGGGCTGTTATAACTTTCTCCAAATGGAATTCCGCTGCTCATGTGCAGCAGTTGTTCCAAGGAAACCTCTTTTCCGTTCCAGGGAATGTAATTTGAAACGGGATCTTGAAGAGAAGAAATTTTTCCATCCTGAACGGCGCATCCAATGAGCAGTGAAATAGCACTTTTCGACATGGAAAAAGAATTCCAATGCGCAGAGTCTCCGCCATAACTTCCGTACCATTCAGATACAAGCGTGTCGTTCTTAAAAACTAAAAACGCTTCAGACTCTGTTGAATTTAAGAACTGAATATTTTCAGCTGAGAGGATGTTTAATTTGGCAGGGAGATTTATTGCATCTCCATGGTTTATTTTTCTTGTGTGAAAAAGAGATTGGTCGTCAATGTCTGGCTTCGATTTTCCATGCAAATATGTGCAGTACACACCGCGAGGCAGATAGCCATTTCCGGTTACGAAAAGAATTCCAATAAGAATACCAATTGACCCGAAAACAATGAGAACAATTTTCAAGGCTTTTTTCATCGGGTCTATTTAAGAATAACCTCGGACTTGCCAATTAAATTACCACCTTCATAGATTTCCAGACGGTATGTTCCTTTGTCAAGTGTTGACGTTGGGGTGAAATAAATACTCACGTCAGTGTCTTGTCCTTGATAATCAATTTCACGTGAAGCGCCGAAGGTATCGGCTTGCCCAGTTGCTGTAAAGCTTCCGCCTCCTTTTCCGTTCATTGTGCTTCCGTTTGGTCCGATAACTTTGAGATACAGCGTTTTTCTACCAGGTTTAACAATTCTATTTTCACGTAAAGTAAACGATGTTTTAATCATGGAAGATTTTCTAGCTTGCTCTGTAACTGCTTCAGCGCCGCTGTTTCGCGCAAAAACTCCCGCTGAGTAGAATCCGCCTGTAGAAAGTACAGATCCAGCTTTTACTATTTCTTTGGTAGAGTTAAGATCTGTCTCGAGGGTCTTGCTTCTGTTTTCAGCAGCCACAGCTTGTTGTTTGGCTTCTTGTCCTTCGGCAAATAAGCGGTCGTTGTCTTGTTGAAGAGAATCTATTTGATGAATGTACCCCTTCATAATGTTTCGTAACGTTTGTGTTTCAGCAAGGAGTTTTTTAATGTCGTAATCTTTGTTTTTTGCGCGCTTCAATAAGCCTTCAATTTGCGTGCGCTGAGCTTCAATTTGCGTCATCATTTCCACGTTGTCTGTAGTCAAGGTATCGTACATCATTTTCATGCTTGTTAACGAATCTTCTGCTAACTTGTACAGTTCAATAATTTGCTCTGGTGTGGCATTCGCGGCGTCCATTGCAAGCACATTTAAAGCGCCCATGCTATTTTCTAAAGCAACAATACGGTCGCGACTTACTTTCACCCAGAAGGCAAGGCTAAGACACATAACGCCAAGGACGCTAATAACAATGATGGCAACTTTTTTATTCATAAGACAGGTTTTCAGCGAAAATACAATTATTTGCAGTGAAGAGTATTGAAAAGATTCGGATTATTCAAGAATGAACGTATATTTGTCGTCCGCAAGGGTCCTGTGGCCGAGCGGCTAGGCAGAGCTCTGCAAAAGCTCGTACAGCGGTTCGAATCCGCTCGGGACCTCAAAAACAAAGCACCTCTTCGGAGGTGTTTTTTTATGCTTTTTCTTTTCTGTTCAGTAAACGGAACATACGCATTGAGAGTTCGAAGAAAAGAATTTTATTGTTTACGTTTTGGCCAACGCTGCGGTGGGCGGCCTCTAACTCGAACATAATTTCTTCAATATTCAAATGATTAATGAAGCGGGAGAATTTTTGAGCAAATACCTTTTCACCGGCAGTAAAACGAGAGATGTTTTCAGGCGTGTAATTCAACATTAAATTTTGACGCATTTGGTCTAACGCGTACAAGATGAAATGCTTTAAATCTTCGCGAGTTAATTCGTTCATTTTTTCAGACCAATCGTGCAAAGCAGGAACGTTCTTCGAATAGCAGTGACGCATCCAGTTTTGGAACTGCATGGCTAAGAATTCATTGGGATCACTGTTGTCTCTTAGGCGCAATGCAACATCCCAACTGCCGTCCGAATAGTGCGCAATATCTGCAATTTTCTGCTCCTCGACACCCAACTGCTTTAACCCTAAAGAAATAGCCGTCTCGTCTATTTTTGGAACTTGAATAACTTGAACACGAGATAGAATGGTATTTAGAATATTTTCAGATGAATTCGCAACGAAGAAAAACAAGGTGTTCGCAGGCGGCTCTTCAACAATTTTCAACAGCTTATTCGCAACCCCTTCACCAATCATTTCGGCCATCCAAATTACCATAACTTTATATCCACCTTCGAAGGATTTCAGGGAAAGTTTTCGAACAATATTCGCAGCTTCATGAACTGTGTAAAGAAGATTTTTGTTATCCTTAGATAATTCTTTCATCCAGTCTTCAATACCAAAGTAGGGAGACTGGAGCAATCTGTTTCTCCACTCCGTGCCGTAGTCATCAGAAATGGTTTCTTTGCTATTTGGTTTTGTGAAATAGGGAAAGCTGAAATGAAGATCGGCGAATTGAAATGAGCTGTTTTTTTTGCAGGTGGGGCAAGTTCCGCATGAGTCATCAGAAGTAGCGTTCGGACAATTTAAAAACTGAGCATAAGCCAATGCGAGTGCCAGATTTCCCGATCCTTCAGGCCCTAGAAACAATTGGGCGTGCGCAACACGATCTTCCGCTTTTGCTTTGCGCAAACGGTCAATTACATCTCTCTGCCCAATGATATTTTCGAACCTCATTTGATTGCGAAGATAACAGAAGTTTAATCGAAAATTTCGTGAAACATTTCTAACGAATTCAGACGAATGGAAGTGTCGAGATGTGACGAACAAAAGGCAATAAGCTCTTCCAAGAGAGATTTGCGCTGGTCGCGATTTAGGTTACTAATCACCTCAGATTCTATTGGAGTGGATATGAATAGTTTTAGAGATTGGTGAAGCAGAGCCTCATCGCTTCGCGTGTTTTCGAAATTGAGTTCGTATTCTTCGCTGAGGAAACCCATTTCGAGAGCGAATTGTGCGATGAAGTGAATGGGTAGCGTTCCTGTTTTTTCAACGTTATCTAGTCGTTGTGTTGTTTTTTTTATGAGCTCGAACACCTCTTCATTCACGTAGTGCTCGGGCAAGCAGCGGTAGAGAAATTCTGAAATAAAGAGGGCGACAGTAGATTTTTCAACATAAAAAGGAATGGTGACGTAGATATCGCTTAGGCTCATGTCTTTCGCTATTTCTAGTTTTCCCTCTGATTTTCTTCCAGAAAATTGAATAGCGTTTAACGGCTGAAAGAACGAGATGTTTTCTCCTTTTTTTCCTGTTCGGAATAAAAATGTTTGAACGCCATATTCCAATGTAAACACGTGCGCCAAACGAAGCGAATCTTTGAATTTTCGGCTAGAAAGCACGTATGCGTTTATTCGTTCGTTCATATTTTCCCCAATGAAATTGGTCCTTTCAAAAATAACAGTAAAAAAACGTAACCTTAGGTTAATAGAAGGGGTATAAAACTAAGAATGATGCTGAGAACATTCAAAAGTTTACTCTCCCTCAAAACCAAATAGTAGGTTTTTTCAAATAGTTAAGGTTTTCATTCTTCTTTCGTCTAGCATGAAAAAGAGTGATTTTAAAAAGGGGTCGTTTTGGGAGAGGCGGCTTCTTTTTATTAGCTCTTCAAAGAGACATCTACCAAGAATTTTTTTCCAATTGTTTTTCTTCCGAGCAACACAGGGTATCGCATTCCAGATCTGTTGGTAAATGATATTTCAGATTGAATTTTTTTCTTGTGAATCAAAATGAGTGTTCGCACGCAATAGCGGTCTTCTGTCTGTCCGAACGAGTTTTTTATTGTTCTTTTTTGATATTTACTGTATTGAAGAATTACAGGATTACCAGCTTCCCACTCAATGACAACTTCCAACACTTCTTTTCCGTTAATCTCTTTTAAAGCCCACGATTCGCAAT
Organism: uncultured Bacteroidota bacterium; assembly: GCA_903932685.1. GTDB lineage: Bacteria > Bacteroidota > Bacteroidia > Flavobacteriales_D > Sanyastnellaceae > CAIZGX01. The sequence continues at coordinate 12,137 of CAIZGX010000013.1, read as the reverse complement.
GCACAGCGGTGCGAAAAGCTCCCGTATCTATTTTGGCGCGCACATTATTCCCCCCTAAATCCGGAAGTTGAATAACGGTTTTTCGACCAATGATGTCCATGACTAGCTTAAAAGTCTCTTCACTGTTTCGGAAATTGCTTTTCCATCGGCCTTGCCGGTTAAGGCTTTTGAAGCAACACCCATTACTTTTCCTAGATCGCTCGGAGAACTTGCGCCTACTTGAGCAATGAACTGTTTGATTTCGGCTTCAAGTTCCTCAGATGTTAATTGCGCCGGCAGATAGGCTGCTATGACATTGGCTTGCAGCTGCTCTTCTTCTAAAAGATCAGGACGGTTTTGAGTTTTATAGATTTCGATGGATTCTTGGCGTTGTTTGAAAAGCTTGTTCAGGATAGCCACCGACTTTGTGTCGTCTACAGAGTCACCTCCCCCATCTTTGGTCATTTCAAGAAGGAGCTTACTTTTAATATCCCTAAGCGCCATTAATTTATCCTTCTCTCCAGCTTTCATGGCTGTTTTTAGGTCTTCATTGATTCTTTCTTGTATTGACATATGTTCAAATTTTAGTTCTGCAAATTTACTAATTTCTTCTTTATTAAAAGGTCATTGGTGAAAAGTTTCATTGGTGCTATTTAGAAAAGGAAATATCTTTGACCGAACGAACATTCGGTTATGGCAAAAGAAATTTCAAGAAGAGACAAGGTTGTGAACACAGCTTTAAAACTTATCTCAAACGGAGGCTTTCACGCCTCTCCAATGTCTGAATTAGCCAAGCTTTCAGGCGTTGCCGTAGGTACAATTTACCACCACTTTCCAAGCAAAGAAGACCTCTTCGAGAGTCTTTATGTTGAAACGTGCACAGAGGCTGCCCGCGCGCTGCACGAATCACTTTCAGTTAAAGGGAAGGAAACTCAGCGATTGACACAAGCTTGGATGGCGCTGTACGTTTATTTTTCGTCAGCACCGTTGCGTTACTTGGCCGTTATTCAATACAGAAACTCTCCTTCGTACAGCAAGAATAAGGAAATGGAAGATGCCTTTTCGGCCTTAACGGCCCTACTAAAGGAAGGTCAGAAATCAGCTAAATTCAAAAAAATGAATGTTGCTTTTCAATTTGAACATGTTCTTTCGAGTGTTTTTGCTGTTGTACGTTTGAAGGTGGTAGAGAAGAAGAAAATTTCAGAGAAAGAGGTAAGAGAAATGGCAGATGCTATTATTCAGGCGATCCGCAAATAACCAGTAAGAATCAATTCGAAATCAAGTGAATTACCAATGAATTCACACTAATTTTGCAGCATGTCTTCAAAACAGAGAACATTAAAATCGCCAATCGAATTCAAAGGAGTTGGCCTTCACACCGGAGAGCCGGTAACACTTACTATTTGTCCGGCACCAGAGAATCACGGCTATAAGTTTCAGCGAGTAGATTTAGAAGGAGCGCCAATTATTGATGCTGATTGTGATCGTGTGGTTGGAACTCAAAGAGGGACAACTCTCGAGCAAAATGGTGCTCGTGTTTATACAACAGAGCATGTTTTAGCGGCCTTGTACGGAAGCTTTGTAGACAATGCTCTGCTTCAGGTGACTGGACCAGAAATTCCAATCATGGATGGCAGCTCGTGGCCATTTGTTGAGGCCATTGAAGCAGGCGGATTTGAAGATCAAAACGCAGAAAGAAAATACATTGTATTAGACGAGAATATTGCATTTGAAGATACTGAAAAAGGTGTGGAAATATTAGCGGTTCCAACGAATGGAGGGGAATACAGAGTAACTGTAATGGTTGACTATAATTCACCGATATTGGGAACTCAGCATGCTCAAATGTATAATTTAGGCCAGTTTTCAAGTGAGATTTCAAAGTGCAGAACATTTGTATTCCTGCGTGAATTGGAACTTTTAGCAAAGAATGGCCTTATTAAGGGCGGAAGCTTGGACAATGCCATTGTTATGGTAGATAAGGAATATACAGAAGGTCAAATTAAAGATATTTTGAAGGAATTGGGCCGGGAAGAGATAGATGTAAAGGTTGAAGGAATTGGGGTATTGAACACCATTAAACTTCAATACGAAAATGAACCTGCTCGTCACAAGCTGCTTGATATTGTTGGAGATTTGGCTCTCACGGGAAAGTTCATCCGAGGACATATTTTAGCGGCGCGACCTGGTCACCATGGAAACGTTGCTTTTGCAAAGGTGCTAAAGGCATGGGACAAAAAGCGTCAGTCTAACGTTACGTTTGATCTAACGAAGACTGTTTTTGATATTAATCAAATCAGCCAAATGCTTCCTCATCGATACCCATTTTTGTTAGTCGATCGCATTATTGCAATGGACAACGAGAGTATCGTTGGGTTGAAGAACGTTACGATGAACGAACCGTTCTTTCAGGGACATTTCCCAGACAACCCCGTAATGCCTGGTGTTTTGCAAATTGAAGCCATGGCGCAGGTGGGTGGAATCTTTGCTTTAAGTCAAGTGGAAGACCCAGAGCTATACAGCACTTACTTCATGAAAATTGATGGAGTGAAATTCAAACAAAAAGTACTGCCAGGCGATACAGTTATTTTCCATTTGAAATTGGAATCTCCTATTCGAAGAGGCTTGGTAAATATGCGCGGTGTGGCCTATGTGAACGGCAAAGAAGTGGGTGAAGCAACTATGTTGGCCCAAGTTGTAAAGGATAAGGTGCCTGCACAAATAACTGAAAAGGCATGAACAACTTAGCACAAATTCATCCAGATGCTAAAATTGGTAATGGCGTTGAAATAGGTCCATTCACAACAATTTACGGCGATGTTATTATTGGCGACGGTACATGGATTGGCCCGAATGTAACCATTATGGACGGGGCGCGAATTGGTAAGAACTGTCGTATTTTCCCAGGTGCTGTGATCTCGGCGATTCCGCAAGATTTGAAATTTGCAGGGGAGAAAACAACAGTTGAAATAGGTGACAATACGACCATTCGCGAGTGCTGTACGCTAAACCGCGGAACAAAGGACCGCATGACCACAAAGGTTGGAAGCAACTGTCTGCTCATGGCATACGTGCATTTAGCGCATGACGCTTTTGTGGGTGACAATTGTGTTATTGCGAATTCAGCAAATATTGCAGGACACGTAACCATTGGAAATTGGGTGGTTATTGAAGGTGTTGTTGCTGTTCAACAATTCATTGAAATTGGCGACCACTCATTTATTGCAGGAGGTTCTCTTGTGCGAAAGAACGTACCACCCTTCATAAAGGTAGCGCGCGAGCCATTGAGCTATATTGGCGTCAATAGTATTGGTCTCAGAAGAAGAGGTTATTCAGACGAGCAAGTTTCTCGATTGGAAGATATCTACAGGGCTTTATTCGTGCACAACAACACGGTTGTTGCAGGAGTAAAGCAAATCGTTGATTCGTTTCCGGATTCAGATGAAAAACAAATCGTTCTCGGGTTCATTCAACGCTCTGAAAAGGGTGTAGTCCGGGGCGCACAGACCACATAAAGGTGCAAATAGAACTTCAAGATATTGGAAAGAAGTTCGGTGGAAAGTACATTTTTCGCCACCTGAATAGAACCTTACTTTCTGGAGATCACATTGGAATTGTAGGTCAAAACGGCTCGGGGAAATCAACACTCGTTCAAATTATTTCGGGATATCTATCTGCTTCAGAAGGTCTAGTGACTTACGCTGGAATTTCTTCTGACCAAGTTTGGAAACATATCTCCCTGTGCTCACCGGCTATGGGGCTTTACGAGGATTTTACCTTATTGGAACATTTGCAGTTTACGCATGGACTTAAACCTTTCGAAGGAACATTTGCAGTCAATGAAATTCCCGAAATTCTTCAACTTGAAAAACACGGTAATAAAGAGTTGAAGTATTTTTCAAGCGGAATGAAACAACGCGTGAAGTTGGGAACTGCTCTTTTAGCCGATGTTTCGTGTGTGTTCCTTGATGAACCGTGTGCACACCTCGATAAAGATGCGGAAAAATGGTTTTCTGATTTTGTTGTTTCAAGCAGGAAGAACAAAACAGTCGTTGTCGCTTCGAACGCTTCAGAGTCTGAATTGACTGGGTGTTCAGACGTTTGGACGCTGAGTTAAGCCTTGGGCTTATGTCCGCTTTTTAGCAGGTCGTTTACAGTTTTCACAGGATGAAAAAGGTTAGAAGGAATTTCAACAAAGACTGTATTCCAACCCCACATACTTCCATTCCACAACCCAGGAAGTTCAATCACATTCGTGCGGGTTCCTAAAATAAGTTTTTCGCTAATCAACGCTGCTGTAGGATTCCGGTAGTCTTCTAAATTGTATTTATTCCCCTTGTGATCTAGGAAATGACAAACTAAATCAACGGGGTTGAAATGTGTTGAATTTTCAAAAATGGCGAGCTGATTAGGGTCGTCCTTTTTGATTTGAGCTTTTTCAATGATTTGTTTCGATTCAACTCCGCTTTCATCCCTTACCCAAAATGGACCACCGCCCGGCTCTCCCGTGTTTTCTACCATTCCGCAAACGCGAAGTGGTCTGCTTAGTTGTTCGAAAATGGATGAGGTGTCGCTCAATGATTTGAACCATTTATTGAGAAATGAAATTGCACGAGTTTCGGCGTGTTCCGTATTATTTTCAAGATCGTTCAGCAAGATGTTTCGTTCTTCAACGAGACTTAAAAGAACACCACCCATTAACTTCCGGTATGCCGCAACATCGGCGTGGTGAGAGGCTTCAGTTATGTTGTCAATGTTCTGAATGAAAACGCACTCTCCTTTAAGCTCTTGTAAATTTTTAAGCAAAGCGCCGTGCCCAGCCGGTCGAAGGAAAATTTCACCTGTTTCAAGAAGTACTGGAAGGTTATTTTTATCAAATACAGGAATGTGTGTTTCAGGATCTTGAGAACTAAATGAAATTTTTTGAATGGCATTGGGGTGTTTTTCAAAAAAATCGTGGAAGATGTTTTCTATCAGTAAACGATGTTCGGCGGGAATGGTGAAATGAATTTCATGATTCCCATTTTGCTGCATGTAGTGCATGCTTTCAATGCAATGTTCACCGAAAGCGGTACGTTCTTCTGCATAGGAATGAAAAGGAACAGCTCCTTTAGGAAGCGTTGCATATCCATTTTTGAAAAGAAAATTCAAAACGCGCGAGTATCTTTCTATCCCTGTTATTTCATCGTAATTCAATCCTTCTTTTTCAAAGTTGAGCCGAATGGAGTCGAAGAAGGGGAAGTCGCGTAAATGAAGAAAGAAAAATTCAGCTTCGTCGCTCGGGTTAAATAGATCAACACCACTTAAATTCGCGAACATACGGGTGGCTGCGCCTGAAGCAGGTACGAATTTTTCGACATTAATTCGATTGAAATTCTTTTCATACTTCTGAATAGCCTCTAACAGAAGAGACCCCTCAAGCTGAACAATCCCATCACCAACACCAACGTGCCGCACCAATTGCGCGGGCATATTGGATTGCAGCAGGCGAAGCGCTAGTTCAATTTTATTTTTCATAGTGAAAAGAATGAACCAACAAACTTAAATAAAAAGAAAAGAAATTTATCCGAATAAAGTTTAAACATACTTTATCATGATGTTCATTTAAGAAATGCGAACAATAGGCAGGCATTGGTATAGAGGTTTTTAAACACCTGGATTTTAATCTTTCTATCTTTGCTAGAATTATGGAGAATAAGACTGTTTTAGTCACGGGAGGCTTGGGTTATATAGGCTCACACACGGTTGTAGAATTGATATCTGCGGGATATTCCCCTGTAATAGTAGATAATTTGGCGAACTCAACGCTAGGCCGATTGAGCAGTTTGGAAGATTTAACTGGGGTAAAAATTTCATTCGAGCAGGTAGATTGCACAGATGCGTCGGAAATGCGCCGTGTTTTTTCAACCTATAAAATAAATTCTGTCATTCATTTCGCGGCATTTAAATCGGTAGAAGAATCTCAGAAAATGCCCGAAGCGTATATGCGGAACAACGTTGGTTCAACGAAAGTTTTGTTGCAATTGATGGAAGAATTTTCGATTGAACGATTTGTATTTTCTAGCTCGTGCACGGTTTATGGCACGCCGGAAATAAATCCGGTGAGCGAAAACACTCCCCGATTACCAGCAGCTTCCGTTTACGGCCAAACAAAACAAGATTGTGAAGATTTAATTTTCGAAGCATCGAAGAGCGTCCCTTTTCAATCAGTAGTATTGCGCTATTTCAATCCGGTTGGGGCTCACCCCTCTGCTAAAATTGGAGAGTCAACGAATGACGCGCCGACTAATTTAATTCCGTTGGTGTGCGAAGTGGCAACAGGGAAGCGTGCGAAATTATTTGTATTCGGGGAAGATTATGACACTCCGGACGGATCTTGTATACGTGATTACATACATGTGGTTGACTTAGCAAAGGCGCACGTGTTAGCCCTTAATCTTTCGAGAGAATTGAAATTAGATATATTCAATTTAGGTGTTGGAAAAGGATATAGCGTGAAAGAAGTTGTAGATCGTTTTCAAAAGATAAATGGTGTTTCGTTGAATGTCGAAATAACAGGAAGAAGATCGGGGGATGTTCCTGCAATATGGGCTGTTCCTGATTATGCTGAAATGAAGATGGGTTGGAAGTGCCATCTTACCATTGATGATGCGCTAGCTCACGCTTGGAATTGGACGAGAGCTCAGGTTAAATAAACCACTCGCCGCAAAGTATAACAAGGTTGCAGATCATTCCTAGAACGAACCCAGCATAAACTTGTTGGTGTGTATGTGCGTTCAAACGAAGTCTCGAAAATCCGGTTAATGCTGACATAAGTAAGCAGGCGATAATAATAATTGAAACATCTGCACGGTGAAGAATGCTCAGGCTTATAAGTGATCCGAATACACCGCCTTGGCCCAGCATGTGAACGCTTATTTTCCAGAAGAAATTTATTCCCAAAGAAAGCAGTAGCGAAACAATTACTGAAAGTATGAAAGAGAATACTTCGGTTGGAAGTGTGGGTCCATAATATCGAAGAAGGGCATAAGAAAGAATGTAGTATAGAATTACCAGTAAATAAGGTGCCCAACGCTCCTTACGATCATGCAGATCAATGGAAGAAACCATTTTGAATTTTATCATGATTAAAATACTCGCAGCAGGTGCGATAATATTTATTCCAAGCAATAAAAAAACGAAATAATCCGCCTCAGCGGGGGCAATGTAATAAGGGTCAATCCAACGCACCAAAAGATAGATAACCATTGGCATTCCAAGCGGATGGAAAATCAAGGAAAGAAATTTTGAAAACTTAAAAACAAACTTTTCTCTCATTACATTTCTTTTCTTAGTCTAGCTACTGGAATTCCAAGTTGCTCGCGATATTTAGCAACCGTTCTGCGCGCTATATTGTATCCTTTTGAGTTGAGCAATTTACCTAATTTTTCATCAGTGAGGGGCTTCTTTTTTTCTTCAGCACCGATTGCGTCTTTTAGAATTTGCTTCACTTCACGAGAGCTCACTTCTTCTCCTTCGTCGGTTGAAAGGCTTTCTGCAAAGAAGTATTTCAACAAGTATGTTCCATAAGGCGTTTGAATGTACTTGCTGTTTGCCATGCGGCTAATGGTTGAAATATCCATGTTCACCCGATCTGCAATGTCTTTTAAGATCATGGGTTTCAATTTGGTTTCATCACCTGAAAGAAAGAACTCGCGCTGCATAGTAAGAATGGCTTCCATGCATATCATGAGTGTGTGGTTTCGCTGTTGAATGGCGTCTATGAACCACTTTGCGCTTTCGATTTTTTGTTTTACAAATAGCAGCGCTTCTTTTGCCTTTTGATCTTTTGTTTTGAGTTTTGCGTAATGGTCCAACATGCCCTTGTACTCTCGACTAATCTTTAATTCAGGTGCGTTTCTAGAATTAAGTTGAAGGCGCAATTCGTCGTTTTCTACCACCAACATAAAGTCTGGAGTTACATGCTGAACGGTTCGGTTCGACTCTTGCATGCTATTTCCAGGCTTTGGATTGAGATGTAAGATGAGTTCAATAGAAGGCTTCAATTCTTCATCGGAGATTCCGAGTTTTTTCGAAATTTTGTCGTAGTGTTTTTTCGTGAACTCGTCGAAGTATTTTTGAATAATTACCTTGGCGAGTTCCACTGCTGGAGAGGTTTTTTCTTGACGCTTTAGTTGAATGAATAGGCATTCTCTTAGGTCTCTTGCGCCAACACCGGCGGGATCTAGCTCTTGAATTTCTTTAAGAACTTCTTCTAGTTCAGGCACCGAAGTTATAATGTTCATCGAAAACGAAAGATCGTTAGCAACAGCTTGAAGTTCGCGTCGCAAATAGCCATTGTCGTCTAGGTTTCCGATAAGATATTCGGCCAAGAGCAGTTGCTCTTCGTCAAAATCGCGTAACCCAATTTGAGCGTACAGCAAGTCGTGAAAAGTCTTTCCGGCTCCAATTGGAATATCACGATCTTCTTGGTCTGCAGAGTTGTTGTTTACGCTTAATTTATAATCGGGAATATCATCATCCGATAGATATTCTGAAAAATCGAAATCAACTTCTTGGTTGTCGTTTTCTTCTTCGTTGTTGTCTTCGTCACGTTCGCTCTCTTCTTTCTCTTCTTCACCTTCTTCTAATGCGGGATTGCTTTCCATCTCCTCTTTGATGCGCTGCTCTAACTCCATGGTTGGAATTTGTAACATTTTCATCAACTGAATTTGTTGAGGAGAAAGTCTTTGCTGCTGTTTTAATTGAAAGCTCTGTTTTAACATAACTTTTCAAAATTAGTGGGAATGCTCCTTAAATTTGAAAAAAACGAAGAGAGATGTGCCTGAATAATTTTTTAACGAAACAAATGACGGCGGTTTTTATCTTGCCTGGTTTTATTCTAATGTTATTAAGCACGCTAATCAGCTGCAGAGAAAACGGACCTGTGTGCATAGCAGCTCCAGAATGCAGAGGTGATACTGCCATAAGATTTGCTGTTATAGGTGACTGGGGAATTTGGGGACAAGAAGATCAAGTGAAAGTGGCTAAAGCAATGGATAAGGTAGGTTCGGAATGCCCGTATGATTTTATTGTAAGCACAGGGGATAATTTTTATGATGCTGGGGTAGATTCCGTTGGAGATGTTTTATGGAACATATCCTATGAGCAAGTATACACGGGATCGCAATTGCAATGTCCGTGGTACGTTGTTTTAGGGAATCACGATTACCGGGGAGCGCCCTCTGCCGAAATCGCCTATTCAAACATCAGCCCTCGTTGGAAATTACCTTCGAAATACTTCAAAGAACAGTTTTCTGCAGGAGGCAACGAATCCGTAGAAATGTTTTTCATGGACTCGAATCCGTATCAAAAGGATTTGCTTCGCGCCGGAAGCTCATACCCGGAACTGAACGCCTTGGACACGGTTTCCCAGAACGGGTGGATTGAAAGTGGTTTACGCAATTCTTCTGCAGATTGGAAATTGGTTATTGGACACCACCCACTTTATACCTGCGGGGTTCGTAAAAACCAACCGCAATACATGCGAAAGTTTGAGGGATTGTTCAATGAAACCCATGTAGATGCCTATTTCTGTGGCCACGAACACGATCTTCAGGTGCATAAGCCTGAGGGAAGTGTTACATATTTTGTATCTGGCGGCGGCGGCAGTAAACGAGCCATTCAAACACCTTTTGCATTTACTCATTTTGCACAATCTTCTCTTGGGTTTATGGTTGTGGAAATCACGAGTGGTAAAATGACGGTCACGAGCTACAATGAAAATGGGCAAGTTTTACACGTAGAAAGCATTGTTCATTAGGTTTATAATTTATATTTGTGACTAAGGGAATGATATAAAGCAACCCGAAGGAGTTTTGTTAAGTCTTAAGTATATACCTTAATTAAAAGCCGTTTGTTTTGAAAAAGCATATAGTATTTTTTATTGCAGTAATTTTAAGTCTCGCAACTGCTCAATCTTATGGACAAGGTGTCAATTGTTTAGGTGCAACACCGATTTGTTCAAACGTTACCACTACGTTTCCTGGTACAATTGGAGGAACAGTGCCTGCAGGAAATAACTACGGGTGCCTAGTTACTCAAATCAACCCGTCTTGGTTCACATTTACCGTTGGTTCAGTCGGAGCAATTACAATAAATCAAACGGCACCGTGTGATCAAGATTATGCTGTGTGGGGACCGTTCAATACGTTGTCAGCAGCTTGTGCTGGCCTAACAGCTGCCCCGGTTAGCTGCAGTTTCTCCCCAGCATCAGGAAATGTTTTCACATTACCAACAGCGGCGCCAGGTCAAATTTTTATCATGCTCTTGTCAAATTTCGGCGGCTGCACAGGTAATATTACTATTACGGAAAGTGTTGGTGGTGGAACTCTGACTTGTGTTCCTGTTTGCGCTGTTACCGCATCTAATTTAGGACCCTATTGTACTGGTACGACAATCACGCTTAATGCGACAGCTGCAACTGGAGCGACAGGCTATACATGGACGGGTCCGAACGGGTTTACGGCCACAACACAGAACGTTACTATTCCAAATTGCACGGCAGCAATGGCGGGTGTTTATACGGTTACCGCAACGGGTGCTGCTACATGCACTGGATCTACAACGGTTGTTGTAAACCCAACACCAACAATGAACCCAACCACAAACAGTCCGGTTTGTGTGGGTAGTCCATTAACACTGTGTTCTGGCGCACCGGCAGGGGCTTTGGTTGCATGGACAGGGCCAGGGTATGCTGCTTTGAGCCCCTGTCCAACGATTGCAAGTGCTACGGCCGCAATGACCGGAAATTATACAGTTACCGTGCTTTTAAATGGTTGTCAAGCACAACAGATACTCCCAGTTGTGGTGAGCCCAGGTCCTACCGTTACGGCTATCACGCCCATTTCACTTTGCTCGGGCGGAACAGTTCCAGCTACAACATTTACCGGAACACCGGCTACAGCAACGTTTACATGGACCAACAACCAGACAAGTATTGGTTTGGCCGCATCTGGAAATGGAGGCCTTCCTTCATTCACAGCAACGAATAGCACTGCAAATTCTGTTACAGCGACTATTTCAGTGGTGCCACACCTCGGATCATGTAACGGTACCGCAAGTAATTTTACCATTACTGTAAGCCCTGCTCCAACCATTACAGTGCCGTCTTCTAACGTTTATTGTGAAGGGGCGACTGTTCCCGCAATTGCTTGGACTACCAGTAGTGGAACTGCTGCAGTGTCCTGGACGAACAACAATACCGCTACAGGCATGGGTGCGTCAGGAACAGGCACTATTCCAACCTTTACAGCCAGCCAGGTTACCACACAAACTATTTCAACCATCACAGCTACGCCATCTCAAGGGAATTGCATAGGAACTCCGGTTACTTTCAACCTTACTGTAAATAATGCCCCAAACGCAACGATAACGGATATTGGCCCTCTTTGCTCGAATGTTGGTTTTCAAACACTGGTTGCTGCAACTCCTGGAGGAGTCTGGTCAGGAACTGGAATTATAAACACGTCAAGTGGACTTTTCAATCCATTGACTGCAGGTGCAGCAACGCACACAATTACGTATACGCTTAACCTTCCCAATCAATGTCCTGCTTCAGACGTTACGCAGATTCAGGTAATTAATGTTCCTATCGCTAACGCAGGTGTGAACCAAAATGTTTGTCAAGGGCAAACAGTTAACCTAAACGGATCTTTTACCAATTCTAATACAGGCAATGAAACATTTGCTTGGACACCTACAACGAACCTTACAAATACAACCACACTTACACCAGCATACACTGCTAATAGCACTCAAACCTATATACTAACTGTTACTTCAGGGATTTGCAGCTCTACGGATAATGTAGTTGTTACCGTGCTGCCACAGAGTAATGCTACCATTAGCAATGCTGGTCCTTATTGTGCAGATGTTTCTCCAGTTGTTTTAACTGCTGCGCAAACCGGAGGAACATGGAGTGGTCCGGGAATAACAAGTGCTGTAACAGGCGCTTTTAATCCAGCACTTGCGAATGTGGGAAATAATACGATTACGTATTCAATAGGAGGTTCTTGTCCGAGTACAGATACTCAGGTTATTGTTATTTATGCCGTGCCAAGTGGCGCTATAACTCCATCTGGACCTTACTGTCAATCGGCACTGCCAGTAACTCTTAC
>CAIZGX010000012.1 GCA_903932685.1 uncultured Bacteroidota bacterium | reverse complement strand
TTGTTTTTGTTGGAATGAATAGTTCCACTAAAAATGTTAAATTCCTTAGTAGCTCAGTTGGTTAGAGCACATGACTGTTAATCATGGGGTCCCTGGTTCGAGTCCAGGCTGGGGAGCGAAGCCTTGCAGAAATGCGAGGCTTTTTTGTTGGAAAAATATTCCCGTTGGGACATATCCACGAAGTGGAAGAATCCCGTTGGGATGTATCCGCATTGCGGACCAATCCACGAAGTGGACGAATCCCGCTGGGATGTATCCGCTCTGCGGACCAATCCACGAAGTGGACGGATCCCGTTGGGACAAGTTACTTGTAAATTTCATATGCTTGTTTTTCAATGATTTACGTCTCTTATTGCCGAAAAATCCAATTTTCATCAGTTTTCGGCAATAAGAAGCCTATATTTGTGATATTCAATTGTTTAATGAGATATGATCACGAGAGAAGATTACCTTCAAAAACTTAGATTACTTAAAGATCAAAATCTGATAAAGGTGATAACAGGCATTCGAAGATCTGGAAAATCTTCCTTGTTGCAAGCCTTTTGTCTTGAATTGAAAAACAACGGAACACCTGATTCAAACATTCAGTTTTTCAATTTTGAAGAAAGAGAGAACATTCATTTGAATCATTGGTCAAAGCTTTACGATGAGATTATTCAGAAGACTTCTGAAACTGAAAAATATTATATTTTTCTCGATGAAGTTCAGTTGATTACTGACTTTGAAAAATTAGTCAATGCGCTTTTCACCAAAAAAAATATAGACCTGTATGTCACGGGGTCCAATGCCTATTTACTCTCTAGTGAATTGGCTACTTTACTTTCTGGAAGATACATCGCTATAAATATTCATCCATTCTCTTTTAAAGAATACACCCAAGCATTTCCTGAAGATGGAAACACGGACAGACTCTTCAGAAAATACATGAATACAAGTTCATTTCCTGAAGCCGTTAGCTTGTCTAAAATCGATGAAAATCTTGTGAATGATTACCTGCAAACGATATACAATACGGTTGTCATAAAGGACATTGCCACGCGATATAACTTACGCAATCTTCATAACCTTAAACGACTGATCGATTTCGTTTTTGAACATATCGGCTCATACCTTTCTCCTACAAATATTGCTGAGGAATTAAGCAAATCGAACAAAACCAATTCCCACCATACGATAACCAAATACCTCGACTTCCTAATTAAGTCGTACATCCTTTATCCGGCTGCGAGATTCGATATTAAAGGAAAAGAACTCCTTCAGACCAATGAAAAATATTATCTCATAGATCTTGGATTAAAGAATATTACCACAACGAATAAAGTTGACGGAAATCTCGGACACAAATTAGAAAACGTCGTTTACTTCGAGCTCCTGCGCAGAGGTGGAAAAGTATATGTGGGGAAAAACAATGAAAAGGAAATTGATTTCATTGTTCAAAAAGCAAACAATGAATACGAGTACTATCAAGTTGCCTATACTGTAAGTGATGAGAAAACGCTAGCACGGGAGCTTGCTGCGTTTCAAAACATACGCGACGGCTATCCGAAATATCTCTTAACCATGGACTTTGACACAACGAATATTAACGGCATTCAAAAAATAAATGTCATTGATTGGTTGCTTAGATAACTCCGCTTTGCGGACCAATCCCGTTGGGATGTATCCACGAAGTGGACTTTTCCCTTCGGGAAAGAAATAATTAACGAACCGCTTCTTCCAACTTCGCAATGTCGAACTTCGACATTTGCATGAACGCGTATGCCGCTTTCGGGACGGTTTCTGGGTTGGTCATGAGCTTGCCGATTCTACATAATTCTTAAAACGATCCAAGATCATCTGCCAGCCCATGCGCTGCATGTCTTCCGGATTCTCATTCTCTGGATCGAATTCTTCCGTAACCTTCACTCCTCCTTCAACTTGTTCAAATGTGGTATTCCACAACCTTCCATCTTCAAGAATAACATCGATGCGCTCATTCACCACCACAGAGGTATACGTTCCACTAAAATCAAATTGAAACGAAGCGTCACGTGCAGCCATGGTGTATGTAAAACTTCCACCTACAGTTAAATCTACTCGCGCAGCAGGACAATGCCAATCAACGTCGGCGAAATTCCAATTGCAAATGTGTTCCGGAGTAGTCCACATCTCCCAAACATTCTGAATGGAAGAATTGATGTGCGTTTCAATTTTTATCATTCAACAAAAATACGAAATGCAAAAAGAAAAGTCGCCTTCCAACTATTTCGAAGTACATTGAAAAAAATATTTGATATGTGCTTTTCCGCTACCGCTAGTTTTTCAGCATCCATAGTCATAGGAACTCTTGGCGTTGTTACCTTCAAAAAGAGTAAAGATTCCAACCTGAAATTTCTAGGTGCTATTCCATTTTTGTTTGCGGTTCAGCAATTCACAGAAGGGTTTGTTTGGTTAAGCTTCAACAATTTCAACTTTCAATTTATTCAAGAAACGGCCACCAAAGCATTCTTATTTTTTGCTTGGGTGTTGTGGCCCATACTTATGCCCTATTCCATTTTCAAAACAGAAACTCCTGGCCTGAAAAAGAAAATCAATTTTTATCTTTTCCTTCTCGGATGCGCTTCTGGCTTGCATTCGGTGTACATGCTCATTGCAGATAACCCTCGACCTCTTGTGAATGATTTTCACATCGACTACATTGTTTCGCTCTCTGCATTCGACGAGAAAATTCAATTGGTGCAGCAAATTACCTATGTTGTTGTAACCGTTGTTCCGTTGTTCGTTTCTTCACTAAAAGGAGCGAAAGTGTTGGCCATTGCAAACTTCATTGCCTTGATCTTGGCGTTTGTGTTTTTCAAACATTCGTTGCCAAGTACTTGGTGTTTTTTCGCGGCTATTTTAAGTGGAATTATTTATTGGATTGTTCGAATGAATTCGAAGAAGACCATTGTTTAATTGAATTCAGTTTCACAAAAAAAGCCCCTCCAATCGGAAGGGCTTTTTCAATATAAAATTTCAATCTTACTTCTGAACCATCAAACGCTGCGTTTGAACTTCTCCGTTGAAAAGGGCTTCAACAAAGTATAATCCGTTTGCAAGTGGACGTTCGAATGTGATGTTAGTGTTTAGCACTCCGTCCACTGCGTAACGGTTGTTCCATACTTGACGACCCATTGCGTCTACAACGCGAATTTGAACGTTCTCTGAAGTCACTCCAGATAAGTTAATGTTCACATCTGTTCCGTGCGTTGGATTCGGATACAAGCTCATGTTCACTTCGTTTGCAACAAGCATTTCGCGTGTAGCATTTCCGTTAACCTCACTTCCTTGTTCCAATACCATTCCGGCAGAACCAACGATACACATATTCTGAATTGGGCCATAAGCACCTGTTCCATAAGAGAACACAGGAGCTGTGCGAACCGCATAGGTCTTTCCGTATTGAAGCGCAACCACCAACGATAAGTTGACATAGTTACTTGCCGCTCCGCGGAAATATACGATTGGAATTCCAACTGTATTTCCACCCGCATCTAATTCCGTGAATTCCCACTTCCAGTTTGTTACTCCACAAACCCATGGCAACGACGCTACAATTGCTCCACGGAATTTCGGTCCAACAGAACAACGATCGTTTGCGCGCAAAGCTGTAGCAGCGGCTTGCTCCATTGTAATTGAACAAGGTGCCAATGCTGGAACTTCAATAAGTTCAACGCCACCGGCTGCGTTTGTTAAGTTGTAAATGGTTGTCACGCTAACGCTGTAGGTACATCCCAATGGAATCGTAGGTGAAACCGTTGAAAGTGTTAGGTAGTCAGAACTTTGTGTCTTCACATAGGTGTTACCCAGTGCAATTCCGCTTGTTCCAACAAAAGTGAATCGGTATTGAACACCCGATCCCGCCCATGTTGCTTTGAATATTTTACACAAATTCAAAGTACTTGACCATGTTGCACTGTTTCCTGTGTCACATCCGCCACGCTTCAACATTTTTACACAAATGGTGTATGAACCAATACCTAAAGCACTGTTGTAGTTTCTTACGCCAATCTTATACACTTGACCGGCAGTTAATCCAGAGAAGTTCAACACCTCTCCACCTAAGCCAGCAACAGCGTTCTCCGTTTCAAGCAATGCACCTGTGTTCGATTGTAATTCGACCAAAATATCATTTGCGGTTGAACCCACTGCAATACTTACCGCCTCTGATGTTGCGGTGAAATAATGCCACTTATCTTCCCCGGTTAAACAAATAGATTGCGACGACAGAGAAGGTGTAAATCCTGCAAGTGTATGGCTTTGCGTTACACAAGTTGGGTAGAAATTCGTCCAGACATATTGAGACGTAGCTGGGCTCTCTCCTGCTAGTTGATCAGACAAACAACCATCGTTTACAACTCCGTCACAATCGTCGTCGGTAGAATTCAAACATATCTCAACCGCACCTGGATAAATTGCACTATTTGCGTCGTTGCAATCGCCTCCAATAACTACAAAACTTCCTGTTAAAACAGAACATGTAGAGGTAACTAATGCACCACCGAATGTGTCGCTGTCAAGGTCTGAGTAATAATTAATAATTGGCAATCCTTCGTCTACAGAACCGTCGCAATCATCGTCAGTTAAGTTACATGCTTCAGTTGCTCCTGGATTAACTGCAGAACTTAGATCGTTACAATCAGTGTTGTTGGCTACCATACCCATTGGAGCAGCGCAAGCAATTGTTGCTGTTCCAGTTCCGTATCCGTCGCCATCAGCATCTAAGTACCATGCCGTTGTTGGGTTAATGGCTGAATTTGCATCGTTACAATCTGTATTGTTTAGCACATATCCAACTGGTTGAGAACACGCACTTGTTGCTGCTCCTGCTCCGTAGCTGTCTCCGTCTGCATCGTTGTAGTATGCTATGGTCGGAATTCCTTCGTCAATTGAAGAATCGCAATCGTCATCTATACTGTTACATACTTCTGTAGCACCTGGATTAACAGCAGCCAATGCGTCGTCACAATCGGTGCTGTTTGCAACATAGCCGTATGGTTGTGTGCAATAGCTTAGAGTAGCTGATACATTTCCGTATCCATCTGCATCCGCATCGGCATACCAAGTCGAAGGTGTGCAAGGAGCAAAGGCTACCCCGCGGAATGCCTTATTTGTTGCTACTAACAAAGTTGAAACAATGTTCAATGTTGGTGTTGACGAACCGTTGTCGTCGAAATACAAGACTTGTGTTCCGCTTGTGCTCGATACCGTAGCGTAGATTCTTGGATTCACTCCTGCATAGAAATCAACAGCTATTCCGTAAGCACCGGTTGAAGCTCCCACACTCATTGTGTATGCCAAGGCCCATGTTCCTGAGGTGTTTACCCACTTCTGAACTCCACCACCAGCAGCCGTTCTTGCATCGGCTACATAACAAACTGTTTCAGCAGTATTGAATTGGAAGCCGTATGGATTACTACCCGTTCCTGTAGGAATAATCAATGCAGCTGTTTGTCCAGTTGTTGTTGGAAGTCCTGAACCAATTTTATGCACTCCCAAGGTTGTTGAACCTGTTGAGAAGAATAAACTTCCGTTTTGAGCGCTAACTACACGTGTGTTTCCAATAGTGCTGTAAACGTTTCCGGAAGTGCCTGTTCCAAGGTAGCTAATTCCACCCGAAGCATTTCCACCCCAATAGTTATTTCCTTCCGACGTCACGCTACGAAGGTTACTTCCTGTTGTTAATGTTGAATTGATTTTGTTGAATGAACCGTACCCAATTCCTAAGGTTCCAACAGAACGAACAATGTTTGCTGCAGAAGCAACACTGGCTAGTCCGAGTGCGGCATCATAACCAGGTATAGACAATTTAGAAAAATCAGATGAGCGTGAAAGAAATCCTTCAGAAGTTGAAGAACCTGCCATCACTAATTTATTTGTTCCTGTTGTTGGAAGTGTTATTGTTCCAACTAAACCTGCGCTGTTGTACTCTTCCAAGAAGAAAGCTGTACCGGCTGAACCAAGAGCAGCAGCGCCTGTTCCAACACGAGTAACAACAATGTTACCAGCTGTGAAGTTACCGTAAGTACAAGTCGCATTATTCGGACAAGTAACCGCTGCGTTGTAGTTGTTTGCATTTGGATCGAAGCAACCTGAAACAGCTCCTTCGTCGATTCCTGCAACACAGTTATCATCTATACCGTTACACAAATTCTCGGTAGCACCTGGATTAACCGTTGCACTAGCATCGTTGCAATCTGTAGCAGGCAAAACAGTTGCAGAATATCCTGCACCTGGATTGGTACAAGCCGAAGCAGAAGAAGCAGCATAGCCATCTCCGTCTGCATTCAAATACCACAAAGTTGCGTAGGTACATGATCCGTCAGAAATATTCGCTAAAGCATCGTAGTTACAAGCCGTATTGTCCATACAACCGTAGTCAGCGCAAATAGCGTTAACGTTGGTATTTAAATTAATATCGGTTGCAGTAATGTTTGTTACCGATTCAGTTCCAACTAAAATAATTGCGTAGTTACTTGCACCTGTTGTTCCTGCTGGAAGTGTTACTGTGATGGAACCCGTAGTTCCAGTAATTCCGTTGGCTGTTCCAACTATGTTTGTTGGTGAATAAGAAGTGCTATTTGCTGCTGTTAAATAAGCAACAACGTTGTATGCTTGTGTAAAGTTGGTTGAGGTGAAGGTTAAAGATCCGGAATAAGAAGGACAAAAATCAGATGTGCTTCCCGTTAAGTTAATGGTAGGACAACCTTCATCAATTGATCCGTCGCAGTCGTTGTCAATTCCATCGTTGCAAACCTCAGCTGGACAAAGCGTTCCAGAAACACTGAAGTTGTCTACACGGCTTGTTCCGCCAGTTCCCAAAGGTGACACTCCTGAAATTGATGTATTCGAAGCACAAACCAATCTGAAATAAACCATCGGTTGTCCCGCTATTGCTGTGATTGACGAAAGGTCAAATGAGCGTGTGTGCTCTGGTTTGTATATGGTAGATGACCAAGCTGTAGCATTCGTCAATGAATAAACCGAACCGAAGTTGGTAAAGTTTGTTCCGTCGGTGCTGTAGCTCAATTGAAAATCTCTTGGTCCTGTGTTACTTCCCGTTTGATCTGCAGAAACATAGACCGTGCTGAATCCTAGTGTACTTGCTTGGAACTGATAGTAATCTCCAGGTGCCCAGTAATTGCCACTTAAGGATGTTAAAGATCCGTTACCGCCTGAATTACTCCAGCCCGATGTAGCACTGGCGTGATTCGCGCTCATGCTACTTCCAACTGTGTTTAAACCAATTGTAGCCGCAGGTCCCGAATAAGTTGCACCGCTTAATGAAACAGTTCCTAACGATTCAAAACTCCATTTTGCAGCACCTGTTCTTACAACTAAATTCACCGTTGTAGAACCATTTGCATTGTTGGCGTTACCCGGATTGGTTACCGTAATATCAGTAGTTCCCGCTCCAACGACAGTTAATGTGGTTCCTGTAACTGTCGCTACAGCGGTATTTGAAGACGTATATGTTGGAGTGAAAGGAGCAAAATTCGAAGAAGAAGTAAGCGTTTGCGCCGGTTCTCCTGTTACCATTGGAGCAACCGTAAATGCGATGGTTTGAATAGCAGGAAGAATGTTTCCGGTTAAACCTGTTGGTTGAACAATAGTATAATTAGAGGCTTGAGCGCCGAATAAAATTGAGTTCGCCGTAACTGCTATTCCGTTTGCAGCGTTTGGATCAGCGAATGTTCCCAATCCCACCAATGATACAACATCTCCATTAATCACACCTGCTAAAGTCCCAGTAATAACGGCAGATGTTGTTCCGTCGTAATATTTATCTGTAACCTGAGCTCCGGTAACTGTTAAAGCTATCGGGTCAACAATCAACGTTTGAGCGGCTGAAGGAGCAGCTGCATAAGTAACTAAGTCACCTGCCTGATTCGCCGTAATAACCACTGAACCAGCACCAACAATAGTTAAGGTGTTTCCTGTAACCGTTGCAATAGACGTGTTGGAAGAAGTATAAGTAACAGGTAATCCAGAAGTAGCCGTAGCAGTCATCGCAATTGGAGACACCCCGTAGGTTACAGGAGAAGCCAAAGAAAATGTAATTGATTGAGAGGTCAGGGTTGAAGCGTTAACAATACCCAACAATCCTGCAATGGTCTGGGTGGTGGCATTTAAACTTGCAATGGTGACATCGCCTAGAACAAAACCAATTCCAGCTGAAGCGGCTATACGAATTTCAACCAATGCATTGGTTAATGCACCGGCTACAGGAGTTAATGTTGCTGTTGACCCATATCCGCTACCCGAAGAAACTTCATATCCCGTTGGAGCGGTGATGGTAACAATTCCTTGAAGCCCCGACCCGCTTACGTAAATAGACTGAACAGCAGAAGGGATACCCTGATTCGTACTAAATGTGTCAAATGGAGATGGAGTAGTCGTATAAGTTAAGCTTGGAGGTGTGTAAGATGAGGAAGTAACTAATAAGTTGTCCAAACTAATTTTTGGACGACTACCTGATCCTACCACAGGACCTTCGTTGTGGTAGTAGAACCTCAATTTAACAGTTGCTTGATTTGTAATAGCTGTAGGTAAAGCAATTGATATTGAAGCTGAGCCGGCAGTGTTGTTTGTTGCAACATAGGGTAAGTTGTTTCCAAAAACTTCTGTCCATGTTGTACCATTCAACGAATAATACAAACGCAACGTACCTTGTCTGTTTCCTGTGCTGTTAAATACGGTTGCTAAATCAAACGAGATATTTCCTGCCGTGCGAGAGGTGAAATCTAAATTAACATCGGCCCCCGTTGATGATGTATTCTCTGTGTTTGGCGCTGTTCCTGAACCCGTTGACAAAAACTGAATGTTTCCGCTGGCAACCGTCGTGTTTTGAACACCACCTGTGCCTCCTGAAACAAACGTTGTTGATTGAGCCGTAATTCTTGTCGGATTTGGAATTGCAGTTGTCCCTCCTTGAACTGCCAACCCGTTCCACTCCGTTGGATATCCTGTCCATGAAGTAAATGCTTGGGAATAATTTGAAGTGCTCATTGAATAATAAGTCTGACCCGACATTGAAGCCGAGAAGGACAAGAAAAACATTGAAAGGAAAATACCTTTAAACAATTGAACAAAAGATAATTTTTGTTTCATAAATGAAAGTTTTGGTTGAAGTTATTCAAAAAGCGAAAATACTACCGCTCAGTGGATTGGATATGAACATAATGTTAACAATCTACCACTTCGTGGATGACACTGCGTGATGACGCTACGCGATGACGGCAAGCGAGAGGATATAATCGTTCATGAAATATCCGCCTCCAATGTCAAAATCTTTTTCTTCTTTAATCTGAAAGCCTTGACTCATATAGAATTCAAGGAACTTGTTGTTGCGGTTGACTGTGAGCTCTACGCTCGGTTTTTTTGAATCTGAGGCGAAGTCAATAGCAACCTGAAGCATCTTCTTGCCGAAGCCCTGACCCTGCATTTCCGGACGTAAATATAATTTTTGAAGGAAGACGCACTTCTCCTTTTCCTCAAACGAAACAAACCCTTGCGGAATGCCATCTACTTCCAACAAAACAAATTTTCCTCCTTCCAACCACTGCTGTTTCAATTTATCTAAATCATACATCATCGAAAGCATATAACTGATCTGCTCGGAAGAAATCATGTAATCATACACACGCGGCCAAATGTCGCGCGCCAATGCCTTCACCACATTCAATTCATCGCGTTCCAACAAGCGCATGTCATACGTTGAGTTATTCATATTCCAAAAATAACAGGAAATACCCACAACTTCATTTTTGAATGTTTACCTTTCGGAAGAATATTATGGTAAAGAAAAAAAACAAATTCGGAAATTTTAAACGCGACTTAAGAAAGGAAGTCATTGACCTCTTTGAACGCGCTCCGGAGACCGCTGTGAATCACAAACAAGTGAGTGCAGCCCTTGGAATTGCAGATGCAGGTGTTCGCACACTTATCTATGAAATACTCATGGAAGAAGCTGACAACGGAACATTAAGAGAAGTTGAACGTGGAAAATATATTTTGAAGGACGCACCGAAGAACCTCGTTCAAGGGACTATTGAAATTAATCGGTATGGAAAAGGATATGTGACCGTTCCCGGGATTGAAGACGATGTAGAAATTGAAAAAGGAAGAACCGGATTCGCACTGAATGGCGATCTCGTGGAACTTCAACTCATTCCGCGCAAGAGAAGACCTTCAGGCAATATTGTTCGTGTAGTCGAACGTAGAAAAAAATTGTACGTTGGAACCATTGAGCGTTATAAAGAGCACGCCTTCCTCCTTCCTTCCGACAAAAAAATACACGTCGATTTTTTCATTCCGAAAGATGAATTGAATGGTGCCGTTCAAAACGACAAAGTAGCGGTTGAAATGATCTCGTGGGACAACCCCGAGCACAAGCCCATTGGAAAAGTTACACAAGTACTGGGACAACCGGGCTCGCACTTGGTGGAAATGAATGCGATTATTTTAGAGTTCGACCTTCCAACAGAATTTCCTGAAAGTGTTCACCTCGAAGCCGAATCCATTCCTTCAGAAATTACAAAAGAAGAAATTGCTAAACGTCGCGACATGCGCGGTATTCCAACCTTCACCATTGACCCTTTCGACGCGAAAGATTTCGATGATGCGCTTTCGTATCACAAATTGGAAAACGGGAATTTAGAAGTCGGTGTGCACATTGCAGACGTGAGTCATTACGTTCAACCGAATTCACTCATAGACAAAGAAGCTACGCTTCGCGCTACCAGTATTTATTTGGTAGACCGCACGATTCCTATGCTTCCGGAAAAACTTTCAAACTTCCTCTGCTCACTTCGTCCGAATGAAGACAAATTGTGTTTCAGTGCGGTGTTCGAAATGAACGACAATGGCGATGTTTTGAACCGCTGGTTCGGACGCACTGTTATTCATTCCGACAGAAGATTCACTTACGAAGAAGCGCAAGAACGCATTGAAGGAAAAGGCGGAGATTTCGCAGATGAGATTCTTCACCTCGATCAACTCGCGAAGAAACTTCGTGCCAAGCGGTATGCCGCTGGTAGCATTGATTTCAATTCGGAAGAAGTGAAATTTCAACTCGATGAAAAAGGAAAGCCTTTAGGCGTTTTCATTAAGAAAATGAAAGACTCCAATCAGTTGATTGAAGACTTCATGTTGCTCGCAAACCGAGAAGTTGCT
Organism: uncultured Bacteroidota bacterium; assembly: GCA_903932685.1. Taxonomy (GTDB): domain Bacteria; phylum Bacteroidota; class Bacteroidia; order Flavobacteriales_D; family Sanyastnellaceae; genus CAIZGX01. Next base: position 64,478 of record CAIZGX010000012.1, on the reverse strand, counting down.
TACTTCATCGGTCATCCAAAAAACGGCATAACGCTTCCGTTCGTTTATCGCATTCACGACGAACCAAGTCCGGAGAAAATGGCTTCCCTGAAAACGTTCTTAAAGCATTTGGGCTATAAACTTCCAAAAGTTGTTCGCAGCGAAGAACAAAGCGAAATCAAAGCAATTATTGAATTGGTAGACGGACAACCCGAAGAGTCTTCTGTGCGAACCATGGCTGTTCGCAGCATGGCGAAAGCAGTCTACAGCACGCATAACATTGGTCACTTCGGATTGGCATTCGATTACTACACACACTTCACTTCCCCTATTCGAAGATTCCCAGATGTGATGGTGCATCGATTGTTGCAACATTATCTCGATCAAGGAAATCCAGTGAATGAAAACGAATACGAACTTCACTGCCAACATTCTTCAGCCATGGAGAAACGTGCCGCTGAAGCAGAACGCGCAAGTATCAAGTTCAAACAAGTGGAGTACATGCTTGAACGCAAAGGACAAATTTTCGAAGCCACTATTTCTGGTTTGGCAAACTGGGGTATGTATGCGGAAGTGAACGAAACACGCTGCGAAGGATTGATTCCGTTAGATACCATGACAGGCGACCAATATACCTTCTCACCGGAAGAATACGTGGTACGCGGACTGAAACGCAAATACGAATTTAGATTGGGCGACCAAATAAAAATTCTTGTGGTAGATGGAAACATTGACCAACGAACCCTCGATTATATTTTGGTAGATAAATGAGTCACACCCTCTTTCCGCTAGAAGACAACGAACTTCCATTCTCTGAATTGAATTGGATTGATGTTCGCAGTGAAGGTGAGTTCGAGGCTGGACATATTATAGGTGCCATTAACATTCCTATTCTCAACAACGAACACCGCATTCTCGTAGGCACATCCTACAAACAAGAAGGAAAAGATTCTGCTGAAGAACTGGGATACAAACTTGTATCTCCTTTGTTTGCGCAGCTTATTGCTGAAGCAAAAAAACACGTTAAAGAAAATAAAATCGTTGTTTACTGCGCACGCGGAGGAATGCGGAGTCAAATTTTCAGCGATCTGCTTTCGAAAGAAGGCGTTGAAGTCTTGCGTTTGAAAGACGGCTACAAGCGCTACCGCAATTGGTGTCTAGAGAAATTCACTCGTCCACATCAGCTGATTGTAATGTCAGGAAAAACCGGTTCACAAAAAACCGAACGTTTATTCGGTCTGCATGAAGCGGGAGAAGCCGTCATTGATTTAGAAGGTCTCGCTCATCACAAAGGCTCTGCCTTCGGTGCTCTCGGTCAGCCCGCACAACCCACGCAAGAACACTTCGAAAACAAATTAGCACACACACTATTTTTCGAGTTGAAAAAAGAGCTTCCTGTTTGGTACGAAAACGAGAGTCGGCTCATTGGGAAAATAAGAATTCCTGACCCTCTGTTCGATAAAATCGTTAATGCTCCGCGCATTGAAATTCAACCCAGCTTTGAGAATCGATTTGCTTTCCTAATGGAAAACTACGGATGCTTTTCAAACGAAGAACTCATTGAAAAAACAGAACTTCTTACCAAGCGCATGGGACTTGAAGCAAATAAAAAATCCATTGAAGCGATTGAGAATGGCGACAAAAACGAGTGGTTAACATTGCTCATGCATTACTACGACAAAGCCTATGAACAGGGGCGTTTGAAACAAGCTGTTCAACCCAAAACCATTCAACTTACAATAACTGAACATTCAACATCTGCAGATATTATTGCGGCTAAAGAAATACTCTTGTCATGAATTATCCTTTAACACAATTCAGCAAAGCATCTGGATGCGGTTGTAAAATCGCTCCTTCAGAACTCACAAAAATTCTTTCGCATTGCGGCACTTCACAAGTAGATTTGAATCTACTGATTGGAAACAGCAACAACGACGATGCGGCAGCCTATGCGTTGAATGAAACAGACGCTTTGCTTTCTACCACCGACTTCTTCATGCCTATGGTAGACGACGCTTACGACTTCGGTTGTATTGCGGCGGCCAATGCGCTTTCAGACATTTACGCCATGGGCGGAAAACCCATCATGGCTTTGGCTATTTTAGGATGGCCTTTGGAAAAACTTCCAGCAGAAGTTGCGGGAGAAGTTATGCGTGGAGCGAAAGACACGTGTGCTCAAAATGGAATTCAGATTGCAGGCGGACACAGTGTTGAAAGTCCCGAACCGTTCTTTGGATTATCTGTGAATGGCATTGCACCGATCAAAAACTTAAAACAAAACAACGGCGCGAAAGCGGGTGATCTTGTTGCGATAACCAAACCCCTTGGTCTGGGAATCGCTTCCACTGCGGGAAAGCGCGGGTTGTTGTCGGAAGAAGAAAAGGCAGAATTCATTCAACACATGAAACACGTCAATACCATTGGCGCTGAATTCGCGAAGGTTGAAGGGGTTCATGCCATGACAGATATTACGGGATTTGGACTAGCGGGACACCTCATTGAAATGTGCGAAGCCAGTGGCTGCTCTTCGAAAATTGACTATCAGAATATCCCTGTTCTAGAATCTGCAAAACGCGCGGTGGCACAGTTTGTCTTTCCAGATATAACAACAAAAAACTTTCAAAACATTCAACCCAAGTCGAGCGCACTGAGCGGCGAGCAGTTGTTGGTGCTTTGTGACCCGCAAACATCAGGCGGACTGCTCGTAGCGTTTCAAGCAGATGCGTTAGAAGAATTGAAAAAACTTTGCTCACTTCAAAACGAAAGTCTTACCGTTATTGGTTCGCTTCAAGAAGCCAAAGAAATTTATCTTGAAGTAATGTGAACAAGGTCACTTCAATAGGTGTTAATTTGATATAACTTTGCAAAAAATTTAATTATGTATCCACCAGAATTAGTAGCGCCTATGCGCGCTGAATTAACCAATATTGGCTTCGAAGAAGCAACTTCAGCAGACCTAGTAACCAATGCCATTAACACGGAAGGAACCGTTCTTTTGGTATTGAATTCTGTATGCGGTTGCGCAGCAGGCAGCATGCGTCCAGGTGTTAAGAAAGCCATTCAAACCGAAGGAAAGAAACCAACGAAATTGGCTTCATCGTTTGCAGGTGTAGACAAAGACGCAGTTGACATGGCTAGAAAGTTCATGTTACCTTACCCTCCATCTTCACCGTGTATTGCTCTTTTCAAAGACGGAAAGTTGCAACACATGATCGAACGTCACCACATTGAAGGTCGCACAGCAGACATGATTGCCGCTCACTTGAACGGAATGTTCGAAGAGTTTTGTTAAGATTATTTTAGTTGAAGAAAGCCTCACTTCGGTGAGGCTTTTTTTTATGCGAATATTTCTGAAAAGAGTTCCTCTACTTTTCCAACTTTAATAACTTGAATTGCAGCGGACGCTTGAATTTTATTGAAGGAAGAAACATAGATTTTTTCGAAGCCCAATTTCGCCGCTTCTTGAATGCGTTGATCCAATCTTGAAACCGGACGGATTTCACCACTTAGTCCTACTTCCCCACAGAAACAGGCCTTTCGGGTAATGGCTATGTCTTCGTTGCTCGAAAGAATCGCAGAGATCACAGCTAAATCCAACGCGGGATCTTCAATCTTAATTCCACCTGCTATATTCAAAAACACATCTTTCATTCCCAATCGGAATCCGCATCGCTTTTCCAATACAGCAAGTAACATATTCAATCGTCGTAAATCGAATCCTGTTGTGCTTCGCTGAGGCGTTCCATACACCGCTGTACTTACGAGCGCTTGTATTTCCATCATCATGGGGCGTGCGCCTTCCATGGCGGCTGCAATGGCCGAACCACTGAGGTGCTCGGTGCTTGAATCGATAAGTATATCGCTCGGATTTTCAACGGCCTTGAGCCCTGAACCTAACATTTCATAGATACCCAATTCATGGGTTGAACCGAAGCGGTTCTTATGGCAACGCAAAATGCGATAGATGTGGTGACGATCTCCTTCAAACTGAAGAACGGTATCGACCATGTGCTCCAACACTTTCGGACCTGCGAGGCTTCCTTCTTTCGTAATGTGTCCGATTAAAAATATGGGGGTATGCGTTTCCTTCGCATACTTCATCAATTGCAAGGTGCATTCGCGCACTTGAGAAACACTACCTGGCGCGCTTTCTACGCTCTCGCTTTGAAGGGTTTGAATGGAATCGATAACCACAATGTTCGGTTTCATTTCATTCAAATGATGGAGAATTTGATCAACGGAAGTTTCCATAAGCACCATGCAACGCGGATTGTCGAACCCAAGACGTTGCGCGCGCATTTGAATTTGCTCTTCGCTTTCTTCACCCGATACATACAAGACCGTGAAGTTTAATTGTTGAAGGGCCATTTGCAAAAGCAAGGTAGACTTTCCAATGCCCGGCTCTCCTCCAAAAAGAATTAAAGAACCCGGAACTATTCCTCCACCTAACACGCGATTCAACTCACCATCTATTAAAGGAAAGCGCTTGCGTTCTTCAATTTCAATGTCTGAAATGGATTTCGGTTGCGCGTTGGGTTTGATGCGAATTTTCGAAGTGTTCGAATCGCGGTTCACCACCTCTTCCACTATTGTATTCCATTCGTTACAAGAAGGGCATTTGCCAAGCCATTTCGGACTTTGCGCACCACAACTTTGACAGAAAAATGAAGTTTTAGTCTTTGCCATTCCCCAAAAATGCGAAGAAGAATTGAGAACGAAGGCGTATGTTTATAAGTCTTTTATTCGGCGAATATGCGAATAGAGCCTGTTTGAGATTTCAAGTTGCCTTGACGGTCCTTGAATTCGATGAGCCAGTAGTAAAAAGCAGGCTGACATAATTCGCCATTCATGTTTTTTCCATCCCAGACTGATTGTCCACCTGATTGGTAAACCTTTCTACCGTTCGCATCTGTGATTTCAAAATTGACAACTTCGCTAATGTTTCGTCCGTTGTATAACACATCGAACACATCGTTCTTGCCATCAAAGCCAGGTGCGAACGCTGTTACTGGTGAAAGTTTTGCTGGACGATAAACCTCAATGGTTTTCTCTTCAACCATAACTTCTTCACCTCTTGAAACTAAATACTTTATTGTATATGTTCCTTCTTCCGTGAATTCGTGAGCAATAGACTGTCCTTGTCCGTCGAATCCATCGCCGAAATTCCATACGTACGAGTCAGCATTTTCAGCGGCTCCAAAGAAGAAATACCTCAGACTCTCGGCATTCGAAACAACCGCGGTGAATGAATTGGTTAGTTCTTCTTTTTCTGTAAAAACCGTTACATGTCTGTTTTCCGAAGGGTTTGAAATGGGAGTATCGTCAATAGTTGCAACAATCTCTGAATTTCTCTTTATTGAGGCTTCAGCTGCCTTAGTCGAATCCGGTTCAGGAAATTCCCAAACATAACCCGATATGATGTCGTCAGGAATACCTCCAAATATGATCTGAGGATTAACTTCTGAAGAAGAATTCTCAACAGGTTGAGTAGTGCTTGAAAGAGTATCTAATCCAACCTCTTCGCTCTTCTGCTCAGTTGTCTGTGCAATTGGTTGAAGTGATTTCGGAGAGTTGAAATAAATGATTGCGGAAGTTGCAATTGCTGCAGTTCCGATGGCAGCGTTTGTCATCCAAGGCTTCCAAAAAGAAGAAGATTGAGGAATATTTTGCGAAATGTTATTCCACAAGTGGTCTGCTGGAACCTCATGAGATTCAAGCTTTTCACGAATGATATTGTTCCACTTATTGCTCATTTATTCTTTTCACTAACCAGTTTTTACCTTTTAAAAATTGTGTTTTTGAAGTGCTTTCGGAAATTTCCATTAGGTCGGCAATTTCTTTGTGTCCATATCCTTCCACAACAAACAAGTTAAATACCGTCTTATACCCATCGGGCATTTGCGCAATTAACTTCATCAGATCTTCTGCCTGCAAGGCTTCCAATTGATCTTCTCCGTTGTCGGAAAGTGATACGGCTTCATCAATGTTTTTGTCGAGTCGAAATTTCTTGTTGTTCTTTATACGGGTTAGCGCGGTATTCACAACAATTGTTCTAATCCAACCCCCCAGAGGACCGTCGCCCTTCCATTGCTTTAGCTTTTCAAAAACTTTAATGAAGCTTTCTTGCAATACCTCCTCTGCTTCCATGGTGCTTCCCATGTACCGCAGACAGACTGCGAACATTTTTCCAGAATGCAATTGAAACAGGGTCCTTTGTGCGGACGATTTTCCCTTGAGACATTCTGAAACCAATTCGCTATCGCTCATACTTCATCGTTTTATTGATAACATTCTGTTTCAGAAAGTTGCCTGAACATGCTTTTTTATCTGAAAAACTTATCAATCTCAACACTGCTGGGTTATTACATTGAACAATATCAGCAATTTACTAAATAACATTATTAAATACTAAGAATTTCAACATGGCGAAAAAAGTAATTATTCATGAGCTGAGCTAAGATGAAGCCTGAATTCATCAAACACCAAGAATATCCGAGTGGAAGGGTTCGAATCTTTTAACATTCTTTTCATGTTGTTCTTACATGTTTAAGCGAATTGTAGAATATATTTGGCTCAAAATTAAATGGCATGAAAAAACTTTTACTCCTCTCTTTATCTGTTCTATCTCTATTCGCTGCTCAAGCTCAATGCAATCAAATCTTCATATCTGAAGTGATTGAAGGATGGAGCAACAACAAAGCGGTTGAAATTTATAACCCTACTGCAAACACTGTTAATCTTAACGGAATAGGCTTGGTTCGTTTTTCAAACGGAAGTACTTCTTATGGAAGCATTGCATTATTAGACGGATATTCTATTCCTGCGCATGATGTTCTTGTCGTTGTTCTTGACAAACAAGACCCTGCAGGTACTGGCTTAGAAGCCCCTGTTTGGGATGAATTAGCTGCAGCTGCAGATGTATTCATCAATCCAACATACGACAATGGGGTATGGCCAATGTATTTCAACGGAAACGACGCAATTGCTATTGTTGCTGATAATGGTCAAACGCTAATTGACCTTTACGGTAGAATCGGCGAAGGAACTGGTTTCGGTGGTTGGAGCGCTTATGGAACTGATGCTTCAGGAACAACTCTATACGCAACAACAGACCACACTCAAATTAGAAAATCTAACGTGACTTCTGGTGTTACAATGAATCCATCTACGTTCGATGTTTTCGCGCAATACGATACATTGCCTGCAAATACATTCACTTTTCTTGGTGCGCACACGTGCGATTGCAACGTAAGCGTTACTGAAAACGTAGAGCGTTCAATTTCACTTTATCCTAATCCAGTTACTGGAGATATCTTGAATGTAGTTTCTCCAAGCATTATTCGTTCAATACGTATTTTCGACAACACCGGTCGCGTTGTATTCATGAACGGAACAATATTAGATCGCATGACACGTCTTCAAACAAACATGCTTTCAAAAGGAGCGTATACGATTGAAGTAATATCCGAAAACGGAACAATCAATCGTCAAAACTTCATCAAGTAATTATTTTTTTTAATTCAATAAAAGGGGCTCACTTCGGTAAAGCCCCTTTTTTATCTATAATTGTCAAACCTTAGCTTCAATCTAATGAGAATCTTAAAATCATTCTTTTTAATTCTTTCGCTTCTTTTCATTGTCTCTGAAAGCCATGCGCAGGAAGGAGTTTTAAGCGGAACTGTTCGCGATGCATTATCAGGAGAGACTCTTCCTTCTGCCTTCGTTCTTTGGGCGAACAAAGAAAAGGGGCAGGCCGTTGATCCTTCTGGTAAGTTCTCTGTTTCACTCCCATTTGGAGAATATGAATTCATCATTACCGCAGTTGGTTATGAAGAAGTGAAAAAGAAAATCTCCGTAACGAAAAGAGAATACTCGATAGATTTCGATCTTGTTCAATCCACACAAAAAGAAATTGTAATTTCTGCTGACATTGCTGTTGGAAGAGCGGTTCCTGTCGCTTTTTCGAACATCGGATTAAAACGAATTGAAGAAGAATTGGCGGGAAGAGAATTAGCCACTCTAGCGAACACAACACCTGGAACCTACGCAACACGCGCAGGTGGTGGCGACGGAGATGCGCGCGTTACCATTCGCGGATTTTCTGGAAACAACGTTGCTGTTATGTTGGACGGTGTTCCGGTAAACGATATGGAAAACGGAACAGTCTATTGGAGCAATTGGTTCGGTTTGGATTTAGCTACTCAGACCACACAAATTCAACGCGGATTAGGAGCTTCGAAATTGGTTATTCCCGCAGTTGGGGGAACCATGAATATTATTACGCGCGGAATTGATGCGAAGCGAAGCGTACGCCTTCGACAAGAATATGCATACGGTGCTTTCTCAAGAACTTCATTCGCTTTCAATTCAGGTAAAACAAAAAAAGGTTGGTCTTTTTCTTTGGCTACTTCATTCAAAACAGGCAGTGGGTGGGTTGATGGAACCTTCACCAAAGGATTTTTCTATTACGGTAAAATTGAAAAAGTGACAGGCAATCACCATTTGAGTTTATACGGATTGGGCGCACCGCAAGAACATGGTCAGCGCTTAAGGTCTGAAGCAATTTCCCTCTATAGTGCCGAAACTGCCTCTGCAGTAGGAGCCCCTTCAACTTACAATCCGACTCCAAATACTGAAGTATCGATTTTTAACGGCGGCATTAATTACAACCCTGATGTTGGTAATTTAACACGCTACGATTTTGTAAACGGACAACGCACAAACATTCAAGCTGAAGAACAATTTAACGGACGCGTGAATTTTTATCACAAGCCACAATTCTCATTCAAAGATGTTTGGACACTGAATGAAAAGTCGTTCATAAGCACGGTAGTTTATGCCTCCTATGGAAGAGGTGGTGGAACACGCTGGAACAACAACATTACCGCCAACGATTATTTGGCCGATGGAAGTGTGAACATGCAGGCATTCTATGACTCCAACGTAGGTGCCAAACCACCCTTGTTTTCAGGACCTGATTACAATGTAAATACACTTGTTAGTTCTACCGAACGCTATGCCGTTTCCAATTACGTGAAAGCAAGCATGAATGAACATTCTTGGTACGGCGCATTGAGCACCTTCAACAAAAAATTTAACGATAACTGGAATTTCGCCGGTGGCGTTGATTTAAGAACATACAAAGGTTCTCACTATAGAAAGATAATTGACCTAATGGGTGCCGATTACATTATTGCGCGAACAGCAGTTAATTACAATGATCCTAATTTGATTAAGCGAGAGGGCGATGTTATAGATTTCAATAATGACGCATTCATTCGTTGGGGTGGGGTGTTCGGGCAACTGGAATATCAAGATGAAAAAATTTCTGGGTTTTTCAGTGCTTCAGTAGCAACTACCGGTTACAAACGAGTAGATTATTTCCGCCCGAAAGTTTATAATGTTGATGGGGTTGATGTTCCTGTTGGATATTTATATCAGAGCAATGCCATTGCTCTTGTTTCAGATACTACAATTGTTGGTGGGCAAACTTTAACGAGTAACATGGCTGGATCAGAATTTCAAAGCACGGGTTGGTATTACCGTCCAACAGCAACTGTAAAAGCTGGATTAAAATACAATCTAACGCGTGATTTAGCTGTCTTTTTAAACTCAGGTTATTTGAATAAGGCTCCTTTATTCAGTCAGATATACACCAACGCGAATGAGCGTTTCAACGCCATTGAGAACGAAGTTATTTCTAGCTTTGAAAATGGATGGAATTACAAGTCGAAGAAGTTTTCATTCAACGTCAATCTGTATCACACGACTTGGAAAAACAAACCATTTCCATACGGTCTTTCTGTTCCTGACCCGCAAGATCCGACCTCAAACATTACGGTGAATATTCGCGGTATGAATGCTCGCCACCAAGGTGCTGAATTAGATTTTGCGTACAAAATAAATGACCGTATAACTTTTGAAGGCTTGGCTTCTTTTGGTGATTGGATCTGGACGTCTTCTGATACTATTTTCGTTTTTGACGACAACGGAAATCCGGTTTATTCAGATCCTGGAAATCCTGACAGTGAGCAGTACAGTGTAACATACGATGCAAATGGTGTTCACGTGAGTGATGCTGCTCAAACGCAATTGGGTGCCATGTTACGTTATGAATGGAAAAACGGTGCTTACGCAAAAACCAGATATACGTGGTTCGATCGCTATTTTTCTGATATGAATCCTTTCGAATTGAAAGGAGCAAATGCCGGAAGAGAGTCTTGGGAAATTCCTTCATACGGAACGCTAGAATTTCACGCTGGTTATGGCAAAGAGTTTAATGGCGTGCGCTGGGATTTGAGAGGAAGCGTTTTCAATGTGTTGAATAGTGTATTTATTACAGATGCAAGAAACAACGACTTGAATGCATTGTACAATAACAAGGCTTACAATTTCGACTCCTCTTCCGCAGGTGTTTTCTTTGGGCAAGGTAGATGGTTCAACGTATCTTTATCAGCCACATTCTAATCAGGCAATTAAGAAAATTAAAAAAAGAATAATAGAAAGAAAAATGAAATACATCTATACACTCTTGTTAGCGCTTCTCTTTGGAGCTACTCAAGCACAGGTTGTTATTAACGAAGTTGATGCCGATCAAGTTGGAACCGACGCTGCTGAATTCATTGAATTGTATGGTGCTCCAGGACAATCATTGAACGGAATGGTTATGGTTTGGTTCAACGGAGCCGCTGCTACTTCTTACAAAACCATTGACCTTTCTGGAAACGTTATTCCTGCCTCGGGATATTTTGTTGTCGGAAATGCCGGTGTTGCTAATGTGAATGTTACGTTCACCGGTAACACTTTACAAAACGGAGCAGACGGCATTGCTATATACACTGCTGCTGCGGCGGCTTGGCCAAACGGCACAGCAGTTAGCGCAACTGGATTGGTAGATGCTTTGGTATACGGAACAGCAGATGCTGCTGCAACTAACCTTATAACTGTGCTTACTCCTGGTCAGCCTCAGGCAGACGAAACGATTGCTACAGCAGCATTAAACAACTCTTCTTCTCGCATTCCGGACGGTGGTGCGCCATTCAATACTTCAGCATACGTTGCTCAAAGTCCTACTCCAGGTGCTTCGAATAGCGGAACGATTGCCGGATGTATGGACAACACTGCATGCAATTACAACTCGCTTGCAGTTACCGACAATGGTTCATGTGCATTTCCTGGAGATGCTTGTAATGATAACATTGCAACTACCACGGGTGACACGTACGATGCCAATTGCGACTGCGCAGGAACTCCAATTGCTGGAGGTACCATATCAGCCGCTCGTATTGCAGGAGTTGGAGCAGCTGTATCGATAACTGGTATTGTTACGAATGGCACTGAAATGGGCAGCTCTGTACGTTACATACAAGACAGCCAAGCAGGTATTGCTGTTTATCCAGGAGTTGATTGGGCTGCTTGGCCAACAGCTCCATTACGTGGAGACCTCGTTACCGTTTCAGGTGTAATAACCGAATTCAACGGTCTACTTGAAATAGGACCAACACTAACAGCTGTATCTGTAAACTCATCAAACAATACTCTTCCTACAAATCAATTGGTTACTCCAAATATGATTGCTGAAGATTACGAGGGTGAGTTGGTAACAGTCGATAACGTTGTTTTCGATTTGGCTGGTTCTGTAATCTCAGCAAACTCTACATACACTTATTTAGCTAACGGACAATCGGGTGTTATCTACATTCGCGCTGGAAGTGTTTTAGTTGGAACGAATCTTCCAGCAAGCGCAATTACGCTAGTCGGAATTGTTTCGCAATTCGACGCAACTGCGCCTTTCGATGCTGGATACCAAATCCTTCCTCGCGATGAAAATGATTTCATTCTTCCTCCAGGTGTTGCAATTATTGGCACAGTTACGCAAACCAATATCACAACGTCGTCTTTCGATTTAAACTGGACAACCAACAATGGTGGAGACAGTGAAGTGAATTATGGTTTAACACCTTCATTGGGTCAAACAGTTTACATCAATGAAAGTGTAACGAGTCACGTTGTGAATATCCCTGGCTTACAGCCTGGAACCATTTACTACGCATCTGTAACTTCTTCAAACGTTGATGGTTCAAGCACAAGCAGTGTTCGTCCATACGCTACAAAGAGTTTAAGTTCTGGTGAAATTCGTACTTATTTCACGCGTCAAGTAGATAATAGTTATGCAACAATCGAAAACGCAATCTCTTTGGGTACGTTAACAAACGACACTATCGCAGCATACATTCTTCGCGCTCAACAAGCCGTTGACATTGCAATCTATAACTTCACAGATGATGTGACTATTGCCAATGCAATCAACAACAGATATAACGCTGGTGTGCAAGTGCGCATTGTTGCCGATGGCTCTACCGCTCAACTAGGTCAATCCCTTTTAGATCCAAATATTCCTATTGTTGAGCGAATTAACACTTCTGGGACCGGAATCATGCACAACAAATTCATTGTTGTTGATCCAGATTCAGCTGCGAATTCATGGGTGTTTACAGGGTCTACCAACTGGACAGACAACAACATGTATAACGACTTCAACAACATTATCATCTTCCAAGACCAAAGTATTGCCCGCGGATATCGCTTAGAGTTTGAAGAGATGTGGGGTGGATCTGGCGCACAGCCGGGAAATCCGAATGGGGTATTTGGTGCTAGTAAAACAAACAACACGCCATTGCAATACGTAATGGGTCCTAACGACATTAAAGTTGAAAGTTATTTCTCTCCTACCGACAACGCAAACGGTGCAATTATCAAGACCATGCAAACGACAGATACCAATTTAGATTACGCAATTCTTGCTTTCACACGCGCAGATATTGCCGATGCTATTATCGCTGAAGATGATTTATTCCTTGTTTTAGTAAGAGGTATGATGGAGCAAACATCAGATCCATCTTCAGAGTTTGCATACTTGCAAGCAGCAGGACAAGACATTCGTTCACACGAAGCGATTCCTTATGATCTTCACCACAAGTATTGCATTGTCGATCACAGCACATTGGATTCAGACCCTACAGTTCTTACTGGAAGTCACAACTGGAGCAGCGCAGCACAAACAACTAACGACGAAAACACTGTTGTTGTTCACGATGCGCGCATTGCGAATCTTTACCTTCAAGAATTCATGGCAACATGGAGTTTGGTTGGTGTTGAAGATGAGACGAACAATGACATGAGCGTTTATCCGAACCCTGCATCATACAACCTTTGGGTAGGTGTTCCAGTTCAATCTGGAAAATCAATTTTGAATATTTACAGCGCGCAAGGACAATTGGTTCACACCGAATATTTGAACGCAGGAATGAATCAAGTTTCTTTACCTTCATTGGCTGTTGGAACTTATGTATGTAAAGTTTCAAACGACACGAATCTTTGGACAAAGACGATCATTATCAAATAATCTTCTTCTGATTTAGATACTGAGAGGGCGGATCATTCCGCCCTCTTATATTTGCAACCTATGGAAACCTTTCGAATTGTTGGACTCATGAGCGGAACCAGTCTCGATGGATTGGACATTGCATTGTGCGATCTTTCCTTCAACGAAGGAAAATGGGATTACGAAATTGTTGCCGCTGAAACAGTGGTTTACGACGCATCATGGAGAGATATTTTCCGCAGAGCTCATAAAATGTCTGCGCTTGAATTGGCGCAACTGAACGTTGATTTCGGTATTTATTCTGGAAAGCAAGTCAAGCGATTTCTAACTGAACGTAATCTAACTGCCGACGCCGTAGCCTCTCACGGACATACTATTTTCCATCAGCCCGGTGAATCGCTAACCGTTCAAATCGGAAGCGGCGCACACATTGCTGCAAATTCAGGAATTAAAACCGTTTGTGATTTTAGAACAACAGATGTTGCCCACGGCGGACAAGGCGCTCCGTTGGTTCCGATTGGCGACCGCTTGTTATTCAGTGAATACGATTTTTGTTTGAATATTGGCGGAATTGCAAATGTCTCTTACACACTTATGGGCGACCTCAATGCCTTCGATGTGTGTGTGGCGAATATGGCCTTGAATTTATTGGCTGAGCAAACCGGATATCCGTTCGATGCCAACGGCGAAATGGCAAGACGCGGTGTTGTGAATATTGAACTTCTTGAAAAACTAAATTCACTTTCTTACTACTCACAAGAACTTCCGAAGTCATTGGGAAAAGAATGGTTCGAACGTCACTTCCTTCCTTTGCTTGGCTCATCGCAATTAACCATCCGTGATTTATTAGCGACATGCACCGAACACATGTCGGTGCAAATAGCCCAAATTTTTGAAGGTTGGACAGGAAGTGTTTTAGTTACTGGAGGAGGCGCTTTCAACGAATTTCTTATCGAGTCTATTCAGGCAAAGACCGATCTTTCTGTGGTTGTTCCCGACACCGACACAGTGCAATACAAAGAAGCGCTCATTTTCGCCCTATTAGGCGCCCTTCGACTCTTGGAGCAGCCGACAGCACTCTCAGAAGTTACAGGCGCTTCTAAAGACACGTGTGGCGGCTGTATCTATTTGTAATTGGAAAGTACTTCCTTGAATTCATTCATCGATTCTATGGTGTGTAAACTGTCGGGCTGATGAATCCAGAAATAGCATTTCTTCAATCCAATCTTTTCCCAATCTCGAAGCTGCTGCGCCCATTGGTTCATGCGAACCTCATCGCTCGCATGCAAATCATTTCCACCAAAACGAATCACCAACTCATCACTGGTCAATCGCATGTGCACAGCATCTCTTCGTCCAGCGGTGTCGCACACTATTAATCCAACATTCAGCTTTTTAAATTCTTCGGCATACTCTTCCAATACATTTCCAACGAACCAATCAGGGTGACGCATTTCAATAGAATAGCGAACATCTGTTGGAAGTTTTTCCAGATAACGTAATAGAGGTTCTGCCTTTGCAGGACTGTAATGCGGAGGGAGCTGAATGAATGTCGTTCCCAAATTATTCCCAAAAGCAAAAAGTGCTTCCATAAATTGATCGGACTCGCGTTCGCAATTTTGAAATTGTCGCCAGTGCGAAATACTTTGTGGAAATTTCGGACAGAATAAAAAATTCTCGGGGACTTGCCCAACCCACTTCTCTACCTGCGCAACTGTAGGAATACGATAGTGCGAACCGTTGAATTCAATACACGGAAAAAGTCTTGAATAGTAGTGAAGAAACTCTGTTGGCTTCGTCTTGGCGGGAAAGTGTGTCCCCTTCCACTGCGGAACTCCCCAAACCGTTCCTCCAACAATTATTTCCAGATTAACCGAATGAACGTTCGGTAGAAAAGAATAGTCTTGAAGTGGAACCTCAAGTGAAAAATTAAGATGATCTACGCTATCTAATTTCCCGAATTTCACCCGATATTGTTTCTATGCGGAGCTAACATGGCTGCAGCCTGACGCTCTCGCCTCACGTGACCAATTGCATAAATCGGCGTCCAAATAAATCCGTACAATCCGAATACTCCAATAATAGTTGCGGTCGCCCACCAATTGGTTACAAAAAACTCATCCTTCCAAATGTAATTGTAGAAGGAAGTAATGATATCACCTTTCAGAGGATCTTTCATTGGAATGAAATTGAAAAGCATCGACGCTAAAACAACTAGCGTAACCAATGCCGTTGATCCAATGGAAGCAGAATAATTCGGATCACTACCCGAAGTCTTTGTCAAATTCCAATATCCAACCATATAGTTGTATTTATCGCAAACCACCACCACTTCATCGTCCCATTGCGCATGATACAAGCCATCGCTAACCCGCGTAATAACTTCTTCATTCACCTTCACCCAACGCTGGGCACCTCTATCTTCTTGTCCATCTATATGCGAAGTTCCGCTTTGAACAAGTTTACCTTTTACTATTCTTAATTCGCGGTTTGGAAATAGTTTTTCAAACATGATGTTTTGTGTTGTTAATGCGAAGATAATGGAATCGCCTCAAGCTCTACGCGACGTCCTTTTTCTCCGTTTTCGTTAATACCTAAGACCTTAATTTTTATGTTTTTTTCTGGAATTCCATTTGCAATTAGCCATTGCTTGGTCGCTTGAATTCTATTATTAGCCAATTCCTTATTTCGCCTTGAACTTCCATCTGAACTTGCGAATCCGCTAATGGTAAATGTTGAATTGGCTTGATCTCTCAACCAATTGCGAAGATCTATTTTCTGAATTTCATTCAGTGAACTTTCATTCACCGGGAAGAAATATTTCTTTGTTGAAACGCTTGTGTGGACTGATGCTTCCACCTTTGATACATTCAATCTACTTCGATCAACTTCTTCCAACAAAGTCAAATTCGTGTATACAAAATCGAGTAATTCAAATTGAAAATTTCCATTCGAATCGAACTTAAACACACGAATGATATTTCCGAATTCATCGATAAGCTCTGCCCTGTAGCCCTTTCCATTACCCGTTGCTTTCAGAATTTCCCAATCTTTCTCCTGAATACTGACTTTGTATTTCGTTTCCAATGAAAGGCTGAATAAAGCTGTTAATCCTTCGGCATTCGATTTCAAATCGGAACGTTCTCCACTTCCAATAGAAACAACGGAAAGGCCAATGTTTGGTAATACCCGCGTTCCTTCCTTCAATCTAAATTGAACCTCTTTACTTTTTTGTGGAAGTATGTAATGTTCAATTTGCTTTTCGCGCGAAACATAGGCTTCATTATTTGAAACGAATACGATTTTCCAGGCGTCTCCATTTTCGTTGTTGAAGGGAGCAAGCAGCTTCGTTGCATTATGAAAAGCTTCTTTTTGCAAAGCCGAATACAAGGTCATTTTCAAATTATCTTCCAACCCCATTCTTGAAAAATACAGACTGCCTTGAAAGAGTGTTGCACCCAATTCATTGTCAGAAGTATTTACACCGGGTCCTAAATTGAAAACAGGACCCCAACCTTTTTCCATTCGATAACATCCATACAAATCATGCGCTCCAAATCCACCTGAGCGATTGCTTGAAAAAACGAGTAATTTTTCAATGGGATCGTATGTGGGGTTAATATTATCAAAACTACCTTCACCTGTATTTCCTGCCATTTCAACAGGAGCGCCAACACTTTTAAAGGTTAATGTAGAATCCCAAAGAAATATTTTATACGAATTTGAAAGTGTTCCTCGTTCGTCTAATTCAGTCTGAAAAAACAGTTCATTCTTGTTGTCTCCAAAGCATGAAACCCCTTCGTCGAAGTTCCAATCTTTTGGAAAGAATGTTTCTTCGCGTTCAGTGTACAAATCTATTTTATGCAATCGATTGATGCGCGTGGTTTGCATGGTGCCCTGTCCGTAAGATTGCTTTAATCGTGCACTCACCACAAGCGCTGTTCCTTCCCTGAAATCGGAAACGATATCACCGTCTTCAGTATTGAAAACGCAGTTGACTTTCACCCATTCTTGCGAAAAAACGGGGGCGACAAATAAGAATAGAAAAAAAAGAATTATGCTTCTCTTTGTGCTTTCCATGCCTTGTAGTGTTCGTCTAATTCTTGAAAATACGCTTCACCAAACTTTGTTGTTATTGCATCTTTTAGAAATCTGTACACCGGCACTTGCAACTTCGATCCGCACTCGCACGCTGGCGCGCAAATGGGCCAGCGGTGATAATTCAATCCAACATAATCGGCCAACTTCGTTAAGCGAATGGGATACAAATGACACGAGATTGGTTTTCTGAATTTCGATTCGCCCGCTTTCCACGCCGTCTCCAAAGCGCACAACGCTGTCCCATCTTGGCTGTAATGAACAAAAGAACAAGCTCCCTTGTCAGATACTAAGGTGGTAACGATGTCACCATCTTCGTCTACTTGATAAAGTCCTTCGCGTTCAATAGCCGCTATTCCTTCAGGAACCATGTAGGGTTTTGCGCTTTCCCACTCCTGTTCCAAAATTGGAATTTCGTCTTCCCCAATAGGAGCTCCGCTGTCTCCTTCCACACAACATACTCCTTTGCACGCAGACAGATCGCAAACAAAATGTTCTTCGAATAAGTCTTCGCTTACAAGAGTGTTTTCAATGATTATCATGCGTTGCTCTTACGCTCTTTTACGTGATGAAGACGAATGTTCAACAACTCAACCGTTAGAGCGAAAGCAAAGGCAACATAAGAATACATTTTCACATTGACATATTCAGGAATGTGAATCAAATGCGCGCTTTCGCAAGCTTCAGCCACTAGATTCAATCCGATAACAACTAAGAACACCAGCGCCAACATTTTCAATGTTGGATACTTCTCAATGAATGCACTCACGTAAGGCGCGAATGCCAACATGACGAACATGGCTATGATAACGGCCACAACCATAATTGGCACGTGCTCTACCAAGCCCACAGCAGTAATGATGGAATCGAATGAAAACACAATGTCTATAATGGTAATTTGAATAATGGCTTGAAACAAATTGATTTTTCTAGACTTCTCAGATTCTTCGTTATCTGCGATTAAGAATTTATGTCGAATTTCATTGAAGGTCTTAATGATTAAAAACATTCCTCCCGCTAACAACACAATGCCTCTTCCCGAAACAGGATAACCACCCAAGGTGAAGAACGGCTCTTGTAAATGCGCTAAATAAGAGAGCGTGAACAACAGTGCAATTCTAAATATAAGTGCGAATGAAAGTCCTATTCTCCGCGCTTTTGTTTGATCTGATTTAGACGAAAGAAATCCTGTTACAATGGCAATGAAAATGATGTTGTCTATACCCAAGACAATTTCCATAATGACCAAGGTCAACAAGTCTATCCAACCTTGCACGGTTGTAAATGCAGCGAAAAATGATTCCATAACACAAATGTAAGGTTTTGAATACGAAAAGCGCTGCCCTAGAGCGTACGATATTCACTTTGAAATTTTAATACTTATTGTTGAATTTGTGTTTCGAATTGAAAAACATCCGCCAATTCTTGAAGTAGAATTCGCTTCACCTCTTCCATGTCCATTTCTCGACCCAATTCGTTTGAAAGGCTGGTTACTTTTTTATCTGTAATTCCACAAGGCACAATGTGGTTGAAGTAATTCAAGTCTGTATTCACGTTGAAGGCGAATCCGTGCATAGTTAACCAACGGCTGCACTTTACTCCGAGCGCTGCAATTTTTCGAGATTTCTTTGGATCATCGATATCGAGCCAAACACCAGTCAATCCATCAATTCTTCCACCTTCAAGTCCGTAATGTGCAATGGTTCGAATGATTGCTTCTTCCAAGTAACGCATGTACTTGTGTATGTCAGTGAAAAAGTGTTCGAGATCTAAAAGCGGATATCCCACTATTTGTCCTGGTCCGTGGTAGGTAATGTCTCCGCCTCTGTTGATGGGATAGTAGGTTGCACCGATCTCCTTAAGTTTCTCTTCAGAAACGAGCAAATGAAATGCGTCTCCGCTTTTTCCCAAGGTGTATACATGAGGATGCTCAACGAAGAGAAGAACATCTTCTGTTCCCTCTCCGTCGGCTTTTCCTTCTAATCTGTTTTGAAGTTTTCGTTGAACATTTCGTTCAAACAACTCTTCCTGAAAATCCCATGTTTCCTTGTAGGGCGCAAGACCTAAATCTCTGAAGGAAACAACGGGTTTACTCATATTTTCGAAAGCTCGTTTTTCAAGAAAATAATTGCTGGAATAGCCGTAGCGTCTTCGTTACGCAATTCAGCAAGATCTATTGTTAACCAGTCACCTAAGTGAATCAAGTAGTAAGCTCTTTCAAGTCTGCTTGAACCTTTCGCGTGGATTTCAATAATCGTATCGCACTTTTCAGCCATTAATTTTTTACAGATGTCCATGCGAATTTGTGAACGCTTGTGATCATCTTCTGTGCGAAGCATTAACACCGCAACGCGGTTGTCTCCGCCTGTCCAGCCCACCAACTCGTTGTGATTCATCTCTGGGAAAACGTGGTGCCAGCAAAGCATTTTCGAGTTCTCGTTGATCTGTTGTCTCCAACGAATAGCAACGCCTTCGTAGCTCGCTTCGCTGTACAATACAGGGATGCGAGAAACAATTTTCTCTGCGATTGATTTCGTCTCGGTGCGAATGTTCGCGATTTCAGCGTGAATCAAATCGATTGAATTGCTGATTTCCGCTTCGAAATTTCCGTTGTAAATTCCGTATGCCTTTAAAGTGAATAACACTTGAACAGAGCTATAACCGAACATACTTCTTGGCGGTTGTCCACCCGGAATAATGATGCAGTTGTATCCGTCTGCTGCCGCTGCTGCTGCAATTTTACCCCCACTTGTGATACAAGAAATGGTTGCGCCTTTTGCTTTCGCTTCGTTGTATGCTGCAACAGTTTCTTCTGTTTCACCGCTATAACTAGAAATAATAACCAATGTCTTAGGGCCTACGAATGCAGGAAGAACGTAGTCGTTCGTGCAAAGAATAGGCAGGCAGCAATCGTCTGCTACCAATTGAGAAACAATCTTTCCGCCGATACCTGAACCTCCTAAACCAGAGATAACAATGTTCTCAAATTGTTTGTCGGTGTTTGTGAATGTCGCGCTTTGACCTATTGCCAAGGCTTCTTTCAAATGTGTTGGAAAAGCTTCTACTAATGATTTCATTTTAAAAAATTTAAGATGCAAATGTACAATTCAAACGGGTTACTTCCTTCTAAGAACACCCTTCTCTTCGCAAAGTTTAGCCAAAGGGGCAAAATAAAACATAGCAGTGCCTTTTTTTTCAGCTATGCTTAACAAATCGTGTTCACCGTCTGACCAATTGATGAGGTGCATCATGTTGTGAATCATTTGTCGCTGGTCTGTGTTCGGCATGTTCGAAGTCGGATACAATCCGCGCTTACCCAATTGCGGTTCTCCGTATTGAACAACTGCTTCGTAGGTTTCGTTTATTTCAAGGGCCAATACCATTTGGAATAAAATTTCTACTCCCTCTTCCATAGCAGGAATGGAAATGAAATCGCGGTTGTCCAAAGATGTGTGGTATTGCGCATAACGCTGGTAAGGCGAGCGCATGAATGAACCCACAGGCAAATTGTAGCCTGGAGAACAAAACTGACGCTCGTCGCTTCCTCCCACAGAAAATTCTAAATCGTTCCACTGCAGTGGGAGTTGATTTAAAATGTGTTTGCTAATGCGGTCTACCAATGCGTTTCCTTGGCGTGAATTCTTGTAATGAATTTTTCCAGCATCGCCGCAGCACGTGAGTACCCAACCTGCTTGAAGCTTTTCTTTCAACGCTTGTCCGTTCTTCGACAAGTATGCAATTGAACCAATGGTTTCCGGCGCAAGAACAAATCGATAGGTATATTTTCTTTGTGGAAGGGCGGCCAGTTTTTCATAGAGCATGGCTAAGACCAAAGGACCGCTGAGCTCGTTGTTCGCCATGCTTGGATGACACAAATAAGAATAAAAAAGAATTTCTTTTTCTGAATCGCCTTTAAGTATTGCTTCACCATATGTAAGGCTACCTTGAGTTAATTCCGATTGAATAACCACGCGATACATTCCTTCTTTTGGAAGGGAAATCCACTCGTTGTGCGAAAGGCAGAATCCCCACTTCTCTTCGTAGTATGAAGTCACATATGGAATGGCTGTTGGCTGTTCTGGAAGTGTGAAGATGTGTTTCGAAAGTTCTTCGTGAGTGACTTCCATGTCGACAGGAGTTGAATAATTCAACACGTGTAGATTATTCAATTTGAAATCGGCAACTTTCCTTCCATCTGGGGTAAGGATGAATGCGTCTTGAATGTTCCATTCTTTCGGAATTTCCCAATCGTGCACTTGGGTTCCGGTTGGAACTTCGGTTAATTCGAACGGAACAATTTCTTGCAGAGTGCGAAACGATTCGCGCAATCCGTTTCCTGTGATGCTTCGGCAAATGGGCCAAAGCTTTTCAAAATATGTCGCTAATTTTTCCTGCATATCACCAAACGGTCCAACCGCCTTCAACCTTCATGTTATCTCCGGTAACATACGAGGAAGCATCGCTGAGTAAATAAATGAGCGCGCTTGCCACTTCGTGATTGTAACTCAATCTTTCCATGGGAGAGAAGCGCGCGAAATTTTCTTCGAATTGCACTTCATGATTGTTCCACACACCGTGTGGAGTAATCATATTTACACGCACTTTCTTCGTTGCCCAGTATGAAGCCAAGTATCTGGAAAGTGCGTCAATACCGCCTTTCGAGGCGCTATAAGCGGCGGGACAACCCAAGGATGTTCCTTTGTATAAATTCTGATTCGGTGCAACGACGCTGTAGGTGGAAGGAATATTCACAACACTTCCGCCGCCGTTCTCTGCCATGTGGCAGCCAATAATTTGACACATTAAAAACGTGCCTTTCAAATTCACATCTACAACAGTGTCCCAATTTTCATCGGACACACTTTCAAACGGCTCGAATTTCAAATGCGTCTTATTCTGATGCGCATTCACCAATCCGTCAATTCTTCCGAAAGAAGACAGTACGCTTTCTTTCAACGCTTCAACAGAAGATCTGTTGGCCACATCGAGGACAAAACCAAGTGCTTTTGTATTGTTGCGTGCAGCAACCTCACTCGCAAATTGAACCGGATTCGCTAATTCAATATCAGCCGCAACAACTATTCCTCCGAATTGCGCAACAGCTTCGCAGAAGGCTCTTCCCACCAATCCGCATGCACCGGTAATGACAATAACTTTGTCCGTTAAATCGAATTTTTTCTTGAAGTCGATTTGCGTTGCGTCTGTTGTTCGAAGTGGTTCCATGTTAATTAATTTTTCGGAAAACAGGCTTAATTTCTTCACCCACTAAATACTTCTCTACGCCGTCTTCCAACGCGCGTTCAAACACTTCGCAACTTTCATCGAAAGCAGCTAACATAAAATCTATATCGTCTTGTGTATGCGAGAAACTTGGAGAAAGAATTCCCTGATAAAGAACACCGCGTTGAATCATTTCCTGCATGAACAGGGTTCTGTAGAACATGCAAGGTTCTTTCTTCTGATTCTTCACCACCAATCCTACACACCAATTGAATCCGGTTAACTCGAAATAATCTTCCAATTTTCTTCGAGATAAAATTCCTTTCACACCGTTCATGAAGTAATCTCCAATGGCGTGGTTGTGTTGAATAACTGGATTGTTTTCAAACACATTAATTGTGGCTAGAGCAGCGGCAATTCCATGCGTTTCACCACCGTGTGTGGTGCTTACTAAAAATACTTTTGGTTCGCCTTTTCTTCGAATACCGCCGTATTCCATAATCTCCTTTTTGCCCGTAAGGGCGCAGAAAGAAAATCCGTTTGCAATGCCTTTTCCCCATGTGCAGAAATCGGGTTCTGCATTGAATTTTTTTATGGATCCTGGAAAATCAGATTTGAATCCCGTAATCATTTCATCCATGATCCACATTGCACCGTTCTTGTGAGCAAGGTCAATGGCCTTCTTATAAAAATCAGGTTCTAGAACATTCCATTTTTCAGGTTCTGAAATGACACAGGCTATTTGTCCCGGATATTCATTGAACATGCGTTCCAAGTCTTCCAACGAATCTTGCTTGTACGTAATGGTGAACTGCTTAATTTCTTTGGGAATACCGAAGTCACATGCGGTAGAGCCAATGAACCAATCGTCGTAGCTGTAGAACGGGTGTTCAGCAGGGCGAGCAATCAAATGTTTTCCAGTGTATGCGCGAGAAAGTTTAATGGCCGCTGTTGTAGCAACAGAACCGTTCTTCGCGAACTTGATCATGTCGTGCTGGGGAACAAGCGAGAGAAACTTCTCTGCCATTTCCATTTCAATAACGCTCGGACGTGTAAAGTTTACACCCTTCTCGAGTTGCTTTTTCACCGCCTCTAAAACAGGCTCGTAGGCATGTCCCAAAGAAACAGAATACAAACCCATAAGGGTATCTAGATATTTGTTTCCATCTAAATCCCAGCAATAAACACCTTTGGCGTGAGTAATAGCAGCTGGTGATTTAATGGGGAATTGATCGTCACCTTTGGAATAAGTATGTGCCCCCCCAGGAATTAAATCATGAATTTTATTTCTGTACTCATCGCTCTTGGCGAAGTTGGTAATGTGTGGAAGGGTGATCGTTTTCATTTCACAATTTTATCTTCTCGTAATGATTTCGCGTAGCCAGCATTGATAATGCTTTCTTCGTTAATCTTTAATAATTCCGGTTTCGATTCTAACAAATGTACAACATCGTGAATGTCAAAATCGCGGGTTCCAAATTCGGAAAAAATTGCTTCAACAAAAGAAAAATCAGCTGGAGTATCAACAGATAGCTTGTAGTTACAATTGTCATTCATCTTGCGGAAACCCAAGGTGAATTTTTTTGAATTTTTCACATATGGAATAACATGCTCACGTTCACTGTGAAGTTTCGCGTTTTGAAATGCATTTTCTAAAACGGCGAATCTTACCACTTCCACATCGAATCCATCTTCTAAGAAAAGGGGGGCTTCGTTACTGTTGGAAAACAGATCTACTCCGAATTTAAAAAATTGCTCAAAGACCCAATCCACGGTGCTTCCATGATGGGTTGGGCAGTCGCTCGTTAATCTTATGATATTGTCGCCTTCCTTCGCTCCGAAAAATTTCGCTGCTGAATAGAAACGATCGAGGACATCCCAATCTGAACCTCCAAAAACTAAAATGTTGTTTTGATTGCAATAATTTTCAAGTTCATCGTCTTCATCATTCGTCGATGTTACCACTGCAATTTTATCGATACACTTCGCTTGAGAAACGCGATTGATAAGAATCTGAATAATTGGAATACCGTTTATTTCCTTCAACACTTTTCCGGGTAACCGGGTGGAACCCATTCGGGCTTGAAGCAGCGCGAGATTCATTATTTTTTCGGATTGAATAATGAAAGGTAGATTTTATCCCAAAGCCTACCCTCTTTAAACACGTGATTCACAAATCTTCCTTCAACTTGAAAGCCAAGTTTTTCATACAATTTCAAAGCACTCGGATTGTTCTCAAAAACGGCAAGGGTGATTTTATTCAAGTTTAAGTCTTCAAATATGTATTGAATAACAAGGTTCATGGACTCAAATCCCAAGCCTCTTCCGCGTGCAGAATCTTCACCAATGATTAAACCGAGTTCACAGTTCCGAGCCATCCAATCGATGCGGTCTACTTTCACATTTCCGATATGCCGATTGCTCTCTTTTTCGCACAGCGCAAAAAAGATTGTATTCTGATCCCCCAGGGCACCGTTTACATAATTGATAAGCTCTTGTTGTGTGATTGGAAAATAACCAGAAGCCAAACCCCGCGTTACTTCCGCGTTGTTTAACCATTTCAGATAAATCTCGTTTGCATCT
Source organism: uncultured Bacteroidota bacterium (assembly GCA_903932685.1). GTDB lineage: Bacteria > Bacteroidota > Bacteroidia > Flavobacteriales_D > Sanyastnellaceae > CAIZGX01. Next base: position 39,214 of record CAIZGX010000012.1, on the reverse strand, counting down.
TCAATGGTCAGCGGACGCAGATAGACTTGATTTCCCTCTAAAAATTTAATCATCTGTTGTGCTTCTGATTTAATTTCAGTTGAGAGTCAGTCATTTTCTGATTGTCTTTCGTGAGGTTATTTTCGTGCATGCGATATCTGTACAACGGCACTGGAATGTGATAGATTCCATAACCCGCTTGCTCCCACCTAATCCTTAAATCCTCCTCTTCACGCGCCGTGAAATTCTCGTCGTAGAGTCCAATGTTGAAGAGATAGTCTTTTCGAAACATTATTCCACAAGCAATAGGTTTCTCGCTCGAAGAAATGTGTTCAAGGTGCTGCCCTCTTTCATTCACCACAAAATAATCTATTGCCACCGCATCGAAGGCGTTGTTCTCGTTGAGGAATAAATTCTGTACGCGAAGCGCTTCCGAATGCAGGTAATCGTCTGCATCTAAAAATGCAACGAACTGTCCACGTGCCTTGCGAATTCCATAATTCCGAGCACCTGCTAAACCCAAATTCTCACTTAGATTAAATACCCTTACAACGTCAGAATAGTTCTCCAGGATCTGGGAAGTAGCATCTGTTGAGGCATCATCGACAACAATGATTTCGTATTCCGATTTTGCGAGCGATTGATCAAGCGCACTGCGAATAGCGCGTTCGATATAATGGGCATAATTGTAGGTCGTAATAATGAGCGATACCATGGCTTACGCTATTATTTATCTTTCTTCTTCTTACCCTTGGCCTTTCCTTCTTCACCATAACCACCATAACCGTATCCATAACCGTATCCATAGCCATATCCATAACCATATCCGTAGCCATATCCGTAACGGTAGGCATACTTGCCATAGTAGTATCTCCAGCGCTTTTGCTTAATGTTATTCAAAAGAATACTGGTGTTTGATATACTGTTCTGCGTGAGTACATCTTCCAAATAGCTGACCCCTTGTTTCGTGGCCTTGAGCGTATTCATTACCAAAATACCTCGGTCAACTTTAGACAAGAGCACCAAGCTGTCTGTAATAAGCATGATCGGCGGAGTATCAATAATTACGTAGTCATAACGTTTCAATCCTTCTGCTAAGAGCTCATCTACTCTTGAATTAAGCAAAAGCTCGGAAGCATTTGGAGGAACGGGGCCCGCAAGTACAACATCTAAATTTTCGATATCTGACTGAAAAATCAAATCTTCTAAGGTTGCCTTTCCAATAAGAAAGGTACTCACCCCTTGCATGTTGGTGGTGCGGAACATCTTATGGACTTTCGGCTTGTGCAAGTCAAAGTCTAAAAGCAGCACCTTCTTCGATGCTTTCGCCAAAGTGGCGGCAAGGTTTGTTGAAACAAATGTTTTTCCTTCTCCGGGATGGAGCGATGAAATAAGAATAAGACTGTGTCCGCTATCGGGAAGAAGGTATTGCAAATTCGTTCGAAGGGTTCGGAAAGCCTCACTTACATTTCCACGTGGGTTAGCATCGATGGCGATAGGGTCTCTTTCAATTTCTTCGTAATTCGGAATACCACTTATGACAGGAAGTTTCGTCAATTGTTTCAACTCACGCAAGTGCTCGATGTGCTCGAAAAACACCATGCGAATAAGACCAATCAGTAGCGAAATTAATATTCCGACTCCAATCCAAAGGTAAATAATACTCTGGCGGTCTGGACCCACAACTCCCATGTTCCGAGCTGCTTCAATAACACTTGTTTGAGGAATGATTGCGGCGCGAGCAATGACAGTATTGGCTTTCTTTTCCAATAAAAATGTATAGAGCTCTTCGTTGACTTTCAACTTACGCTCTATAGACATCAAGTCCCGCTCACTTTTAGGAATGTTTGCTAACTCAGCCTCCAAATCTAAAATCTGCAATTTCAAATCTGCAATTCGCTGATCAATGGCCACCTTGGTGTCCTTCGTGTATTTGAAAATACTATTTCGAATGGTTTGAAGCGTTGAATCTACCCGTTGAACACGTTTGTCAGGTGATTTAACATCTACTAATAAGGAGCTCCTTTTTTGTTTCAGTTGGAAAAGATCCTTCACCAATTCTGTTAAGGTTATGTCTTCTTCACGTAAATAATTCATTGGAGGAATAACAGCACGGTCAGGTTCCTTCAACAAGAAATTCTCCAGTCCTTGAATAGACTCCCTTCTCAATTGTAAATCGCGCAGAGTCACGTCTGAGCTAGTCAATGCCGCAAATGCCGCATCTTGCTCTTTACTTAAATCAAGAATATCTCGAGCGTCTTTGAACAGCTCCATTGCCAATTCCAAGGAATCAATAATCTTAACGATTTTATTGATTTGAATGTCAATGTACGCTTGAGTATTTTCATTAATGGCAATTTCGTTGTACAACGTATAATCGATGTACACTTTTGCAAGCGTATCTAAAAATGTTTTTGCTCGTGTAGGCAGCTCGTCTTGACAGGTCAGGGTAAGAATACTTGTATACTCCACATTCTCTATGACCAGAGCTCCCATGTATTTGTCTACCAGCTGCTTCATTGGCCTTACGCGAATCTGGAAGCTTTGATCTGTAACTGTTGACAGTCTTGATTCATCTACATGCTGAGCAAGATCCAATTGAATGGTAAATAACTGCTCCATATACTCCTTGCCAAATTCGTAAGAAGCTGAAGTTAGTTTACCAGCATATTCATAACTCAGCTCATAATGCCCCATGTCTAAAACTTTAATGTTCATGGGAACATTGTACATGCCGGAAGCCATTTTTTTCCAGTCGCATTTAACTTTTACAGCATCGAACTCGTCTACTTGTAAGGTTTTTACCCTTCCAACGAGATAATACGAAATGGTGTAATCTAACTTTTCCAGACTTTTTTCTACGATGTCGTAAGAGGCAATAATTCTCTTTTGGTTCGTAACGTCCTGCATAAGCGAGATGTAGCCCAATTCACTGTACATACTTTTTTGATAATCGTATGTTTCTGAAGAGCGTAAAAGAATCTCAGTTTTCGACGCGTAAATACTTGGAAGTCTGTGTGTATAAAAGTAGGCAGCTACGAATGCAATAAGCGCACACCCCACAATCCAAAACCAACTTTTGTTCAGGAACCGCATTATCGGCCTGAGGTCGTCAGCGTCTAGAAAATTCGATTTAGTTTCTGCCATGGGGTTCTCCTGAGAGTGACAAATATAAAGGAAGCGAAGCAATAATGAAGATTTTAACCCAAATGGGCGTGGAAATAATTAAAGTCTGTTATATTTGTGACATGAACCGTTTTAGAAAATTACTCGTTTTGTCAATTTTCCTTTTCTGCATAGCAGCGATCGGAACTTGTCAGCCTCCTCCCCCTCCGACTAGTGGTGGAGCTGCGCCATGTGGTGGCCCCTTCGGAACAGTTTGTCCAATCGATGGCGGAGTTAGTCTTTTAATAGCTGCTGGAGCAGCCCTTGGAGGAAAAAAAGCCTTCGACCTTAAAAAGAAAAAAGCTTCTTAACCCATTCAGTGAAAAATCCACTCATTCGATTTTTTGTCATTGGTACCATCCTTTATTTCGGATGGTATTTTTTTTATGAGTTGTATTTACTTCCTTCAACGGCTATTGATGAAATGCTTGTAGACCTTTTGGTTCGCGGAGCAGAATCATTTTTAAGACTTTTGAATTTCGATTTACGCGTTTTCGATGATGGACTTTACCGCAACCACATTGCCATTGACGGCACAGCAGGCGTGACGGTGGGCGCTCCATGCGATGGAATGATACTCATGGCCCTGTTCATCATATTCGTGTCGGCCTATCCGGGAACCAACAAAAATAGACTCTGGTTCATTCCGCTAGGCCTGTTCGTAATCCAGTTCATGAATGTTCTGCGCATTATGGCGCTTGCTTTCATTGTTTATTGGAACGAAGACTATCTCGCATTCAATCACGACTACACGTTCACCGCTTTGGTTTATGCCGTTGTATTTGCCTTCTGGTGGTGGTGGTCGAAGATGTATGTCCCTGCACATGGCAATCCCGAAGAAAAATAAATTCATACTCGTTGCGATAGCCATCGCAATGATTGCTCTTGGCTTTTACCAAGAGCAAGCCAAGGTGAACGTGAATTTCATTCTTGAAAAGGGCGCACAAATTCCCGGATTTTTCAACCAGAATGCTGAAACAAAAATTGATTTGCTCACTGCGGAAAAAAGCAAATCGAATTTCGATTATTATTACAGCCACGAAACCATTGAGGTACTCTACTCATTCAACCAAGGGGAACTTTCTAAATTGAAGTGGGTCATCACCTTCGTTTCCATAGCTTCATTCACCTTGCTCAATATTCTCGCGCTGTATTTTCTTCAATTCAATAAAAAAGAAATTCAATTGTTTTTATTGGTGGAAGGGGTCTGTCTAATTCTCGCTGTGCTGGCGTTCATTCTCGGGAAGATCACCCATCAGAATGAAGCCTTATATCCGGCAGTTCGCGGAATCATGGGCATTGTGCAGTCTCCCGTGTTGGTGCTCATTTTCATTCCTGCAAAAAAATTGTTTAATCGATCTTTCTAATTATGGAAAATCAACTTGCTTCTCACGCGCGACTTTGGGTGTTCACCTCAAACAAAATTCTATCTTCGGAACAATGTGTTTTCATTGAATCTGAAATGGGGAAATTTCTTCAAGGTTGGAACAATCATGGAAAAGCTATGGCTGGAAAAGCTTGGGTTGAAATGAATCGAATTTTGGTTGTTGCTGCCGATGAAAACATTATGCTCGCTTCCGGATGCAGCATAGATAAATTGAATAGAGAAATTCTTCGCCTAGGAGATGCCTTAGGCGTAAACCTATTCGATCGATTAACAGTATTGTTCCAAGAGAATGAAGAGATTCAAACGGAAAGCATAGCCCATTTTTGGGCGCTTCGAAAAGCAAATCGTTTAACCGATGAGACCTTAGTTCTTGATACATCAGTGGCTTCTTTTGGCGAATGGGAATCTTCCAAATGGAAACCATTTGCCAATACTTGGCACAAAGACATGTACGGCAGATAATTATTTCTGCGTTGTTTCTTTCTGAACTTTCTGATCAATGAAGTAAACAAGCGAAGCCATTGACGCTGCGCCCAATTCCAATTCGCGTTTGTTTACGTTTTCGAAACGGTCGTTGTCTGTGTGATGAAAATCGAAGTAACGTTGTCCGTCTACCATTAACGCAAAGAGCATAGTGCTTCCGTTTTTCAACGGACCAATGTCTACTCCGCTCCATCCTCTTTTGAAGGAATACAAGTTGTATGGTTCAAAGAACGGCATGAGTGATTTCGCCCATTCAACTTGACCATCTTGCGCATCGCAACTAAAGCCTTTCGGGGTGAACCCACCTCCGTCGCTTTCAATGGCAGCCACGTGTTCCCATCCTTTTTCTTTCGCAACTTTTGCATAGGTCTCTCCACCGTCGTTACCGAACTCTTCGTTGATGTATAGCACCGCGCGAATGGTGCATGCTGGCTTGTATCCTGTTGCCTTCATAATGCGCAACACTTCCATGCTTTGCACAATACCGGTTCCATCGTCGTGTGCGCCTTCACCCACATCCCAAGAATCGAGGTGTCCACCCACGACAATAATTTTTTCAGGATAAACACTTCCCTTTATTTCTCCGATTACGTTCGATTGCATGACGCTGTCGAAACGCTCGCATTCCATGCGCATTTCGAAGAGCACTTTTTTATTTGATTGAAGCGCTTCGTGAAGGAAATGTGCATCGAGGCTGCTCAATGCAGCCGCTGGAATCTTTGTCACATCGTCTTTGTAGCGCATGGCTCCCGTATGCGGAAACTTATCGTCGGCCGAAGTCAATGAACGAATGATGCATCCGACTGCTCCGTATTTCGCGGCTTCAGAAGCACCGTTCGTACGAATAGGTGAAGTATTTCCGTAGGCAGAACCGGTGTTGATGATAGCAGGATCAAAGGCCTTATTAATGAATACTATTTTTCCTTTTACTTGATCGCCTTTCGCTTTCAGGTCATCGAAGTCTTTCACTTCAACCACCTCTGCTTTTAAGGTGCCGTTTGTTCCTACGGAACCGCCCAAAGCGCGCAGTGGAATTTCGGTTTTCTTTTTACCAACGTAAATGGCGGCGTATTCTTTTTTACCGCGTTTCCATTTTGGAACCTTTACGGGCATGAGAAATACATTATCTGCTGGAATTGATTTCATTACTGAATCTCCCCATAGAATGGCCTTGTCAGCAGCCTCTGAACCCGCAATGCGGTGTCCGATTTTCTTGCACAAGTAGTACAAGTCGTTGTAGGCTTGCGCTGTTGAAAGTGCCTCTGAATAAAAGCCTTTCACCACAGTAGAATCTTGCTTAGTGAATTGCGCGTTAGTCTTTGAAACAAGAATAACAAGTGCTAAAGTGAGTAATGAAATCTTCTTCATTGCATGTATGCTCCGTTGTTAATGTCGAGTGCTTGTCCGGTTATTGAATTTTGTTTTCCTGAAAAAAGAAACGCAACAAAATTTCCTACCTCTTCGGGTTGCGCCATTCTTCCGGTGGGTACGTAGTTCATTTGTTCTTGGTAGGCAGCATCATAGGTCGATTGATTTCGATCTGCATGACGTTGAATGCTGTCTTTCGACATTTGCGTTTCTACCCATCCGGGTGTAATGGCGTTGACTAAAATTTGTTCACGTGCCCATTCAACGGCCCAAGCGCGAGTGAGTCCGAGTACTGCTGTTTTGGAAGCAATGTAGGCGCTGTGATTCGGCACACCGAAACGCGCGAGGATTGAGCTTGTAAGAAGAATGTGTTTGTAGGTGGCCGTTGATTTTCTGAGGTATGGCAGGCATTCCATGATGGTGACGTATGTTCCGGTAAGATTGATTGAAACAATTTCGTCCCAACGATCATCTACGCCGTAGGCGTTTTCTCCGCCGATGCCTGCGTTAGCGAAAACGCATTCTAAACTTCCATCGCCTAAAATATTTTTGAGTCCTTCGCGAAATGCGGAAGCATTTCGCACGTCGGCGGCAAGCATGCAGTGATTCTCTGAATGCGGCAATTCTACTAACACTGCATTCAGTTTTTCTATGTTCCTTCCCACTAAAATTAAACGGTTGTTTCCTTCTTCTGCAAGAGAATGTGCCGCTGCGGCACCAATTCCGCTGCCTGCTCCTGTTATGAGTATTGTTTTCATGATTAAGTTTGAACAAAAATAGCGGAACACGATTCATAACAAGACATGAAATTCAATCTAAGCGAAATAACCGGACTCATTCAAAGTAGAAGAACCGTAACACCCGAGCATTACACTACACGTAAAGTGCACAAAGAGCAAATTGAAAAAATGCTTCAGAACGCAGTGTGGGCGCCAAATCACAAGCTTACGCAACCTTGGCGTTTTCATGTTTATTTGGAAGAGGGAATGGAGACTCTGCGCGAAAATATTCCTTTACTTATGCCTGAAGATCAGCCTGTAAAGAGAGAACGAATTGCATCGCGATTGAACCGCACTTCAGCGGTGGTTGTGGTCTGCATGGAATCCTCTGAAAATGCTGCCCTGCATGAAGAAGAATACGCCGTGGCTTGTGCAATACAAAATCTTATGCTCACCGCTACCGCCTACGGAATCGGAAGTTTTTGGGCCACTCCCGGATTCATTAGAACGGAAAAATTCAATCAAACATTAAATCTGCCAACACAACAACGTTGCCTAGGCATCGTATATTTAGGTTATGTTGAAGGCGAATGGCCGACGAATCATCGCAAACCACTTGAATACGTTACCGAATGGAATTCAGAAAAAAAATAGTTTTCATTTTTTGTTTGATGTTTTTGTCTGAAAATGTATTCGGACAAAAGACCAATGCGAATGAAATTTTATTTGGATTTCAACTGAGACCCATAGTTCCCAATGCTTATTTGAATACCGACATAGAAACAGCAAGTCTTCCTAATTTTTCATACAGCGCAAAATCAAATGTTGGAATAAGCTTTGGATCAATCATTCGCAAACCACTGGGAAAGTTTTGGAATCTGGAAACGGGTTTAAATTTCGTGAAAAGAAGTTATACACTTAGTTTCGATTTAAACGACAGTGTTCAAGTAAGTTCGAAACAAAACATGACATTCATTGCCTATGAAATCCCTATTCAAGCATTGATCTATGTGAGGCTTGGAAAGTCTTGGTACATGAATGCTAGCGCTGGAATTTCTATTGACTTTTTCCCCAGTGAAACAGAGACATTCAGCTCGGAAAAAGTAGATTCGACGTACTACGATTTCAGTCAAAAAACATACCGCATCAAATGGAGCGCTTTAGCCGCACAATCCAATTTGGGATTTGAATATCGAACCGAAAAGAAGGGCTATTATTACATCGGCGCTTCCTTCCACCGTCCATTTGGAAGAATAGCAGGCTCGCAAGGCTTGGTGGAAACTACTTCCGGTTCAGAGCGTTTGTGGTTGAGTTTATCGGGAAGCTATTTCTCTATTGACCTGAAGTATTTTTTATACGACAAGTACAAAACAAAAAAGGCCGTCACTGAATGACGACCTTTTCTGACCTAAACTAATCTAAACTTATTTCTTCAAATCGCCTACCAACTTCACGTTTAAGGTGAAGATGTTGTCGATTGCCTTGTCTCCGAGGTTATCAAAAAATGCAGTAGAACCGTACTTCACGTCGAACTGAGAACGATCAACAGCCACGCTACCCTCAACAAAAACTTGATTTCCACCACCGGTGATTTTCGCTGGGAATGAAAGTGCTTTTGTAATTCCTTTAATAGTCATGTTACCAGTCACGTTGTGAGTAGTTCCGTTGTTTCCTTTAGCAACTTGAACACTTGTCACTTCAAACATGGCGTCTGGAAAAGCAACTGTGTTAAAGAAATCATCATTCTTCAGGTGATTCAAGAAGTTAGCGTTTGTTCCTGGATCTGTAATGTCTGTAATAGCCATTGCGTTCATATCAATTTTCACTTTTCCAGTTATACCTGCATTTCCTTTTACATATATTACACCGCTTGAAACACGAACCGTTCCTGTGTGTCCGCTACCCGTAACTTTCTTTGCGCTCCAAACAATTGAACTCTTGTTGAAGTCTAAGATGTACTTTCCATCTGCTAATTGTGCTTGAACTCCCGCAGCTGAGGCGATTGCTACGATTAATGCTAAAATTGCCTTTTTCATTTGATTGATTTTTATTGTTTATTTATTTCTGATTTCTAATTTGATCGAGAGCGAAATTCAACACCTCGGCGTCTTTAGTAGACAATTGTTTTGCCATAATTGTTTTAAATGAGGGCACCTTTTCATTTAATTCTTCCAAGATAGAGGTTCCCTTATCCGTAATTACAACATCCACTTGCCTTCTGTCTTTGTCACAAACTCTTCTTGAAACAAGTTTTCTTGCTTCTAGCTTATCAACTATGCGCGAAGCATTGCTGCTTTTGTCAATCATTCGATCACACAAACCTGCTACAGAGATGGGCTGACCTTTTTGTCCACGCAAAATCCGTAGAACGTTGAATTGCGGCAAGGAAATATCGTAATCCTTTAAAGCCAACCTATTCCTCTCCCCGAACCATGCAGCCGTAAAGAGAATATTAATGCCTAACTCTTGATAGACATCGCTGAATTCTGATTGTTGTATCTCTTCTCCGATTGATTTCACTCTGCAAATATATGTACATACATTAAATGTACCTACATCTTTTATTAAGTTTTTTTTCCTAACTCAGACTTTTTCTCTTTCTTTGGGGTATTAAAGCCATATGAAAAATTTACTCTCACTCTTAGTTTTCTTCTGTTTGTGTCAAGTTACTCAAGCCCAAACGTTTGGTAAATCAAAAATTGTTTTACAAGGTAAAGTGACCGAATTGTTTCTTGCAGACAGCACAGAAAAGCCGTTAGACAAGGTTTCCATTCAGATATGGTCGAATAAGAAGTTGGTTGCTGAAATAAAATCAGCCCACCGAGGCAAATACAGAATGGAGGCTCCTTTTAAGGAAAATTACGAGATAAAATATGTTCAAGATGGCTATGTGACCAAGATTGTTGCACTAGAAACTAAATCGATCAAGCGCGAGGAAACAGCCGTTCGACTTATGTTAACCATAGATATTTCAATGTTTAAGGAAAATTCGGCGTGCGATTTCAGTTTTCTCAACGATGTACCTGTTGCTAAGGCAAAAGTTCTTCGCAGAAAAGAGAATATAATTTGGGATGTCGATTACAACTATGCCATGCAAGAGCGCATTCGAAAAGAAATAAGTAAAGCTCGTGTTACAAAATCGGTGTTGTAAACATTGAAAGCGCAGTAAATTCGCCGAAAGATTTTAAGGTGAAAGAAAGCGCGACTCCTCCAAAAAAGAAAATTTCAAAAGCAACAATCTCCAGTGCCATGGGGTTGTTTCGTTATTTACGTCCTTATGCATTCTCCTTTTTTATCGGAATGCTTCTGCTAGTTGTTTCAGGGTTATTGGTTATTGTTATTACCGCATTACTCGGATTCCTATTAACTCCAAATGCTCAAGCGGCGTTGCCTGGAGGAGCACTTACGCAATCGATTCTATCTGCTATCCATTGGGAAGGGGAAGGCATGACTTCGAAAACACTGGTAGCTTTGGTTGGCTTGTTAATTATACAAGGCGTATTCTCTTTCTTCCGTGTTTATCTATTTTCATACGTTTCGGAAAATGCAATGCTTGCCCTACGCAAAGACACGTATTCACGCATCATTCGTATGCCCATTCAGTTTTTTAATGAACGACGAGTTGGAGATTTAAGCAGTCGAATTACTTCAGATATTACGGCTATTCAAGAAACATTAACAACCACACTTGCAGAATTCCTTCGTCAATCTGTTATCATATTCGTCGGCGTGGGTTGGCTCGTTTCGTATTCGCCTTACCTTACTTTGGTCATGCTAGGCACACTTCCGGTGATCATTGTTGTCATGGTGTTTTTCGGACGATACATTAAAAAATTAAGTAAGGAAACGCAAGATAAAGTTGCCGAATCTGGCGTGGTGTTGAATGAAACATTTACCGGTGTAGTCAGTGTGAAGAGTTACAGCAATGAGCCGTTTGAAATTTCAAGATATTACAAACGCATTTTAGATGTTCGCGCCAACGCCATGAAGAGCGCTATATGGCGAGGCATGTTTGGCACATTCATTATTATTTTCTTGTTCGGAACATTGGGACTTGTTATTGGGGTTGGTGCACACTTGCAGCAAACCGGACAATTGCCTGTTGAGGTGTTGCCGCAGTTCATTATGCTTACCGGATTAATTGCAGGATCGATAGGCGGGCTCGCAGCGCAAATGGGCTCTCTTCAACGGAGCTTAGGAATTATAGACTCGGTAATGGAAATCCTTGCCATGGATCCTGAGAACATTCCAGAAGAAGAAACGGCAGTAGAAAAACAATTCAAAGGAACTTTTGAATTTAAAAACGTTTCGTTCAACTACGCAAGCAGAGCAGAAATGGCCGTGCTGAAAGATGTTTCTTTTGAAGTGAAAGAAGGAGAGCAGATTGCACTCGTCGGTTCTTCCGGATCAGGAAAATCGACCATCGCAAATCTACTGCTTCGCTTTTACGACGCTACTGAAGGAGATATACTGTACGATGGAATTTCGTTTTCAAATTGGAAATTACACGACCTACGTAAGAGCATGGCTTACGTGCCGCAAGAAGTCTTGTTATTTGGTGGAAGTATACGCGAGAACATTGCCTACGGAAAGCCCTCGGCCAATGACGACGAAATAAAGTCTGCAGCTGTTCGCGCTAACGCGTGGGAATTCATTGAACAATTCACAGATGGGTGGGATACCATTGTGGGAGATCGTGGAATTCAACTTTCGGGTGGACAACGTCAGCGCATTGCAATTGCCCGAGCCATTCTGAAAGACCCGAAACTTCTCATCTTAGACGAAGCTACTTCGGCATTGGATTCAGAGAACGAAAGAGCGGTTCAACTGGCTCTCGACGAACTCATGAAAAACAGAACATCGTTGGTTATTGCCCATCGACTTTCAACTATTCGAAACGCATCAAAAATTATTGTTTTAGATGGGGGTAGTATTGTTGAAACTGGCACACACGAAGAACTGATGCAAAAAGACAGTGCCTATTTGAAGATGGTTGAATTGCAAGACAGAGCAAAATAAAGTTATCTTCGTTTCTTTTTGTTATGCGCACATCCTTGGTTTATGAGATTTTTCGATTCTTTTTGGTGTTTGGGTTGAGACTCTTCCACAAAAAGTTTCGTGTTGTAGGGTATGAAAATTTAAAGGGAAGCGAAATTCCAACCATCGTCGTTGGCAATCATCAAAACGCCTTACTTGACCCTATCCTTTGCTGCTCGGTGATTACCCAAGAACTCCATTGGCTCACGCGCTCCGATGTTTTTAAACCCGGTCTTATTTCTGCCTTCCTTCGGAAAGCAAATATGCTTCCTGTTTATCGTGAAAAAGATAACGTTGGAGATCTTCGTGACCGTAACGACGCCATTTTTAGAGAATGTCACAAGCGCTTGAACCGAGGACAGTGGATTAGCTTGTTTCCTGAAGGAACACACAAAGGAAAAAAATCGCTTAACACACCCCTAAAGAAAGGTGTTGGAAGATTAATCATTGGCACTTTTGAAGCGAATCCGAATTTGCAAAAAATTAGAATCTTACCACTGGGGCTCGAGTATTCTGAATTCTTTGAAAAAGACGGAAATTTCATGTTGCGCATTGGAAAGCCCATTGTCCTTTCGAAAGAAGATTATACAATAGCGAATAAAGCCATTTGGGCAAATGAATTGGTTGCTGATATAAGTGCCCAGTTGCAAGCCGTCATGACAGACATTCGCAACGATGATTATTACGACGAGTACATAACTATTCAAGACCTCATTCATTTCGTAAATCCATATAACGATTGGCAAGAGAACGTGGTAATCTACCAAGACCTTGTAAATGCCAATCGCTTTGAAAATCCTAATTTCCTAAACGAACTGAAATCGTTCAACCAATTAACCAAGGAGCTTTCATTTTCAAATAAGCTTGAGCTCGAATCTAAGCAATGGCGCTTCTGGAACACGCTTCGCGTGTTCATGACTCTTCCATTAGCGTTGATTGGAAAAATTATTTTCTTCCCCATTTCAAATTTCACAGAAAATTTTGTTCGCACAAAAGTCAAAGACCCTCTCTTTCAAAACTCCATTCGAATAACGTTCAAGCTCTTCTTTGGAATTCCGTACATCTTAATTTTAGCTATTGTCTTTCCATTCCTTGGAGTGAATTATTTTCTTGCCGTGCTGCTTTTGGTTATTACCGGAACTTTCGAAGTGAGAGCGCGCATGCGCTTTGATCTAATAAAAAAGATTATTCAACACAAAAAAGATTGTACAAATCGAAAGGAAGAATACGCAAAATGGAAATCTGCGCAAACAAATTGTATTGCTCAACTAAAAGAAATTTGCAATGAACAGAATTAATAGCATTCAACACATTGGTGTTGCGGTTCAGGATATAGACGCTTCTTTGAAATATTACCGTAAAATTTTCGGAATGAACATTCCTTTTTTCGATAGTGTTCAACCGGCACCGCTGATGGACTGCTACACACACGGTAAGACCATTACCAAACGCGCAAGCATGATCATGAACTTACAAGGTGGTTGCGCAATGGAAGTTATTCGTCCTACAACCTTCGAACCTCGCAAGGCAGATTTTCAAATCAAGGTAGGCGATCTTCATATTTTCCAAATACACATGAAGTCGCGCGACGTGAAAAACATGCATGCGTATTGTACGCATAATGGCGCGCACAACGTGAGCGAAATTCAACTCAACCCTGCTCAACAACAAGTATTCGATTTAACGGATATTGACGGAAATTTCTTCCGTGTTGAACCAACGAAAGAGTGCTACAGAGACATGGGTCATCCGAGCAACGGTGTCGCGGGTTGCAGCATTGGTGTTACCAATATGGAAGCTGCAATGAATCTTTATTCAAACTTATTGGGATACGATGAAGTTGTTTTCGACCGGACAGGAACGTTCAACGATTGGGGACATTTACCTGGAGGAAAAGAACAGTACCGTCGTGTTCGCTTGAAGCAATCGGCTCCAACAGGAGGTGGCTTTGCACGCGTGATGGGCGAAACTTTTATCGAGTTGGTTCAAGCGCTAGACCGCGTTCCTGCAAGAACCTTCAAGGGGCGTATTTGGGGCGATTCTGGGTTCGTTCACTTGGGTCTCGATGTGAAGGGCATGAAAAAACTCGGAGCAAACTTAGCAGAACAAGGATTTGCATTCAGATGCGACAGCAACGATGCACTAAGCATGGGACAAACAAAAGTTCATTGCACATACATAGATGATCCAAATGGAACACTTATCGAGTTAATCGAAGTATACAAAGTTCCAATCGTGGAAAAATGGGGAATCTTCTTGAATGTAGAAAAACGTGATCCGTTAAAGCCGCTTCCCAACTTTATGTTGAATGCGCTGCGCTTCTCTCGTATCAAAGACTAACGCGCTGCTTGTCGTTTTAATATTTTTCTAAACACCTTAGGGAAATACCTGTGCAGGAATAAAGCGCGCAGCTCCTTTCCTCCAACACCAAACTCTCTTTTTCCAGCAGCAATGCCGGCTAATATTTGATTGGCGCATGCTTCAGAAGAAATGCCTTGTGCCTGATTGTTATCCATTTCTCCTGTTGGATTTCCTGAATTATCCAAGGCGTGTTTCGAAATTTCAGTAGCAATAAATCCGGGTGTTACCAAGGTAACCTGAATGCCTTCATCTTCAACCTCCATCCGCAGCGAATCGAAGAATCCATGCAGCGCATGCTTCGATGCAGAATAAGCAGAGCGTAAATAAAATCCCCACTTCCCGGTTAAACTTGATATGGTTACAATGTGTCCTGTTCTTCTCTTGAGCATTTGAGGCAATACCGCCTTGGTCATTTGCACATGACCGAAGTAATTCACTTCAAAGATTTTTCTATCGTTGTCAATAGACGTTTCTGCCGTTAAAGACCGCTGACTAATTCCGCCGTTGTTGAACAACACGTCAATTTCAAACTTTGAAAGCACTTCATTCGAAACCGTTTCAATTGAAGACGCTTGAGTTAAATCCAATGGAAAAACATGAACCTTTTCAGGAAAAGCACAAGTTTCCTTTACGCGTTCCAATTCTTCTCTTCTTCGCGAAGAAACAAGAACTGTCGCACCAGCGGCATTGAAAGCCTTTGCAACAGCTTCACCAATGCCACTGCTAGCGCCGGTAATCCAAACCACCTTATTCTGAAATTGTCCCATTTTTATATCATTTCCGCGTTAAGAAAACTTAACTTTAGGTTAACCTTAGGCGGTGTGCAAATCAATAAAACACTCCTACCTTCGTGGTGAATAATTCGATTCAAAGATTGCAATAGAATGGCAAAAAAACCAAAAATACTTTGTGTAGATGATGAACAAGACATTCTTGACTTGCTCACATTTAATTTGGAAAAAGAGGGGTATGACGTCTGCACCGCCCTGAATGGAAGAAAAGGTCTTGAAGTTGCGAAAAGAGAATTGCCCGACTTAATTATTTTGGATGTTATGATGCCCGAAATGGATGGTATGGAAACATGCAGAGAAATTAGAGAGATTCCCGCACTGCAGAGCGTAGTTATCACATTCTTAACAGCACGAAACGAAGACTACAGTCAAATTGCCGGATTCGAAGCCGGAGCAGATGATTTCATAACCAAGCCTATTCGTCAACGTTTGCTCATATCCAAGATAAAAGCATTGCTTCGCAGATCCGCTCCTAGTGATGTGAAAAAAGAGATGAGTATTGGTGGAATTGAAATTGATCGTGAAAAATATTTAGTGACTAAAGACGGCGTTCATATTCAACTGCCAAAAAAAGAATTCGAACTTTTAGTTTTACTGTCTAGTGCGCCAGGACGCGTATTTACTAGAGAGAACATATTAAATTCTATTTGGGGAAATGATGTGATTGTGGGTGACAGAACCATTGACGTTCATATTCGCAAGCTTCGTGAAAAATTAGGTGACGAAAACTTTAAGACAATTAAGGGAGTTGGTTATAAATTTGAAGCCTGAATGTCCTAAATTCGAATCGTGAATATTCGAACTCCAAAACAAGTTGCACTAGTATCTGCTCTATTTGTTGTGTTGCCTCTAGCAACGGTTTACTTTCTCCTGGTCTATTTTCTTGAACGCGATTTCGAAATTGAATTACTGTTGCTATTCATAACGCTCGGTATGTCCATCACCTATTTCGTGGTGTACACATTCATCGAAAGATTCCTATACAGCAAAGTGAAAGTCATTTACAAGACCATTCACTCCTTTAAAACACAAAGCGAAAAAAAAAGCTTAGAAATGGGCACTGATATTTTGGCCGAAGTCAATCAAGATGTTGCGCATTGGGCCGAAGAAAAAATTGAAAAAATTAAAGACCTTCAAAAGGCCGATAACTTCCGAAAAGAGTTTGTAGGAAATCTCGCTCACGAGCTCAAGACGCCGATCTTCAACATACAAGGATATTTAGACACCCTTGCCGAAAACGACGAAATGGATCCAGAACTTCGAAAGAAATTTTTGGAAAGAGCCATTTCAAGTTGCGAGCGATTGGAGCATTTGGTTTCAGACTTAGATGAAATTTCGAGACTTGAAAGCGGTGCCGTTCCACTAAAAATTGTTCGCTTCGATATTCTGCAACTAGCTCATGAAGTCAGTGACTCTCTTGAGAATTTTGCCACTGAAAAAAACGTGAAGCTATTTGTAAAAGATGGACCTTTCAATGAACTTTGGGTTGAAGCCGATCGCAATAAGATTGAACAGGTGCTCATTAACCTCGTTGTGAACAGCATAAACTACGGCATTGAAGGCGGAGAAACACGCATTCGTTTTTACGACATGAATGACAATGTTCTTGTTGAAGTTGCAGACAACGGAATTGGAATTGGAAAAGAACATTTAGCGCGTCTTTTCGAACGATTCTATCGCGTTGACAAAAGCCGGTCTCGTCACGAGGGTGGCTCAGGTTTAGGTCTTGCCATTTGCAAACACATCATCGAAAATCACCAACAAACCATTAGCGTTAGAAGTACAGAAGAAGTGGGAAGTACATTCGGCTTTACCATTAAAAAAGCGAATTAACTTTTTGTAGCGCTTAGCATACTTTACTTTTGTTGAAACAAAATTCCCCGAGAAAGCAATCTCGGGGTTTACTCGTTTGATGAAGCACCTATGAAACCACGTCTTTCCATTTGGGAAAAAGAAATAGCATCGATTGAAAATAAGATCGCTGAAGAGAAAAGCAAACTTCATTTAAGAGGTTTAGCTGGAAGTGCACCTGCGTTCATTTGCAGTGCCTTTTATTCCTCTTCTCCAGTTACTCAATTGGTGGTGCTCGACGACAAAGAAAAAGCAGCCTATTTCCTCAACGACCTTGAGGCCATTCTTGAAATTGGTTCCGATGAAAAAGAACAAGAGAAAACTCCTGTGCTCTTTTTTCCTCGAACTGCCAGACTCGCCTACGATGTCGAGACTACTCAAAATGCGAATATTGCTATTCGCACAGAGGTGCTGAACAAACTTCAGAAGAACAGAAAAAACTACATTGTTGTATCCTATCCTGAAGCACTTTTCGAAAAGGTAGTCACCCATCAAGAGCTCGAGAAAAACACCTTCAGCATAGATGTGGGACAATCGTACTCGATGGATTTCATTGATGAAGTATTCATTGAATTTCAATTTGAAAAAGTAGATTACGTATACGAACCCGGACAATACGCCGTGCGCGGAGGTATTGTCGATGTTTTCTCTTTCAGTTATGAATATCCCTACCGCATCGAATTTTTCGATGAAGAAGTAGAAAGCATTCGAAACTTCGATCCGGCTACACAGTTGTCGGTGAACAAAATGACGAAAGCCATTATTGTTCCGAATACCCATTCTAAACATTCAGAAGAAGTGCGCATCGGCCTTCTCGATTTCCTTCCTTCAAACACTGTTGTTTGGATGAGCAATACGGAATCTTCACTTGCGCAATTTCACGCTGAAATGGAAAAAGCTGAAGAACGATTCGACAGACTTTCGGAAAACATTTCACACGACAAACCCGAAGAACTTTTCACTTCGAAAAACGAATGGCTTAAACAGCTCGAAGCTAAGCGTGTCATTGAATTCGGAAGCAAGCGTCAGTTCCTTGGAGAAACAGAAGATTTTCATTGCACGCCTCAACCTTCCTTCAATAAAAATTTCGAAATGCTTGCCGAGCATTTAGAGAATTTAATTCAACAAGGATACAAGGCACACATTGTTGCAGGACAATCGAAACAATTGGAAAGGCTCGATCAAATATTTCAAGACAAGAAAAAAGACATCGCCTACATTCAAGAGATCCTTGAAATAAGTGAAGGGTTCATAGATCAGAATAAAAGAATTCTGTATTACACCGACCATCAAATTTTTCAACGTTACCACCGCTTCAAACTGAAAGAAGGATTCAAGAAAAACAAAGAAGCATTAACGCTGAAAGAAATTCTTGCGCTTCAACCGGGAGACTTCGTTGTACACATTGATCATGGAGTAGGACAATTCAGTGGGTTACAAAAAATAGATGTGAATGGAAAAGAACAAGAAGCCATTCGTCTAACTTACAAAGGCGGAGATATTCTTTACGTAAGCATTCACTCGTTGCATCGCATAAGCAAGTTTTCCGGGAAAGAAGGAACGGCACCTTCCATGGACAAGCTCGGAAGCAACGCGTGGCAAAACCTAAAGCGCAAAACAAAAACGAAGGTGAAAGAAATTGCCTTCGATTTAATTAAGCTCTACGCGAAACGGAAGTCAACAAAAGGATACGCCTTTCAACCCGATACATACATGCAGACAGAGCTGGAGGCATCTTTTATCTATGAAGACACTCCCGATCAATACAAGGCTTCTGTTGCGGTGAAAGAAGACATGGAAGCAGAATTCCCAATGGATCGTTTAGTTTGCGGAGACGTTGGGTTTGGAAAAACAGAGATTGCCATTCGTGCAGCTTGCAAATCCGTTGCCGATGGAAAGCAGGTCGCTGTGCTCGTTCCTACAACCATTCTCTCTATTCAACATTACAAAAGTTTCAGCGCGCGCTTAAAGGATTTTCCAATAACCATCGACTACATCAATCGCTTTAAATCAGCAAAACAAATTTCAGAGACGCTTGAAAAAGTGAAGAATGGAAAAGTAGACATACTCATTGGGACACACGCTATTCTTGGGAAACGTGTGGTCTTCAACGACCTTGGATTGATGATTATTGACGAAGAACAGAAATTCGGAGTAGCGGCGAAAGACAAATTGAAATTACTTCGTGCGAATGTAGATGCGCTAACGCTTACTGCGACGCCTATTCCAAGAACGTTGCAGTTCTCTTTAATGGGCGCACGCGACTTAAGTATCATTCAAACAGCACCACCGAATCGTGTTCCGATTCGCACTGAATTAATTCCTTTTGGAGAAGAGATTGTTCGCGATGCCATTAGCTATGAAGTGCAACGCGGAGGTCAAGTTTTCTTCGTGCACAACCGCGTTCAGAACCTTCGCGAAATGGCTGGATTGATTCAACGCGTTTGTCCAGACGTGCGCATTGGCATTGGCCACGGACAGCTGAGTGGTGAAGACATGGAAGAGGTAATGAACAAATTTATTGAAGGTGAATTCGACGTGCTCGTTTCAACTTCCATTGTTGAAAGTGGAATTGATATTCCGAATGCAAATACGATTATCATTAACGATGCGCATCATTTTGGAATGAGCGATCTTCATCAATTGCGTGGTCGCGTTGGACGAAACAACAAGCAAGCATTTTGTTATCTGTTAAGTCCGCCTACCCACATGCTTACCGACGACGCGAAAAAACGCTTGAGTGCGATTGAGCAATTCTCTGATCTTGGGTCGGGAATGCACATTGCCATGCGCGACCTGGACATTCGCGGCGCAGGTAATTTGTTAGGCGGAGAACAAAGCGGATTCATCAATGAATTGGGATTCGAGACGTATCAGAAAATTTTAGACGAAGCCCTTCAAGAATTGAAGCAAGAACATTTCCAAGAATTGTACGAAGAGGAAATGAAGAAGAATGCAACATTCGTTAAGGACACAGTGCTTGAAACCGACTTCGAGTTGCTTATACCGGATGAATATGTTGGAAATATTTCTGAACGAATTGCGCTATACAAAGCGCTCGATGATATGGAGAAGGAAGAAGAAATTCAGAAATTCTCAAAAGATCTGGAAGACCGATTCGGTCCAATTCCGAAGCCTGTTATTCAATTGATAGACACCATGCGCTTACGTTGGAAAGCGAGGGAAATTGGCTTCGAAAAACTGGTGTTGAAGAGTGGCAAAATGATTGGTTATTTCATTTCGAAACAAGACTCGCCATTTTACCAAAGCGATGCCTTCACGCGCATCTTGAACTTCATTAAACTCAATCCAATTGCTGGAAAAATGTATGAGAAAGACGACACCCTTCGCATTGCATTTCTAGATGTAACAAACATGGATAAAGCCAATCGCTTACTTAACGCACTAACGGAAGGTTCTAAATTGTAATCAAGCCCACTATTATCGTAAATTTGCACACTTTCAAAGACTATTATGACATTACCTAGAGTTCGTGTTCGTTTCGCTCCCAGTCCCACTGGCCCATTGCACATGGGTGGTGTTCGCACTGCGTTATACAATTATCTTTTCGCCAAGAAACACGGCGGAGATTTTATCATTCGAATTGAAGACACCGACCAAACACGTTATGTTCCGGGTGCTGAACAATACATTTTAGATTCTTTGAAGTGGTGCGGCATTGAACCCACTGAAGGTGTTGGTTATGGCGGAAAACACGAACCTTACCGTCAGAGCGAAAGAAAGCCTATGTACAAAGCCTATGCTTTGGATTTGATTGAAAAAGGATGGGCGTATTACGCATTCGACACCCCTGAAGAATTAGACAATATTCGCAAACAAGCCGAATTAGCGAAGATGCCTAACTGGCAATACAACAGCATTTCACGCATGACCTTGAAGAACTCATTGACCCTTCCTGCAGACGAAGTTGCTGCTCGATTGGAAAAAGGAGATCCTTTCGTTGTGCGTTTCAAAATGCCTCGAAACGAAGAAGTGAGATTTCAAGATATTATTCGCGGGTGGGTGGTTTTCTCGACAAACGAACTCGACGACAAAGTGCTTTATAAGTCAGATGGAATGCCAACCTATCACTTGGCTAATATTGTAGATGATCACACCATGGAAATTAGTCACGTTATTCGTGGTGAAGAATGGTTGCCATCTGCACCGTTGCACGTGATGATGTACAGAGCGTTCGAATGGGAAGCACCGTTGTTCGCGCATTTGCCGTTGATCTTGAAACCAGACGGAAATGGAAAATTGAGCAAGCGCGATGGAGATCGTTTAGGATTTCCGGTGTTCCCGCTTCAATGGACCGATCCTGAAACGGGAAATATTTCAAGCGGATACCGCGAAAGCGGATACCTGCCAAATGCCTTCATTAACATGTTGCTTTTGTTGGGATGGGCGCCTAGCAACAACCAAGAAATTTTCACAATGGATGAAATGGTTGAAGCTTTCACCATTGAACGCGTTGGAAAGTCCGGTTCGAAATTCGATCCGGAAAAAACGAAGTGGTTCAATCAACAATACATGCGCAACACGCCGCGCGCTGAGCTTGCAGACATGATTATGCCTGCCATTCAAGAACGCGGATATGAAGTATGTGCCGAATACGTTGAAGGCGTTATTGAACTTATGCTTGAGCGTGCAGTATTTCCGAAAGACTTACTAGACGGAGAGTATTTGTTCGTAGATCCAACTTCTTATGACGAAGATGCAGTTTCGAAAAAATGGAAAGTAGGTGAGTCGGGCGCTATCCTTCAAAAATGGTCAGCTGTTTTAGAAACACTTGAGCCTTTCACAGTAGAATCCATTGACGCTGCTATGAAGCAATTCTTAGCCGACAACTCATTGGGAATGGGCGCTGTGATGCCATTATTTAGACTTGCGCTAACAGGAGTTCTTACAGGACCCGGCGCATCGCATGTTGCTGCGTTGGTTGGAAAAGAATTCGTTCTACCACGTATTCAAAAATGCATTGACACTTTAGGATAAAATGAAAATTCAATTAAACAATATTCAGGTTCATGCACATCATGGATGTTGGAAAGAGGAGGAATTGATTGGTGGCGATTACCGAGTAGATGTGTGGATTGAGGGCGCCTTCGAGGTGTCGGCTGAAACCGACGATCTAGAAAAAACAATAGACTACGTTGCGGTAAAAGAATTGGTTTATGCCGAAATGAAAGTACGCGCCAAGCTTATTGAAACAGTCCTCGTGCGCATGCACGGGGCCATGAAAGTACGCTTCCCGAATGCTCATTCGGTTGGAATTCGTTTGACGAAGATTAACGCACCCATGGGACACCAGGTGGAAAGCGTTAGTGTTGAAATGGAAGGTTAAACCAATTTGTTCGCAACAAGGTATTCCGCAATTTGAACAGCGTTTGTAGCAGCTCCCTTGCGAAGGTTGTCGCTCACTATCCAGCAATTCAATGTGTTCGCTTGCGACTCATCGATGCGAATGCGTCCAACAAAAACTTGATCACTTTCCGCAGCGTGAATCAACGGCATTGGGTAAAGTTTTTGTTCAATATTATCTACCACTTCAATTCCTGGGAAGGCACTAAGAACCTCTTTCACTTTAGTAATATCAGGAGCATTTTCGAATTCAATGTTTACCGATTCTGAGTGTCCGCCCATAACAGGAACACGCACTGCTGTAGCGGTAACAGCGATTGATTCGTCTTCCATAATTTTCTTCGTTTCGAGAATCATCTTCATCTCCTCTTTCGTGTATCCGTTCGATTGAAACACATCTATTTGAGGAATGAGATTCATATCTATGGTGTGCGCATATGCCTTTTCGCCTTCCTTTCCAACACGCTCGTTCATCAATTGATCAACAGCCACTTTTCCAGTTCCTGTAACACTTTGATAGGTTGAAACAACTACTCGTTTGATCTTATATAAGTCGTGCAGCGGCTTTAACACCATAACCATTTGAATGGTGCTGCAGTTCGGGTTTGCGATAATCTTGTTATGCGCGTTTATGCTGCTTGCATTAATTTCTGGCACTACCAATGGCACTCCTTCGGTCATTCTCCAAGCACTGCTGTTGTCTATGACTACACATCCGGTTGCTGCAAACTTCGGTGCCCACTCTAAACTTGTTTCTCCACCAGCCGAAAACAAGGCGATATCCGGAGAAGCAGCAACTGCGGTAGCTAGAGAAACCACCGACCATTCTTTTCCACAACAAGAAACGATTTGTCCAACGCTCTTTTCAGAGGCAACTGGAATGATTTCATCGTAAGGAAATTTTCGCTCTTCAAGGATTTGAAGCATCTTTTTTCCAACCAATCCGGTAGCTCCCACAACTGCAATTCGCATACATATGTTTTTCACGAAATTACTACTTGTGCATTTTAGTTTCGAAAGAATAATTACAAAACATATCTCATGCACTACAAAAAATTTCTCCCATTGGCGTTTGCACTTTATTCGTGCTCTCCAGTACCCGCTCAAATCAACGATAATTTCAGCGATGGCGACTTCAACTTGAATCCCACATGGATCGGCTCCACTGATGTATTCGTCGTGAATGCAAGTCAAGAACTGCAGTTGTTCAATTCAGTCGGCGGGCAGAGCAATCTCTGTGCACAAACAGTTAACACCTCCATTGACAACAAGGAATGGCGCATTTCAGTGAAACAAACATTCGCCGGAAGCGACAACAACCACAGCAGAATCTATCTAGTTGCGAATGGCTCTGACCTTTCCTTTTCCAATGTAACATCGGGTTCTAACGGCACCGGCTATTTTCTAAAACTCGGAGAGGCCGGTTCAACAGACGCCATCAAGTTTTTTCGAGATGATGGCCCTTTGGGGATTGTTGAACTTGCTGCCGGAACAGCAGGGTTGGTAGCTTCTTCCTTCAACCTGAACATTCAAGTTCTAAGAGACAATGTAGGAAATTGGAGCATTAACGTTGACCCAACTGGCGGGACAAACTTCAACAATGAAATTTCCATTTTCGACAACACGTACAATCAAACTTCCTTCATTGGCGTAAGTTGTATTTATACATCTTCCAATGCAACTAAGTTTTACTTCGACAATATTTACTTCGGAAATGAAATTCCACCTATAGTGACAAATACACACAATGTTCGTTCGGTTGTCATCAATGAACTCTACGTAGATCCTACTCCATCGAATGGATTACCCGATTCTGAATACATTGAACTGTTCAACGCAGATTCCATTCCCTTTGAATTATCGGGATGGAAATTGGTGAATTCCTCAACTGAAAAAACACTTCCTCCATTCTTGCTTAATCCACAGGAATACGTGATTATCTGTGATGCTAACTATACGTCACTATTTCCCAATTCATTTGGAATAGCATCGTTAACAGCCCTTACCAATTCTGGAGACAGTTTAACATTACTCGACTTCAACAACAACGCCGTAGACATCGTTTCATATACTGCTGAGTGGTACAACAGCTCTGACAAAACTGACGGCGGATGGAGTTTAGAGCAAATCAATCCGTTTAAAATCTGCAGTGGGAAATTCAATTGGTCGGCATCGAATAATGCCACTGGAGGAACTCCCGGATTTCAAAACAGCATCTATAATAATTCTCTGGATACGGAGGGTCCGCAATTGATGAGTTGGAATTTGAATCAATCCAATCAGCTTACTCTACAATTCAATGAGAGCATTAACGTTGATAATTCAAGTAGTTTTTCTTGTGGTAATATTCAGATTTCTGATGTTCAATATTTGGAAGGAAATACCTTGGTTGTAATAACGTTCTCGTCCAACCTTCAACCCGAAACAACATATACCCTTTCGCAGACGAATCTTGAAGATTGTGAAGGGAATTCTTCGAGTATTACGTTCGATATTTATCAAGGAAAAACACCTGAACTCGGAGACCTCATAATCACTGAAATTCTTGCCGATCCTGATCCTGTTGTTCAAGGAATACCTTCAGAGTTTATTGAAGTGTATAATAAAAGTTCGCACACACTTGAACTGCATGGACTCTCCATAAACAGCTGCGTCTTTGAAGGAAGCCAATTGCTTCTTCCGAATGAATATCTTGTTCTTGGAGATGTTACTGAAAGTCTTTCGTTTCTCTTAGTATCGAACAAACTATTAATTACTTCCTTTCCAACATTAACCAATTCTGGAATGCTTTTGAAACTAAGCATGAACGGAATGCACTTAGACAGCATACGCTATAGCCTAGATTGGTTCAACAACAGTTTCAAAGCCAATGGCGGATGGTCGCTCGAATTGGTGAATCCGAATTTGCCCTGCAGCAACGCCAACAATTGGAAGCCATGTGAATTCGAAATGGGAAATACGCCAGCATTTCAAAACTCAGTATTTTCAACTTCACCGGACACTTTAGCGCCTGAATTGCTATACATCTCGCTTGAAGACAGCACAGCGGCTCTTCATTTCAATGAGCCCGTAACAATTCACGGAGATTTATTTCAAGAAGAAAACTTAGTTGGAAATTTCACTGTCGAAAATCCTTTTACACAACTCATTCTGAATGTCTCTGCGTTGCTCAACTCCGAAATATTCACATACACCCTTCATGGAATTTCAGATTGCAGCGGGAATAGCACATTCTTATCTTTTGAATGGGGTTATCCGGAAAATGCCTCCTCTGAAAATTTAGTCATCAACGAAATTCTATTCAATCCGTTTATAAACGGTTCCGATTTTGTAGAGGTCTTGAACACTTCATCAAATGCGGTTTGTATTCAGAATCTATCCATTGCCAATGGATATCTCAATACAGGTTCTGAAAGCGAAACGGCAACGCTCGAAGGACGAATCATTCTTCCGCATCAACATTTTGTTTTTACAGAGGATGGTACAGATCTAATTGCGCTTTATTCTAACACACATCCTTTGAATATTTTGCGCGTAAACGACTTGCCATCCTTCAATGATTCAGACGGCAGCTGTATCCTGTATTCCTATCAAAATGAAATCATAGATGAATTGAATTATGACGAATCCATGCATTTTCAATTGCTCAATTCATTCGAAGGTGTATCACTTGAACGACTGTCACCTGCTCTGCCTAGTTCGCAAGTTAGCAATTGGCACAGCGCCTCTGAGTCATCGGGACTCGCGACACCAGGAGCAGAAAATTCACAATTCCTCTCCATCGAAAACATGAGCGGAGTCTTCGAACTTTCGACATCGATATTCTCTCCAGATAATGATGGAATGGATGATGTTATTCAATTTCATTTTTCAGAAATGAAATCAGGTTGTGTAGGTAATTTGACTATTTACAACGAGCGTGGTATTCGCGTAAAGCGTTTGGTTCGAAATGAATATTTAGGTCCTGAAGGAAATGCCATTTGGGATGGTCTTTCTGATAATGGCGAAGCACTTGCAATAGGCATTTACATTGCTACCTTTGAGGCATTCAACGAAGATGGAATGCAGGTCAACTACAAACGTGATTTTATTTTAGCCCGAAAACTATGAGCCGGTATTTCGTTCGCACCCCGCGTTTTGTTCATTGGCTCTTCAACAAAGTCACTTGGCGCATTGAACATACTAACGCGGTATACCTCACCTTCGACGATGGTCCGAATCCGGCAGTTACAATTCCATTACTTGAAATTCTAAAAAAGAATAATGCACGCGCAACATTTTTTTTGCTGGGAAAGAATGCTAAGAAATATCCTGAACTCGTGCAGCGAATTCTAGAAGAAAATCATTCCATTGGTTTTCACTGCAACGAACACTTGAATTCGCGAAAGCTCAATCGTGTTGAATTGTTAAAGAATTTCAAACTGCCCAATACTTTTCCTTCAACACTGCTATATAGACCTCCTTACGGAAAGCTGAGGGTTTGGCAATACAACTATTTAAAAAATAAATTTCCATTGATTGGATGGACATTAATGCCCGGTGATTTCGATGCGAATAAAAAATTCGAGGCGCAATTAAACAATCTGAAATCGGCAAAGTGCGGAGATATTGTTGTGTTGCACGAACTTCCGCAAACAATTGCGTTGCTTGAAGCATATTTCGAACAAACTTCTACTATTTCTTTTGAGAAATTGTAGGGTTGTATCTTTTTAAAAAGTATTTCTTATTATTGCTATATGAACCTTAAGCAAAACCTCCTGACCCTTTTGGGTTTATTGTTGTGCGTTACAACTTGGGCACAAGCCGGAACTGTAAAATTTTCAGGTAAAATCACCGATTCGCAAACACAAAAACCACTGGGCGCGGTGTTGGTGTATTTCGAAAACACTTCTTATGGTATGAGTTCTACGCCTGAAGGAAACTTCAGCATTGAAGCTCCTGTAGGAAACTACACTCTTATTGCCGCATACCTCACCCATCAGACATTCAAAAAAGAAATTAGTCTAACGGCAAATCAAGACTTCAACATTGAACTCATATCGAACGACAACCAAATGAATCTGGTAGTTGTTTCTGCTGGAAGATATGAGCAGAACATTGGTGAGGTTACTGTGAGTATGGAAGTTATTCAGCCGAAATTAATTCAAGATAAAAACGCTGTGAACATCGCTGAAATCTTGCAACAAACTCCCGGTGTTGCCATTGTAGATGATGAGCCTCAAATCCGCAGCGGAAGCGGATATAGCTTCGGAGCGGGCAGTCGGGTGCAAGTGTTGGTAGATAACATTCCCATTCTAAGCGGTGATGCGGGCAAGCCGAGTTGGGGATTTCTTCCTACAGAAAATGTATCGCAAGTTGAAATCATCAAAGGTGCGAGCAGTGTGCTTTATGGAAGTTCTGCATTAAGTGGTGTAATCAACTTCAGAACTGCCTACCCCACTTTAAAACCAAAAACAACCGTTTCTGTTTACCACGGATTTTATTCGAAACCACAATCAGATTCAGCCGTGTATTGGAACAGACAAGGAATGAAAAGCGGTATTAATTTTCTTCATTCAGAAAAATTTGGAAAACTTGATTTTGTGCTTGCTTCCAGCGTGCAATATGATGATGGGCACTTGGGTCCAATTAAAGACACAGCAGACGGTAGTTTTTCAAATGGCGGATATAACCCCTTGAAAGTCGATCGTTACAGCGCAGGAAACCGAGCGCGTTTGAATTTGAACCTTCGCTATCGCTTAACCGATCGCCTTTACATTGGTCTTGCCGGAATTTATTCTACCAGTAATTCGCTGTCTACTTTAATTTGGGGCAACAGTTCAACAGATTTGTATGGTGCATACTCAGGCAGCGCCACACGCACGATTCAGCAGTTATATACCGTAGATCCTTCCATTCAATACACCAGTAAAAAAGGTGCTGTTCACTCGTTGAAATCGAGATGGCAATCGTTAGACAACAACAACGACAACAATCAAGGAAATTTCTCGGATGTCTTCTACACCGAATATCAAGTGCAGAAAAACTGGGAGTTGAACAAGATTAAAAATCTCACAACTACAGCGGGAGTGGTTAATACGAAGACCGATGCACGAGGAGAATTGTTTGTGGGTGGAAATCCAGACGGACACAACCAAGCAAGAAACACAGCTGCATATTTTCAAGTCGATAAAAAAATTGGCGAGCGCTTGAATCTTTCCGGTGGTGTTCGCTACGAGCAATTTGTTTTGAACAGTGAAAAAAACGGCAAACCTGTATTTCGTGCAGGAGCAAATTACAAATTGGGTCAAGCGACTTACCTGCGCGCTTCATACGGACAAGGATATCGTTTCCCAAGTATTGCTGAAAAATTCATTGTAACGGGGTTGGGTGCCATTCAGGTTTTTGCCAATCCAGACTTGAAGCCCGAGACTTCATACAATGCTGAAATAGGAATTAAACAAGGATTTAAAATTGGGGAATTCAAAGGATTTATAGACATAGCTGCCTTTCAACAAGAATTCAGAAATTTCATTGAGTTCACATTTGGCCAATGGGTGCCGGTGCCTGTTACAAACTTGAACGAACTTACCAGCGCTATCGGATTTAAAAGCTTGAACACAGGCGGGGCTAAAGTGCAGGGTGCAGAAATTAGCATCATGGGTACAGGAAATATCCGCAAAACAAGATTCGATGTCTTGGCCGGTTACACCTACACTAAGCCCGTTAGCACCACACCAGATTATGTTTATGCTAGAACTATTCAAACTCCGGGAACCATTGTAATCAGCGAGTTCTCACAGGCAACTTATTTGAATACCAGCGAAAACAACTCCAATAACATTTTGAAATATCGTATGCAAAATTTAGTGCGTATAGATGTTGGAGCAACTCGCGGAAATTTCAATGCCGGATTAAGCTTCCGGGCGAATTCACACATGCAAAACCTAGATCAAGCTTTCAACCGCTTAGAAGAATTGTTCCCTGATCTTTTCAATCCCGGAATTATTTCATGGAGAAACAATCACACCAAAGGCGATTTCGTTTTCGATACACGCGTTGGATATACCTTTTCAAAAAAACATAAGATTGCACTCATCATGAACAACGTGCTCAATCGCGAATATGCTATTCGTCCGCTTGCAATTGAAGAACCTCGGGTAACTGTGGTGCAATACACCTTAAGTTTGTAACATGAAAGGTCTTGGTATTATTCCCGCTCGATTCGGAAGCACTCGCTTTCCTGGAAAGCCATTGATTGATATCAGCGGGAAATCCATGATTCGAAGGGTAATTGATCAAGCGAAAAAGTGTCAATCGCTCCAAGATGTTTGGGTGGCCACTGATGACGAGCGAATATTCAAGCATGTGGAAGAATACGGATGCAAAGCATTTTACACTTCCGAGGATTGCAACAGCGGGACTGAACGCATTTGCGAACTCCTTCCCAAAATTGAGGGGCAATTCGATTTTGTGTTGAACATTCAAGGCGATGAGCCTTTTGTTCATGTCGAGTCTTTGGAAGAGCTTTCGAATGCGCTTATGGCTTCCAAAACCGACATAGCAACCTTGGCGGTTGAGATAGATAACAGCGAAGAAGCAAACGATTCGAACCGAGTTAAGGTTGTATTCAGCACTTCTGGAAGAGCAATGTATTTTTCAAGATCAACCATACCCTTTGCTCGCAACGCAGAACCCAATTATTTCAAACATTTAGGCGTTTATGCATACACCACCCATGCACTTCAACAAATAAAATTGCTTAAACCTTCGTCTTTGGAACTGACCGAATCACTCGAACAACTTCGCTGGTTAGAGCATGACCTAACTATTTCGATAGTAGTGACTTCGCACGACTCAACGGGAATAGACACTCCAGATGATTTGCTGAAATATCAGGCCTAGGCTTGTAAGACCAATAAAAATCCGTATTTTCGCATTATGCAGTTCGAAAACCTAATCAAAGATTTGTTATACTCCAACGATTGTGTGGTCCTTCCAGGCTTGGGCGGATTCATTGCAAAATACAGAGGTGCAGCTTTGAATACGAGCCTGCATACGGTCTACCCTCCTCAAAAAACAATCGGATTCAATCCTCAAATTAAAGAAAACGACGGCCTGTTGGTTTCGGCTCTTTGCGCGTTGAACAATTGTTCTTATTCGGAAGGAAAAATAGAACTTGAGGCTTGGGTAAAAGAGCAATCGAACACTTTACTTCGTGGTGAAAAAATTTCTTGGAAAGGGATTGGAATTCTGTTTCAAGATCGTCTAGGAAAAATTCAATTCATTCCAGACAGCAAAGGAAATTTCTCACTTGAATCATTCGGATTAGAAAAGATTATTCTTGTTCCTGTTGAAAGGAAAATAGAAGAGCCTTTAACTGCCGACGTTTCCGTTCTTGAGAAGCGTGCTGCTCAAGGATCTAAATGGATATGGAAAGCTGCTGCAGTGCTCGCACTGCCTATTTTAGGTGTTGGCATATTCGCTCTTTCACATAAGATTGAATCGACGGATTGGCAATACGCCTCGTTCAAATTTTTTGGAACGAAAAGTCGCGTTGCTGAATACACTCCAGCTGTAACCCGAGCTATTCCTACATACATCGTAAAGGAAGAAACAGACATTGCGCCTGCGCCTGCGATTAGCGCGACAACTGAAAGCGTTCCTACTCAAGTAGAAAAAACTGAGGTGGTTTCAGTAGGAAAAAAGAAATACGAAATTATTGTTGGCGCATTCTCCGTTTCGGATAACGCAAAACGTTTGGTTCGTGACTTGAAGAAAAAGGGGTACAGTGCCACACTATCTTCTAAGAAAGGAAACCTTCAATTGGTTTCATCAGGTAGCGAAGACAATTACGAAGCAGCTCTTCAACAATTGGATCAAGCAAAAACCGAGATTAGTCCTTCTTCTTGGTTGAAAGAAAATTAACACTTTATTTAGATACGTTTACAATGCTTTAGTCTTGTTTTGAGGTCCAATCAAAACCTAATTATGCGCATAGGAGAACGTATTAAGAACAGAGCTAAAGATTTGCGTCTTGGACCAACAGAATTGGCTAAGATCATCAACACATCTAAGCAAAACGTTTACGGAATTTACAGAAGAGATTCTGTTGACTCTAAACTTTTATTCGATTTGTCGAAGGCCTTAGACACCGATTTCTTTTCGCTTTACTCGAAAATTCTTTCAAATGGTTCTTCCTTAGAAGAAGCAAATGAAGTGAAGGCAGAAAGTTTAGAAAATGACATCGTTGCGGTGAAAAAAGAACTTACCGATCTTCGTGAAAAGTATGCTTTACTTCGCGCCTTGTTCGAAGCAAAAACCGGAGAGAAATTGCCGAATTTCTAATCCTTTCTTACCTTTAGCTTCATGAATTATGAAGCGGTAATTTTCGATTTCGGAGGCGTGCTATTTGAAATAGATTACAACGCCCCTGTGCTCGCTTTCGAAGCTTTGGGAATGGACTCTTTTAAAGCGGTCTATTCCCAAGCTCAACAGGATGAGATTTTCGATTTATTAGAAACTGGAAAAATTCCAGGATCTTCTTTTTACGATTGGATTTCAAATCACCTTCCCAATGCTTCACGTCATGAATTGGAAGACGCTTGGAACAGCATCTTACTTCATCTGCTTCCAGAACGCGTTGACTATATTTTCACGTTGAAAGAAAAAGGCATTCGAACATTCATCTTCAGCAACACAAATGAATTGCATGTTGAAGTTTTCGAGCGCATGATTGAGAACACTTACGGCCTTGAAAAATTCAAATCGGCTTTTGAATTCGTTCATTACAGCAATGTGCTTGGAATGCGCAAACCCAACCCTGAATCCTTTTTGGAAATTTGTCGCATTCATGGTCTTACGCCCGAAAAGACAATCTTTATCGATGACTCCATTCAGCATGTTCAAGGTTCAATTAAAGCCGGATTGAAAGGCTTGCATCTTCTTCCTCACCAAACACCAGCAGAATTAATAGACCCTCTAATTTAATTTGAAGGCCTTTTTACTGATGGGTTTCGTGAACGACAGCGGTACCATTTTCTTAACACCCAAACCTTTCGCTTGAACATATCCCGAAGCTTGAAGTTCAATTTCATCTTTGAACATAAGACTTAAAGCGTTGCCCAACAACCCTTCCACATCGGTAATATTCGTATAGACCTTTACATCGTAGACTTTAGAAGATTTCGGCGCAAGGACAACCGGCTCTGCTAATGCAAGTGACCCCGCCAGATTACCGTCGATACGCAATTCCAAATCAGATTCGAACAACGTAATCTTGTACGGATTGGGATTTTCCAAGCCAATGCGCAAAACCGCACTGACCTTGCTATTCGTTAACTCTGAAAGATCAAACTCTTCCACGCGCTTAACTTTAACATCCTTGTAAATTTCACAAGACGTAAGTCCAACTATTAAAAATAGAAGACACGCCAATTGAATTGAAATAACTTTTGCTTTCATAACACCCTCACTAATCTAATTCAACTCGGAACGAAAATTACTTCGAGAAATTATCGAAGAAATACGGAATCGTCTCAATACCCTTGTAGTAGTTAACTAACCCGTAATGCTCATTTGGTGAATGCAACGCATCTGTATCCAATCCAAAGCCCATTAAAACAGACTTTAGGTTCAATTCAGATTCGAACATCGCAACAATAGGAATAGATCCGCCACCTCTTGTTGGAATTGGCTTTTTGCCATAGGTCTTCTCCATGGCATCTGATGCTGCAATGTATGCTTTGCTGTCTGTTGGTGTAACAACCGGCTCACCACCGTGGTGCGGACGAACTTCAACACGAACACCCGCAGGTGCAATAGCCTTGAAGTGATTCGAAAACATTTCAGTGATTTGATCAGTCGTCTGATGAGGTACCAAACGCATAGAGATTTTCGCAAATGCTTTTGATGGAAGAACAGTCTTCGATCCTTCGCCAATGTATCCGCCCCAAATACCGTTGCAATCCAACGTTGGACGAACTCCAGTGCGCTCAATGGTAGAATATCCTTTTTCGCCGTATAACGCATCTATATCTAAATCTTTCTTGTAGGCCTCTTCATCAAAAGGAGCAGCATTCAAAGCTGTGCGCTCTGCATCAGATAATTCCTGAACGCTATCGTAGAATCCTGGAATGGTAATGTGATTATTCTCGTCATGCAAGGAAGCAATCATCTTCGCCAAAACGTTAATCGGATTAGCAACCCCACCGCCGTATACACCACTGTGTAAATCGCGATTCGAACCCGTTACTTCCACTTCAACATAACTTAACCCTCTTAATCCACAGTCGATGCTTGGAACGTCGTTGGCGATAATGCTCGTATCTGAAATCAATACCACATCTGCCTTCAATCTATCTTTATTCGCCATACAAAAAGGTCCAAGGTTGGTTGAACCTGCTTCCTCCTCTCCTTCAATCATGAACTTCACATTACATGGAAGTAAATTCGTTTTCCACATCGCTTCAAACGCCTTCACGTGCATGAACATTTGTCCTTTATCGTCGCAAGATCCTCGCGCGAAAATTGCTCCTTCAGGGTGTATCTCCGTTTTCTTAATCGTTGGCTCGAACGGAGGCGTATGCCACAATTCAATAGGATCCGCAGGCTGAACATCATAGTGTCCGTATACCAATACCGTTGGCTTACTTGGATCAATTAACTTCTCTCCGTATATGATTGGGTGTCCTTTCGTAACGCAAACTTCTACGTTATCTGCTCCTGCGTCGCGAAGATGCTTCGCCACCAAATCTGCGCATTTTGCTACTTCTTCTTTGTAGGCCATATCAGCGCTAATGCTTGGAATACGTAGTAGTTCGAACAACTCGTCTAAGAAACGATCTTTATTTTCGTTGATAAAATCTTGTGCTGCTTTCATGACTTTTAATTTGTGGTCGAAAGATACGATGGAACCTTTTAAATTCAGAATGAAAAACCAACGAAGACGAATATCTTTGCAGCAATGAGTAGCGTAAATTTCGAAAATACCGCGGTAGCGTTTCAACATAAAAACAATGGCCAATTGAAGCGCTCTTTCTGGCTCTTCAAAATAATTGCTTCACCTGCTTTGGTTAAATTGGGAAGTTATTTAACGAATCTTGCAGTTGGGCTGGGAATTCCAATCGGTTGGGCGATTAAGAAAAATATTTTTTCTCAGTTCTGCGGAGGAGTGAATATTTCCGAAAGTAAAAAAGCCGCTCATCACCTCGCGAAAAGTGGCATTGGATCTATTCTCGATTATAGTGTTGAAGGAAAGGAGAACGAAAAAGATTTCGATTTTACGGCAGATGAAATTAAGCGCACCATTGATGCAGCGCAGGACAACAACGACATTCCTTTTAGTGTTTTTAAAGTAACCGGAATTTGTCGTTTTTCATTGTTGGAAAAAGTGAATGCAAAGCAAGCACTTTCAGCCAATGAAGAAGTTGAGTGGGAACGCGCTGCTGGACGCGTGTTCAGCATCTGCGAGCATGCGCACAAGAAAAATGTGGCGTTGTTCATAGATGCCGAAGATTCATGGATTCAAGATGCCATTGATGAGCTTGCTGAAAACATGATGGTTCAATTCAACCAGAAAGATTTCATCGTATACAACACGATTCAGTTGTATCGCCACGACCGTCTTACGTATTTAAAAGCTATGCACACCCGCTTGCGCGAAAAGGGCGCAAAGACTGCGGTGAAGTTGGTTCGCGGGGCCTATATGGAAAAGGAACGCAAGCGTGCTGCTGAAATGGGCTATCTAGATCCGATTCAATCTACAAAAGAAAATACAGATCGTGATTTCAATTTAGCAATTGATTATTGCTTGGATCATATTGAAGATGTAGCTATTTGCTGCGGTTCGCACAACGAAGAAAGCTCTGCTTTGCTCGTTGAAAAAATGAATGCTCGCGGAATTGCAAGCAACGATAAGCGCATCTATTTCGCGCAATTGTTCGGCATGAGTGACCACATCAGCTACAACCTAAGTCACGCGAATTACAACGTCGCGAAATACCTTCCTTACGGGCCAATCAAAGAAGTTATGCCATACCTGCTTCGCAGAGCACAAGAGAATACTTCGGTTAAAGGACAGACAGGAAGAGAGTTGTCTCTGATTGAAAAAGAAATTCAAAGAAGAAAAAAAGCTTAATTACAACTTCCAGATTTTGGTGAGCGGAGAAAACAAATAGTCACTTCCTGTTTTCAACTCTTTGCACAAAATACGTTGACGACGTTTGTTTAAGCGAACGAATTCACGCTTTTCTTTTCCATATAAAAATCTCGCCCCATCTGGAAGATCATCGACCATGATAATATTTTCGTGACTTGATCTGTCGTAAAGCGCAAGCGTTTTAGATAAATCTACATCGCTGCATGTCGCAGCAGCAGGGTTATTCAAGTAGCGCTGAATGGCTTTCTCTAGATCGAGTGGAAACAAATTCACATTCACAAAAGGAGCAAGTGTTTCTTTGAAGCATTGCTTCCATTCCGCTCCGTGTGGCTTAACGAAATGACCGTAACGCACATGACAAACCAAATGTGCCAATTCGTGCATGAGTGTAATTAAGAACGCGTATCGATTGAGATTGTGATTGACCGTGATTTTGTATCGCTCGCCAGGTGCATATCGGAAATCGCCATGCTTGGTGCTGCGACCTTTGGTAATGACCAAGTCGTGCGGATAAGCCCGCAACATTTCACACACCTTCACTACTGAACCACCGGGTAAGAATGGATTTAACGCAGTTTCTAAATCATTGGATTTAGCCATGCTTTATGAACTTAATCCCAAGTAGGACAGTTGCAATTTTTATGCGCACGCTTCATCGCGCGTTTAGGATTGTTGCATGAAGCAACACCCACTACTAAAATCGCTGCAACGAACAAATAGAATAATTTCTTCATGCCTCGAAAATACAGAATATCAGGCAAGAATAGCTCTCGATTGAAAAATTATTACACTCAAAAAAAAATAAACTACCTTCGGCCTAAGTTTAAATCATGACAGGAATCTTAGGAAATTTCGGACGGTATTTTTTGCTCATGCGAAGGGTTTTTTCGCGTGCTGAAAAAAAGAAAATATACCGTCCTTTGATTACCGATGAAATGATTAAGATTGGGGTCCAATCTGTTGGCATTGTGGCTTTACTCTCTTTTTTTATGGGTGCTGTAGTTACCCTTCAAACAGCAGCGAATATTGAAAGCGGATGGATTCCGAAATGGACGGTTGGTTACACCACCAGACAAACCATGATTTATGAATTTTCTTCCACCATTGTAGCCCTCGTATTGGCCGGAAAGGTCGGAAGTAACATCGCCTCAGAGATAGGTACTATGCGCATTTCAGAGCAAATAGACGCGTTGGATATTATGGGTGTGAACTCTGCGAGTTATCTAATTCTTCCGAAATTAATAGCATCGACGGTTATGTTCCCTTTCTTGGTTCTAATGGCAATGAGCGTAGGTATTTGTTCAGGCGCGCTTGTAGGAACCATGACCAAAGCGGTTTCGCTCAACGATTTCATTTACGGCATTCAGTACGACTTTGATAGTTATGGAATTATCTATTCGCTTATTAAAACTATTTTCTTCGCCTTCATTCTTTCGACCATTCCCGCTTACCATGGCTATTATGCTAGCGGCGGCGCATTGGAAGTTGGAAAATCAAGCACGAAAGGTGTGGTCTACAGCATGGTTGCCGTAATGGTTGCAAATTATTTGCTTACTCAAATATTACTGCTGTGATTCAGGTACAGAACATATCAAAAGCATTCAAAGATGTTCAAGTACTCACAGACATTAACATCGACTTCTTTCCAGGAAAAGTTAATTTCATTATTGGCAGAAGTGGTCAAGGGAAAAGTGTCTTGCTGAAATGCATGGTTGGATTATTAGAGCCAAACGCTGGAAGTGTTTTGTACGACGGTGTTGATTTCCTCAACATGAACGAAGATCAGCACAAAGCTATTCGTCAAGAAGTAGGAATGTTATTTCAAGGAGCAGCTCTTTTCGATTCTATGACCCTTGAGGAAAACGTTATGTTTCCGCTTACCATGTATAGTAACCTGAGCTTTGAAGAAAAATTAGTCCGGGTGAATGAATGCCTCGAACGCGTAAATCTTGTTGGCAAAAACAAATTATATCCCGCCGAACTTTCGGGAGGTATGAAAAAGAGAACTGGAATTGCTCGAGCAATTATCATGAATCCAAAATTCTTATTTGTCGACGAACCCAACTCTGGATTAGATCCGGAAACTTCCATCGTCATAGACAACCTCATTCGAAGTATTACTTATGATTTAGGCTCAACAACCATTGTGGTAAGTCATGATATGAACTCGGTAATGGAAATCGGAGACAACATCAATTTCATCAGTGGTGGAAAATTAGAATGGAAAGGAGACAAGCATGAACTTTTAAAATCAAACAACACGGCCTTAAACAATTTCGTTTTTGCCTCTGAGTTTATGCAAGAGATTAAGGAGAACCTTAAACGATAATCTTTCTTATTGAAGGTAAAGGGGTCAAATGAAATTCAGCATCCCTGGCTGAAAAGAAGAAAACACATCCTGCCTCGTCAAATAATCCAACACATTCGGGGAACGCTCATATTTCGCAATCACATCCTCTAAGTTTTTCAGCGACTCCGCGACTCCCAACTCTACCATTTCCGCCGCGTAATCGCTAGAATATTCAATTTCATTCAATGAATAATTCTTGACATTCATGCCAAGCGCATCGAAAAACGTTGTGCTGTATATGCTAACTTGAATCTTTGCTCGAACCAATTCTTCATTCAGCGAAGCTGAAATCGGAAGAACCTCGACGCAATCGCTTGCCTCATTCATGTACTTTTTCTCTTCCGATTCAAGTGGATGAAGTTTTACAATCAGTTTCCAATCGGGGTGATTCGGTAAAACATGATCTCGCATAAAACGAATCCACTCAATGTATGGCGCCGACAAGTTTTTTTGAGCGCACAACAAAACTCGATTCTCTTTATTAATTTTTTCAGGACTCACCGTTGAATCTGTTGTAAAATCACCGACAACCACTGGAATCATAAATTCAGACTCAGCCCCTCTTTGTAACACATCCTTCCAAAATTTACCAAACAACCAAATTTCATTGGGGAACATGCCTTTCGCTAAAGCCCCACGATACATTTCTGGATAGACGTAATACAAGTCATGTCTTGAGATTAATCCGTGTTGAAGTTCAACTGTTTTAATTCCCAGCATTTTTGCGGCAGCAAGGCAACCCTCATTGTGGTAATGAGTAATACCAACCAACGTTTTCGGCTTAGCGATAGAAAGCAGCTCATACCATCTACGAAATGACTTGAAGAATACATAAAACGCACTTTCAACATATCGAAACTCAATTTTTGAAAGCACGTTTGCACTTTTAATTCGTCGAAGTACTTCTTTCAATTCAAAATAAATTTCTTTCTGAATTTCATTTGTAGGTGGAAACCAATTCGATATTTCCTTCACCGAAAAATCGGCTTCTTTTTCGAAGGCTCCCGTCGTGTCCCACCAGGAATATTCAGTACTTAAGATTGTCTCACGAAGCAGATGAGTAATGGGCGAAATCTCTTCTCCAGAAGGGAGTTTCAACTTCCTTCTTCCTTCCAAAAACAAAATACTTTCACTTTTTTGTAGAATGAAATTCGCTTTCTTTTTTCGGAAGTAATTGATTCGTGATTTCAACTGGAATAAGCTCCAAAATTCAAAAGGATT
>CAIZGX010000011.1 GCA_903932685.1 uncultured Bacteroidota bacterium | reverse complement strand
AGACAGCTCTTGAGTTTCACGACGAAAAGTCTTGATTTAAATCATTTAGTTCTTTGAAAGGTGCAAGCAAGATTCTTTGAAAGGTCCTGCGGAAGGTCTTGCGAAGCACCGGTTTCAAGATTCTTCGAAAGGTCCTGCGGAAGGTCTTGCGAAGCACCTTCGGAACGACCTTTTGAAGCACCTCGAATCACTTCGTGACAGAAATAGCCGCAATGATTCCAATGCAAGCAATGTTGCTGATTAGAATATTCGCGATAGCCCATCCGAATTGCTGTTGTTGAAACAATTGAACCGTCTCAAAACTAAAGGTGCTGAATGTGCTTAAACCGCCGCAGAGTCCTGTGGTGACGAAGAAGAGCGTACGCGGAGAGATATTCGATTTATTCGCTAAAGCGAAGGTGATTGCAATAATAATTGCTGCGGAAATGTTCGCCAGTAAAGTTCCAATTGGAAGTGAAACAGTTCCCATTTTGAATGGAAGTCCAATGAGGTATCGAAGGACAGATCCTATTCCTCCACCAACGAAAATGAGTGCAAGTGTTATCCCGTTCATCGTTTAATGAAAGCGAATATTCTGTAGAAAACATATCCAAACATTCCACCCATGAACCAGCCCATGAGGATGTCGGTAGGGAAGTGAACACCCAAATAAATTCGGGAAAGTGAAGTTAGCAGCGTTGCGAAAATTAGAATTGTATTGAGACGATAATGCCGGGGCAGCGCAAGTAACACAAAGAAAGCGAGCGCAGCAAAGTTGGATGCGTGGGCTGAGTAAAAGCCATAATTACCGCCGCGATAGTCGTTGCCGTTGCTTTCTTTTGTGTAATGCAATTCGTCTTGAAGTTTTTCGGTGTGCGAGGGTCGAAAGCGTCTAACTGAATCTTTGAAAACACCTGAAAATTGGTCACTTATCCCAACAGAAAGTGATGCTAGAATTACTGCGTAAAGCCCGAATTTTTTTCCGTGCGTAACAACCAATTGCCAAATAATGTAAGCGAATAACGGAATCCAAGCGGCTGTGCCGCTAATAAAGAACATGGACTTGTCCAACCCGTATATAAAGAGTCCGTTTATGGCTTTGAGCAGAGCAATGTCAAGTTCAATCATTAGCTTTATGCGTACAACTGTGCTATGGCGTTTGCGTAATTTTCAAGTATTTTTTTGCGCTTCAGCTTCAGCGTAGGAGTTATTTCTCCGTTTTCTACGGTAAACGGATTTGCAATTAAATGAATGCCTTTGATTTGTTCCCAATTCCCGAATCCGTTGTTCATCTCTGAAATAAACGCTTTGATTTCGTTATTGAGTTGTTCGTTTTGAATTATTTCTTCGTTCGATAGAGCAGCCAATTCTGGGAAGTGAACTTTTGCGTAAGCGCAATCGACAACAATTAAAGCACCTGGGAATTTTTGTCCGTCGCCAACTACCATGCATTGCTCAATGAAGTGCGATTCTTTCAATGCGTTTTCGAGTATCTGCGGTGCAACATATTTTCCACCACTGGTTTTAAATAGTTCTTTCTTTCTATCTGTAATCTTTAGAAAACCATCTTTAATTATTCCAATGTCACCTGTGCTGAACCACCCGTCGTTCAATACTTCAGCAGTGGTTTCTGGGTTTTTATAATAGCCCATCATGACTTGCGGTCCTTTCACCAATATTTCTCCGTCAGCAGCAAATTTCACTTCGGTTTTAGGGATAATGGTGCCCACTGTTCCTGGATAATACATGTTTGGTCTACGCAAGGTGTTCACCGAAATAACAGGAGAAGTTTCCGTAAGTCCATACCCTTCTTTAATTGGAATGCCCGCTGCTGTAAAGAATCGAGCAAGTCTTGGTTGAAGCGCCGCTGAGCCACATGCTATGGCGCCAATCTCGGTTAATCCCAATGCTGCTTTCACTTTGCTGAAGACTAATTTCTGTGCAATCTTCAACTTGAATTCATACCAGCTTCCGTTTGCGCGTTCTGGTTCCCATTGAAGTGCAAGCTTGACAGCCCATTGAAAAAGCGATTTTTTAATGCCTGTATTCGCCTCGCCTTTGGCAACAATACCGTCGAAGAATTTTTCTAAAAGTCTCGGTACCGCTGTGAAAATATGGGGTTTGTTCGCGATTAAATCGTCTTTGATGTTGTCCATTCCTGTTAGCGTAATGCTTACACTGTTGTTGATGTACAAGTAGTGCAGCATGCGCTCGAAGATGTGACAAACGGGAAGGAAACTCACGCAACGCGCTTGTCCTTTTACCAATTCAGGCAACCTGTCGACACAGTGTTCCACATTCGAAGCAATGTTGCTGTGTGAAAGCATGACTCCTTTTGGAAGTCCAGTGGTTCCTGAAGTGTAGATGATTGTTGCTAAGTCTTCGGTCTTGATATTATCTTTTCGCGTTTGAACTTCTGCCTTAGAATCTTCATTCAATGAGAGTAATTCTTTCCAATGTCTTGCGCCTTCAATTTTATCGAAGGTGAAAACTTCTTTCAATAAAGGTGTGTTTTGACGAATGTTTCGAATTTTATTGAGAAGTTCGAGGTTGGAAACAAAACATATCGTTGCCTCGCTGTGATTCAAAATGTATTGAGTATCCTGCTCGGTCATGGTTGGATAAATAGGAACGTCAACTGCTCCTATTTGCAAAGCGGCATGATCACAAATGTTCCATTCGGTGCGGCTAGCATCGGTGATTAGCGCAACTTTTTGTCCGGGCTGAAGGCCGTATTCTACAAGTCCATTGCTCAGTTGATTAACCTGATCAATAAACTTTTGTGTAGAGTAATTTTCCCACTCTCCGTTGCATTTGCTGCGGAACATGACGTCAAGTGGAAGATTCTCCAATTGATCGAAGGCGAAGTCGAATAATCTTTTATACATGAAACGAATATACTAAACGAATTCTTTCGCTAGACGTTCCGACATGTAATCGAATAATTGTTGGAAGGGACCTTTCACCATCATTTCCATAAACGGATTAATGGTTGCGTCGCAATCTTGATGAGCAGTGGTAGTAGTTCCGTTGCTTTTCAACTTTGCTTTCAACACAAAAGGGAAGGGACTTTTATCTGTGGTTTCAAAAGTGGTTTCAGCATCGTTTTCGTTTAAAACCGCATGAATGCGTTTTAATTCGATGGTGTAAACATTTTGAATTTTGAATGAACACGAATCATCGGTGTTACTCCAATTCGAAATTTTGTCTAAAGGAAGCAGGCGTTGAATGTTCGCCATGTTTTGCAGGTACGTGTGCACCTCAGCTATGGGTGCATGTACTTCAACACTTTTGCTTAAGAATTTAGCCATTCGGATGTGATTCAAGGAAAGCGGCGCTCCATGCAGCTGGATCTTCTCTCCACACTTTCAACGTGCTTAATTGTTCTTCGGTAATGTACTCTTTTTTCAACGCTTGCTGAAGCAATGCGTGGTAATCGGTAAGTGTATGTAACGCAACTTCAGCGTCTTGAAACGCTTCTTTTGCGATTTGAAAATCATAGGTGAATATGGCTACCATTCCCATAACATCCAGTCCCGCTTCACGCAAGGCACTTACGGCGCTTAGGCTGCTTTTTCCGGTAGAAATAAGATCTTCAATAACGACAACTTTTTGATTGGGTTCAACCACGCCTTCAACCTGATTTCCTAATCCGTGTTTTTTAGCTTCGCTGCGAACATAAGCGTAAGGAATTCCCATTTCTTGCGCAACTAAAGCGCCGATGGCAATACCACCAGTGGCTACACCAGCAATGATATCAGGTGTCCCGAATTTTTCTTGAATTGCATTCACAAACTGCTGACGAATATGTGTTCTGCAAACAGGGAATGAAAGTGTTTTGCGGTTATCGCAATAAATCGGGGACTTCAATCCGCTTGCCCAAGTGAATGGAGCTTGAGGTTTCAATTCAATTGCCTTAATTTGCAAAAGATAATCTGCTACTTGTAATTCTACTTCAATATTTGAATCCATGCCGCGAAAATACATCGTCTCACACCTTGGTCGCACATTAACTTTTTCACAAGAAGAGTTTTTTACCTATTTCGACACGTTTAAGAGCATAAATGCGGCCGGAGGGTTGGTTCAAAATGGGAATGGTGAATATCTTATGATTAAGCGCAAAGGCTACTGGGACTTGCCAAAGGGAAAAATTGAAAAAGGAGAAAACGATGAGGAAGGCGCAATGCGTGAAGTAGAGGAAGAGACGGGCCTTGTTGGAATGTATATTGAAAAGCATTTGGTTGATACTTTTCATACCTATGAGCTAAAAGGTAAATGGGTGTTGAAGCGAAGCACTTGGTTTCTAATGAAATGCGAGGGTTCACCAAACCTTATACCTCAGACGGAAGAGGAAATAGAGTTGGTAGAATGGTGTTCACAAAATACACTCACATCGAGATTATCCGAATCTTACGCAACCATTTCGCAGGTTTGGGACGCTTTTATATCGTCTTCCAACCCTGAGCACTGAGTTTAACAGATCCGCCGCCGATAGTCATTAGAAGGTTTTCACCAGCTTTTTCGGTTGCGTGACCAATAATACTCAGATTTGGATTGCCTTTGATTTTTTCGAAATCGTTTTGCGAAACAGTAAACAGTAACTCATAATCTTCGCCGCCATTTAACGCACATGTTGTCGCGTCAATGTTATGCTCTTTTGCTGCATCGCGTGTTTCAGGAGCAATGGGTAATTTGTCCTCGTATATGGCGAAGGTGCACTCGCTCTCTTCAGCAAGGTGAAGAATCTCAGAAGATAGTCCATCTGA
The DNA here is from genome assembly GCA_903932685.1 of uncultured Bacteroidota bacterium. GTDB lineage: Bacteria > Bacteroidota > Bacteroidia > Flavobacteriales_D > Sanyastnellaceae > CAIZGX01. Next base: position 24,491 of record CAIZGX010000011.1, on the reverse strand, counting down.
AATGTCAATCATGGCCGTTGGTTTAACTTCAAGCTTGGCTAGTAATTGAACAATGTCTAAACGCGCCTCAGGTTTCAATTGTCGCGCTAAGATGTAATCGTAATTTTCTAAGCTGGGTTGAGCGGTGGGAGCACTTTTGAAAACTTCTTTTTCACGTTCTAAAACTTGAAGGCCCATATAAGCTCCGCCCAAATCTCCGGATACCACTAGTAAATCACCTTCCTTCACCGTGCTTCTGAAAGCAATATCTTCTTTATTGGCGTATCCAATTGCAGTAATGGAAATGACACATCCTGTTGGAATGGTAGTCGTATCGCCTCCAACCATATCCACCCCGTATGCTTCGCATGCAGCAAGTATTCCGGAGTATAGTTCTTCAAGTGCTTCAACAGAGTATTTGTTGCTTACTGCCAATCCAATAGTGAATTGGGTAGGCGTTGCATTCATGGCGCAGATGTCAGAAAGATTCACCACAACACTTTTATATCCGAGGTGTTTTAAAGGAGTGTACATTAGATCGAAATGCACACCTTCCACCAACATGTCGGTCGTCATCACCAATTGTTTTCCTTCCGTCGGCTGCATCACCGCCGCATCGTCTCCTGCATCGCGAATGGTTCCTTCGTTTTTCGGAAGGAAATATTGAGTTAAATGCTTAATCAGGGTGAATTCTCCAAGAGCGGAAAGCTCGGTACGTTGTTGTTCCATGCGGCAAAGATACTAGGTTAGCGACTCAATCGAATATCCAACACTTCCAACTGAATGGAACTTTGTCCGTTCCATACGTTTTCATTGAGTTGAAAAAGCAAGTCAATTTCTTTTCCTTCCAAAATAGGAAAAACCCAATCTTTCATTTTAAAGGCAATGCCCTTCATTTCGGCAATATTTCCTGCTTGCTTCACATGCAGTTGCAGATGATCGGCATGTGCACCAACCAGCTTGGTGAATCGAGCGTTTTTAATGTTTTTCGAAAGGAATACCGGACGCAAATTCTCAGGGCCATGAGGTTCAAGAGGCTGCAGAGATTCATAAAGCGAAAATGTTATTTCGTCGAATTGAATTTCCGTGTCGTAAAAATGACATCTCTCTATTCGAATGTTATTCGTGAATTCTCGAACAACTTTGTCGAACGCTTCGCGAAAGCCAAGAAAATTTTCCGACTTTAATTTTAAACCCGCGGCCATGCTGTGTCCACCAAACTGAATCAAATGTTCTTCGCATGCCGCGAGCATGTCATACACATCTATACCTTCTATCGATCGAACGCTTCCTGAAAGAATTCCATCTTCTTCAACAAGTACAATGGCGGGTTTGTAATAATTCTCAATAATTCTCGAAGCCACAATTCCAACTACCCCTTTGTGCCAACCTTCTTTTTTCACGACCGTTGTGAAACTGTCTTCGTAAAAAGGGTCGACAGCAATAATGTCGAGCGCTTCTTGCGTGATGTTTCGATCTAATCCTTTCCTTTCGTAATTGTTCTTTTCGATTTCTGCGGCGACAACTTTCGCATCTTCCGAACTCTGTGCGATAAGAACTTCAACGGCGCGCTTTCCCGAGAAAATTCTCCCGGCTGCATTGATGCGTGGTGCAAGCAAGAAAACCAAATCGACAACCTTGAGAACTTTACCGCTATACTTTGCGTTGGTTAGCAGTTCTGAGATCCCTGGACGAAAGCGTGTATTTATTTCCTTCAATCCGAAATGCAATAGGACTCGATTTTCGGAGGTGACGGGAACTATATCTGCTCCCGTGGCAACTGCAACTAAATCAAGAAAGGAATAAGCAAAATCTAGCGGTTTGTTGTGATGAATGAACCAGGCACACATAACTTTGAATCCAACCGCGCATCCGCAAAGCCCTTTGTTTTCATAAGTACAATCTTTTCTTTTTGGATTCACCACGGCATAAGCAGGAGGAAGAATTTCTGGAGTGTGGTGATCGCAGACAATCACATCTATTCCATATTCATTGCATAGCTCAATGCGAGGTCCATCTTTAATTCCACAGTCCAAAGTGACAATGAGCGAAAAATTATTTTCATGAGCGAACTCGACACCTGCCTTTGAAAATCCATATCCTTCTGTGTACCTGTCCGGAATATAAAAGTCGCATTCGAATCCTTCATGTTTAAGAAAACTATAAAAAACAGCTACGGCGGATGTGCCGTCAACGTCGTAATCGCCGTAGACCAAAATTTTTTCGTTTTTTTCTTTGGCTGAAAGCAATCGAGCAATGGCTTTGTCCATGTCTTTCAATCCGAAAGGGTTCAACAACTGATTTATTTCAGGGTGGAGGAAGGTCTTAGCTTGTTCGGCATCGAGGACATTTCGTTGAAGTAAAATTTCAGCGAAAGCTTCGGTAGTCTTAGCTTCTTGAGCAAACTCTTTAATCTCTTTTGGAGAGAAATTGCCGCGTTTTTTCCAGATGTTTTCTTTAGGGGTACTCATTTGAGGCAAAGTTAGTCGGAGAACTCACGCAACCCTTTTTCATTTTATGCGGTCTTTTCGTATATTCGTACCCCAAACCTTTTAAAGAAATGAAGAAATCTTTACGCTCTGTTATTTTGCTCATGAGCATTTTTGCAATGTTTGTGCTGAACGGCTGTCTAAACGATGACAATAAAATTCCACCAAATTGTTATGACGGAATTTTGAATAACTCGGAGCAATTAGTCGATTGCGGAGGTCCAAATTGCGAGCAATGTGACCACTGTATCGATGGAATTTGGCAGCCAGAATATGGTGAAACATGCGTAGACTGTGGAGGAGAATGCGGACCATGTGCTCCCTGCGCGAACTGTATTCAAGACGGTGATGAGGCAGGTATTGACTGTGGTGGAACGAATTGTGGTCCTTGTGCTGCATTGTGTGCTGACGGGTTATTAAACGGAACAGAAACACAAGTGGATTGCGGTGGAGCATATTGCGAGGCTTGTCCTACCTGCACTGACGGATTAATGAACGGAACTGAAATTGGTATCGACTGCGGTGGAACCAACTGTCCTCCATGCACTACAGACGGTAACTGTACCAACGGAATTATTGACGGTGGTACTCAAGGTGAGTTTTGGACTGACTGCGGTGGTGTCGATTGTATGGCTTGCGATACAATCCTTACGTTCACGGCGAACGGCGTTAACCACGTGGGAGTAGCTTCATCTTGTACCTTCAGCTATGCGGGTGGAGTAGTTTCGGTGACTGGTTCAACCCTTCAAGGCGGAACAATTGCCTTTACTATGGCTCAGCCAGTAGCAGGATGGGTAAGCGGTTCAGTTATTAATATGGCTACTGCAACAAACCCTGCTAGCGTAATGGCATTTACGAATGCAGCAGTTGCACACAGCACCGCATTTGGAACTTCGACAGCTGTTATAAATGTCGTTAAGTTCAGATCCACTCCAACACCTGGTGGAATTCGTTATACTTTCTCTGGAACGTTGAAGAACTCTGCAGGAACATCTACGGTAAACATTTCGAACGGATTGGTAATGGTGCCTTTACAATAAGGAATTCCTGCCTGAAAAATATCAAAAAGCCCTTCGTATGAAGGGTTTTTTATTTCACCCCTATTTTCGTTTCTTTGCACCCAATTTAGCAATGAACTAAAATTACAACCATGCATTTCGAATTATCAGAAGAACAATTGGCCGTTCAGGCCGCTGCAAGAGATTTCGCGCAGAACGTATTAAAACCAGGTGTAATTGATCGCGACGAGCATCAGAGATTTCCTACTGAAGAAGTGAAGCAATTGGCAGAGCTTGGTTTCATGGGAATGATGGTTGATCCACAATACGGCGGAAGCGGCATGGACACCTTGTCTTACGCTATTGCCATGGAAGAGATTTCTAAAGTAGACGCGTCTACTTCGGTTTGTATGAGCGTAAACAACTCGTTGGTTTGTTACGGACTTCAAGCATACGGTAACGAAGAGCAGAAAGAGAAGTTCTTAAAGCCTTTGGCTAGCGGAGAAAAAATTGGAGCGTTCTGTCTTTCTGAGCCAGAAGCAGGTTCAGATGCGACTTCTCAAAGAACGACTGCCGTTGACATGGGCGATTATTATTTGTTGAACGGAACAAAGAACTGGATTACCAACGGAAGCACGGCTTCGACATACTTGGTAATTGCTCAAACAGATCCTGAAAAAGGACACAAAGGAATTAACGCGCTTATCGTAGAGCGCGGAATGGAAGGGTTCATCGTTGGTGCGAAAGAAAATAAAATGGGTATTCGTGCAAGCGATACGCACACGTTGTTATTCAACGATGTGAAAGTTCCAAAGGCCAATCGCATTGGGGAAGACGGATTCGGATTCAAGTTCGCCATGAAGACGTTGAGTGGTGGACGCATAGGAATTGCGGCGCAAGCCTTAGGTATAGCTGCAGGTGCTTACGAATTGGCATTGGCTTATTCAAAAGAGCGTAAGGCTTTCGGAAAAGAAATTTCACAACACCAAGCGATCGCTTTCAAACTGGCCGATATGGCTACGGAGATTGAAGCTGCACGTTTGTTAGTATACAAATCTGCTTGGATGAAGGACCAAGGAATGAACTACGATGAAGCAAGCGCCATGGCGAAGTTGTACGCGTCTACTGTTGCTATGAAGCACACGGTTGAAGCAGTGCAAATTCACGGTGGATACGGATTCGTGAAAGAGTATCACGTTGAGCGTATGATGCGCGATGCGAAGATTACACAGATCTACGAAGGAACAAGCGAAGTGCAGAAAATTGTCATTTCAAGAATTGCACTTTCAAAATAAACGCATCTGAATTTCATTAACATAGGGCTGTTGTAAGACAGCCCTTTTTGTTGGAATTCATTTCCATTCGAATTCTACTTTCGTAAGGAAGCATGAACCCACTCAAACAAACCATTCGCTTTGCGATTGCTATACTCCTTCTCGCTGCGGGAATTGGTGGAGTCTATTATCTTTTGAATCGGAGCCATGCGGAATGGTCGAGCCCTTTAGTCTTCATACCATCTGGTTCAACAGGTGTTGTTGAAGTGAAGAATGCAAGCTCAATGGGTGAGGCGTTGGAATGGTCAACAGAGCTTAATTTATCTGAAGGAGTTGCACGCCTAGCAAATGAAGTTGCTGTCGATGTTCAAGGACTTCAATTCGAAAATCAGTCGGTCTGGATAATAGATAATGGTTCAGACGATTTGATAATTCTTCCCGTTGGATACGGGAAAGATGCGGGAGCTCTTGCTTCCAAATGGAGCTTGAGATTTCCTGATTTGAAATTCCAGTTTCAAGAGCCTTATGCCATTTATGGAAGTGGGAATATCAATAAGCTTGAAGAGGGAAGTCGCCTGAGTGATATCATTTCTTTTTCTTGCGTCAAGAGCACAACCTCTTTCGATTCAAATTGTCATTATTATTTTCGGGTAGATCAAGTGTGGACAGCCTTGGATGATATTCATGGAAGTGAATCTTCGATGGTAGCAGGATTTCAATGTTCGTTGTTACATCTTCCAAACAACTCATCGAAATTTTCATTCCAAGACGTTTTCACAAATGGAAGAGTCAATACGAACTATTGGTTCAAAGCAGTTCATGCAGGAAGTCCAACGGCCTTGATTGCACACCTCGACTCGCTGCGTCCGCAAGATGCGCGGAATGCATTCTTGAGTTTGCGCATGGAGCAAGAAGCTGAAACAAATGTTTCGCTTTTGGATTGGTTGAATGAAAATGCAACGGGAGAATTGGCCATGGCGAATTTCGGAAGCGACACACCGAATGTCAGTGGAATGATTTACGCATTGGGTTTGAAATCGGACAGTGTGAATGTAGGAGTATTATTCTCGGACTCAATTGCCTTAGATCTGATTCGTGAGGCCAACGTATCAGAGCTCTTCGCTCTGGATAAAATTTATCCGAGTGAAGCAAAATATTTCGGGATTCGTTACAAGAATTTTTTCTTGTTCGCTGAATCGAAGGAATTGCTTTTAGCGCATCAGCAATTTCTTGCATTTGCAGGGGCCATTTCGACAAAAAATTTCCCTGCTTTGCCAAGCGGTGGAGTTATAACCGGAAGTGATTTGAAATATTCGAGTACGCTATCTCCCAAGCTGGGCAACGGATGGCGCGTTTGGCATTATTCGCCAGTAGGAGATCGTACACAAGTGACGTTGGTTGGAAAGGGAAGTGTTCGAAATGAAATTTCTGAAGTTATGTCTGCAGATACAGCAACTGCATCGCCTGTAGTGGCGCTAACTCCAGCGCCTGTTGTAGAAACAGGAAAAACGAAATCGGTAACGAATCACATCACAGGCAAGACCGAACAAGTGAAATATTCTGGTTCGAAAATCGAATGGATTTCAGGAGGGAAAACAACGTGGTCTGTTACGCTTTCGGCTGAAATTAGAGGCGTGGAGCAAATCGACGCGTTCAAAAATGGAAAGAAGCAGCTCTTGATTTTAACGAACAGCCGATTGGAAATGCTTGACATCAATGGAAAAAATGTCGTGGGTTATCCTGTCGTTCTCTCTTCCAAGCCTTGTACGAATTTGTGCGTGGCAGATTATTCCAACGCACGAGATTATCGCATCTTCTTTGGCTGTTCCAACGGCACCGTTTACAATTATATGTCGAACGGAAAGGTTACGGCTGGTTGGAATGTGGCGAGTATGAAGAGCGATTTGCCTTCTTTAATTCAATATAGAAAAGTAAGCGGACAAGACGAAATTCAAGTCAAACGAGCAAGCGGAAAAACAACAATTTTGAAACGTAACGGCGCTGTGAAATAATGAAAGCAATCTATTTAACGAAGTTCGGAAAAGCGCACGAAGCTTTTGAAATTAGAGAAGTTGCTGATCCGATTTTAGGTGAAGGAGAAGTATGTGTGAAGGTTGAAGTTTCCGGATTGAATTTCGCTGATGTGTTAGGAAGGAAAGGATTGTATCCCGCTCTGCCTGCGCCTCCTGTGGTAATGGGATACGATGTAGTTGGAATTGTGGAAGCCGTTGGCGAAGGAGTTTCTTCCAATTGGATTGGAAAGCGTGTGGCGTGTTTAACGCGCTTCGGCGGTTATGCTGAAAAGGTTTGCACTGCTGTTACTGGCATTTCTGAACTTCCAGATTCTATATCTTCCAACGAGGCCTGTGCCTTGGCAACGCAGTATGTAACGGCGCTTTACATGAGCGATTTCCTTCAGTATACAAAATCGGGAGAACGCGTACTCATACATGCCGCTGCAGGCGGAGTAGGAACAGCTTTGATTCAGTTGTTGAAGGAAAGAGGATGTGAAATTTTCGCAACGGTGGGAAGTGATGAAAAGGTGAATGCATTAGCGAAGCAAGGCATTACAGCGGTGAATTACAACTCCCATGATTATGAAATTGAAATTCGAAAGCATTTGGGAAAAGCCAATCTTGATGTGACTTTCAACAGCATAGGAGGGAAGACCTTCAAGCAAGACATGCGCCTGTTGGGTGCAGGAGGAAGATTGATGTTGTTCGGATTTTCAGATCGCACCAGCAAGTGGGGAGGTAAGTTGGCAACGCTGAAGTTGGTATTCGACATGGGAAGACTAATTCCTTTGTTATTGCTTGGAAAGAGTCAGTCTGTTCTTGGTGTGAACATGCTCAAAGTAGCAGACGAACACCCACATATCATTGGAAAACTCTTGAATCAATTGGTTCAGATGCACACTACAGGGAAAATTAAACCCATTATCGGCGGAGAATATTCGTTCGCTGAAATAGCCAAAGCACATCAATATTTAGAGAGTCGAAAGAGCTCTGGAAAAATTATTTTAAGGTGGTGAATCACCTAACACTCATTTTCTTATACATTCGCCAAGAATAATTTTTATATGTCAACGCAACACAAACTTTCCACAGCCGGATTACTTGTTACACTAGGTATAATTTACGGTGATATTGGAACCTCTCCATTGTATGTAATGAAATCCATTGTAGGCGATAAGCCTATTAGTGAGATGCTTATTTATGGAGGTATTTCATGTGTATTCTGGACGTTGACCATTCAGACTACGATTAAGTATATCTGGATGACCTTGCGCGCTGATAACAAAGGTGAAGGTGGAATATTCTCGTTGTTTAGTTTGGTGAAGCGAAGAGGGAAGTGGTTGTTCTGGCCAGCTATGATTGGTGCTGCTACCTTGTTGTGCGATGGAATTATTACTCCACCTATTTCTGTTGCATCGGCAGTTGAAGGATTGAAAGTATTTGATGAAGGCATTCCCGTAATGCCTATCGTACTTGCAATCATTACAGGATTATTTATGATTCAGCGATACGGAACGAAGTTGGTGGGTGTAGCTTTTGGCCCGATAATGCTTATTTGGTTTACGATGCTAGCTGTTCTTGGAGCCTACAACGCTCTCCTTAATCCGCAAATTTTCAATGCTATAAATCCGAAATACGCTTACGATTTATTGGCGAATTATCCGAAGGGATTTTGGTTGTTAGGCGCGGTGTTCCTTTGCACTACGGGTGCTGAAGCACTCTACAGTGATTTGGGTCACTGTGGCCGAGCGAACATTCGGGTGTCATGGATTTTTGTGAAGACGGCATTGATCTTAAACTACATGGGTCAAGGTGCTTGGCTTATGGAACAAACTGAATTGACCGGAAGAAATCCGTTTTTTGAAATCATGCCCGAGTGGTTCTTGTTACCGGGTGTTATCGTTGCAACAGTAGCTGCCGTTATCGCCAGTCAGGCTTTAATCTCAGGGTCCTTCACACTTATTGGTGAAGCCATCAACTTGAACTTTTGGCCACGTGTGGCGATTAAATTTCCTACCGAAACTAAAGGTCAATTGTATATACCCAGTGTGAACTGGTTACTGTGGGCTGGTTGTATAGGCGTTATGTTATACTTCAAAGAGTCGGCACACATGGAAGCAGCTTACGGTTTATTCATCACGGTGGCCATGCTCATGACAACGTTATTGCTTTCTTATTACTTGATTTACCATCGCCATTGGCCGTTCATGTTGGTTGCAGGAATTGCATCGCTATTTTTCGCTGTGGAACTTTCTTTTTTCATTGCGAATTCAGTAAAGTTGAAAGAAGCTTGGATGATGCTCATTGTCTATGCTGGAATTTTAATGGTCATGTATGTAACCATTCGTTACAGAAAATTCAGCAATGAACGCGTAGGATTCATTTCCCTTGATCCGCATATTGATACGTTAAGAAAACTTTCGGTAGATACAAGTGTTCCGAAATACTCTACGCACTTGGTTTACATGACGAAGGCTAGCTTCACAGATCAAGTGGAAAAATTAGTGATCGATTCTATTTTGGAAGGAACTCCGAAGCGAGCCGATGTCTATTGGTTCCTGCACGTAGATCGCACGAACGAACCATACACCATGGAGTATGAGGCGCAAGAATTGGTAGACGATTTAATCATTAAGGTGAATATTAAATTGGGCTTCCGTGTTCAAGCTCGTGTGCACAATTACTTCTGCTTTATTCTTCAAGATTTGGCAACGAAGAATCACTTCAATCGTTTGCAAAAGCCTGAGCCATACGGTGAATACAACAACAGCATTGACGTTCGTTTTGTGGTTCTTCAAAAATATTTAAGCGTTGAAAACGAACTGGGGGTGAACGAGAACTTTGTTTTCGAAGCACATCAATTCTTAAAGAGTATTTCTCTTACCGACATCGATGCTTGGGGATTGGAAGAGAATAGAACCTCTGTTGAAAAGGTTTCTATGGTTGTGAAATCTCGCGAGCGCTGTCACTTGATCATGCGCGGACACAAGGCACAATCGTAGATTTACATCATCTCGGAAAGCTCCAACCAGCGCATGGTTCCGTTGTCTATTTGATCAGACAACGCGCCAAGTTCTAGGGCTGTTTTCTCCATCTGAATGTGATCAGTGGCTTTTAAAATCTCGGCTTCAAGCTGAGCTTTTTTCTCTTCCCACAATGGCAAATTCTTTTCAAGTGTTTCGAATTCATGTTTCTCTTTGAACGAAATTTTTCCAGCAGGTTTTTTCTTTTCTTCTTTGATGGAAGGGGCTGGCTCTTCTTGCTTCTTTGCTTCAGCAAGTCTTTCTTGTTTGGCTGAAGCTTCGCTCAATACAGCGCGGAAATCGAGGGTGCTTCCCAATAGATCGTGTACGTTTCCTTTTCCATCTAAAAGAAATAAATGGTCAACCAATTTGTCTAAGAAATATCTGTCGTGACTCACAATAACCAAACAGCCAGGGAAGTTCAACAAATAGTCTTCTAATGCAGAAAGCGTAAATACGTCGAGGTCATTGGTAGGCTCATCGAGAATTAAGAAATTCGGATTCTTCATTAATACCAAAAGCAATTGCAAACGCTTGCGTTCACCTCCACTCAACTGATCAATGCGGTTGAAGTGCATGTGTTTCGGGAACAAGAATTTCTCGAGTATCTGCGATGCGCTAATGGTTTTGCCTTTTGCAAGTGGAATGTAGTCTGCAACATCACGTATACATTCAATGAGTCGTTGCTCTGGAATTAAGTTCGAAGCCGATTGCTCGTAAAATCCGAACACCACCGTTTCTCCGTTCACAATCTTTCCGCCATCGGGTTCCATGCGTTTGGTCATCAGATTCAGGAAAGTCGATTTTCCGCAACCGTTTCTTCCAATGATACCAATGCGTTCGTTCGATTTGAAGACATAGTCGAATCCGTCCATGACTGTTGAATCGCCCATAGACTTCGTGGCTTTAATGAACTCGACCACCTTCGAACCCATGCGGGTAATGTTAATTTCAAGATCTAATTCTCCGTCTTCAGGCTTGCGTTTCAATTTGTCTTTCAACTCTTCGAACGAGTCCATGCGACTTTTGCTTTTCGTTCCGCGGGCACGTGGCATGCGGCTCGCCCATTCTGCTTCACGACGAAAGAGATTTAAATTTTTATCGCGAGAGGCAGATTCAAGTTGCTCGCGCTCAGCTTTCTTTTCGAGATAATACGAGAAGTTTCCTTTGTACTTGTACAGTTCTCCGTTTTCCAACTCGAGAATTTCATTCGTAATGTTTTCCAAGAAATAACGATCGTGTGTTACCATGAACAAAGTCATGCGCGCCTTCGTTAAATATTCTTCCAACCACTCAATCATATCTAAATCCAAGTGGTTCGTAGGCTCGTCTAGAATTAAAAAATCTGCTTCTTCCAACAACACACGCGCCAATGCAATACGTCTGCGCTGACCGCCGCTCATATTGCCCATGAGTTGGTTCAGGTCAATAATATTCAGTGCACCAAGAATTTGTTTTGCTTTCGCATCGTAGTCCCACGCGTCAGAATGCTCCATCATGTCGTGTGCTTCTTGAAGCCCATCTCCGGTCGCAATGGCAAGATCATACGCTCGAATGGCTTTGGTCATGAGGTTGTCTGCAGCGAAAAGAAAATCAATGGCGGTTCCGTTTGCATCGAATGCTTCATCTTGAAGAAGAATGGCCCATTTAATTTCTTTGTTGAATGTAATTCTACCCGCATCGGGTTCGTCCTTGCCGGCTAACATGTGCAGTAGCGTTGACTTTCCTGTTCCGTTCTTCGCAACTAACGCAACTTTTTGTCCCTCTTCAATACCGAAAGAAAGGTCTGTAAACAATTCACGAATACCGAAGGCCTTCGACACATTTTCAACTGATAATACATTCATGGCGCGAAGTTCGTTGAATTTGTTCAATTATAGCACAAGACATTCTAGTGCAATTGTGTTATTTTCGAAGAGTGAAATTTTATACTGCCCCATTTTTAGACATTCCTGCAGCGAAGTTGTATCGCATTCTTGCTTTGCGATCAGATGTTTTTGTTGTTGAACAGAACTGCGCTTATCAAGATTTAGACGGAAAAGACGAGCAGTCCTATTGGATTTGGGCGGAAGATGAGAACGGGGATGTACATGCTACAGCGCGTTTACTTCCTGCCGGAATTTCATACAACGAAGTTAGCATAGGTCGCGTCTGCACAGCTATGCATTCGCGTGGCACAGGGTTGGGAAAATTGCTCATGAAAGAGTGCTTGGTTCAGTGCGATAATATTTGGGGAAGTCAAAACATTACCATTTCGGCACAGCAGTATTTATTGAAATTTTACAATGAATTGGGATTTGTTGAGGAAGGTGAAATGTATTTGGAAGACGAGATTCCGCATTTGAAGATGAAACGCAAAGCATGAATATTTCTATTACGAAATACAACATTCACGTGTGGTTCATGGCTGCAGGAGTTTTTTGTATGAGTGTTTATTCTAAAGGAGTAACGGTGTTTTTAGCATTGGCATTCCTGACTATGGTGGTCCAAGTTATTTTTGTTGGAAGGAAAATAGAGTGGCGAACTTTCAACGTATGGGCATTTCTGCTCTTTGGTATTTTGTCGGTCTTTTTGCTAACAGGATTTTGGAATGATTGGAATCACAAAACAGCGTTAGCCGAGATAGAAACGAAGATTTCGTTTGTCGCATTTCCACTTTTGTTTTTACTTGCTCCAACGCGGATCTTTAATTCTCGAAAGAAGTTTCAATGGGCTCTCGTATTCGGAGGAATCTTTTTCGCATTGATTTGTCATGTTCATGCGCTCTATGGATTCTTCGAAACAGGATTGTGGCAAGAGTTTGTGTATGGAAGGCTGGCTTGGACGTTTCATCCTACCTATTTAGGATTTTTCTATTTGCTTTCCATGGTGTTTTTAGCTGGAGAGTTTCTCGATTCAACGAATAAAAAAAGTTCGGTTTTTTTATTGTTGGGAATAGTATTCTTCTCCCTAGAAACCGCATTTATGGCTTCTCGCGCAGGTTTTTTAGCGTTGTTTTTATTCTATGCCGTTTTTGCATTTTATGTATTTCGAAATGGAAAAAACAGAAAGAGAGCATTCGTTGTAGTATCATTTTCGATGCTTTCCTTCATCATCTTGTTTTTAAGCTTTTCTCCCATTTCAGGAAGGGCGAAAGAGGCTGTAGAAAATTCGACATCCATTTCAGAAACGAAGAAAGAAGAAAAGGTAGCAAGTACGAGCGAACGCTTTGTGAGTTGGCAGACGGCATGGGAAATTGGTCGCGACTATCCAATGGGTGTGGGAACAGGAAATTGGAAATCGCACTTCAATTTACGTTACTCGCAAAAGGGAGCGAGTTTCGCTGCCGCACATTCGCATCCTGCGCACAATGCGTATTTACAGATTCTGGTCGAATGGGGTTGGATTGGATTGTTTGCGCTGTTGGCCCTGCTCCTGGCTGGATTTAAGCGGGCCTTGGAATTAAACGACTTGTTTTTTTTAATGTTCGTTGTTGGGGTGTCGTTCCATTTCATTTTTGAAAGCATGTTAGAACTTCAGCAAGGTCTTGTTTTTATTGGGTTTTGGATGTTTTTCTTGATTCATAGAAAACCGAATTCCAATGTCTTGGAGACTTAAAAAAGGACGATTAGGACAAGTCCTTTATTTTTCTTAAATTCGTTGCGAAATTTATTAAAATGGCAACAATAGAATTGAGGTTACCCAAAATGGGTGAGAGTGTCGCAGAGGCGTCTATTTTAAGTTGGTTAAAAAAGGAAGGCGACCGTGTTACTGCGGACGAGCCTTTGGTTGAAATAGCAACAGATAAAGTGAACAGTGAAGTGCCATCTCCAGAAGACGGCATCTTGGTTTCATGTCGCGTGAATGTGGGCGATACTGTTCAGGTTGGACATGTTATTGCCATTATTGAAACTGCAGATGGTGCAAGTGCTCCAGCGCCAGTCGTTGTAGATGCTACACCTGTCGCTGCAGAAACGGTTTCCGCACCTTCCGCTCCTGTGGCTGCGGCTTCGGGAACTCCGGTAGTTTCTTCATCTGATAGATTTTACAGTCCGTTGGTCAAAAACATTGCGAAGCAAGAAAACGTTTCCCAAGCGGAGTTGGATAGTATTTCAGGGACAGGCCAGAGTGGTCGTGTAACCAAAGAAGATTTAATGGGATATATTTCCACTCGAGGGAATAATGTAGTCACAATCCAAACAGCACCATCGGCTTCTTCGCCAGTTGCTAATTTAGTTGAAGCCCCTCGTGTTAAAGGCCCAACAATTACCGTTGGTCCAAACGACGAGATTATTGAAATGGATCGCATGCGCAGGATCATTGCAGATCACATGATCATGAGCACGCAGGTTTCTCCGCACGTGACTTCATATGTTGAAGCAGATTTGACAAATGTTGTTCTGTGGAGAGAAAAAGTAAAGAAGCAATTCGAGGCCAACGCAAAAACGAAGTTGACCTTTACCCCAATATTTATTGAAGCAGTTGCAAAGGCTATTCGTGATTTCCCGGGTGTGAATGCAAGTGTAGATGGAAATAATATCATCATGCGCGGTGATATTAACATTGGAATGGCTGCGGCATTGCCATCAGGGAATTTGATTGTACCAGTAATTAAAAACGCGGATCAATTGAATCTAGTGGGTATTGCCAAAAAAGTAAATGATTTGGCAGAACGCGCTAGAGCAAACAAATTAACTCCAGATGAAATTCAGGGAGGGACATATACTTTGACGAATGTTGGTTCATTTGGCAATGTAATGGGCACGCCTATTATTAATCAACCACAAGTTGCTATCTTAGCCGTAGGAGCAATTCGCAAAAAGCCTGCTGTAATAGAAACACCGCAGGGCGATGCGATTGCAATTAGACATATGATGTTCTTATCTCATTCTTACGATCACCGAATAGTTGATGGTGCATTAGGCGGGCGCTTTGTTCGTCGCGTTGCGGACTATTTGGAAGAGTGGGATGTAAATCGTGAAATTTAATTTTTGAAAACAAAACACCTATGAAAACTCGTTTCTTTTCACTTTTGATTGTCGCAGTTGTTGCAATAAGCAATTCGTTTGCGTCTTCGAAAATGGGTAACCCTGAATTTATTGCCGCCTATACAGAAGCCAATAAATTAATGGAAGAAAAATTTTGGGACCAAGCTGCGAAAGAATGGAGAAATGTTTTGGCTATGGATCCAGACAACATCAACGTAAACTTTAAGTTGGGTTACTGTTTGCTTCAAACAGAAAACAACAAGATCGATGCTTTGACTTATTTGGAAAAGGCGACTTCGAAAAAACTAAATCCGTCTTACGACCCTTTCGATCCGAACGAAAGAGGTGCGCCTGTTGAAGCGTTGTACTATTTGGGCATCGCGCAGCACTTGAACATGTTATTCGATCAATCAACCGACACCTTTGAAATCATGAAGGAGCTGGTTAATAAGAATCATCGATTGTCGAATCAGATTAACCGAGCCATTGAAACGAACAAGGAGGCAAAAAAACAAGTAGCTAATCCGAAAAAGTACAAGATCACGAATGCAGGAAAAACCTTGAATAGTTCTTTTGCTGATTTTGGTCCTGTATTAACTTTTGACGAGAGCAGTATTTTTTACACCAGCCGTCGTCTTCGCCCGGATTCGACCAATGCGCGTATTCGCGATTTTGAGACAGACAAGTACCGAGATGACATTTATGTTTCATTCAAAGGAAGAGATGGAAACTGGGTTCAACCCGAATTGTTGAATTTGAATTCAGATGACCACGATGCAACAATTTCTGTTTCTCCTGATGGAAATACATTGTTTATCTATCAAGATAGCCTTGGTGATGGACAAGTTAAGTATTCTATGCTCATTGGAGAAACTTGGAGTGCGCCAGTTAAATTGGGTTCAGATATTAATTCAGATTACTGGGAAACACATTGCACAATTTCTTCAAATGGCAGTGAGTTGTATTTTGTTTCTGATCGTCCGAACGGACAAGGGAAGCGTGATATTTATCGTTGCTTCAAAAATTCAGATGGCACCTGGGGTAAATCTGAAAACATGGGAGCCATAATCAATACACCCTATGATGAAGATGCACCATTTTTAAGTCCAGACGGAAAGTTTTTGTACTTCGCTTCCAAGGGTCATGCAACCATGGGCGGATTTGATTTATTCTTAAGCAAAAAGGACAATGACGGAAATTGGGGAGCGCCTGAGAATATGGGTTACCCCCTCAACACAGTTGATGATGATGTATTCTACCAACCAATGGCCGATGGGAAACGAGCATATTATAGCTCACGTCGAGACGGTGGAAGTGGTGATTTGGATTTGTATGAAGTAGAAATGCCAGATATAAAGGCTACCCAACTGGCTAGTTTTAAGGGGGTTTTCAAACCTATTCAAGGTAAAAAATTACCTCAAGGAATGAAGGTTTCATTGACAAATGTTAGCTGGTCCGAGAAACAAGAATCCCCTGTGAATGCTGCAAATGGTGAGTTCTTTGCTGCATTGAAACCATGTTCTACATACCAAATTGAATATTTTGATGGAGTCGAGAGCGTTAAATCAGAGATTCTGGTAATTCCTTGTGAAAACGAGAAGTATGAGTACACCCGCGAAATTCAATTGGTATCGAAAGAGATTGTAAAAATTGATGAAATTAAATTCGATAACAACAATCCAATTCAAACGAAGATTGATGAGACTTCGGGATACGCAGAGTACTCGCATTACTTCATTTATGGAAAAAGCGGATTTTCCGCGCAATCAGAAGAGTTCTTGGGTTTTGTTAAGCTATGTAAAAAAGTAATCGCACAGAAAGTATCTGTCACTATTTCAATAGAAGGAAGTGCCTCTAACGTACCTTCTACAGGAAGCAAATCGAATGAAATGCTGTCTGCAGAGCGTTCTGAAAATACCAGAATTGCACTAAAGGATGCGTTGGAGAAAATGGGATACAAGGAAAACGTTGACTTCAAATTTGAAAAGCCTGTAAACATAGTTCAAGGTAAAGCATATGAGAACGACGCGATGCAAAATCGCGCTGAATATGAGAAGTACCAATACATTAAAGTTAAGGTTCAATAAATTATTACATGCTTCACTTAAAGAGACCGTTGGTTTTTCTTGACCTGGAAACCACCGGGACCGACGTTGCGAAAGATCGCATCGTAGAAATAGCTTTTGTAAAAGTTATGCCGGATGGAGCAAATAAAACACTGCCTGAATTTAAAGACTCAAGATTTTTAATCAATCCTGGAATGCCTATTCCCATTGAATCTTCTATGGTTCACGGGATATACGACGCCGATGTGAAGAATGCGCCGTTGTTTTCAGATTGCGCACCTATGCTGAATGATTTCATCGAAGGTTGTGATTTAGCGGGTTACAACAGCAACAAATTTGATATTCCTCTTCTGGCAGAAGAGTTTTTACGCGTAGGTATTCCTTTTACACTGGATGGTAGAAATACAGTGGATGTGCAGATTCTTTTCCATAAACTTGAACCAAGGAATTTAACTGCTGCCTATAAATACTATACCGGTGGAACATTGGAAAATGCTCATGCTGCTCTTATTGATACGCAAGCGACCTATGAAGTGTTCAAGGGTATGTATGAGAAATACAAAGACGATGAACGAGCACTTCCAAATACAATAGAAGAAATAGAAACCATGAGCAGCTATGGGAAAAGAGCTGACTTGATCGGTAACCTTCAATACAACGAAGAAGGCGACATGGTATTCGGATTCGGAAAACACAAAGGAGTGAAAGTAGCGGACGTTCTAACGCGTGAACCGGGGTATTTCGGTTGGATGATGAATGCCGACTTCCCGTTATACACGAAGGAAGTTCTTCGTAAGTTTCGAAACAACATGATGGCATAAAGCTATGCGAGTTGCAGTCCTCGTCTCGAATGATCTAACATACGATCAACGAGTAAGCAAGATTTGCGATTCCCTTCAACATAAAAATTGGGACGTTCAACTTGTCGGTGTTCTTAAACCCGAGAGCGCGTTTCTTCAACGCACCTATTCCATTGAACGATTGCGTGTCTTTTTTACCAAAGGCCCGTTGTTTTATTTCATGTTGAACGTGCGCATGTTCTTCTATTTGCTTTTTCATAAAACAGAAATCATTTGGGCGAATGACCTCGATGTCTTATGGCCTGCGGTTTTGATGAAGAAACTTCGCGGTACGAAAGTCATTTACGATTCTCACGAGTATTTTACAGAGGCCGAAGGATTAACCGGAAGAGAGCGCATTAAAGCCATTTGGACGCGCATTGAAGAACGTTGTGTTCCATTCGTAGATGTTTTTATTACAGTGAATGAAAGCATTGCTTCCATCTATCGAAAGAAATACAATCGCGAAGTTTTAGTTCAACGCAACATGCCTGTTTTAGTGGAAGAGTGGGAAGAGCAAGTTGAATTGTTCGAAACGAAAACCGTCGTTCTTCAAGGGGCATATATAGACCCAGATAGAGGTGGAATGGAATTGGTTGAAGCGTTTCAGTATTTGGAAGGCGTTCAATTGCTGATTGTTGGTGCAGGAAGAGATTTAGAAAACATTAAGAAGCGTATTGTTGAATTGCATTTGGACGAAAAAGTGAAAGTTCTTCCGCGTATGTCTTATTTCGAATTGAAGAAATTAACGCAACGTGTTCATTTGGGAGTTTCCTTGGACAAGCCGTTGCACTTGAACTACACGCTTTCACTTCCAAATAAATTGTTCGATTACATTCATGCTGGTGTTCCAGTTTTAGTCAGTAATTTGGTTGAACCCGCGCGCATTGTGAACGAATACAATGTGGGTGAGGTAGTTGAAGAAGTTACACCTAAAGTGATAGCAGAGGGAATACAGAAAGTACTGAACTCCACGTCTTACGAGGCTTATAGAGCTTCTGCTAAAAAAGCAAAGTCGGCGTTGCATTGGCAAGCCGACTTTGATAAACTAGATTTCTCTAAAATTTCTTAGAACAAAAATCCAACAGCAACACCTGTGCGAACGAAGTATCCAACATATGGACGGAACCCTTCGTTAGGCGCTTGAATGAATGGTTCGCTTGTTGAAACGCGCGTGTCGCCGCTGTTCCAGATGGTTCCGAAGTTAACGTCAATGCTAATCTTGTCTTGGAAAATACGTTGGTAACCGAAAGACATTCCAACACCACCGGTATTGATATTGCGCTTGGTGTATTCATAAATACTCATGTATGTAATAGGGTCATACCCGATATAGGTCTCTTCAAGAGCTTCCATGTATTGGTAACGCGCAAACATTGAGAGGTAGATCCCCTCTGGAGCGTTGTAACGACCCATGTAATATCTATACTCTGGAGTAATTGCAACACGGCTAATGTAGCTGCTTGCAAAACCGTCGCTTTGATCTTGATACAAAACGCCAAGAACGAAGCTTGATCTTTCTTGCGTTTGATGCTCGAAAGAAACATTAGCTGTGCGCATAATGGGCGAAGAAATATCCAACTTAAGGATGTTCCTGTTTTTTTGTGCTGAAACCACGCTTGTGGTCAATATCAACACGATTACGAATAACTTGCTTATAAACTGCATATATTTTTCTTTTTGTATGAATAAATTTAGTGCAATTTCGCTAAGTCGAAACGAAAAAACTATGACAAAAAAGTTTAACATCATTTATCTTGGTTTAGCTCCTGTTTTATTTGGGTTAAGCTGGTTTATTTCCCGTGAATTGTTCAACCATTTCATGAAGAATAAGGGGACGTTGGAAAATCCAGCGAAAGACAATTCTTTTGTCTTCGCTTGCGGATTTTCATTTCTGTACCTTTTGGTGTTTTTTATCATTCGTGACCTCTATCCGAAAAAAAAATAACAAGTCGTAAATACATTACAAGATCACACAACAAATTTGTCAAACAATTAAAAATTAAAGAAACATGTCAGAAGTAAATAAAGAAAAATTGAAAGCCCTCCAACTAACCATGGATAAGTTGGAAAAGACTTACGGAAAGGGCGCTGTAATGAAATTAGGTGATAGCGCTGTGGAAGCCATGGAAGTGATTCCAAGCGGATCGTTGGGTCTAGACCTTGCGCTAGGCATAGGTGGATTTCCGAAAGGAAGAATCGTAGAAATCTACGGTCCGGAATCTTCGGGTAAAACAACTTTAGCCATTCACGCCATTGCTGAATGTCAAAAGATGGGGGGCATTGCTGCTATCATCGATGCAGAACACGCTTTCGATAAATTCTATGCTGAAGCTTTGGGTGTTGATACCGAGAACCTCTTGATCTCTCAACCCGACAACGGTGAGCAAGGTTTAGAGATTGCAGACAACTTGATTCGTTCAGGTGCGATTGACTTAATCGTTATTGACTCAGTTGCTGCTTTAACGCCACGTTCAGAGATTGAAGGTGAAATGGGCGATTCAAACGTTGGTGTGCAAGCACGTTTAATGTCGAAGGCATTGCGTAAGCTTACAGGTACAATCAGCAAGACCGGATGTTGCTGCATCTTCATTAACCAATTGCGTGAAAAGATTGGTGTCATGTTCGGTAACCCAGA
The DNA here is from genome assembly GCA_903932685.1 of uncultured Bacteroidota bacterium. Classification (GTDB taxonomy): domain Bacteria; phylum Bacteroidota; class Bacteroidia; order Flavobacteriales_D; family Sanyastnellaceae; genus CAIZGX01. Next base: position 4,203 of record CAIZGX010000011.1, on the reverse strand, counting down.
AACAACTACTGGTGGTAACGCATTGAAGTTCTACGCTTCTATCCGTTTAGATATTCGTCGCTCTACTCAATTGAAAGACGGAGAGAACGTGATTGGAAATCACACCAAAGTGAAAGTGGTGAAAAACAAAGTTGCTCCGCCATTCAGAACAGCTGAGTTCGATATTATTTATGGTCAAGGAATTAGCCGTGTGGGCGAATTGATTGACATGGGTGTTGATTTGGCTATTGTGAAAAAAGCAGGTTCTTGGTTCTCTTACGGTGAAACCAAATTGGGACAAGGACGCGATGCGGTGAAACAATTGCTAGACGACAATCCAGAATTAATGGCAGAAATCGAAGGGAAAGTGAAAGATGCCCTAGCTGCTAAAAAGGCATAGTCTTATTTCACAGACAAACAAAAAGAGGAACCATTGGTTCCTCTTTTTCATTTCTACCAAAATGAAATTACTTAATGTATCTCCAATCTTGATTGTTCTTAATCGTTTTCAACGAATGGTAAATCAAATGAATGACTGCCTCTACATCGTCTTTAGCAACCATTTCAACTGTCGTATGCATGTAGCGCAACGGAAGTGAAATAAGTGCACTCGCGACGCCCGCATTGCTGTATGCGAATGCGTCGGTGTCTGTTCCTGTTGCTCTGTACACAGCTGCACGCTGAATGTCGATCTTATTCTTTTCAGCTGCTGTAATAATGTGCTTCAATAAATTATTCTGCACAGCCGGTCCGTAGCTCAATACAGGCCCTTTACCGCATGAAATATCTCCGCTCATGATCTTGCTCATCATGGGAGTTTGAGTATCGTGACAAACGTCTGTAACAATTGCCACATCCGGATTGATCCGATGCGCAATCATTTCAGCGCCACGCAATCCAATTTCTTCTTGAACTGAATTTGTGAAGTACACGCCGAATGGAAGCTTGACTTTGTTCTCTTTCAGCATGCGTGCTACTTCGGCAATCATGAATCCGCCAATGCGGTTGTCTAATGCGCGTCCGAGGTAGTAGCGGTCGTTCAGCACCATGAACTCATCTTCGAAGGTGGCTACGCATCCCACGTGAATGCCCAGTCCTTCTACTTCTTCTTTGGTTCTGGCGCCCACATCCAAGAAAATGTTTTTCATGGAAGGAGCTTCCTCTTTCTCTTGACGCACGTGAATCGCAGGCCATCCGAATACGCCTTTCACCAATCCTTTTGGGGTTTGAATATTTACACGCATGGAAGGAGCAATCATGTGATCGCTTCCGCCGTTGCGACGCAGGTATATAAATCCGTCTGGAGTAATGTAATGCACAAACCACGCGATTTCATCGGCGTGTGCTTCCACTACTACTTTGTAGGGAGCATCTGGATTAATAACGCCAACAACGGTTCCGTAGGTGTCTACGATGTGCGTGTCAATGTATGGACGAATGTAATCTAACCACATTTGCTGTCCGGGCGTTTCGAATCCGGTTGGAGCAATGTTGTTAATGTATTTTTCGAGGAACTCGTGACTTTTTGCATTCAAGATGCTCTTCAATTTTTTTATAGCGGGTGCTTTCGTTTTCTTTGCCATAGCAATAATTTGTTAATCAAAAGTAGAGAGATAGAAATCCAGTGGAACCTTACCAAGAAAATAGTTTGAACAATACAGCGGTGAACAAATCGCGCACACGAGAACTGTTGCAAACGGCAGACGGCTCGTTCACCCTGTTTATTCCGGAAGTAGAAGAGACCTATCACAGCACGCACGGTGCGGTTCAAGAATCTATGCATGTCTTTATTGAAAACGGAATGAAGGCGTGTGACAAAGAAATGATTCGCGTTTTGGAAGTGGGCTTGGGAACGGGATTGAACGCCATGCTAACCCTTCAACATGCAACAAAAAAAATCGACTACTGCGCCCTTGAGCCCTATCCGTTATCGAAGGAAATTTTGAATGAATTAGTTACTAGCGGATCAGATCAATTCGAAATGAAATTTCATGCTTCGAATGTTGGCGAATGGATTTCCATTCAAGAAAATTTTTCATTTGTTCGAATGGAAATTGGGTTGGAAGAATTTTCTTCCGAAGAGAAATTCGATGTCATTTATTACGATGCTTTTGGTCCGCGCGTTGAGCCCGGTTTGTGGACGTTGGAGCCTATGCAACAATGTTTCGATTTGTTAAATGAAGGGGGAGTGTTCGTTACTTACTGCGCGAAAGGCGAGGTGCGACGCAATCTTCAAGCAGCAGGATTTATTGTAGAGCGATTGGCGGGGCCGCCGGGTAAGAGGGAAATGTTAAGAGGAAAGAAGCGCGTAGAAAGGTAATTTTACGTTAAAAGGCGTATAGGAATGAATGAATAGGAGTGTTAATTTTGATTAAAATTGAAAAATATGAAAAGTGTTTTAACAACTACAATTGCCGTTCTTATTGTTGCTTTTAGTTTCGGACAATGTGATATGAATGGCGCCTTATCTGTCTTTGGCTTATCCGGAGATCAGACCGGTCATACAGTCGTTGAATCCTCTGATGGAGGCTATTTTTTCTTGGGAGTAAGTGTGAACGGCGGGACGAAGATAATGGTTGTAAAAACGGATGAATACTTGGTGAAGCTTTGGGCGAAAACCTATGGCACCGGCAATGCCGTTGAAGGACAGGCCGTGGTTGCGACATCAGATGGAATGGGCGGATGTGTTTTTTCAGGTTATGAAATGACAAATTATAGAAATGCTATTTGCACAAGAATAGATGCAGACGGAAACATTCTTTGGTCGAAGAAATTACCAGCATCGAACAACGATACGCCTCGAGATATTTTTAAAACAGACAACGGGTTTTTTGTTTTATGTGGCACTACCAACTCATATGGCAGCGGTTCGTCAGATGCGTTTGTTCAAGTATTTGATATTGATGGTTCTTCGTTGTGGTCTCGAACAGTTGGCAACGCAGGCAACGAGCATTTTTATTCCGGTTTCCAGAATTTAGCTGGCAATTATGTATTTGGTGGTCATTCCGATTACAATTTGAATGGAAGACAATCATGGGTAGTTGAGATGACTCCGAATGGCGATGTGATAAAAGACGTGATTTATGCCGATGGGTTTAATGCGTATATATCAGATATGTGTCAAGACGCAAGTGGCTTTTATTATCTAGCCGGTTGTCAGTTCAACAGTGGAACTGCCGATTCTTGGATCGCAAAATTGGATGAGAATTATCAAATTGTTTGGAGTGAAGAGATTTCTACTACGGGATCTGATAGAGGTTTAAGTGTTCATTTAAATAATGAGAGTGAAGTTGTGACGACTTCTGTTTCCGATGGTTTAGGGACACTTTCTTCCTTGCTGATTACGCGATTAGACCCAACCTCGGGCGGTTTTATAAGTAACACCATTGTTGATTTTTCGTTGAATGAAACCACCCATATTTTAGCGAAGAATTCTTTTATGAGATCAGATAATCGCCTTGTTCTATATGGCGCATCCTCTAGCTTCAGTAATGGTTTAGAGAATATGATTTGCATGACAGATCCTTGTTTGTTGAATGATTGTATTGCAGAAGAATTGATTCAATTGAATACTTGGAATTTAACTTCAAATAATGCTGCCCATAGTTTGGTGTCATTGAATGATTTCTTTGATTATTCATTAAGTGTTCAAGACTTGAACTTGCCAGATCTTGCAGACAATGAATTGTGCATTTATAAGGGAGTTAACGAGATTCAAAACCTGAATCACATTTCGTTGTACCCTAATCCAACTTCAGCTTCGTTGACATTGAATGTATCTCAAGCTGGTTTAAAAAACTTCCTTATCTACGGTATAGATGTTAAATTAATTAAATCGGGAAATTTCCAATCTTTGAATACAGAAATTGATGTAGAGGAATTGTCCGCTGGGATTTATGTCTTAGTCGTTATGGGGTCTTCAGGAAGTGAGCACATAAGATTCGAAAAGAAATAGTGTTATTCAAAAGGGGCGCAGAACGCAGAGTTAAGAGAGGGGAAGAATGTCTTTCAGACGAATGCCTAAGGCGAATGCTTCGCGAATGTCTTCGACGAAATTCTTATTCTGTTTTGAACCTATTTCTGCTGGAGTAATTAATATCGCCGAAGGCATTCGTTACAACGTAACATTCGCCAGAGGCATTCGTCAAAGACATCACTTCCTTCCAACAAACCGCACAACATCAGCAATACCAATGTGGTATTTGCCTTCGTTGAGTTCGACTT
>CAIZGX010000010.1 GCA_903932685.1 uncultured Bacteroidota bacterium | reverse complement strand
CTTATTTCACCTTTAAGGGAAATGTTAATTGATTTTAAGAAAGGGTAAGAGAAGTTAAGAGAGGGTAAGAGAAGTCAAGAGAAGTTAAGAGAGGGTAAGAGAAGTCAAGAGAAGTTAAGAAGTGTTAAGAGAGGTTAAGAGAAGTTAAGAAAAGGGAAGATTCTTATTTCTTATGAACCTTTACATTAGTTTACATAATGTAAATTATGTGTCTTTTACATCGGTTGAAATCTGATTATCAAGCCATTAAAAAACTCGGATTCCTCCGAGTCTTTCAAAAATCCTAGTAAAGCGACCTTTTACTGTTCTTCCTCTGTGTGTTCAGATTCTTGTGAATCTTTCTTGCAGCAAGCTTTCTTCTGTACAGTTGAATCTCCTTTACAGCAAGCATCGGTTCCGTCGTGTTTGCAACCTGGTGTGCAATTCGCTGTGCATTTCTCTGACTTCATGTATGTGCAGCCTTCTTGGCCTGACATACCCGTGCAGCCTTCATGACCCAACATTCCTTTACAAGATTCTCCAGATCCTTCGGCTGAGCAACAACTTGAAATCTCTGGATGTCGAATTTCACCTCCGGTTAATCCGGCTTTACCAATTAGGATTATGGCGATAATTCCGATAAAAACCACTAAAATCTCTGATTTTTTAGTGTGTTTGTGTCCTTTTCTGTGACCAAACAAGGCTATCCCAGCAAATACTCCCGTTACAATACATGGCCAAAAAGCCAACTCTGCAGCTTCTTCATGTTCATGAATGAGGTCTTCGCTCACACAATAATTCCCTTCATTTTCTTCAAAATAATGCTCGGAAGCTCCTCCAGAATACATTGTAGGATAACTCGAGAGTCCGGCAATCATGGTAATCCACAATCCAACAGACGAAACGACCTGTTTCTTGGTTAAAAGCCCGAAAATAACCACCAAAATCCCGATAATTAGCCCAATTATTGGTAAATGGTTGATTAAAAGATGTATGTGTGGTGCGTTCATTTATGCTTTTACTTTATTATTTAACTCAAAACATTTTAAGTTCTTATTTTCAATAAGTTAATCTCCGTCACCTCAACCTAAAACAAAGAGGGTTGAATGGTTTCAGTTCCGTCTTCATTGAGTGGTGTTGTCGTCTGAGGACGGGTGGCCAATATAGCCTCGTCAGCTTCTTGTTCTCTTTCAATTTCAGCTTCTAACAGATCAACCGACAGAATTGGGTAAGTGGAAAGTCTGTTTCCAATCGCCTTTAATCCTTTGATAGAAATAAAGTCGGGCAGATTCATAGTTTCGTCCATTTTATTTTGAGCCTGCTTGAATTTCTTGTTGTATCGGATATACACGTTCGGAAAATGGTTCGTTGTTGCCACGGCCAATTTCGACTTCGGATGCTCCGTTATGAATCGAACCAAGCCTTTGCTGGGTTCAACCAAGAATCTCTTTACCATCCATGTTTCTTTTTCACCGTCGAAATAAACTGAACTCATCGGTTTTTCGGGAAGCCATTTTTCAATGGAAATCATATTGTCTGGAAAGTGAACACTTAAATCTGGTGCAATTAATTGATAATCTCCTGAAGATTGTATGACAAGAATCTTGTCCTCTGGACCGAAATCTCCTAGGAATCTGCCTCGACCTTCATCATTAAGCCTTTGAACACTCTCGTCGATCCATATTTTTCTTGCGCTAAGAGTAGAAACTCCAGCCGATTTCAATTCAACCTTTTTAACAGGATATTTCGTGGCGACATTTCCTTGAGCGTCGCGACCTTTAACGGCCAATTCAGAAAAGTCGACATCGAACTTCAGTTTCTTCAATCGCTCGAGAGCTCTTAAATTAACCGTAACTACTTCGGCTTCTCCGTTCGGATTGGCGCTGAAGTATAGCGTTTCACTTCCGGGAGTTCCTTTTGTAAGATCGTATTCTTTGTCTCGGGTTATGGAAGTAACTGCGAATCGCTTCATGTTGGCTCCACCGTTCTTACCGTCGCGATACATTAAATTGTAAATGGTGCGACGGTCATCTTTCTTCCAAACGGCAATGTGAATGATGTCCTTTCCGAAGAAAGCTTTCTGTTGAACTTTCGAAACCATCATTTTCCCGTCTTTACGGAAAACAATGATATCATCGATATCGGAACACTCACAAACGAATTCACCTTCATCTCGTTTCAATCCAATTCCTGCAAATCCTTCTGCTAAATTCACCGAAAGCTTCGCATTGGCGATGGCCACAGCAGCTGCCTGAACTGTATCGAAAGTCTTAATTTCCGTTCTGCGCTCTCTTCCTTTGCCGTATTTCGCCTTCAAATCTTTGAAATAGGCAATGGCGGTATCTGTTAGATGATTCAGTTTTTCTTTGACTTGATCAATTTCACCTTCCAACCTGGAAATGAAATCGTCTGCCTTGTTACTATCGAATTTCGAAATTCGTTTGATCTTGATTTCAGTCAAACGCGCCACATCTTCATCAGTCACCGCACGCAAGAATTTCTTGGTATGTGGCTTTAATCCTTTGTGAATCGCAGCAATGATATCGTCCCACGTTTCGCATTCTTCAATGTCGCGGTAGATTCTCTTTTCAATAAAAATCTTTTCCAACGAAGCGAAATGCCAGCTTTCTTGAAGTTCATTCAGCTGAATTTCCAGTTCCTTTCCAATTAAATCGCGGGTTCTGTCTGCTGAAATTTTCAGAAGCTCATCCACGGGAAGGAATTTCGGACGATCATCGTGGATGACACACGAGTTCGGAGAAATGCTAATTTCACAATCGGTGAAGGCGTATAACGCATCAATGGTCTTATCCGGAGAAACACCTGTTGCCAGGTGAACCATGATTTCAACAACCGCTGCGGTGTTGTCTTCAATTTTCTTGATCTTGATTTTACCTTTTTCGTTGGCTTTCAAGATCGAATCGATCAAAGAAGATGTTGTTGTTCCAAATGGAATTTCAGTAATAACCAGACAACGTGCGGCGTCGTCTTTTTTAATTCTCGCGCGAACGCGAACTTTTCCACCGCGAAGCCCACCGTTATAATCAGAGAAATCAGCCATTCCTCCGGTTAGGAAGTCCGGAACAATGTGCGTTTTCTTTCCTCTTAGAACATCAATACTCGCATCAATCAATTCAACGAAGTTGTGCGGAAGAATTTTACAAGCCAATCCAACGGCAATACCTTCAACACCCAACGACAATAACAATGGGAATTTAACAGGAAGCGTTTCCGGTTCCTTATTTCTTCCGTCGTAACTCGCTAGCCAAGTGGTTGTTTTCGGATTGAATATTATCTCTTGCGAGAGTTTATTCAATCGCGATTCAATGTAACGAGGTGCAGCCGCACTGTCTCCTGTAAATATGTTTCCCCAGTTTCCTTGGGTATCTATGAGCAAATTCTTTTGTCCGATTTGAACCAAGGCGTCTCCAATGGAAGCATCTCCATGCGGATGATACTTCATGGTGTTTCCGATTACGTTCGCCACCTTGTTGAAACGGCCATCGTCCATTTCCCACAAGCTGTGCAAAATTCTGCGTTGAACCGGTTTCAGACCGTCGTACAAATGGGGAACGGCTCTTTCTAAAATAACGTAAGACGCATACTCAAGAAACCAACCTTCATAGAGATCGGATACTCCAATTACGTTTCCTAATTTATTTTCTTCTGGATTTGTATTTTCTTCCATCTCCTCTCCTATTCTGTTTCTGATTCAGTTTCTATTTCCTTCTTCTCAACGATTTCATCTTTCTCTACACGCAGGTTTCGAATGATAAAATCCTGCCTATCCGGAGTGTTCTTCCCCATATAAAATTCAAGAATGTCTTTGATGTGAATGTCCTTAGTAATTACCACTGGCTCTAATCGAATGTTTTCACCAATGAAAAACTTGAACTCTTCTGGAGAAATCTCTCCCAATCCCTTGAATCGCGTGATCTCCGGCTTAGTTCCTAATTTTTGAATAGCATGCTGACGCTCCAAGTCGGAGTAACAATAAATGGTTTCCTTCTTGTTTCTTACGCGGAATAAAGGTGTTGAAAGAACATACAAATGTCCCGATTTCACCAAGTCAGGGAAAAATTGAAGGAAGAAGGTAATCATGAGCAAGCGAATATGCATGCCATCGACATCGGCATCGGTTGCAATAACCACATTGTTGTATCGAAGTGAATCGAGTCCGTCTTCAATATCTAAAGCTGCTTGAAGCAGGTTGAACTCTTCGTTTTCGTATACGACTTTCTTCGTTAAACCGTATGTGTTTAGAGGTTTACCCTTCAAACTGAAAACGGCTTGGGTCTGAACATTTCGAGAAATGGTAATGGATCCCGAAGCCGAATCTCCCTCGGTAATGAAAAGCGTTGTTGCATTGGCCAAGTCGCTTTTATCCGCGTAATGCACTTTGCAGTCGCGAAGCTTCTTGTTGTGCAAGTTCGATTTTTTCGCACGCTCTCTGGCCAATTTGGCTATACCTGCAAGTTCCTTTCTTTCGCGTTCCGATTGAAGAATTTTCTTCAAGAGACTTTGCGCAATTTCTGGATTTCTATGTAAGAAATTGTCGAGTTCTTTTTGAAGGAATTCTAAAATAAACGCCTTGACACTTTTTCCGTTAGGCTCAATTTCATTAGATCCTAATTTCGTTTTGGTCTGCGATTCAAAAACGGGTTCAATAACTTTAATGGCAACTGCTGCAACTATACCTGAACGAACGTCTACGGCTTCGTAATCTTTCTTGAAAAAGTCACGAATGACTTTTACATATGCTTCGCGGAAGGCCGCTTGGTGAGTTCCTCCTTGTGTCGTGTATTGTCCGTTTACGAAACTGTAATATTCTTCTCCGTATGAATTCGTATGTGTAATTGCCACTTCAATATCGTCACTTTTTAAGTGAATGGCATTGTATAAAGGGTCCTCGGTCATGTTGGCTGCGAGCAAATCACGTAGACCATTTTCCGATTTGAATTTCTGCCCGTTAAAAATGATCGTTAGTCCAGCATTCAAATAACAGTAATTCCAAAGAAGGCGTTCAATGTGTTGTGAACGGTATTGATAATTGACAAAAATGCTTTCATCTGGAACGAAAGACATGAGCGTTCCGTTCTTCTCAGCTGACTTGGCAACTTTAAAATCTTTGGTGATTTCTCCTTTTCCAAATTCAGCTGCTTTTACCTCGCCTTCACGAAACGATTCAACGCGGAAAAAAGAACTGAGTGCGTTAACTGCTTTCGTTCCAACACCATTAAGACCGACCGATTTTTTGAACGCGCGAGAATCGTATTTTCCACCAGTGTTGATCTTCGATACGCAATCGATTACTTTTCCCAGAGGAATCCCTCTTCCGTAATCGCGAACGGTAACGGTTCCATCTTTAATTACAATTTCAACATTCTTTCCATTCCCCATGACAAATTCATCAATGGAGTTGTCCATAATTTCCTTCAACAAAACATAGATACCATCGTCGGCGGTAGTACCGTCACCTAGTTTACCAATGTACATCCCTGGGCGAAGACGAATGTGTTCGAACCACTCGAGGGATTTAATGTTGTCTTCTGTGTATTTAACTTCTTGAGCCATCTCGTCTGTTCTAAATCAGACTTCGAAAGTAATACGCAGAGTAACTTTGGAAATTCACAATGGTTGGTAGTTTTCAACAGGTAATTGAAAACACTAGTTGATACTATTGTTCAGACATTTGTATCAAAGCAAAAACAGCATAATTGATCATATCACGAAAACCGCTATCGATTCCTTCGGAAACAAGCGTTTTGCCTGAGTTGTCCTCAATTTGTTTGATACGTAAAATCTTCATGAGAATCAAATCCGTAAACGACGAAACGCGCATGTCGCGCCAAGCTTCACCGTAATCGTGATTCTTGTTCATCATTAATTCCTTCGTGATTCGCGCTTGCTCTATATAAAGAGAAATTGCATTTTCTGCCTGAAGTTCTAGTGGAGCATCTGAGGGTAATTCCAACTGAATTAGAGCCATTAAGCTGTAATTGATGATACCCACAAACTCATCTTCAATCCCCTCTCCTACTTTGCTTTCTCCTTTTTCTTCAATGGTACGAATGCGTTGCGCTTTGATGAATATTTGATCGGTTAAGCTGGAAGGACGCAAAATTCTCCAAGCCGTTCCATAGTCGTGGGTTTTCTTTTTAAAGAGGTCGACACATTTTTGAATGGCCTGATCGTATTGTGCT
>CAIZGX010000009.1 GCA_903932685.1 uncultured Bacteroidota bacterium | reverse complement strand
TTCGAAGACCTAATGGTTTTCCCTAATCCAACAGAAAACGAATTGAACATTCAATTCAGCTCTTTCGATTCAGGTATCATGAACGCTACGATCTTCAACTTAGCTGGACAAGTTGTTTCTGCTGAAGCATTCGCTGTGAACGCTGGAAACATGTTCCACACCATTGACACTTCAAACTTAGAAGGCGGAGTTTACTTCGTTAACCTAAGCAACAACACTTCAAACATTACCATCCGCGTAATTAAGAAATAGTAGTTTAAGTTTATATTAAAGATTAGGAGCAGACTTCGGTTTGCTCCTTTTTTGTTTTAAAAGGGAAGAGAAGTTAAGAGGGGGGAAGAGAGGGTAAGAAAAGGGAAGAGAAGGGAAGGGAAGAGAAGGGAAGGGAAGAGAAGAGAAGAGAAGGTAAGAGAGGTTCAACTGGTTAAAATAGTCGAAGACATTCGCCAGAGGCATTCGTTGAAAACATTCGTCGCAGACCCTCGTTGCTTGCAACATTAGAGGCTCCGCCACATTCGCCTTTGGCATTCGTTGCTTGCAACCCTCGTCCGAAGGACCTTCGCGAAGCATTCGACCTCGCAACTCATGTTGCCCTCGCGAAGCAATCAGCTTCGCATTACAGCACTATATTTTTTTTCTGAAACAACGCATTCGGAATGCTCGAATCATCTAATTCCTGATCGAACAAAGCTGAAATCTCTTGAATCGTTTTAGCTAATTCAGGAATGCTCTTTCCGCTGGTCATGACGGTGAGAATATATGCTTCACCATCGATGTAGATAATTCCCGATTCGTGCAATTCGTGATTTGCACCACCGTCGCCCCATTCGCCGAACTTATGTGCAATAGGAGTTCCAACAGGAAGTCCTTTTACAAAACCATCTTTGAAGTCGCATTCTGTTAAAAGTTTAAGCGCATATTCAGAGTTGGCAATGGATAAATATCCCGCATTGAACAAGACCTTTAGGAAGACCGAAAAGTCTTCCGCAGAAAGACTATAATTCACATCCATAATGTTCGGCACTGGAAGCCCCACGTTGTCATAGGTCTTCTTGAACTGCGCAACGTCTAAATTCTCCTTCAATAAAAATGTAGCATTGTTGTCGGAATATTTGATCATGTATTCCAACAGCTCTTTGATGGTATAAGTCTTCCCGACTTCAATTTGTTTTGAATTGTAGGATTGGGAAGGAATGTATTGTCCCGCTTCGAAGGTCACAGGAGCATTTAGAATACCAGGCCTATGTTCTTCAAACTTCAAATAAGAAATGAGAATAGGAACTTTAATCAATGAGCCCGGATGAAAAGGAACTTTTCCTTGAAAGCTCATCCAGTTTCCTTTATTGAAATCACGCAGATAAACAGAAGCGTTATTCAACAATCCCGCTTTCTTCTTTTCAGCAACAAGCGCATCTACTTTCGTTTTGAAAGAGCCGTACAATGCTGACTCATTCAGAGGTTCAGCGTATTCTAGTGGCTTAATGTATTCGTAACCGAGTAGTCGTTTTATGTTATAAGAACACTCGCCAATATTCTTAGACGAACTTTCATTTTGGGCAGAAACATTCTTAACGACAACATATGTCGCTGCACTACACATCACAGAAGTAACAAGCACCGAGGTGAGCGCTTTCTTTTTTGAAATCATAGTTTAATACGTGTTGGTTTGTCCCTTGCAGTGGACAGCGTGAATGTATGTCCGAATTGTTTGATTAGGAAACATAATCTTTCCCCTTTTTTTTCACTCTTGGATTTCAATCCGCAACTCACGTTTTAGACAAACGTCGCAGACATTCGCCGCCGGCATTCGTTGCCATGCAACATTCGTGGCTCTGCCACATTAGTGCTTCGCACATTCTTCCCCTCTCTTACCTTTTCTTAACTTCTCTTACCTTCTCTTACCTTCTGTTACCTTGTTTGAACTTCTCTTACCTTTACAGAAAATTAGAACATGCGCTCAAAACTCATCGCCGGTAACTGGAAAATGAACACCTCTTGGGAAGAGGCGAAATCGTTATTCAACAGTGTAAACGAATTTCCTTCCAACAACAAATCAATGGCGGTGTGTGTACCCGCATGTTACCTCGCGGGATTGTGTCCAACACATCCGCAATTGTCGGTTTTCGCGCAAGACTGCAGCGCTCACGAGAAAGGAGCATTCACCGGAGAAATTTCTGCAGCCATGTTGGCTTCGTTAGGAGTGAAGGGAAGTTTGGTTGGACATAGCGAGCGTAGACAATACCACAACGAAACTTCAGAATTGTTGAAACGCAAAGTAGATCAGTTGTTAGCCAATAATTTGACTGCCATTTATTGCTTTGGCGAAACACTTGAAGAGCGCAACAACGAATTGCATTTCGCAACCGTGACGAAACAGATTGAAGAAGTAATTGGACATCTCTCTTCAATACAAATGAAAAATATAGTTATTGCTTACGAACCCGTTTGGGCCATTGGGACAGGCGTTACAGCGAGCAATGAACAAGCGCAAGAGATGCACGCGCACATTCGTTCGTTCTTAAAAACAACATTCGGAGAAGTAGCAAACGACATTCAGATTTTATACGGAGGAAGTATGAACGCCGCGAATGCACAGGCTTTGTTGGCTTGTGAAGATGTTGATGGCGGACTTATCGGTGGCGCTTCTTTGAAGGTTGCTGACTTTGAATTTATTTACAACGCCTAATGCAATACACGGTTTACACCTTTGAAGTTTCTCCGCTTATTCCGGGAAACGATTTAGTTATTGCTTCATTAAGCGAATTGGCTTTCGATAGTTTTCAGGAAACGGAAAGTGGAGTAGAGGCTTATGTGCCGACACAGTTCGACACAGACGAATTGCAAAACGCTTTGTTGGAATTAACCATTGAAGACGTGATTATTCATTTCTCGAAAAAAGAAATGGAAGACATCAATTGGAACGCCGAGTGGGAATCGCAATTCGATCCAATCGACGTTGATAATCTTTGTCGCGTTAGAGCCCCATTTCACGAAGCGAAGGAAGGCGTTCTCGACCTAATCATTGAACCGAAGATGAGTTTCGGAACGGGACATCATGCTACGACTTATCTCGTGCTTCAGAAAATGTTCGAGCTCGACTTGAAAGACAAGGAAGTCATTGACATGGGAAGTGGAACGGCTGTGTTGGCTATTGCTGCTGAAAAACTCGGAGCAAAGAAAGTTTGGGCCATTGACATTGATGAGTGGGCGTATGAGAACGCCATTGAAAACTTGGAGCGTAACAGCTGCACGAGGATTGAAGCGCTTTTAGGCGTTGAAGATTTACTAGAAGGAAAGATGGCAGATGTTTTCATTGCGAACATCAATCGGAACATTCTTTTGGCTCAAGCCAAGCATTACGAAAACGCTACGAAGTCAGGAGCGCCTTTGTTGCTCAGCGGATTCTATGAAAACGATGTCCCTGCGTTGCTTGAAGCATTCTCTGCATTCGAATGGAAAGAGACGCGCGTTCGCGATGAGTGGACGATGCTTTTTCTTTTGAGGAAGTAGGAACTACGTAATTGGAAATCCTTCGGATTTATTCCTACTATGTAATTGGAAAATCGAAGATTTTATTCCTATTTCATAATTGGAACTTCGTTGTTAAATCGTCGAAGACATTCGCGAAGCATTCGCCAAAGGCATTCGTTGAAAACATTCTTTTTCAGCGCTAATAATAAAGATCCAGAATATGCGCAACTTCCTTCCGCAAATAAGGAAGCTCCTTCCAGATAAAATTCCAGATTTTTTCGTTGGCTAAATCGTCGTAAGAATGAACGACGTCGTTTCTTAATTCTATTACGCGTCGAGAATTTTTAATGCGCATAACACGGGTGTGATCGACTTTCACAATGTCGTGCATGGCCTCGCCAATAATAATGAGGTCGCGCTCAATGGCGCGACGCATCATTTTATTCGATAAGTATTGCTTAAAGTCTTCAATGGTAAGTCCGGCCGAGAACTCATTTATTTCATCAATCGACCGAACAATGTCCGAGAGCAAATCGCGAACATAACTATCCATTCTCGAAGCCTAATTTCTTTGCAAGTTCATCGCTAATAGCCGGGAATTTTCTTCGTTCAACCAAGAATGAAGTTAATTCAGCGAACTCTTGAAACACGTAGTGCTTCATAGCGGCTTCTCTTAAATATCCTTTTCCAGTGCTTCCGCCTGTACCCGCTCTTCCGCCAATCATGCGGTGAACCATGTTCATGTGGCGCCATCTCCAAGTGGCCAACAATTCGTCAATGTCTAAGAGTGAGTTGATAATTCTATACGGATTCTGAAGAATCGGATAGTCGCGGTACAACATAATGAAGAGCCCAGCTCTTCTGGCTTTTGCGCTTAACTTTCTGTTTTCAACGGGTTCATTCGACATGAACAATTCATCGAACGCTTTCAAGTTTTGCATTTCCATTTCACTCAATGAAGAGGAATATGCGTTTCTATATTGCGTGCAAAAATCTTCACTTCCCCAATATTTCTCTTCGAAGAAAGGCATGCGCTCCAACCAGTTGTTCACCAATTCCAACAACGTAGTTTCTTTCGCTAAGGTGTATATCTGCTTCGCGTCTTCGCTGCGTAATTGACTGGTGAAATACTCTTGTCCATGACGCTCTTCCACTTTCAATCCCAATAATGTCTCTAATACTTTGAACTGCATGCTTTGGAATCCGCTTGCCGGACGAAGCATGTCGCGGAAGTCTAAGAAGTCTTGCGCCGACATGGTTTCCAAGATGTTGATCTTGTCGACCAAAATGCGAAGAATCTCTGTTACGCGGTGCATGCGGTTTACAGCGATTTGCAACTCTGGACTGTTGTCGTTAATGTTCTCTTTCGCCAAAATGTCGTAAACCGATTTCATTTCGAATAAAATCTGCTTGAACCACAATTCGTACGATTGATGAATAACAATGAACAACATCTCATCGTGAGCGTGTTTACCTTGTTTGTCGCTTTCGAGTTCTTGTGCGTTAAGAACGTCACCCAGTTTTAGATAGTCGCTGTAATACATGCCTGCAAGTTACAAAGGCAAGTGTAGATTACCCTAATTCGATTTAATAAATCGAAAAAGACTTTTGTCAGTGAGCAAAGTATAAACACCTGAAGGCAAGTTTCGACAATCGATTGCTTGCGTGTTGCTGAACAACAAAACCGTTTGTCCGTTTGAAGAAATGATTCTTCCAGAAATCTTTTCGGTGCTATGAAGTTCGTCAATAACCGGATTCGGATAAAGCGAAATTCCTGAAACAAGTTCATTCACACTTACTGGAAGATTGCTTGCATTCGGAGTAGAAACGGTCCAATCGATCCAATTCGGATTGGCATCGGTTGCTCTTCCAAAAGAATGATTGATTGGTATGTTGGAATAAGTAATGGAGTCGATAAGTACGCGCGCGCTGTTCTGAACCTCGTATATATAGACGGTTTCAGAAAGGTCGTCGAGTTTGAAATCCAAGTGATTCACTCCTTGCTCGGGTTCATTATCTGCATACAACAACTGAAACTCTCCAGGGTCGAGCGTCACATTCGGCAAAGGCCATTTGTTCCAATTGCTGGCGTCGTCAGAGATAAACTTGTTTCCTAAATAGACGGCAGCGGGACCAGGATTGTACAATTCAATCCAGTCTTCATTCGTTCCGAAAAAATCAATGCAATTGTCAGTGCCCAGTGGAGCCACTTCATTAATAACCAAGGGTGAAGAAGATTCCTGTCCGTAGAGGTAAACGAAATTGCAATCGTGCGCATCTATGTCGTTCACCCAAATTAAAGGAATGGCACCCACTATTATGTTTATGCTATCGGTTGGAAGAGAACTAGCGAAAGAGTAGAGTTGGTCAGTGATTCCATAGAATCCTTCAGAGGTAGGCGTTTCAACATTCCAAGTTGAGGTTCCAATTTCTTTCCAAACCACAGCAAGTTCATTTGCATTCAAATTGCTTTGAAAGGTTACGAAGAGACTGTCGTTCTGAAATTTAGAAACCACGTTAAAGATGCTTGTGAAAGGCTGAAGGTTCTCGAGTTGCTGAAGCGCTTGTGCAGCGCGAGTTTGCACAAAAGGAGCAATACCATATTGAACATGTCCGCCCCAAGCAGAATTAATACTGGTTATGAAATCGTTGAAAGTATAACCAAAGTCAAGCGGACGCAAAGGATCTTCAAAGGCTGCGGTTGAAATCATATTCTGAATCTGTTGCGCTTGCATTTCAATGGTGTTCGCGTTAAATGTGGTTGCAACAAATTCATTCACGTAGTTGCTGAACTCATTGCGATACGCAGGAATTTGAAGCAGTCTTGTAAACAGCGGACGGTTGCTGGAAGTGGTCCAAGAGTACAAATTTCTCTGTCCCCAATCAATACCCACCCAATCGATGCCTAGCGTGTTATCAAGGTCATACGGAATATATTCAAGCTTTCCGGTTTTCTCGTTGTGATAGAGATAGAAATTATTCTTGTTGAAAATGTAGTTGTCCCAATTTCCCAAAAGCATATCCGCCGCCATTATTTTCAAGTAGTCGTGCACGTTGAAGACTTTTTCCAATTCGCAAGGAAGAAGAACTAGTGGAGTATTGTTCAACACATTTATAAATTGAGCCAGTTCGGAATAGTTGTTTTGAAATTCATTTTCAACCAAATCATAATTGTCGTCGGTGTACAAAGTTGGATTGGAACCTTGGTAAGCAAGATCAGAACCCCACAGGCACTTCCATAAATTTCCAGTACCGTCGTCGAAGCGAACATCTGCAAAGCGATTGTCAATTTGCTCAACGTTCAGATACACGCCCATGTATGTTCCGTTCACATACACACGAACGTGTGAAGTGCGACAAGCGGGCAATCCGGCTTCTCGGAAAAAGTCCCAACACAACTTTGCACGAAGAATGGAAGGGTCATTTTGATTCCCAATAAGATTCAATTCTGAAAGTCCGTAAAAATTCTGATCGACATATTTGTCTACATTAATCTTGAACGATTTCTTCTGCGCATTCAAAGAGGTGTTGCCGCGAAAGCGAACGCCAATGCCTGAATAAGCAGAGAATCCGGAAGAAAAGGTATAGACCATGGCTGCAGGAAATTCATGCGAATTCCCCAAATTATTGTACATGGCCAATAACGAATCTGGATCTATTGTAATAGAAACACTTGCAACCTCATCTTGAAGGAAAGCCTCGTTGAATGCGGGTTGTTGAGCAAAAGAAATTTGAGAAAGAAAAAAAACACCCAATGAAATCAGAATTGTTCTCATTTCTTCGAGAACAATTGAGCGGGTTTGTGCAACACGCCTTGTTGTTTTTCTTCCAAAGCCGTTACCGTTTCTGTGCGAAGAATATTCTTTCTGAAGTTGCGCTTGTCTAGTTTTTTGTCGAGAATAATTTCATACAATTTCTGCAATTGCGACAACGTGAATTTTTCGGGAAGAAGCTCGAAACCAATGTGGTCGGCCATAAGCTCATGTCGAAGCATAAGCAATGCCTTGTGAACAATTTCGTTGTGGTCGAAGGCAAGAGATGGGATGTTGTAAACGTCTACCCAATATGTCTTTCCTGCGAATGATGCGGCTTTCGGTTTGAACTCAGACAACTTCACCAAGGAATAATATCCAATGGTTAATACGCGTCTTTCCGGATTCACACGGAAAGTGCGAAGCCACTGCTGATCTTTCAATCCGCGCACACGATTCGGATCACCGAAGGCATGGAACTGCTTCAGGTAAATTCCTTTCAATGAAGTTAATTCCTGAAGAATACGCTTTGCCGCTTCGTCCAGACTTTCATTATCGAGTACCAAATCTCCAGGCACCGCATTCTGAGTTTTTAAGTGAACCGTATCGGGCTGCTTTTGCTCAATTAACAACACTTTCAGCGTGTCATTGTCGAACCCGAAAACAACGCAGTCAACGGATACATCCATTCCCAGTGTGTTTTTCGGTGTTGGTTCACTGTTCTTCTTACTCATGATACTTCGTGTGCTAAATACACTTTCAAATGTAAAGCAAAAATTTCATTTACATTCGTGGCTATGATTAACGCCGCACTTCGTCCTCTTTCCATCGGAAAAAATGAAATTAAGAATCGCTTCATCATGGGTTCCATGCATACCGGTTTGGAAGAAGTTCCAAACGGATTCGAGGCTATGGCCGAGTATTTCGCAACACGTGCAAGAGGAGAGGTTGGACTCATGATTACCGGAGGTGTTTCTCCGAATGAAGAAGGACGTTTGTGGCCTGGAGCGATTTGCTTCAACCAAGAAAATGAAATTTCGAAACACAAAATCATTACTGAAGCCGTTCATGAAGCAGGAGGAAAGATTGCCATGCAAATTCTGCATGCGGGCCGATACGGAGTGCATGACAAATGCGTGAGCGCTTCGGCATTGCAAGCGCCCATTAACATCTACACGCCCCGCGCATTAAGCGCTGAAGAGATTCAACAAACCGTTCGCGATTTTATTCGCTGCGCGGAATTGGCAGAGCAGGCGGGATATGACGGCGTGGAAATCATGGGCAGCGAAGGATACTTTTTACATCAATTTATTGCGCCAAGAACAAACAAGCGTGAAGACGAATACGGCGGTTCTTTTGAAAACAGAATGCGTTTGCCGCTTGAAATTGTTCGCGGTATTCGCGAAGCGGTGAACGAAAAGTTCATGCTTATCTATCGCATTTCAGTTGCCGATTTGGTGGAAGAAGGAAGCAGCAAAGACGAGATCATTGCCTTTGCAAAAGCCTTGGAAAAAGAAGGCATTCATTTGTTGAATACTGGCATTGGGTGGCACGAAGCGCGCATCCCTACCATTAGCATGCGCGTTCCAAGAGGCTCTTTTGTTTGGGCCGCGGCATTGTTGAAGCAACACGTTTCCATTCCGGTTTCCGCAACGAACAGAATCAATACGCCCGAGTTGGCAGAAGAAATTATTTCATATGGAAAGGCCGATGCCGTAAGCCTTGCGCGTCCGTTTTTAGCCGATCCGAATTTTGTGTTGAAGGCGAAACAGAATCAGTCGAACCTCATTAACACTTGCGTAGGCTGCAATCAAGCGTGTCTCGATCAGATCTTCTCGGGTGAAATAGCATCGTGCTTAGTGAATCCGTTTGCCGCAAGAGAACTGACGATGCAACTTCTTCCTTCAACATACAAAAAGAAAATAGCCGTTGTAGGGGCAGGAGTATCGGGGCTTACAGCAGCACTGGTTTTGGCGCAGCGCGGCAATGAAGTGGAAATCTTTGAACAGCAAGATTCCATAGGCGGACAGCTGCGTTTGGCCGCGCAGGTTCCCGGGAAGGAAGAATTTGCAGAGACCTTGCGTTATTATACAGAGCAGTTGAAAATGCACGAAGTGAAGATTCATTTGAACACTTCCTTCCAACTGAAAAATTTCAAAGAGAATTATTTCGAAGAAGTGGTGTGGTCTACTGGCGTGGTTCCCAGCGGGTATGCTTGGGAAGAAAACGACGGCTCTATCCCCGTGTTGAATTATGTTGAAGCCATTCAACAATACAAAACGTTAGGAGAGGAGATTGTTATTCTCGGTGCAGGCGGCATTGCCATGGACGTGGCTTCGTTGCTTACGCAAGACAGTGAAACGAAAGAAGAATACCTTGCTTTTTGGGGAATCGATCAGCAGCTCGAACATCGCGGTGCGCTTCAATCCAAACAAGAACGCACTCCTCTTCGTAAGGTGGCTATTCTTCAGCGAAGCAACAAGAAGTTGGGAAATAAATTGGGCAAGACAACGGTGTGGTCGCACCGCACCGAATTGCAGCAATTGGGTGTGGGCGTATTCAATGCCACGAAAGGAATTCGCATTGTTGGCGGAGAGTTGTTGTTCAACTCAAACGGAATAGATTATGTGTTGAAGCCCAACGCAATCGTCTTGTGCCTGGGTCAACAATCAACTCCCACGCACATTTTATCGTTGGTGGAAGAGGGCGTTCCTGTTCACGTTCTCGGCGGTGCGAACGATACAGCATTGCTCGACGCGAAGAAAGTTATTCGCGAAGCAACCGAGTGGGCCTTGAAATTTTAGTTGTGAAAAAATAGAGTTGGTGTATTAAGTACACTTTCTTTTCTTTGTGTCTTCAATTCGAATAAAAAGAAATCATGATAAAATATTTATCT
This sequence comes from uncultured Bacteroidota bacterium, assembly GCA_903932685.1. GTDB lineage: Bacteria > Bacteroidota > Bacteroidia > Flavobacteriales_D > Sanyastnellaceae > CAIZGX01. The sequence goes on along the minus strand of CAIZGX010000009.1, from coordinate 10,717 downwards.
ACGCATCCGTGGTCAATTGTTGAGGAAGATTTTCATGCAGATCTGCAGCGCAGTTCTGAAAGTATTTTCAGTATTGGTAATGGAAAATTCGGACAACGCGCCAATCACGAAGAAGCCTTTTCGGGGAAGACCTTGCAGGGAAGTTATGTGGCAGGCGTGTACTATCCGGATAAAACCCGGGTGGGATGGTGGAAGAACGGTTACCCCGAGTACTTCGCGAAGGTGTTGAACTCTGCGTTTTGGATTGGAATAGATGTGACCATAAACGGAGAAGTGTTCGACTTGAATACATGGACCGTTTCGAATTTTAGAAGAGAATTGAATATGCGCGAAGGCTTGTTGCAACGCTCATGCATAGCCACTTCGCCGAAAGGAATGAAGGTGTCTTTAATTGCAGAGCGTTTTTGCAGCTTGGCCAACGACGATGTGGCTGCTATTCGCTACAGCATAACTCCGTTGAATGGAAAAGCGGAAATTAAATACGCGGCATTCATTGAAACGGAAGTCCGCAATCACGATAGCAATTACGATGAATTATTCTGGAAGCCGGTTTCAACGGCGGTTTCAGCAAGTGGAGGAGTGGCAGTATCGGAAACGTTGAAGACTGGATTTCAAGTGGCATGGGCGCAAGAAGTGCGTTACAACGCTGAAGCAAAAATTGAATCTTCAACCACTTCAACCCGAATAGAAAATACAGCGGTATTTCATGTTGAAGAAAATGCGCCATTGATCATTGAAAAATATGTGGGCATCGTAAGTTCCTTGAATGAGAAGAATGAAAACTTGGCTACTGCTGCTGCGCAAACCGCGCAGTCTGCGGCAGGTGAAGGATACGAGGCGCTTCGTGCTGCACACGTTGCTGCATGGGCGAATGTGTGGGAGTTGGGAGACATTGTTATTGAAGGAGACGATGAAGCGCAGCAAGGTATTCGCTTCAATATTTTCCATTTGAATCAAACGTATACCGGACAAGACGCGCGATTGAACATTGGTCCGAAAGGATTCACTGGAGAGAAATATGGTGGAAGTACCTATTGGGACACTGAGGCGTATTGCTTGCCGTTTTATCAGAGCACGCGCGATTCTCACGTGGCGAAGCAGTTGTTGGTTTACAGATACAATCAGTTAGACAAAGCCATTGAGAATGCCGCGAAGTTAGGATTCAAGAACGGTGCTGCGTTGTATCCGATGGTGACCATGAACGGAGAAGAGTGTCACAACGAATGGGAGATTACGTTTGAGGAAATTCATCGCAACGGAGCAATAGCGTATGCCATTTACAACTACGTGAAGTACACGGGCGACGAAGCGCATTTGGGTGAATATGGAATAGATGTGTTGGTGGGCATTGCGCGTTTCTGGGCGCAGCGTGTGAATTGGTCTGAAGCGAAACAAGCGTATGTCATGCTTGGCGTTACTGGTCCGAATGAATACGAGAACAACATTAACAACAACTGGTACACGAATTATTTCGCGGCGTGGTGCATGAAGTATGCGAAGGAAGTGGGAGAGAAGGTGTCTCGTCAAAACGCAGTATTGTTCGCAGAGAAATGTGCGAAGATGAATTTGAACTTTACTGAAGAAGCTGCAGATTGGCAGAAGAAAGCAGAGCAGATGTATTTCGGAAAGTTGGAAGGAACGGAAGTTTATCTTCAGCAAGACGGCTTTATGGACAAGGAGCAGTTGAGCATTTCGGATTTGGATCCAGCAGAGCGTCCGATTAATCAGCATTGGAGTTGGGATCGTATTTTAAGAAGCATCTTCATTAAGCAAGCCGATGTTCTTCAAGGATTTTTCTTTTTCGAAGACGACTTTTCAGACGCACAATTGAAAGCGAACTTCGATTTCTACGAACCCAAAACTGTTCACGAAAGTAGTCTTTCTCCGTGTGTCCATGCGATACTCGCTGCCAAACTTGGATACAGTGAAAAAGCATACGAGATGTATTTACGCACCTCGCGTCTCGACATTGACGATTACAATCACGAAGCACACGAAGGACTTCACATCACTTCCATGGCCGGCACTTGGATGGCGATCACCATGGGATTTGGCGGAATGCGTATGAAGAATGGAGAATTGGTGTTTAATGGAACACTGCCTTCGCAATGGAAAAGTTTTACGTTTAAAGTGCTGTTTCGTGGGAAGCAGTATTCTGTTTTTGTAGACTCAACTGGAACAAAGATTAATTGATCCACTTTGTGGATTAATCTCTTCCCCTCTCTTACCTCTTCTTACCTTTCAAAGGCAATAACTGTTGTTTATAATCGTTGAATGAACCATCTTTGCCTCATGAAGAAAAGCATTTTCTTTTTTCTATTCGCCGCAGCAGTACTGCTCATCGCTTCTTGTCGCAGAGACGAGATTACGACCGATAGCTCGGCGAAAGTGTCGTTCTCGACAGATACGTTGTTGTTCGATACCGTGTTTACCACCATTGGTAGCGTTACCAAGATTGTCAAAGTCTATAACAATAACGCGCAAGCCATTCAGATTGCAAGCATTGATCTTGCCGGAGGAAGCCAGTCGCAATTCAGAATAAATGTGAACGGAGATAACGGGACGCATTTTGAAAACGTATTCCTCGAGGCCGGAGATAGCCTTTTCATTTTTGTTGAAGTAACCGTAGATCCGACAAACTCGAACACACCTTACGTGATTGAAGATCAAATCTTATTCAACACCAACGGGAACAACCAAGTGGTGCAATTGGCTGCATGGGGACAAGATGCGTATTTCCACGGAGGTACTACGCAGAACGAACTCTACGTCCTGCCATGCGGAGCTATTTGGAACAACGACAAACCACACGTCATCTACGGTATTGTTGCCGTTGACGAAGGATGCAACCTTACCATTAACGAAGGAACACACGTTTACGTGCATGCTAAATCAGGTCTGTTTGTCTACAAAGGTTCTCTGAATATTGCCGGAAGTCTGAACAACGAAGTGGTCTTTGAAGGAGATAGGCTAGAGGCAGACTATGCGACACTGCCCGGACAATGGGGCATTCAGTACGATGTGCAAATTGAAACCGGAGTAGGTCCAGGAATCTATTCCGTTACCCGCGGAGGAATTTGGCTCTACCAATGCAACTCAAGTTCTATCAATTACGCTATTCTGAAAAACGGAGGAATGGGTATTCAAGTCGACACACTCGGAAACACCAGCGCAACCGGATACGCGCTCACCGTTACCAATACCAAGATCGACAACATGTCGGGAGTGGGGTTGTTCGCACAAGGTTCTTCCATCTATGGAAACAATTTATTGGTAACCAACTGCGCTGAAAGCTGCGCCAACCTAAGTGTTGGAGGAACCTATCAGTTCGACAATTGCACCTTCGCGAACTACTGGAACAACGGCAATCGCACCTCTCCGGCATTCTATCTCACTAACTACTACGAAGACGTTAATCAGAATATTCAAACCAGAACCCTAACAAACTGTCTCTTCCGCAATTGCATCATGTGGGGAAACAACGCCACCCTCGGCGACTTCAGTGAGTTCGTGGTAGACCTCAAAGATCCCGAACTTCAACAAGTGCAATTCAAATATTGCCTTGTAGACACCGACGTTGACGTCTCAGACGACGGCAACATCTGGGAAAGCATGGTGAACAACCAATCTCCATACTTCTGCGATTACGCCAACGGCAACTTCCGCGTAAATCAAGACGCTCCGCGCATGATCGGTGGCCCATTCACCTTCGGTCCGGATATTTCCGGGAATAACAATGGGGATTGGAAAGGGTGCTATGATTACAACGGTAGTTGTAATTAAGCCGAAGGCGAATGTCCTACGGACGAATGTTTTCAACGAATGTCTTCGACTGTCTCTCAATAATTCAATTCCAATTACGCAGTAGGAATTATGTAATAGGAATTATGTAATAGGAATTACGAAGTAGGTATAAAATCTCTGATTTTCCAATTACGAAGTAGGAATTACACAGTTCCTAGGTTGAAAACTTCCACTTCGAATCATCTCTTCATTCCCCCAAAATGTGTTTCTTGCATATTGAAAACACACCATGAACTCTTCCATTCTGCAAGCGCTTTTAAAGTTATTCGCCATAATCTCTGGCGATAACAAAACCAATGGTTCAGAGGTAGTTTCGCTGTTCTTAGGAAATCGGTTGAGTCAGCAGCAAATTCAAGAATTTCTAGAAGATTATAAGAAATATGTAGCGCTTTATCACAAGCCGAAAGCCAATGTGGAGAAGCACACCTCTATGACAAGCGTAAAGGTGCTTCGCTTGTGTGAAGAGATTCATACTTCTTTAAATCACCACGAACGCTATCTTGTTTTCGTGCGTTTGGTGGAATTCGTTTTCACCAACAAAGAGCAAACGCAGCAAGACCTAGAGTTCTTATATACAGTAGCAGACGCTTTTCATATTGCTGAAAAAACGCGCTTGGCCATTATTCATTTTGTTCATTCGAAGGAAATTGAAACTTCAGATTATTACCTCTGCATGAAGAATTCCGAGGTGAATGAACACAGCCATTTACCTTCGGGAGATCTAATTTTTTTCCGCATACCCGAAGAAAATTTATTTTTCTTGCGCTACTTAGGTAACGATGAACTGAAACTGAACGGAAGTTCAATTACACCAAGTTCGGTGTACGTATTTTCTTCCGGCTCTTCCATTCGCGGAGCGAAGAGCAAACCTGTTTTTTACAGCGATGTGCTACATGCCTTCCTTTCGTCTGAAAACCTCGATGGAATAGATTTTCTGTGCAATGCTATTTCACATGAATTTCCAGGCGGAAAGAAAGCATTGGAAACCCTGCGCTTCAGAGCTTCTTCCGGGAACCTCATTGGTATTATGGGTGGAAGTGGTTCGGGAAAATCGACGCTATTAAATATCCTGAACGGAAACACATGTCCGAAATACGGCGATGTTCAAATAAACGGAAAGAGTATTTTCAACAAGAAAGAATCGCTGAAACACCTCATGGGCTATGTTTCGCAAGATGATATTCTTATTGAAGAACTTACGGTGTTTCAGAATTTGTACTTCAACGCGCAATTGCTTTTCAATGGCAAGTCGAAACTTGAATTGCAAAAGCTGGTGCTGCGAACGCTTCAAGATGTTGGACTTTCAGACTGCAAAGATCTTCGTGTTGGAAACGTTCTAGACAAGACCATTAGCGGTGGACAGCGCAAGCGCTTGAACATTGCGTTGGAACTTATGCGCGAACCCGAAGTGCTTTTTGTAGATGAACCAACAAGCGGACTCTCGAGTAGAGATTCAGAAAACATAATGGACTTGCTGAAAGAGTTGACCCTTCGCGGTAAGCTCATCTTCGTGGTGATTCACCAGCCGAGTAGTGATATTTTCAACTTGTTCGATCAATTGCTTTTGTTAGATCAAGGCGGAATGCCTATCTATTACGGCAATCCCATCGACAGCATTTTGTACTTCAAGAAATTGGTGAATCAGGTGAACATAGACGAGAGTCGTTGTTCACATTGCGGCAATGTAAATCCGGAACAGCTCTTCAACATTATTGAAGCAAAGGTGCTAGATGATTACGGAAATGAAACGCAGCAGCGACGCATTACTTCACGAGAGTGGAATAACTTCTACAACGTCATGTGCGTGCCCGAGCAAGACTCGCGCATGAAGGAAGAGTTGCAGAATGCAGAGTCTGAAAAGAAATTAGCAGGAAGCAATTTGCCCAACGCCTTCAAACAATTTCAGGTATTCTTTCTTCGAGATGTATTGGGGAAAATTACCAATAAGCAATACTTAATTGTGAATCTTTTGGAAGCGCCGTTGTTGGCTTTCTTGCTCAGTTGGTTCATTAAGTATTCTGAAGAAGACAATTACGTCTTCCGCGAAAATGTTAACCTTCCGCAGTATTTATTTATTACAGTGGTGGTGGCGTTGTTCATGGGATTAACCGTGAGCGCGGAAGAAATTATTAAGGACAAGAAGATTCTCAAACGCGAGAAATACCTGAACTTGAACAAGAACAGTTATCTGTTTTCGAAGTTGGGACTCATGTTTTTGATCTCGGCTATTCAAACAGCCTCGTATGTTTTAATTGGAAATTCAATACTGGAGATTCAAGGCATGTTCTGGCCGTTTTGGATTATCTTGTTCAGCACTGCGTGCTTCGCGAATGTACTGGGACTGAACATTAGCGCTACGTTCAACAGTGCGAAGGTGATCTACATTCTTATTCCCATTCTCATTATTCCGCAGTTGTTGTTTAGCGGCGTTATTGTAAGATTCGATCGCTTACACAAGTCTATGGTCACCGAAGGTGAAGTTTCTTGGGTTGGAAATGCCATGGCCAGCCGTTGGGCGTATGAGGCCTTGGCGGTTGAGCAATACTGCAACAACGACTTTACCTCACGCGTGTTCGATACAGATGTGCAGTTGAAATCGTTAACCTGGGAAAAAGATTTTTGGGTGGCTGAAATGCGCAACCAGCTGAACAATTGGGACAAGCCGAACAACAGCACTTCGGTGGAATTGTTGAGGAATGAATTCGCGAAGCGCGCCGAAAGCACTGCTGAAATGAATTGGGCGTTGCAACAAATAGAAACGAATGGAATAGAGGCAAGGGATACTGTAATTGGAGTATTGTATGCTTATGAATCGACGCTAATTGATCGTTACAACAATCTGAACGACGCGAAAGAACAGTGGTTAACATCTATACGCGACACGGAAGAGAAGCAGAAGCAATACCAGCAAGACATGGACAACTACTTCAACGAATCGTTGGAAGAGTTCGTTACGGCTAAGAACGACGTTAAGAAAATTGTGTTAACCGATAATGCCTTGGTTCGAAAAGCAACACCTATTTATTTCTTTCCAACTAAAGGAACTGCATTTTGGAAGTCGCATTTCTACGCACCGAAAAAGTGGATAGGGGGAAAGGATAGTGGGAAATATGTGAATACGCCAGAAGCAAACACGATTGTCATTTGGATCATGACTTTGGCGCTTACGTTCTTGTTGGTGTTTGATGGATTGAATAAAATAGCGAAGCTTTACACCTTAACCATTCGGAAAGGAACAGATAAAATGGCTTCGTAATCTTCTCCGGCTTCAAGCATATCCTCATCGTCTGCTTCGTAATGCCAAAGCACTGTTCCATTATCGCCAAGAGGCTCAAGCTTGCGGAACAAGTCGAGCAAACATTTCGAACTACTCGTATTGAAGTATTCTAAATGAACATGAAATTCTGTTTTTACCGGTGAAGATTTCACCCATTCGCCCATCCACTCTATCAGCGGTTTGTAGAAGTCCAATGCATTTTCTGGAATAGATCTTCCTTTCAATTCTAAAATACCTCCAATAGCATTGAAATGCACATGTGGAGATTTAGGCGAAGCTTCTCGAAGGATTGAATTCATGAGTGCAAGATAGAAAATTCTACCAAGCAAAATTAAGGGAGTATATTTGTTTTCGAAAAATTGTTATGGATAACACCAAGGAGTGGTTTGCATCGTGGTTCGATTCTCCCTTTTACCGCGAATTATATGCACACAGATCAGGAGAGGAAGCCAGAGCTTTTATTTTGAGTTTAATTGAGAAATTGAACATGCCTGCCTATTCAAGTGTGTTGGATGTTTGTTGTGGAAATGGGAGACACAGCGCGGTATTTAGCGAGAAGTCTTACAATGTAGTTGGGATAGATATTAGTGAAAAAAGCTTAGAAGAGGCGAAGTCAAGAAACTTAATAAATTGCAAATTTCACAATGCGGATGCAAGGAATTTCGAGTTGCGCGAGCGTTTTGACTGTGTGTTGAATTTATTCACAAGTTTTGGTTATTTTGAAACAACTGAGGAGCACATTGAAATGCTTCAGCGTATTTATGAGCATTTGAATGACAACGGTGTTTTTGTATTCGATTTTTTTAATGCTGAAAAAGTTCGTGCTGCTGGAACTGAAGATCGCAAGGTGGTACACGACGGTGCGCAGTTTCACATAATTAAAGAGATCACCAACAACCGCGTAATAAAGCACATTCGCATTCAAAAGGAATCGGCGCGCATGGATTTTCAGGAGTCGGTAGCGCTGTATTCGAAGGAGCAGTTGGTAGAAATGTTTGAAGTAATAGGATTTAAAAATATAAACACATACGGAGATTATGAGTTGGGGTCGTTTGACTTAGCGAACTCGGATCGTTGTATTATTATTTGTTCGAAGTAATGGAAAGTTCATTTTGGTTTTCGGTATTGTCGCTGTTTGGCGCGTCTATGTTAGGAGGGGCATTGGCACTTTTATGGAAGATGAAAAACAACCAATGGTTGAAATTGCTTTTGTCTTTTAGTGCGGCGTATTTGTTGGGATTAACGGTGTTGCATTTGTTTCCTGAATTGTATCATTCAGACTGGGAATATGCGGGTTGGTTCGTCATAGCTGGATTTTTACTTCAAGTTATTTTAGACTTTTTCTCTCACGGTGTAGAGCACGGACATGCGCATACGCACGATCACATTTCGGGTTCTTTTTTGTTTTTAGTCATGGCCTCGTTGTGGATTCACGCGTTCATTGAAGGCATGCCGTTTGGAGCAGATGCCCACGTCCATGCGGAAGACGTTACCGCTGCCGCTCACGGACACGAGCATCACGATCACAACAATCCGTTGTTGTTGGGAATATCCATGCACAAGATTACCGAAGCCTTTGTTTTGGCCTCGTTGTTTTTGCACGCAGGAGTGAAGAAAGCGAAGGCTTGGTTTTTACTTATTCTATTCGCATGCATTGCTCCGCTTGGCGCAGCGTTTCATTTGTTCGTCGACTCTCAAGGCTGGGATGTTGAAGGCTGGTGGTACACGGCCATGATTGGCGTGTTAATCGGAATCTTGCTTCACGTCTCCACCATTATCCTTTTCGAAAGCGAAGAAGGGCATTCGTTCAACTGGAAAAAGTTTGTGATGGTGTTGTTGGGAATTGTGAGTGCTGGACTGCTGGTTTGAACTACTTAATTGGAAAATCGAAGATTTTATTTCTACTGCGTAATTGGAAAACCGTAGGTTTTATTCCTACTTCGTAATTCCTATTTCATAATTAGAACTGCTTTTTAAAAAAGTCACAGACCCTCGTCCATCGGACCTTCGCAACGCTAGTTGCCCTCGCGAAGCAATTCGCCCTCGCAACGCTTGTTGCCCTCGTCCTTCGGACATTCCCCGCTCCGGGCTTTCCACTGCTATCCCTCACGCGGGCTGAAAATCTTATTTAAAGTTATCTGTAAACCAAAAATAACCTTCGATTCTTCTATATTCTGCAGGAACAGAATTTAATCTTTTTAATATTTTGTAATTGCTTTCCCAACCTTCTCCCGTTGCAATTAGGATCTTGCCTGTTAGTCCGTTTTCATTTCGTTCATATGAAACGTATTCAATGGTATCCACTTTTTCTCCATTCCATTTGTATTTATACATTTCTGTTTCAGTAGGGTGTCCATAACAAACTCCCCTGATAATTTTTTCTTTGGGTGAAAATGTAGGATTGATAAATTCAAAATTTGGTGAAAATGCTTTTTTATCTTCTCGCAGAAGATAAACATTGCTAAAAGCCTTTAAACAACAGCCGCTCGAGCCATACCAGTTTACAACGAAATCATTCAGCCCGTCACCATTAATGTCGCGGATTGTGTCGTTAACATATGTCAATAACCATTGTTCGTGAGCAATTTCTTTTTCAAATTTATTCTCTCCTTTTCTGTAAATATCAATGAAGGTTGCAGTTGGTTCGTTTCTCCGCACAATAAGATGGGGATACGTCCTTGAAAAGTGATAGTCTAAATTTAATTCTACCCTTATTGGAATGCTGTCAATAGAAACTTCATAATTCGCAATAAATTGGTCTTTATTGAAATTTTGGTTTGCAATTACAAGTGCGTCTTCTAATACTTTATAAAGTTGCATCTTGTACGCGCTATACTGCTCTTCAATCGCCCTTCTTTTTCTGAGACGTATACTTTCTTCGAGATTAAAGGGGTTTTGAAAAATATCAATTGATTCACTCGTGTTTTCTATATTCTCGCTTGGCTGTCCGCAACTTGCGGTCAACAATACAAGGCCGAGTACAATAATTTTATGGATTAAGTTCATTCTGGAATAATTTTTTGCGCTATGCATTAAACAGAAAGTTTTATTCTTTGAATGATATGAATTTCAACATTAACGCATCAAAGTTTTTGTCAGATTTTGGGTCTTCTTTAAAGCCCAAGTTTAGAATTAAGGGCTGTCCGTCAACTGATCCAAACGCTAATACCTTGTATTTTGCAAAGGTGTGACCTCCTTTCAACAAGTATTTTTTTCCTTTAAACTGCCCTCCATTTGAAATGAAGTTAATATCGGTTGCTTTAGAGTATTTTATTTGAGCTTCAAACTGTTCGAATATTTGTTCAGCGAATCCTATTTCCACCATTTCTTGCGTCAAGTATAGCCATTGAGCCGAGAATGCATTGTTCTCAATCGTATATTCATCTTTTGCGGAATAATTAGCCGGAACTTCAATTTCGGTTCTGGCGTATTTTACTTTTTTAATGTCTGAAGTTTGTCCGAAAGACAAACTAGAAATGAAAATTAATAGTAATATCAATGTCTGTTTCATGGGTCTATTATTCATTCGTTTATCGTTTATTTTCTTTGAGTATAGCTTTTGAGAGATGTTCAGTCAGAATTTGCAACTATTTCAAGAATTCACGCGTGCTAGTATATTTCCTGATCTCGTTTGTT
>CAIZGX010000008.1 GCA_903932685.1 uncultured Bacteroidota bacterium | reverse complement strand
GAGAAAAGCGAAGTGAAGGAGAAAGAACGAGTTTTATTCTGTCAGTAGCCCGGTCATCATTGAACAATCCGTATACCCCCGTTTCATTCACATGCACGATGTGGTAATTCTTTTTGTTGATGGTTTTGCTTCCTACCTTTTTTTCCTTGATAGAGTTCCATTTTTTTTCGGTGTAACTCCATTTCAAGAAGAGAAGTTTTTCTCCGCGCACATTCGGAGTCTCCGGAACGAGAATGTCAATGCCCTCTTCAGCGAATTTTCCTTCGGGAAGAAATACGTCGAACGCAGAATGACACTCGAGCATTTGACCTTTTGCATTCACCGTGTTGAAATTGGCGGCCAACTCTTCAAAATTCAAATAGCGAACATCGGGCGCGTCTGTGGCGTTTGCTGCAAGCAATACGCCAAGCAGAAATAGGGTGGTGGTTATCTTTTTCATGGCTATTATTTGATTTTGAAGTAGGCGTTAACTTTATTTCTGCTTTTAAAAGCACTAAGAATGTTCTTCTTTGAAACCTTTGTTTCTTCTATCCACTCTTTTCCAGTAGCATCTGTGCAAACCGAACGGATGCTGTAGTTCTCAATGTCTCGAGGAGCCCTGAATGTAGCTTCCCGCTGGTTGTCCGAAATGTCTCCTTCGATACGAATGAAAGGCTCGCGAGAAATGATTTCAACGTAGGTAAGAGCAACATTCTTCGGCGCAATCGCTAATACGGGCGTCACACTAACCGACTTGTTTTCTACAAGTGCATAGATCCCCGATTCTTCAAGCACTGCAGTGTAGTAATATCCGTTAGCGCCTTTTGCGAGTTTCTTAGCGCTAACTATTTTCGTCCATTCTTTGTTCATGTTGTTCCAATGCAACAACAGGAATTGCTTTTTTGCTTGTTCAGAGCTTTGCGGAAGCTGCGCGGTAACTGGCTTGTTAGGCATTTTCCCTTCGGGAAATTCTATCCTTAGTAATTCACGGATGATTATTATTTTCTTGTCGAAAAAAGATGATACGTTGGAGTTGTACAATTCTTCTTGAGACGTTAGTTTCTGAATCGACATTTCATTAGCGAGTTCAAGGTCATTGTACCCACAAGTAATTGAAATATCGTTTTTGTTGGTGAACGTACTATCTGGACGAATGATCTCGGCCACCACAGCATGAGAAACAATTTCAACAGAGATTACAGGAGCTTTCTTATTCCCCTCTTGCTCATAGTTAAATGATATGCGTTCGAAGTTTAAATGCTCTTCCTTGAAAAACTCTCTTAATTCTTTTTCTCTCTTGTAAAAGAGGGCCTGTTTTTTTGCATCTGCATTTCTGCTAGGTTCTTGCAAAGTGACCTTTATGCCCTTCGCTAAATAAAGCTCTTCGGCGTAGATAGATAACGCGAGAATAGTGGCTTCGTTGAATTTCTCAGAGTCTTTTTCAAATTCAATTACAAGAGTTGAATTTGCTTGAGCGGCCAGGAAGTAACCAGCGCAAAATAAAACAGCAATTAATTTTTTCATAGCGATGGAGTTTTTGAGGTTCTTATTCGAAACGAGATTTGTTTTTTAATAATTGCCTTTTAGTAAATAGTTTTTTATTGTGTGACCTGAGATTTTTTTTGCAGATTTGTTTTATGAATACGAGTTATTGGGAAAGACAGTCGTTTTTAGAAACCTTCGATGTTGTTGTGGTTGGCGGTGGTATAGCAGGACTTTCAACTGCAATTGCCTTGAAGAATAAGAATATCGATTTAGAAATTGCGGTTTTAGAACGAAGTTGGCTAAGTGATGGAGCAAGCTCCAAAAATGCTGGATTTGCTTGCTTTGGAAGTATTTCTGAATTTGTGGACGACATGAAGGATATGTCCTTTGATGAAGTTGTGAATCTTGGAGTTAGACGATTTCGAGGAATTGAAAAATTGGTTGAAAATTATTCTGAAGATGTTTTAAAGCTTGATTGGAACGGCGGTCATGAATTGTTTTTTGAAGAGGATAAAGAAAGTTTTATCCAGTGTTGCAAACTCGTAGAAAAATTTAATGATGCCTTTGATTTGAAAATTGGATTGCGTCCATATACTGTTTCAACGGAATCAGAATTTCAAGGAATATTGAATTTAGTTGGTGTTATATCCAATAAATATGAAGGCGGCTTGAATACGGGAGCTATGCTGCGGGCTATGGTTGAGCGTGCTTTGAAAACAGGAGTTAAAGTTTTCAATGGCGTTGAAGTGAATAGTTTTCAGGCGAACGGAAATGAAATGCAAGTTGAAACATCAGTGGGAATATGGAAGTCAAGACGATTGGCGTTTTGTATAAGTTCTTTTCACGCGCATTTGTTTGAAGAATTAGAAATGCAAACCAAGCGGAATCAAGTTATCGTAACGAAGCCTATTCCTGATTTAAAATTAAACGGAACGTTTCATCATCAGGAAGGATACAATTATTTTCGAAATATAGATGGGAGAATTTTAATGGGTGGCATGCGTCATTTATTCCCATATACCGAATCTACTGACGTTCAAGGCAACACTGAAGAAGTAATCGCTAGTTTGTTGGATTTCGTTCAACAGAAAATACATACCACTTCAGCAATAGAAATTGATTTAGCATGGAGCGGTATTTTAGGTGTTGGGCAAGATGAACGTCCTGTCGTAACGGAAGCACAAGAGAATGTTTTTGTAGGGGCGCGATTGGGTGGTATAGGTGTAGCAATTGGCTCGCTCATTGGCGAAGAATTAGCCGGACTTATTGCTTCTTCTTTCTCGAAATAAATTCGGCAATGGCATCTGCACATCGCTCGCCGTCTATTGCAGCAGATGCGATTCCACCGGCATAACCGGCACCTTCTCCGCAAGGGAAAAGATTTTTTATTTCCGGATGATTGAACAATTCTTTGTCGCGAGGGATTCTCACTGGAGATGAGGTGCGTGTTTCTGGAGCTAATAACAGCGCGTTCGGTCCCGCAAAATTCGTCATCTTAGTATTGAAATGCTGAAGAGCCCCAATTAAACATTCCGAAATAAATTTGGGAAATAAATCTCGAAGGTTTACCGATGTTATTCCCGGGCTATATGAAGATCCTGGAAGTGTTGTGCTCTTTTTATTGTATATAAAATCGGTTGCGCGCTGGGCAGGAGCGAATTGATTGGCACCGCCCATTTCATAGGCTTTCTTTTCAATAGCCTGTTGAAGGTGCATTCCAGCAAGGGGGCCTGAAAAATTTAAGTTTTCAAGATCGCTCAGCTTTACTTCAACCACAATGCCTGAGTTTGCCCAGGGGTTGTTGCGCTTGCTTGGCGACCATCCGTTCGTTACAATTTCTTCTTGTGAAGTAGCACACGGTGCAACGATGCCACCCGGGCACATGCAGAATGAATATACCCCGTGATCGTTGACTTGGGTGACAATGGAATAACTCGCGGGAGGTAGAAATTCTCCACGATCGTCGCATTTGTATTGGAGTTTGTCAATTGAACTTTGTTCATGTTCAATGCGCACACCAATGGCAAAGGGCTTTGCCTCAAGGGCAATGTTTTTCGCATGCAGCATTTCGAATATGTCTCTCGCGCTGTGACCTGTTGCCAGCAAAATACTGTCGGCTTGAAAAGAATTTCCTTTAGCTGTTTTGACTTCGTGAATGGAATCGCTGCCCATATTGAAATCAATAACTCTTTCTTCAAAATGAATTTCTCCACCATTCGCCAAAATGCTTTCACGCATGTTGGCAATAATTTGAGGAAGTTTATTTGTCCCCACATGCGGATGGCTTTCAGTAAGAATGTTTTCGTTGGCTCCGAATTGAACCAAAGTTTCTAAGATGCGAACCACGCTGCCTTTTTTCGTGCTTCGTGTGTATAGTTTTCCGTCGCTGTACGTTCCAGCCCCACCTTCACCGAAACAGTAGTTGGAGTTTTCGTTCACTTGCCCGTTCCGAGTGATTTCAACCAAGTCGCGTCTTCTCGCTCGAACGTCTTTTCCTCGTTCGAGAATAATGGGTTTCACGCCCAATTCAAGAAGTCTCAAGGCTGCGAATAATCCGGCGGGACCCGCACCAATGACTATGGCAGTGCCTTTTATTTCATGTTGAAATTGACGCTGGTGAACGGCAGGAAATTCATCTTTCGAGCCTATGACGGAAATACGCAGAATAACAATCGCGTTGCGTTTGCGAGCGTCAATCGATTTTTTGTCGATGCGCCATTTAAACGAAAGAGGAGATAAATTCAAATTAATCTGAATTTTCTCCTCTAAATAATTGAAGTCGGCCGATTGGGCGGGACTTACTTGAAGTTCAATTGTGGTCATACTGTTGGTCTATTCAACCAAAAAAGATGATTAAAAACTATAATTAAGCTTTTGCAGCTTTGACAACCTTGACAACTTTTGAGGTCTGGGCTAGTTTAGATTTTGCAGAACTCGGTTTTCTTCCGCGCTTCTTTAATACTTTTGGTGCTGCAGGTGCTGCGGGAGCAGATGTTGCAATGACATTGGTCTCTTTCTTCGGGCCTGTTTTCTTAGCACCCGGTTTGTTCTTAGAACCTTTTGGACGACCACGTCCGTCTTTTACTGAAGAGGATTTAGGGCTTCCAGTTTTGTCTAAAATAGAAGCGATTCTAGCAGTAATTTTAACTTTACGCCCTCTTCCGGTCTGAAGTGAAGCGATAAGGTTAGCCGCGTCTATCAATAGGTGTAGTTCTTTTTCACGGCGAGCAATCTCTTGTTTAATCTCGTTTAATAGTTTCATAAAATAAATTTGTATTTATTAAGCTGTGCGAAAATATCGCGCTAATTTAATTTTAAATCCTAAGGTAATGTTAAAAAATGTGAAGAAAATTTTAAGGGTGCCTCATTCGGATTACTTTAGCGGCTCAATTTGAGCAACATGAAATTTGATAAAAAGAACATTTCGAAGGAAGAATTATTGGCATTGTACGAAGCAATTAAATTGCCGCGTTTGATCGAGGATAAGATGTTAAGTCAATTGCGATTAGGAATGATATCGAAATGGTTTTCTTCATACGGCCAGGAAGCAATTTCCGTGGGGGTAGGAATGGCAATGGAAGAAGACGAGTTTATTTTGCCCATGCATCGCAATTTGGGAATCTTCACTTCTCGAAATTTAGATTTGAAACAATTGTTCCTTCAGTTTCAAGGAAAAAAAGACGGGTTCACAAAAGGTCGCGATCGTTCGTTTCACTTCGGAACAAAAAAGCATCATGTGGTAGGAATGATCTCTCACTTAGGTCCTCAATTGGGTATTGCAGATGGAATTGCCTTAGCCAATAAATTGGAAGGCTCTGAAAAAGCAACAATAGTGTTCAGTGGAGACGGAGGTGCAAGCGAAGGCGATTTTCATGAAGCATTAAATGTCGCAACGGTGTGGGATCTTCCTGTAATATTCTGTATTGAAAACAATGCATGGGGATTGTCTACTCCAAGTCGCGAGCAATTTCGTTGCAAACAATTTATAGATAAAGCCATTGGTTACGGAATGCCGAAAGAAGACGCTATTCAAATCGATGGAAACAACATTCTAGAAGTCTATTCAACTGTTAAGGAAATTGCCGAGAGTATTCGTAAGTATCCAAGACCAATTATTCTAGAGTGCATGACTTTTCGCGTTCGCGGACACGAAGAGGCGAGTGGCACGAAATATTATCCGGAAGGAATGATCGACGAATGGTCGAAGAAAGATCCCGTTGCCCTTTACGAACAGTTTTTATTGGAAGAGAAATTAATTACTCAAGCCGATGTAGAGGAAGTGAATTTAAAGTTGAAGAATAAAATCAACACGAATTTAAAAGCGGCCTACGCAGAGCCAGACATTGAAGTAAATACAGAAGAAGAATTTGAAGATTTGTTCGCACCGTTTTCAAATGCCGAGATTCCCGCATCTTCAACCAAGAAGAAAATGAGATTCATAGATGCTATTCAAGATGGCTTACGTGAAAGTATGCGCAAGCACGACCGATTGGTTTTAATGGGACAAGATATTGCGGAGTATGGTGGAGTATTTAAAGTTACCGAAGGTTTTTTAGAAGAATTTGGAAAAGGTCGTGTTCGAAATACCCCTTTGTGTGAGTCAGCTATTGTGGGTGCAGGATTGGGTTTGAGTATGAAAGGTCACAAGGCCATGGTGGAAATGCAATTCGCAGATTTCGTGACTTGCGGCTTCAATCAAATTGTAAATAACCTTGCGAAGCTTCATTACCGTTGGGCTGAGAATGCAGACGTTGTCGTGCGCATGCCTACAGGCGGCGGTGCAGCGGCAGGACCCTTCCACAGTCAAAGCAACGAAGCTTGGTTCTTCCATACACCAGGTCTGAGAATTGCTTATCCAGCTTTCCCTTCCGACGCGAAAGGTTTGTTGTGTCAATCGTTTGAAGACCCGAATCCTGTTTTATTCTTCGAGCACAAAATGCTGTATAGAAGTATTGAAGAGGAAGTTTCTGAAGGATATTTCACGCTTCCATTTGGAAAGGCACGCATTGTTTCAGCCGGAGATAAATTAACATTGGTGACCTACGGTCTAGGTGTTCACTGGGGAATGGATGTGTTGAAGGAAGAGAAATATGCAGGCATTGAATTGATAGATTTGCGCACCTTAGCTCCTCTGGATTACGAAACGGTAATGACTTCAGTAAAGAAAACAGGACGCGTTGTTGTGTTGCATGAAGATTCACTAACAGGCGGAATAGGCGGGGAGTTGGCTTCACGTATTACTGAAGAATGCTTTGAATACCTCGATGCTCCGGTTACGAGATGTGCAAGTTTGGATACTCCTATTCCATTCAACGCCGGTTTGGAAGTCAATTTCATGGCTAACAATCGATTGAGAACAACATTGGACAAAGTCCTGTCGTATTGAGTTTTCCTACTCTAGTTTTATCGCTAATGAATGGGCGGTGGAATTTGTCTCAAGTTTTGCAAGTTTTGGTGCTTACGCTCTTGACGTGCGCTTCAAATGCACAAGTTTCGATCGTTGCAGTCTACACCGCGCATGACGGCTTTTTTTTTCAATAATAAGTGTATTGTTTACCGCTCGCGAATTATATTCGTGGCTATGAAAAAAATAGCATTGTTATTCTCTCTTATTTGTGCCGTTCAAATGAATGCACAAACTTGGCAAGTTGGAAATACAACTCTGACGGAAAGTGATTTAGTTACGGGATTAAGTCTTCCATGGGAAATGGTTTGGGGTGCCGATGATTTTATTTGGTGCACGACGCGTGTAGGTAAGGTATTGCGCATTGATCCTTCAACAGGAACCTATACCTCCGTTTTGGATAAAACTTCTCTAATTCCATATAGCGGAGGAAGCGAGCCAGGAATGTTGGGCATGACTCTTCATCCAGATTTTTTAAATACTCCGAAAGTTTATGTGGTTTATAATTATACCCAAGGTAACAATGTAAAAGAGCGTTTGTCAATGTTCGATTGGGACGGAACCTCATTGGTGAACGAAGTTCAATTAATCAACGCTATCGGAGGAAATTCAATTCACAACGGTTCTCGTTTAGTAATTACTGCTGATCAGAAAATATTAATGTCTACAGGAGATACAGGAGACGGCGGAGTAAGCTCACAGAATTTATCTTCTTTAAACGGAAAGATGTTGCGTATTAACCTAGACGGAAGCATTCCAAGCGACAATCCCGATCCAGCATCGTACGTGTATTCATATGGACACCGCAACTCACAAGGTCTGGCGGTAGGTCCAACTGGTATTATTTATTCTTCGGAGCACGGACAGAACAGTAGCGATGAGTTTAACATCATTGAGCCAGGAAGAAACTACGGTTGGCCATCGGTTCAAGGAGCTTGCAACACAACTGCTGAAATTGCTTATTGTACTGCGAACAACGTGAAAGAGCCGTTGATTGAATGGACTCCTTGTCGTGCCGTTAACGGAATTGAGTTCTACAACCACCCAGCAATCCCAGAATGGAACAACTGTATTCTTATGGCTGTATTGGGCGGAATACCTAATAATTATGAGCGCATGTCGGTTTTGCATTTGAGCGCAGATGGTTTGTCGCTGACAACAGCAGATGTGAGTGGTTCGAACACCAACTCAGATGCATTCTTTCAAAGCTTCAACAAACGTCTTCGCGACATTTGTGTGAATCCACACGATGGTTCTGTATATATCGCATTGAATGGATCATCGTACCCAGGCGCTGGTCCGAACACCATTAAGAAATTTCAAAACTTGGTTTGGGCGGGAGTTCAAAACGAAGGTGTTTCTCAAAACTTAAATGTTTATCCAAATCCAGCTTCAGAAAGAGTAACCGTTGAATTCTCTTCGAATCAATTGGGCGGAAATTATTCTGTGTATTCTTTCTCAGGAGCGTTAATGGCGGAAGGAAAAATTTCAACGTTGAAAAATGAATTGAATGTTTCTGAATGGTCGAAAGGAAATTATTTCGTGGTTTCTGAATCTTCTGTAGGAACAACATCTAAAACGTTTATCGTTCAATAATAAATGAATAATATTTTTATGTTGAAGACAGCAAAGTGGATTTCACTTTGCTGTTTTTTTTTAGGGAGTAATGTTCTATTTGCTCAAATTATTCAAGACAACAATCCCATCATTAAAGGATTGGAAGATTCTATCTTGGTAACCATTGAGGTTTATGACAGCTACACCGGATATCCCATTCAGGCCTATGGTAAGAGAAGAACTTTAAGTTTTCAGTGCAATGAATTGGGAAGGGTTTCAGTCTATTGTAGAAAACGCGAATCCGTTGATTTTACAGCAGATGGATTTTTTGATCGAGGATTTTATTTCGGTGAAGAGGAAATGGCGACTAAGAACAAAGTTTTTCGTTTAGACATGTATCCCATTTCAAAACAGATGGAAGCGCTGACTGTTATTGGTTACAGCAACAAGCGAAGCAATTTGAGTACTCCTGCAAGTGTGGGTATTGCGAAAATTGGGCAGCATTACGGTGATGGTTCTTCCCTTCAAAACGCATTCAATTCTGTGAGCGGAGTGTCTTACGATTCACGTGGTTATGGAGGAAGCACACGCTTGAATATTCGCGGAAGTTTTTATCGTGCGCCGACAACCATTCGAAATGTGAAGATGTATTGGAAAGGAATTGCATTGACGAGCGCAGACGGACAGTCACCTTTGGAGATTGTAGATCCTTCGAATGTTGCCAACGCGAATATTCTGAAAGGCCCAGGCAGTGGGGTTTGGGGAAATGGTACAGGCGGAGTTGTTTTGTTTACGCCTTTTTCATTGAACCAGTCGGTAAATGCAAAGGCGCAATACGAGCAAGGCGAATTCGGCTACAGTAAATCTGTTTTTCAAGCGGGTGTGAGTAAGAATGGATTCAGTTTAATGGTGAGCCAGATTAATCAGGAAACAACCGGTTACCGAGATCAGGAGGCGAATAACAAGGAGCAGACATTACTTGAGTTTTCTGCCAATACAAAACGCTGGAAACACTACGTTATGGCTATGCGTTACAAAGGGTATTGGGAATTGCCCGGTGCTATTTCGGCATCGCAGATTGCTGCAAATCCCCGTCAGGCCAATGCCTTCAGTATGGCCAATAACGCGCACGTAGATCGTTCAAGAGACATGGTTGGATATTCTGGCGAGTTTCTTTCGAAGAAAAATTTTCTTCTTGAGCTTTCAGCGAATCTCTTTCAAACCGAAAAAATAAATCCTTACGGAACCTCCGCACCTTCAAGCGGATATAAAGATGAATCTGCCGTTGGAAAAGGACAGCGCGCGGTGTTGTCGAAAGCATTCGAATTAAATAAAAACGGAAATTTTCCAATCAAGTTGAAATCTTCAATTGGGGAAGAAATTCAGTTCGAAAATTTCCAGTTGAATGAATTCGGATTGTTGAATGGGGAATCGAACGGTGTTTCGAAATACAACTTCAATGTGGATTACATCACATCGAATTTTTTCTATCAAGTTGAATCTGAAATAACGAAACGTTTATTCGCAAGCGCTTCTGTAGGATTAAATAACACGCAAGCGCGTATTATGGGAACTTCCAAAGATGCTGCCCAGCAATTGGTGGTGATAGAGGCCTACACCAACGCGAATCCGCAAGCAAGGCTTTATCCGAATGTTGGCGTAAGTTATTCCCTAAAGAAAAGTGAGAAATCAGGAAACTGGAATGTCTTCGGGAACTACAGCACCGGCAGCAGCGCGCCCACGGTCTTTGAGCAATACGATTATTCAAAACAATATTTGAATGAAAACTTGAAAAATGAGTTTGCACGTAACGTTGAATTCGGATTGAAGGGAGCAGGTAAATTGTGGTTCGTTGAAATGAGTTTGTATGATCAGCAAATTATAGATGCGATTGTTCCTAAGGCAGCCTTATTTAATGGCTATTACGCAACCTACATCAACGCAGGAAAGTTGGTTCAGCAAGGCTTGGAAGTAACGGCACGAAGGACTTGGAATTTTGAAAGGTCCACTTTAGATGCTTGGACCTGTGGTTCTTGGACGAACTATCAATTGGAAGGTGAAAGCGGAACAGGTCGTATGCCGGGTATGCCCATGGCGCAGTGCAACGGCGGTGTCAATTTCAAAATAGATAAAGGATTCGGAATAGGAGCAACCAATCAATGGACAGACAAGGCGCCACTGAATTCGAATCAGACCGAATGGTCTGCAGCGAGAAACGTTTTAAATTCTGAATTCACCTATACACATACATTTATTCGACGTGACGAAGTTGCCGGAGATTATGATCTAGTTACTCGAGTTCGTTCTTTAGGTTCAATAAACATCAATGCCGGAGTGAACAATGTCTTGAATACCAATTACACCACCTTCTATCAATTGAACGGTGTTGGCGGGAAGTTCTTCAATCCGATGGCGAGAAGAAATTTTTATTCAGGAATAACACTGCGAATCTTCTTGTAAATTTGCGGCATGTTCAAAAAGACATTTTTCTTCGTTTTACTTGTTGCATTTGGAATGGCAGGTTGTAAGCCAACGCCCATTGCTGAAGCCAATTTCGAATTCGATGAAAGCCTTCAATGGAAAAAGAGCGAACCCGTTTCTTTGAAGCTAGACATTCGGGAAAACGCAGAACCTTGTGAGTTGTATCTCGATGTTCGATACACCACACTTTTCCCTTTCGATAAATTGGAATTGCACATCAAGGAAATCTCTGAACAAGGTGTTAGTGTTCCGCGCGATGTGACGATAGAAATTCGAGACAAGAATGGATTTGTTGGAGACATTAGCGGAGATTTAGGTGACATTGAGCGAGAGTTAGATTCGAATAAGCAATACGAAGATCACGGCGTTTACACGTATGAGATTTCGTTTAATCATCCTGTGGATGTGTTGTTGGGAATAATGGAGTTTCGTCTGCGCGCGGTTCCGAAGAAAAAGAAATCATGAGAGACTTTAAGACATTTTCATTTCACACACTCGGATGTAAATTGAATTTCTCGGAATCGAGCACCTTGGCGCGCGATTTTCAAGAGCAAGGTTACGGCAGGGTAGAGTTGGAGGAAGGTCCAGATGTCTTGGTCATTAACACGTGCAGCGTTACCGATGAAGCAGATCAGAAATGTCGGTATACCGTTCGAAGAGCGAAGCGTTCCAATCCGAATGTCTTTATTGCTGTGATCGGTTGCTACGCGCAATTGAAGCCGGAAGAGATTTCAAAAATTGAAGGTGTGAATGTGGTGTTGGGTGCGAATGAAAAATTCAATTTGATAGATCGCATTAAAGCTTACGACGAATCGGAAGGGAAAATATTTGCTGGAGAGATTAAGGATGTGAAGGAATTCATTCCATCCTTTTCATCGGGAGATCGAACGCGAACCTTCTTGAAAGTTCAAGACGGATGTAATTATTTCTGCGCGTTCTGCACCATTCCTTTAGCGCGAGGAAGATCGCGCAGTGCGAATGTTGAAGCAACGATTGAAGAAGCGAAGAAGGCCATTGCAAGCGGTGCGAAGGAGATTGTTTTAACCGGAGTGAACATTGGAGATTTTGGAACGGCTCACAATGAGACGCTGTTGGATTTAGTTCAGAAGCTCGATGAGTTGGAAGGAATAGAGCGCTACAGAATCAGTAGCATTGAACCGAATTTGTTGACGAATGAAATCATTTCATTTGTTTCCACCTCAAAACATTTCATGCCACATTTTCACATTCCCTTACAAAGTGGAAGCGATGAAATATTGAAGGGCATGCGTCGCAGATATAGAACCGATTTGTACCGTGAAAGAATAGCGTCGATTAAATCTGCTATGCCACAAGCGTGCATTGGCGTGGATGTGATTGTTGGTTTTCCTGGTGAAACCAATGAGTACTTCAACGAGACCGTTGAGTTCTTGAAAGATTTAGATGTTTCCTATTTGCATGTGTTCACTTATAGCGAGCGAGCGAATACAACTGCGTTGCGAATTGAAGATATTGTTCCTATGGAAGTTCGCAACGAACGGAATAAGATTCTACGATTGTTGAGTGCGAAGAAACGCGTGGCATTTGATGCTTCGTTTAAAGGTCAAACAATGCCAGTGTTGTGGGAAAGCATAGATGATGAAAACATGATTGCGGGTTTCACACCGAATTATATCAAAGTGCGAAAACCCGCAAGTCAGTGCGTTTCGAATGAAACGAGTATGGTCGAATTATAAAGCTCTATACCAAGTTACAAATGGAATTGGAATAGATCTGTCATTGGTATTTATCCCCGCTAGTGTAAATTGAATTGACTTCCCGCTTCCATTTCCTTGAGTTCTGCGAATTGCTGGCATTAAAACTAAGAATGGTGTGTTGGGCTGTTTGGCTGTAACCGTTGTGTATCCGAAGCCATTTCCGAAATAGTAATATTCAGTATTAGTTCCGCCTGTGCTCAGCATTCCGAACATAGAATCAAAAACAAAGCTCGTTTTTTCATTGATTCTTAGGCTAGCTGCAACTGACCCCAAAACTCCTTTTGTAGCAGGCTTGCTTCTGGTAGGAATATTTTGATCAAAAGAATATATACCAGGAATTTCTTCAGTTTGATTAAAATCAAAATAGCCATATCCAACACCTAGGGTTAAATTTTTGTCTCGGTCACCGAATGTAACATTTCCAAAGGATAGGGAGATAAAAGCTGAAGGGTCTATGTAACCACCATTGCCAATGATTTCACCAACTGAAAAATTCAGTTTAGGATTTTTGGTTTTTATGCTATACTTCGTGGCTAGAGCTAAAGGGCTGCCTATCCAAGTGGTCATAACTCCAACATTGAAGTTGTCTGCAACAGCGATATGAAATTCAGGTCCCCACAGATTAAGCATGTAATAATTATCTTTCTTTTTAATCGGAAGCGCGTTTGTTGTGAAAGAATATCTTGTGCTAAAAGGGTTGGCACGAACAATTTCATCGTTCACGATTGAGAAGTCTTCTTTGCTGTAGTTTGAAATAGACTTAATCAGGGTTTTCTTAATATAAATCTTCCCTACAGTTGTAGTTTCGAAGAGCATTTCTCTGCCGTCGTCGGAAATGATTGTGCCAATGTGCTCAACACCATTTGTCATTTTAACGATTTTTAAATCGCTGCTCGGTTGAGCAAATGCAATGGAGCTTATTGCGAAAAACAACACCAAAGTGGAAAGTAAGTGTTTCATTATAATTGGATTTTAATTTTTGTAAAAATAATAAAAATTTACAATAACCTCTTCCAACTTGTCGGTCGATTCCTTAAACCATCGCCATAAACGCATCCGAAAGTTTTTTCAATGCAATCACTTTATCTTTTCTGTTCAGCGGATCTGGCGGACCGTAAGGCGTTTTATTTACATCAATGATGTAGATTTTTTGGTTGCCTTTGTGACGAAGCACATCGAACTCACAGAAGTCTACTTTCATAACATTGGCATACTTTTCAATCTGCTCAATCTCTTCATTCGAAAATATTTCTTCGGGTGTATGAAGAGTTGCGCTATGCGCTTTGTTCGTAAACCGATATTCTTGAGTTTTGAATTTTAAATACACCAACGGGATTTTCCCTCCGATAATTGGCACGCGTATATCCACGTATTCACCGTTATCATTCGCGTTGTCGAGAACGATTTGATAAACAGTGTTTTCTTTCGGGGATTCAATAGGACACATGACTTCCTGTCCGTCATGAACGGCATTCTCATCACTTTTTTCAACGGCAGGACCAATGTGGGTTTGTGGATTTAAGTTCATTGAATATCCCAATGCCTCTTGGTGAACCACGTGCACGCGTTCCTTGGAAATATCTTGACAGTCTACGTTAATGATTCGTGCATTAGGATATTTTTCTTGCACTGCGCTAGCGCTTCCGTAGGTTGCATTTTCGAAATAAACAATCACATCAGGATTGGTTGTCATCTTGTTCGTGAGTCTAACACGGTTCATGCGCGCAATTTTCGAAAGCGTTGTTTTCTTGCTCGGATAAGTTGGAGCTGCCACCCAAACAGGCAGATTTCCGCCATTTTGAATGAAGTAAATTCCCTCTCGAATCAAGCAAGCAAGATCCTTAGTCATAACCTCGAATAAGGGCATTCCTTTTCTATAATTATTTCTTAAACCCACGAGTTATATAGTTTAGGATTTAATGTTTGAGTTATGAAATCATTTTGAACGTTTCCTCGTGCAGGAGAATATTCTCTTCCATAAAAAATAATTTGAAGATGAAGTTTGTTCCAACTTTCTTCAGGAAATAATTTCTTAGCATCGCGTTCGGTTTGCTCCACAGACTTTCCGTTCGTTAATTTCCAACGTGTCATAAGTCTGTGTATGTGCGTGTCAACAGGAAATGCAGGCACGTCGAATGCTTGAGCCATTACAACACTTGCGGTCTTGTGACCTACGCCTGGCAAAGCTTCTAGCGCTTCGAATGAAGCAGGTACTTCACCGTTGTGTTCGTTTATAATGATATGAGAAAGGTTGAAGATGGCTTTGCTTTTCGCAGGAGAAAGTCCGCATGGCTTAATGATATCACGAATTTCTTCAATACTTAATTTAATCATATCGAACGGATTGTTCGCTTGTTTGAATAGGTGCGGAGTAATGGTATTCACCCGAGCGTCTGTGCATTGCGCTGAAAGCAGAACAGCAATTAGTAAAGTAAATGCGTCGGTGTGGTCAAGTGGTATTGGAGTTTCAGGGTATAGTTTTTCCAATTCTATTTTCACATAATCCGCCGCCTCTTTTTTTTTCATTACGGAATGAATTGAAATTGAGTTTTGTCTTTCGTGAAATATTCACGCTTCGATTGTCCACTCCATCGAACATCTACGATGTTCTGTTGGTCGGCATATAATTCCAAGAGAATTGTGTTATTTATAATCACTTGATTTGGCTCGAAATAATTCCCTTCAATAAATAAAGTTGTCATGTCGTTGTCTACGCTATAACCTAAAAAATTAAGCACCACATTTCTCCCTCCTACTTGAAGACTGATCTTATCGCTAATATACTTTTTAACTAACTCGAAAACTTCTGGTGTTTGCGGATATAAGGAATTATAGCGATAGCATTGGGCCTCAATGGCGTGCTCCAAATCGTCGGTAAATATTTTACAAGTAATTTCAAGAACCCGAGTTTCCGCATTGAATTCAATGGTTGTGTTGCTCAAATAGAATTTATGAGTCGAGGGCGCGTATGCCTGAGAACATAGAGCGAAGAGCGCGAAGCAGAAAGATAGAGCCGATTTCATTTCGCCAAATTACAACGAATTATACATTACACCTTACCTTTGAAGCATGTTAAAATGCACGTTGAATAATGAGGAGCTCGCAAAGGCAAAAGCAATTGTAGAAGGGTCCAAGAAAATAGTGATTTCCACCCACATCTCGCCAGACGGGGATGCAATCGGATCTTCTTGCGCAATGGCGCAAATGTTAGTTAAAATGGGGAAGGAAGTGACGATTGTTCTTCCTGACCACGCGCCGGCTTATCTGAGCTGGTTGAGCGGAAATGAATATGTCGTGATTTGTAAAGACCAAGGAGAAGTAACCGCACAGCGCATCCAAGAAGCTGATGCGATTTTTATTTTAGATTACAACCACCTAGGAAGAATTGGCGAGGCGGTTAAGAAATTGCTTGAGGCGCAAATGGGATTGAAACCATTTATTCTCATTGATCATCATGAGCAACCCGCCACTTTTCCAGATGTTGTTTATTCAGACACCAGTATATGCAGCACATGTGAAATGGTTTTTCATTTCGCGGGTGCAATGAATTGGTTGGAGCTGATTGATGCGCCAACCGCACAAGCCATTTATTGCGGAATTATGACCGATACCATGTCGTTCCGTTTTCCAAGCGTGAGTCCAGAAACTCATGAGATTGCAGCATGGCTAATGCGCAAAGGACTGAAGCCACATGTTGTGCATGAAAATGTGTTGGATTCACAGCGAGTGGAGCGTTTGCGATTGATGGGTTACGCACTTTCTGAATGCATGACTGTTCTCCCAGAATACAAGGCCGCTTTTATTGCTATTACGAAAGAAAAGTTAGACAGCTTCAATCCACAATCTGGCGATACGGAAGGGCTTGTGAATATGGCGTTAAGTGTTGAAGGAACTACCATAGCAGCATTTTTTAGAGAAGACGAAGATTGCGTTCGTATTAGTTTCAGAAGTAAAGGAACACGTGATGTGAATCAAATGGCTCGCGCACACTTCAACGGGGGCGGACACAAGAACGCAGCAGGTGCGCGCTTGCACGAATCGCTGGAACATACGATTGCGAAGTTTATGGAGTTGTTACAAAAAGGAGAAATCTAATGAAATACGCATATTTACTTTTCGCATTCACGGCCATTTTAATGAGCTGCGACAGCTGTTCACAAGACAAGAAAGCAGTTCAGCAAATGACACAAGCGCAAATCGATTCCATGCTCATTGCGCAGAATAGAAATTTTCACGCGCAAGAAAAGGAGCGGATTCAAAAATTTGTAACAGATAAACAATGGCCAACAACCATTACAGGAACGGGAATTCATTATTGGATCTACCAACAAGGAGCCGGAGAGTATGTTAAGGCAGAGCAAATTGCCATGGTGGAATACGAAGTGTCTTTGCTCGACGGAACTGTTGTTTACAAAAGCAAACCTGGAGAAAAAGTTCCTGTGAAGATTGGACACGACAATGTAGAAAGTGGCTTGCACGAGGCAATGCTATTGCTAAAGACAGGAGATCGTGCGAAATTCGTATTGCCTTCTTATCGCGCTTTCGGTCTAACAGGAGAAGGAAAAATTCCCATGAACGCAGCTGTTGTCTACGACATTCTCTTGGTGGAAATTAAATAATTCTTTTTTGTTTTTAATTCAATTTTTCTATCTTCATCGAGAACATAGAAATTGAATCATGCTTAAAACAATTGTCCTACTTATTCTTGCCCTTGTTGGACTTCCGCTTGTGGCGTATTACCTAGACCCGAGTTTAACAGAAACGCAATGGCATTTAATTAAAGTGGGCGGAGGCTCCGCTTTAATCGTCGCAACAATTTGTTTCGTTTTAGCTGAATTGACAGGTAATTGCAGTCAGGTGGATAAAATATGGAGCGTTGTTCCAATCATCTATGTTTGGGAATATGCGCATCTCACAAATTATCATCCGCGTTTTGTTTTAATGGCCGTTCTTGTTACGCTTTGGGGTGTTCGTTTAACCTACAACTTCTCGCGCAGAGGAGCTTACTCTTGGAAATTCTGGAGTGGAGAAGAAGACTACCGCTGGGAAGTGCTTCGTAAAATGCCCATGTTCAATGCAAGATGGAAGTGGACGCTGTTCAATTTATTCTTCATTTCATTTTATCAGAATATACTTATTTGGCTCATCACGGTACCGGCCATATACGCTCACAAGAGTGCGATGGCACCTCTAGGAGCAACAGATTACCTCATTGCAGGAATCTTATTGTTCTTTTTAATTGTTGAAACTACAGCCGATCAGCAGCAATGGAATTTTCAGAATGAAAAACACAGACGCATCAAAACCGGTAATAATAATGAATTGCCTTACTCCAGGGGTTTCGCCCATACGGGTCTTTGGAGGCTTATGCGTCATCCGAACTATGCTTGTGAACAAGCCATTTGGATCTCCTTCTTTTTCTTCAGTGGAAGTGGAAGCGGAAATTGGTTGAATGGAAGTTTAGTCGGAGCGTTACTTCTCGTCTTGTTGTTTCAAGGAAGCGCAGATTTCAGTGAAGGCATTTCGAATTCGAAATACGAATCTTACAAAGATTATATCAAAAGTACTCCGCGATTCTTCCCGAAGTTTTGGTAATTATATAATGCGCCTTAAGATCTTCGCTAGCCACTCTTTACCCTTATATGGAGGGTGAACCAATGAAGTGGAATTGAAAATTCGACTTGTATGTACTTCCGATTTTAAGTGGCAAAATTCAAGGAATCCATGATAACCATGTGAGTATCCCATTCCAGAAAAATTACTTCCCCCAAAGGGCATGCGCACATCACTTAGGTGCAAGAACACATCGTTAATGGTCACTCCGCCAACCCACGTATTTTGAGTGATGAACTTTCGTTCGTTTCTGTTAAGAGAGAACACATACAAGGCCAAAGGCTTCTCTTTGCTTCGAATGAAATCTACCGCTTCTTCTAACGATTCGTATTCGAAGACGGGAAGAATAGGTCCGAATATTTCTTCATGAAAAACTCTTGATTCTTTCGAGACATTTGCAACTACGGTTAGACCGAATAATCGTTCGGAAGGCTTGTGGGCCCCTTCGAACAGAATCTTTCCTCCTGTACTGCGAACTTCTTCAACCAAAGATATTAGGCGCTCGTAGTGTTTTTCAGAAACGATACAAACCACTTCGTCCGAGTTTAATTTGCCCTCTATTGTGTAGTGAGAATGGTAGTCTTTCTCGAGATGCTGAACAAACTCTTTCGTTTTTCCTTTCGGAATTAACACATAATCTGCGGCAATACACGTTTGTCCCGCATTGGTGTATTTCCCCCAAAGAATTTTTTTCGCTGCATCTTCCAAATCATAATCTTTTCCAATTACAACCGGAGATTTTCCGCCTAGCTCTAGTGTTACGCTTGTTAGATTTTTTGCAGCAGCAGCCATAACTAATTTTCCAACAGCTGGAGAACCCGTAAAGAAAATATGGTTGAAAGGAAGTTCGGTCAACTGCGCCGCAACGATTCCATCGCCTAGAACTAAGGCTACCTCTTTCGGGAGGAATGTGTCCTCAATGAAGTCTTTTAGCGCTTGACTCACTGTTGGCGTGAGTTCAGAAGGTTTGATTACTGCTGTGTTTCCGGCGGCGAGGCATGAGATCAGTGGAGTAAGTGTCAGCTGAACGGGATAATTCCACGGAGAAAGAATGAGGCATACGCCTTTCGATTCAACATGAATTTTATGTGAAGCAAACGGATTGGCAATGTTCATTCCGGGATAGGTAATGCCCATCCATTCTCGAAGTTCTTTTCTAACGCCCTTTAACTCAGAGAAGATAAGCGAGAATTCCATGATGGAAGATTCGAACGGGTGTTTATTCAAATCTGTTTTCAGCGCGCGCGTCAGGTTAGCTTCGTGCTTGTGCAATCCCTTTTCAAATCTATTCAGTACTTCGATTCTTTCAGAAAGTTTGCTGTTTTTGAGGAGCAAGGCATGTTTCTTTTGCTGCTCGAAAATTTCTAAATTCAACATAGTAAATAGTTATTCGTGTTCGCGGATCTTTTTAGTTTCGTGCTCTGTTGGCGCGTCTGTAGTTTCTTCCTCCTTCAAATACCAGTCTTTTAAATTGGGTTGCCCCGCATCTGACCAAGCGCTCAACCATAGACTTCCTAAGGAATAAACAGCGGAACGCATTCTTCGTTCAACCTGTCCGTTTAAAAGATTGCTGTACGCTTCAGAGAACTCTCTGGAATAGGTCCGCACTTCAATGTTGTTGCGAACTTCAAATGCATATTTCTTGTCGGCAGGAAATTGCGCTGTGAGTTGAGCTTCAAACTTCAATACAGAATCGACGCCGGCATAACTTTCTTTCAATCGTTCCCAAATGAAATGCTGTGGGGCTGAAATGTATTCTGCCTGTCCAACAAAGAAATCGTATTGTGGAAATTGAATTTCAGGAACGCGACTTTCCCAGAAACCGTGAATGCCTTTTTGATTGGTTTTTTGTCCGTTGTAGTTTGAAGTGGAATGAAGTGGCACGTGCACATCGCCCACGTAATGTCCTATTTCAGCAGAAAGTCGAAGAACACGATTCACATCTTTTTCTTTAAAGGCAGTCACTAATTTTGAATAAACGAAATACAAATTCCAAGGAACAATGCCGTGAGCGCGAAGACTGTCTTCTCCGAATTTGGAAACAGCTTCGTTCCATCGCTCAGGTAAATTATCAAAAGGAGAATTAGAGTTCTCCGTTACATAACGATCAACATCGAGGAAGTGACATTCCGCTTCGCCTTTAACACTGTATCTCCTTTTGTCGGGGTCAACACTGTGATCTATTAAATAGTTCATGTTGTATTTGTAGAATCCGAAAAGCTCCTGAGGCAGCGTGTAAATAGCGAGTTCGTTAATTTTTTTATGCCCGAAGAATCCCCAGTCTAAACAAAGATGCGGATCTGGTTCTTTTGAAAAAACGGACAAGGGGAAACAAAGCACCAACAATATAAGGGTCTTTGTTTTCATGTTGAAGGAATTACGCGTTGTCTATTTCCAACTTCACCAACTTTCCTTCGCGAAGAATAGGAATGCACGGCACCGTGTCTAGCGTAAGACAATACTTCACGTCTTTCTGAATTTTCAATTTCATAAGACGCTTGCGATGAGAACTCGCGCGAAGGAAACTGTAAAAATTGTCGCGAGCTGAACGATATAAGAATTTAGCTGAGATCGTGCTGTCTTCGTTCGATACGAATTTGCGGCTTTCTAAAAGAATGTCGGCAATGGCACCTGCACAGATGGTGTCTTCTAAATTCATCTTCTCCTTCCAACCAGACGCTAGTACAAGAACATTTTTGTTCTGCTCAATGAGCCAATTGCTGAGATAGGTGAGGTTGTTCAAACAACCAATCACAACGGTGCTTTTATCTTTAGCCACTTCTATGGCGTTGGTTCCGTTTGTGGTAGTAAGGACAACTGTTTTTCCAACTAAATCAGGATTCATGAATGCATAAGGAGAATTTCCGAAGTCGAATCCTTCCACCACTTGCCCGTCTCTTTCGGCAGCAGTAATGTATCCTTTTGATTTATAGTCAACGGCTTTTTCAACCGAATTAATAGGAATGATTTCTTTTATACCGCAATGTAGCCCTGTCGTAATTGCGCTTGTAGCGCGAAGCACATCAATTACAACCACGATGTCAAATCCATTGTCGTACAAGGGGAAGTGACTTGGTGCATAACAAACTTCAACAATTTTTCTTTCGCTTAGTGCAGGCATAGGGTAGGTTCTAAAAAGCTAAATTTAAGAAAAGAAAAGGAAAGCGGCGAATTTGTTTATGCCATAACTAACTTCGCAACCTAATCAGAAGCCATGCGTGTAAACAAATTCATAAGTGAATCGGGACTTTGTAGCCGAAGAGAGGCCGATAAGTTTATTGAACGCGGTTTAGTCACAATAAACGGCAAGAAGATCGGATTGGGTGCCGAAGTTGGACCAAGAGACGTGGTGAAAGTGAACGGCCGCGGTCTAAACAGAGAAGAGAAGCAAGATTTGGTTTTGGCTTTCAACAAGCCTATGGGCGTTGTTTCTACGACAGATAAAGTAGAGAAGAACAACATCATTGACTACATAAGCTACAGCGAACGAATTTTTCCAATTGGAAGATTAGATAAGGATTCTCAAGGACTTATTCTTTTGACAAATAATGGTGACTTGGTGAACAAAATTCTTCGCGCAGGAAACAAAAACGAAAAGGAATACATTGTTAGCGTAGATCGTCCGTTGTTCGCTGACTTCGCAGAGAAGATGAGTCAAGGTGTTCCTATTCTAGGCGTTCAAACGCGCCGATGCAAAGTTGTGGTTGAAACTCCTTTTGTATTTCGAATTACACTTATACAAGGACTGAACAGACAGATTCGAAGAATGTGTGAACACTTTGGATACACAGTCACGAAGTTAGAACGATGCCGCATCATGCACATTGGCATACAAGGGCTTCAGGTGGGTGAATTCAGACCTTTGGAGGAAGATGAGATGAGACTGTTGAATAAGTATCTTGAAAAATCGAAATCGGAAGCTCCAGAAAAGAAAACTTCGAGCGACCCAGACAAGCCTAAACCTAAGCCTAAACCAAGACCGAAGCCAAGAACAAGTACTTCTGCATCTTCGCCGTCTTCATCGAAACCAAGATTTAAAGCAGGAAGTAAATCGCACGCCAAACCGGGTGAACGCACGTTTCGAAACGGACCTAGCAAGGGTAGTAGCAGTCGCGGAAATTCAGGGAAGAGTAGCAGAGGGGGAGCGAAAAGAACAGGTAGATAGAACTTAGTGTAAAAATTACACTAAGTAATTCGTTCGTCTTGTTTATCTTTGTGGGAAATACAATTTCCTATGGCAAACATTGCTCACATTCATGCAAGACAAATTCTCGATTCGAGAGGTAATCCAACAATTGAAGTCGATGTAATTACAGATCAAGGTACTGTTGGTCGCGCTGCTGTTCCTTCAGGAGCAAGCACGGGCATTCACGAAGCTGTGGAACTGCGCGACGGAGATCAATCGCAATACCTGGGTAAAGGAGTCATGCGCGCTGTTCAAAATGTGAATGAAGTATTAAACAAAGAATTGGAGGGAGCTTCTGTATTCGAACAGAACCTCATAGATATGGCCATGTGCGCGATTGACGGCACAGATAATAAAAGTGTTTTGGGTGCGAATGCCATATTAGGTGTTTCGTTAGCTGTTGCGAAGGCAGCAGCAGAGACCTCTGGTTTAAGTCTATACAGATACATTGGAGGAGTGAGTGCAAATACACTTCCGGTTCCTATGATGAACATTATTAATGGAGGTGCTCATGCCGACAACAAAGTAGATGTTCAAGAATTCATGATTCTTCCAGTAGGTGCTGAAACATTTAGTCAAGCATTGCGCATGGGCACAGAAGTGTTTCATCACCTGAAAGCTGTATTGAAAAAACAAGGTCACATGACGAACGTTGGTGACGAAGGCGGGTTCGCTCCGAACTTCAACAGCAACGAAGAAGCGCTTCAAACTATAATGCAGGCGATTGAAGCTTCTGGATATAAAGCAGGAGAAGATATCATGTTGGGCTTGGATTGCGCATCAACAGAGTTCTATAATCCCGAGACGAAATTGTATCACTTAGAATCTACCGGTGAGCATTTAACAAGTGCACAAATGGTAGACTACTGGGCAGATTGGACAAAGCGTTATCCGATTGTATCTATTGAAGACGGATGTTCAGAAGACGATTGGGACGGTTGGAAGTTGATGACAGAGAAGTTAGGAGAAACAACTCAACTCGTAGGAGATGATTTATTCGTAACGAATGTGAATCGTCTTTCTCGAGGAATTGAGGAAGGCATAGCCAACAGTATACTGGTAAAGGTGAATCAGATTGGTTCGTTAACAGAAACCATAGATGCCGTAAACATGGCACATCGCGCGGGTTACACTTCTGTTATGTCTCACAGAAGTGGAGAAACAGAAGATACAACTATTGCAGACCTTTCTGTTGCGCTCAATACGGGACAGATTAAAACAGGTTCTGCATCTCGCTCAGATCGTATTGCAAAATACAATCAATTGCTACGCATTGAAGAAGAGTTGGGTAAGATGGCCTATTTCCCAGGAAAAAGCATATTGCGTTAATTTTTTTTCAGATATTTTGAAAGGAGGACTTCGGTCCTCCTTTTTTTTATTGATTCAAAGCTGGATAGCGGTCTAAAAGATCATCACGTTTTTTCTTTGAAGCTAGCATAGACCAAGAGAATCTTTTTTTGCCATCTTCGAAACGTCTATTATCATCCTTCACTGCAGTTAGAATAGCTAGGAACTCAGCGTCAGAGCTGATAACAGTGAGTATATTTATTTTATATTCGAACAGGTACCAAGTAGCGCCGTCAATTTCTAAATACAAGCGGAAAATATCACCGCTTCTTCGTTTCTCTATTTCAATGAGTCCTTTGGTGTATTTGAAAATTTGTTTCTTGCCCATGCTGGCAATTCCCAGTGGGCCGGAAGTAGAGAAGGTCTCTAAATCTTCGTTCCAAACCCAGTTCAGATCTCCGAAATAGAAGAATTGTTGAAGTTCTTCGGGAAGTCTCTTCAAGGTTCCGTCCAAAGCTAAATCGGCAATAATTTTATCTGATTTTTCAATTCCTAAAAACTCAACCAAACTTTTTTCAAATTGTGTTTTGGTTAAATCAATAGGGTCGAGATTGGCATTAATGAATCTTTCAGTGAGATGTTTTTGTGCTCCTTCATCAAAAGGGAAGTTTAGTAGACTCGTGCTTTGTGCTGTCAATGTGGAGTCGTTCGATTGGAAGTGAACGGTTCCCACAGACTTCATAACCATCATGCCGTAATCAACATTGAAGTCCATGATACCATCTCCTGTTAACTCGCAGGTGGTGGTATTTAAACCAAGCAATTGACCCGGCAATTTTGGTTGACGAATCTTTTCTTTCGAACCAATGTAATAAGTTTTCTTTCCTTTGTCGTAATACAAGTAACCTGTAGATTCAATAAGTCCATGGTCTTTCTTATTTGGTTTCGCACTCAAGAAACCGGGATATATTTTCATGGGTGGTTCGTCTTTCACTATAACACCAACGCCCAATTTAGACATAGTCATATCGCGCAAGGTGCTGTCTACAGGAATGTAAATTTCAAGTGGATTAATTTCCGATTTGAATTTGAAGAAGGTTCTCGCAATGCTACTACAGTTATGCAGAATGCGGACACCACCGTTGAAAGTTAAATTCGGATTACTCGCGTACAATTCGAATTTTCCATAATATTCGAAAGCAGGTGAAAGAAAGAATTGATCAGTTTCCTTAATGTCTCCGAAAGCAACAGTTTGGTAGGTTGAATCCAATCTAAATGTGCTTATGTGAATCTTCTGCTCTTTCTTGTTTTCGTCTTTGTATATAATATCACCACTTCCCTCATATTTCTTGCGGCCTTCAATCTTCAAACTTGCATTGAAAATTTTATGATGCTGGGTTATGAAGTTGCTAATCACTTGAGCGTGCTCCAGTCTTCGCATATTCGCCCACTTGTCAATAACCACATAGTTACTATCGGGTTGAACTTTAGAGTCGGCAACAATAATGTATTCAATCTTGTTGCAAGTTAGGCGGTTGTTCTTCACATCGTATTTGGCATACGGAGATAGGAAGTTCAAGCTGTCTTGGTTCGGATCAATGGAGTAGAAGTTACTTCGCTTCTTTTCTGCATCGGTATCAATAACCAAATCTTTTTCAGCTTTGCGGGAAGAAGAAAGTTCCATCTCCGACTTATCCATGAACCACGTAAATTGATCCATGAAGCAGACATAAAGGTTCGTAGGGAATTCGATTTTCGTTTCACCGCTGTTACTCTTGAACTGTCCTTTTCTGGCATCGAAATCCACATCGGCACTTACGTTATCTGTTTTGAACGAAAGTCCAACATCGCCTGGATTCGATTTTAATTCGAAAGAGGATGTGTCTGCAAGTATTTTTCTATTTCTTAATTTGAAATGTTTAGATGAGAGTTTTGCTCCAACGAAATCACTCGATCCACTACCCGTCATTCCTGTTGGTTCAAGTCGCATGGTTCCTTTGAATTTAGCTTCTTGATTGAAGCAATCAACCAAATCGTCTTTCGTGGTAA
Source organism: uncultured Bacteroidota bacterium (assembly GCA_903932685.1). Lineage (GTDB taxonomy): Bacteria > Bacteroidota > Bacteroidia > Flavobacteriales_D > Sanyastnellaceae > CAIZGX01. Next base: position 21,417 of record CAIZGX010000008.1, on the reverse strand, counting down.
CTTCTAGCTTATCTTTTTTGGGGAAGTACTGCAAATCCATTTTACTCGCTTGGGCATCTGGAACATTCGCTTTTTTGTCGCTTTTGTTAGTGAAGGCAGAAGCCAATCCAAAGACCTCTTCAGGCACATAAGTAAACGAATTGGAAATCGAAGTCGAAGTCAGATATTCAAGTTTCCCCTTTCCTTTTAATCCTGAGAAGTTCAAGGTTAAATCTCCTGTAACCTTAGCTTTTCCGCCGTAAGCTTGAAAGCCAGAATCAGTGGTGTTGATTTGAAATCCTAAGCTGTTATCTTCCATCAAGACTAAAGGCTCCTTGATATCTGGAAATATCCCACCGCTGACCAACGTTCCTTGAAACTTCAAATTCTTTTTATTGAAGTTGTCGAGTGAGTCAATTTGAAACGGCTCAACTTCAAAATAGAATCCATCGCGCTTGTACTTTCCTTTTTGAATGGAATATGAATCATAAAATACACTCGAAGTTTTGTTACAGGTTAAGATGGGATATTGCGGATAGTCCTTCGAATGATAGCCGCTTTTGTTTGTGGGATGATCTATTTCGAGCGTTCCTGAAAGACCAGAGAGGACACTCTTTACGCGTGTTTTAGGATAGTTGCCAAAATTATCGGGCGCTCGAGTGTAGTCGTCTATGAAAATGACACACGAGTCAATTTCAGCCATGTCAAATTTGAATTGATCATATATGAAATTGTATTTCGCCCCCATCAACTCGAAATTACCCGTGTTAATTCTTCCGCTAAAACTGAAATCACGATCCTTGTGCAAAATAATTTCACCTCCAGTCGGATAGATCATGACTTTCTGTGAATCGCTCAACAAAACGCTATTTACGCCTTTGATTATGATGTCTCTTGTAAGTAAACTGAACCGAGCATTTTCAGAACGATCCACTTCCGATATAAATTGAATGGCATCGTAATCGGTGTTTCCGCGATTGTTTTCGATGTGTTTGTGCAATTTTTCAAGTAAAACAATCTCACGCGTTTCAATGTTGTACTGAATATATCCCTTGTTCGTTAAGTCTATAAATATGGGTATCCATTGTTCAACTCCAGTTCTTGCTTGACGGGCAAAATCGATGGCGTTAAAGTAATCAGATTGCAGCCCTTTTCCGGTTCGATAAAGAATATAAACGGGATGATCGTTCGAAATTCCGGCGAGGGTGGAAAAACGTTTTTCTTTGAAATAATCTACAGATTCGAAATCGGCGTTTCCTCCCGGAACGGCGCCAAAAGTTCCAAAGTTCATATAGGGCGCGTCAATGTTCCATTGCACGGTTTCAAAATACATTTCCACTTCGTGATAGGTATTTAGAAAAGGGGAAGGAGAGATGCCGTTTTCTGTTCGAGATAGCTCAAGGTTCCGTGTCTTTTTTGTGAACATAAAGAACAGATCCGGATGGTAAATGCTATCTGAATCCAAACGCATTTTTATTGAAGTATTGTTGCTTTGAATGCGGTCTGGGCGGATTTCGAAAAGCAAACTTTGCGCAATGACGAAGGCTTTTTTCTCGCGGTAAAAAATAAGACTAGCAGGAGTTTCCAAAGTCCCTGTTCCCTCCAACTTTTTTCCAGACATGGTGAAACCGCCTTCGTAATCGACATTCGGAACTATATTCTTAATTTCCAAGCGCTGGTAATATGATTCAAACAACGGATAAGTGGCTGTTTCTTCAGATTTGTTTCCAATGATTTTTTCTGTGAGCTTTCCAGCCAAAGGCTTGTCGAAAAATTCATTATAAAACATAACGCTGTCTATAATGTAGCGAGATTCTTTGATTCGAATGTTATAGCTATTGAAAGAGGCATAGGTTTTTTCAGGATCATACCCAGCACGCTGCCACGTTACTCTTCCCTCATTCCCGTAGAATTTCTCCAGTGTTGGAAAGTAGATTCCAGATGTCTTGTAAATAACTGAACTGTCTCCTCGGCTCAGGCACTTCAAATTCATTTCATCAAAGGCGACGTGTGGCAAAGAATCAAATGCAAAACGATAAGTGTTGTTGTTGGTCTTCCATTGAAGCGATTCGTTTTTATAAAAGGTCAAATCTCTGAAAAGCCCCAAGCTCGTTTCAACAAATTCTGCTCCGTATTTTTTTATTTTTTTGTCAGAATAAATACGAATAACGATGTCGTTCCATCCCTTCAATTCCGATTCGCTTTTTCCGGAATTTTGGAAATACATGAATGCTTGTATGTAATTGTCGTAATCTGGAAAAATTTTCGATTTGTTATCGATGAACAAGGTCAGCGTCTCACGGAATTGTTTCTTTTGCTCTTCAGTGTATACATTTCCTTCCAACCACATCTTGGCAAGCTTCTTTTCGATTTGATCTTTACCATAATCCTTGCGTTGATCGTCAAAGATATTGGTTAAATAACTCAACATCTTTTCATCTTCGTCGGGCAATTTCTCACCTTTCTGAGCAGAAACAACAAGGCTTATAAATAGGGTGAATAAAAGGAAAAGTATTTTCTTCATCGTCGCATGTCTAGTAACATTACAAGGTTAACGCATTTTTCGGACGAATCATTTTCTGGACGACCCGAAAAAGGCGCATATTTTCAACAACGAGCACCTTGATTATCGTGCCAAATTCGTAGCAGACTTCGTACCTTCGCACCCTAATCACTTTTGCAATGAACAAAGAGGTATTTATCGTTTCAGCCGTGCGCACTCCAATGGGAAGTTTCGGCGGATCATTAGCTAGCGTTTCAGCTACACAATTGGGTGCGACTGCAATTAAAGGAGCACTAAATAAAATTAACTTGAATCCAGAAGAGGTTCAAGAAGTAATCATGGGTTCGGTTCTTCAAGCCAACCTTGGTCAAGCACCTGCGCGTCAGGCTGCGAAATTCGCGGGACTCTCAGACAGCGTGCAATGCACCACTGTGAATAAAGTATGCGCTTCAGGAATGAAAGCAATCATGATGGCTGCGCAAAGCATTCAATGCGGAGATGCAGATGTGGTAGTTGCAGGAGGCATGGAAAGCATGAGTCGTGTTCCTTTCTATTCGGAAAATTTACGTTGGGGAAATAAATACGGAAATGTGACCATGATCGACGGTTTGGCGAAAGACGGACTAACCGACGTGTATCACAATTATGCTATGGGAAACGCAGCTGATTTGTGTGCTAAAGAGTGCAACATCTCTCGTGAATCGCAAGATGAATTCGCTATTGAATCATACAAGCGTTCTGCCGCTGCTTGGGCATCTGGACAATACGCCAATGAAATTGTTCCGGTGGAAGTAGTTGGAAGAAAGGGAGATGTAGTTCTTTTCTCTGAGGACGAAGAGTATAAAAACTTTTTTATAGATAAAATCCCGGGTTTACGTCCGGCCTTCTCTAAGGAAGGAACGGCTACTGCTGCAAATTCATCAAAGATGAACGACGGTGCTGCTGCATTGGTTTTAATGAGCAGAGAAAAAATGGAGGCACTTGGATTAACACCATTGGCAAAGCTTACAGGCTATGCAGATGCAGAGCAAGCGCCAGAGTGGTTCACAACAACACCATCATTGGCTTTACCAAAAGCCGCTGCAAAAGCAGGCGTGAAGTTGGAAGACTTAGACTTAATTGAATTGAACGAAGCGTTCAGCGTAGTAGGTATCGTGAATACCCAAAAGATGAACTTAGATCCAGCAAAGGTGAACGTGAACGGCGGAGCTGTTTCATTGGGTCACCCGCTCGGATGCAGCGGCGCGCGTATTGTTGTATCGTTGGTTCACGCATTGAAAAATCGCAACCAGAAATTAGGTGGTGCAGGTATTTGCAACGGTGGCGGCGGCGCAAGCGCTGTTGTTGTTGAAGCAGTATAATTTAACTAAATGAAATTAGTATTTCCTAAGCAAATCACACCGCGCTGGCTAATCTTCTCGATAGACCTTGCGCTATGTGCGTTTGCTTTCATTGCGGCATATCTTATTCGTTTTGAATTTGCTATTCCGAAGAATGAACTGGATCTCATGTTGCTCTTCGCACCAATCTACTTTGTGGTAAGAGCCATTTTATTCTATGTTGGAAAATCATTTTCAGGCATTATTCGTTTTACAAGCACACAAGATGCCATACGTCTTGGATTTGTTTTGTTGCAAGGAAGTATTGTTTTTTTGATTTTGAATTTTGTTCGAAAAGGAATCAACGGAGCGTATCTCGTTCCACTTTCAATTGTTATTCTTGAATTTCTTGTAAGCGCAGCAATGCTTGTATTCTTCCGTCTGTCCATAAAATTCCTTTACATGGAATTGAAAAGTTCTAAAGGAAGTAAAACAAAAGTAATTGTGTTCGGCGCAGGAGAAGGAGGATTGTTGTTGAAAAGAACGCTCGATCGTGATCGGAACTCTGCTTTGGAAGTTGTGGCGTTCTTCGACGATAACCAGCAGAAGGTTGGAAAGAAATTGGAAGGCGTGGAAATTTTAAGCGCGAAGAAACTCGACGATTTCTTGGTGTCAAATCCTATTGAAGAATTAATTATTTCCATTCCAGATATTTCCTTGGTTCGCAAACGTCAACTAGTAGATCTAGCGTTGAAGTACAAGGCTTCCTTGAAACATCTTCCGCACGCGAACAATTGGATAAACGGAGAACTCAGCGCAAAGCAATTGCGTGAAGTTAAGTTTGAAGATTTACTCGGAAGAGATGTCATTCAAATGAGTTCGAATGAAGTGAAAGGAATTATTCAAAATAAAGTAGTGCTTGTAACAGGCGCTGCGGGCAGCATTGGTAGCGAGTTGGTTCGCCAATGTTTGTTGTTGAATCCGTCAAAAGTCATTGCTTGCGACGTGGCAGAAACACCTATGTTTTTATTGGGAAATGAATTGTCGAAATTCATTGATGAAGGAAAGTTAGAAATGGTAATTGGCGATGTGCGCAACGAATTACGCATGCGACGCATGTTTGAAGCTTTCCATCCGAAAATAGTTTTTCACGCCGCTGCCTACAAGCATGTGCCTTTGATGGAAAACAATCCCGCAGAGGCCATAGCCACGAATGTTTTTGGATCTGCCAATGTTCTTGAAATCGCCGCTGAGTTTGGTGCAGAACGTTTCGTTATGATAAGCACCGATAAGGCTGTGAATCCTACCAATGTTATGGGTGCAAGCAAACGCATTGCCGAAATGATTGTGCAGTCGAAAGACACGTCGCTCATTTGTGTGACAACACGATTTGGAAATGTATTGGGAAGCAACGGTTCAGTGATTCCAGTATTTAGAAAACAGATTGAAGAGGGTGGTCCGGTGACTGTAACACACAGAGATATAACACGTTTCTTCATGACCATTCCTGAATCAGTGCAGTTAGTCTTAGAAGCAGGGGCCATGGGCAAAGGAAACGATATTTTCGCTTTCGATATGGGACAGCAAGTCCGCATTTCAGATTTAGCGGAACAGATGATTCGCTTAAGCGGATTGGAGCCTGGACAAGACATAGAAATTCAATACACAGGCCTTCGTCCTGGTGAGAAATTATACGAAGAGGTTTTAGCAACCGAAGAGAACACGGTTCCAACGCACAACGAGAAAATTCTTTCAGCGAAAGTGCGAAACGTTGAAGCTTCAGAATTGAAAGAGAAATTGTCGCGTTTGGAAGAACAAATGAATCTTCAAAACAACCAAGAAATGGTTCGTGTCATGAAAGAGATTGTTCCTGAATTCATAAGCAACAATTCTGAATTTTCTTTGCTCGACAACTAACTGTAATGTCGAATTACCTTACCGTTTCTTCATCGGCCGATTCGTTGTATAAAGTAAGTGGAAGCAAGCACATTGGAAAAACCTTTCGTGTTCATTCAGAAAAGGAAGCCAAACAAATTATTCAAGACCTTTGGGAAGAACATCCGCAAGCCACACACATTTGCTTCGCTTATGTCTTAACTGTTTATGAGAAATTAGAGCGAAGTTCAGATGACGGTGAGCCAGGCGGCACTGCCGGAAAGCCCATCCTGAATCAAATTAAATCTGCAAAACTCACAGAAGTCTTGGTTGCTGTCATTCGTTATTATGGAGGGACGAAGTTGGGGGTTTCCGGGTTAATAGATGCATACAAAAATGCAGCAAAGCTTGCGTTGGAAGCAAGTGGAATAGAGGAATGCGAAATAGAAGTTCAATACTCCCTTTCTGTAAGTCACGAAGAAACGCCATCACTCATGAATGCTCTAAACCGACTTTCATTTCGAAAAATAAAGACGAAAGTTGAAATGGATTTCACCATTGAAATTTCAATCAAGGAAGAAATGGAAACACAACTGTTAAGTGTCTTGAAAGACCTGCGATTAAACTCTTTGAAAGCAGAAAATCTTGCGAAGCACCTTTCGTAGAACCTTCCCCCGGACCTTTCTCAGAACCTTCCCCCGGACCTACGGAGTAACAGGTAAATTTTCTTTAAAAAGCCATTGCTTGTCGAAAGGCAGAATGTGAACACCACTAAAATAGAAATGAAGTATATCTTCTGCTGATTTTCCTTTTTTCGCCATGTTCATGGCTCCTTCTTGACAAAGTCCAACACCATGTCCGAAGCCTCTTCCGTGAAGAATTACTTCGTTATCTAATTCTTCTATGTGAAAATAGGCCGACTTCAATTTTAAGTCTGTGCGCATGTCTTTAGTGGAAAGTGTAGTCTTGTTTTGAATGTATAAAAGCGGACGCTTATTCGAGCTGCAATTCATGCTTCCGGAGATGCATTCGTCGGAGTCGTTGATTGAAATATTCTTAGTGGTTAAATAGTTTTTCCAGTCATTTCCAGAAATCCGTTTTTCCCAATTGCTGTTTGGCATTCCCATGCAATAGGGGTCTTTTTTTCCAATACAATAAGACAAATTTGCTTTCCAAACGTCTTGGGCGCTGCAGGTTTGTCCGCCACAATTGCTATGAAAAAATGCTGTTATTAACTGAGCCGTACTGTCTACAATAACCAAGTTTTCAGTGGCTATGACTGCAGTAAAAATATCGTCGTCATTTTTTGAAATGCCATGATAAACCTGACAATGCGTTCCGTCGCAAACGTCATATCCAAGATGCCGCTCGTGATTTCGAAGGGCATAGGTTCGACTAAGGATCGCCTGCACTTTGTAATACTCTAATGGTTTATTGGCACCGCCTTCGGCTTCAACCACACCAGCGACATACTCTTGCAACGGGAGTGAATTAATTACTTGAATTTTTAAATCGTTGGGTTGAAGGGAAAACTCGCCTTCGTATTTGAAAATAAAGGTTTTTGAGTTTTGCATCAAAGCGAAAAGCGCATCGTTTTTCAACGAAGAAAAACTCGCTTTTGAAGTTTGAATGGTTTTGTAAGGATCCGTTTTTACTTGAATGTTTTTTTCATTCAACATAAACACAACGGTATGCTTGCTGGGTATATGAAGATTAATGGTGTCGCACTGAATATGAAAACTGTCGGTACATTGCACATATAGGTATGTCCATTGTTTTTGTGAGAGTAATTCCAAGCGAATAACTTGTCCGTGCATATGCATAGACAGAACTATAGTGCAGAAGAATAGAATGCTCGTTTTCACAAGCGCTAAACTACGTTCAGAAGAATTAGGCTTTTGATCGTCCTTCACTATTTTTCAACAGCAAGCTTGCCGTTAACTCCGAAGCTCCGCCGTTTCCGAGAGACTCTTTTAATTCTGCGTAAGACTTCAAAACAGATTCTCGTTTGCTTCCGCCAACAAGCACGGCGCGCAATTCTTCTTCCGCTTGCGCGACATTCCATTCGTCTTGAATGAGCTCGCGAACGGCTTCGCGATTCAATAGTAAATTCACCAAAGAAATGAATTTTATTTTCACTAAGCGTTTCGCTATTGCGAAAGAAACCGCGTTCGCTTTGTAGCAAACCACTTGAGGAGTCCCCAGTAAAGCTGTTTCAAGTGTAGCTGTTCCGCTTGTGACCAAAGCCGCTTCGCTGGCTTCCACCAAGTCGTAAGTGACGTTGTAGAACAAACTGACTTTGTGCTTTCCAATAATTTCTTTGTACAGATTTTCAGGAAGGGAAGGAGCACCTGCAATGATAAACTGATGCTCAGGGAATTTGTATTTCATTTCCAACATCACATTCAACATGCGTGTGATTTCTTGTTGGCGGCTTCCGGGAAGTAGAGCAATTATTGGGCGATTATCTAGAAAATATTTCTTTCGAAATTCCTCTCCAGAAACACTCTTGCGTTTGTTCATTTCATCGAGAAGAGGATGACCTACAAACTGAACGTCCATTCCTTTTCGAGCGTAGAAATCTTTTTCAAACGGAAGCACAGCGTATAGTTCTGTAACGTCGCGTTTAATCTTGTGTACACGATTTTCTTTCCAGGCCCATATCTGCGGAGCAATGTAATAATACACCGGTATACCTTGTTTCTTTGCCCAAGCAGCAATGCGTAAGTTGAATCCAGGGTAGTCGATAAGTATGATTGCATCTGGACGCTCGCTTAAAATTTCATCTTTGCAGCGTTGTATGTTTTTGAAAATGGTGCGAATGTTCTTCACGACCTCCCAAAACCCCATGAAGGCTAAATCTTTGAAGTGCGTTGAAATTTTCACGCCTTCGCGTTGCATTAAATCACCACCCCAACCCACCAATTGAAGGGTAGGATCTTGTTTCAATAAGGCCAAGGCCAAATTGCTTGCATGCAAATCACCTGATGCTTCACCCGCGATAAAAAAGAATTTTTGTCCTTGTTGCATTAGTATAAATAAATAGCAACAGGCACGCTAACGATTACCACAGCGAGAAGTCCTTTGCAGAAGTTGTAATATTCTTGACGTATCATAACGAAGAACAAGATCACGTCGAACAGTATACTTACTGTTACAAGTTTGTCATGAAAGATGTCGCTTCCTTGAACCAATGTTTCTATAAACCTTCCGAAGGTTTGTCCATTGATTTGTGCAATTAAAAATCCGAATACCACGAATCCAACAGCAGCTCCCAGAATTCCTGCAACAACTCCATACGCGAACGTGTCTAGCTTTCCTTTTTTCACAGTGGCCATTGTTGCAAATGTTTAAGCGTGTGATAAGCCGTTAAGTCATACTGAACAGGTACTGCCGAAACATACATGTTTGCCAGAGCATATTCGTCGGTGTCTACTCCTTTGTCATGGTTGTGGAAGGTTCCTGTTAACCAATAGTAGTCTTTTCCACCAGGATCTTTTCGGTGTTCAAACCAGTCGTCCCAAAAAGCTTCAGCTTGTCTTCCGAAGCGGATGCCTTTTATTTCCTCAATGCTTCCTTTTGGAATATTAACATTCAAACAGAAATTTTCTGGAAGGTGTTCGTCGTTCAAAACATTGCGAACGATAATTTCAGCGAAATGCATAGATGCGCTGAAATCGGCGTCTGCTGCGTAATCGAGAAGTGAGAATCCGAGAGAAGTAATTCCTTCCATCGCACCTTCAAGCGCTGCTGACATGGTTCCGCTGTATAAAACGTTGGTGGCAGAGTTGTTCCCGTGATTCACACCACTTAAAATGAGATCCGGATTTTTCTTAATGATTTGCGAAATGCCAAACTTCACGCAATCGGCCGGAGTGCCCGTGCAAGAATAGGCCTGAACCCCTTCACCAAAGATGTTTTGCTCTTGAGCGCGAATGATACCGTTAATGGTAACCGCATGCCCCATTCCGCTTTGCGCTTTGTCTGGAGCAACCACAACTACTTGTCCGAATTTCTTCGCAACTTCCACCAACGAACGAATACCCTTGGCCGTAATGCCGTCATCGTTCACAACTAAAATCGTACGTTCTAAATCCATACTGCAAACATAAGCTTGAAAAGTAACTACACTTGCCTCAGGTTCATGAATATTTCTTCATCTTTGCCCAAGATTTATAAACATATGAATGCATTCGTAGTAGGTGGTGTTCGCACTGCAATTGGAAGTTTTGGCGGAACACTTGGTCCGGTGAGAGCCGATGATTTAGCAGCAGTTGTGTTGGCTGAATTGATGAAGAAATTCCCTAATCTCGATCCCGCTGTTATTTCAGACGTGTTCATGGGTTGCGCCAATCAGGCCGGAGAAGACAACCGCAACGTGGCGCGTATGGCTGTGTTGTTGGCAGGACTTCCGTATACCGTTCCGGCAGAAACTTTGAACCGCTTGTGTGCTTCAGGTATGAGTGCGGTTGCTACTGCTGCTCGCGCTGCCCATGCGAATGAAGGCGATGTTTTTATAGCAGGAGGAGTTGAGCACATGACTCGCGGACCGTGGGTGATTTCGAAGACTAGCTCGGCTTTCGGAAGAGATGCGCAGATGTTCGACTCTGCATTCGGATGGCGTTTTGTGAATCCGAAAATGAAGGAAATGTATGGCGTAGATGCCATGGGTGAAACGGCAGAGAACTTAGCTGAGATGTTCAATATTTCTCGCGATGACCAAGACGCTTTCGCGCTTTGGTCTCAACAAAAAGCAGCAGCCTCCATTCATTTGTTGAAGGAAGAAATTGTTGCGGTGAACATTCCAACAAAAAAAGGAGATCCAATAATTTTCAATACAGACGAATTTGCAAAGGCAGGAACAACCTTGGAAGGTCTTGCAAAATTGCGCGCTTCATTCAGAAACGGAGGAACCGTTACCGCAGGAAATGCATCTGGATTAAACGACGGTGCTTCAGCATTGTTGATGGCGAGTGAGAATGGATTGCAAACGCACGGACTTACTCCGTTAACGCGAGTGGTTTCTTCTGCAGTAAGCGGAGTAGAGCCGCGCATCATGGGCATTGGTCCGGTTGAAGCTTCTAAGTTGGCGTTGAAGCGTGCAGGATTGACGCTCGATCAAATGGATATTTTAGAATTGAATGAAGCCTTCGCGGCGCAAGTTTTGGCTTGCACACGTCAGCTTGGCTTGGAAGACAACGACGCGCGCATCAATCCGCAAGGAGGAGCTATTGCGTTGGGTCATCCACTGGGCATGAGCGGAGCACGTTTGGTTCAAACGGCCTCTATGCAGTTGGCTCGTTCAAACAAAAAATACGCTTTGTGCACCATGTGCATTGGCGTAGGGCAGGGGTATGCAGTGGTTTTAGAACGCGTGTAATCATGGCGAATATTTTTGAATTCAACGGATACATTCCGGTCATTCACGAGTCGGCGTTCATTCATCCGAATGCAACCGTAACCGGGAATGTGATCATTGGAAAGAACGTATACATTGGTCCGGGCGCGGCTATTCGCGGCGATTGGGGACAGATTGTTATTTCTGACGGATGCAACGTTCAAGAGAATTGCACCATTCATATGTTTCCCGGAACCACTGTTGTTTTGGGCGAGAACGCGCACATTGGTCACGGAGCTATTGTACACGGAGCGCAGATTGGCGCGAATACGTTGGTTGGAATGAATGCGGTGTTAATGGACGATGTAATTGTGGAAGAAGAGTGCATCATTGGCGCGTTGTGTTTCGTTCCTGCGAAGACGGTTGTGGAAAGAAGAAGTGTTATGGTTGGAAACCCGGCCAAGAAAGTGAAAGAGGTGAGTGATCAGATGTTGGAATGGAAGACGGAAGGAACAGGATGGTATCAGCGTTTACCGGAAGAATGTCGCAATACCTTGCGCGCTGTTGAACCGCTTCGTGAAATTCCAGCAGACCGAAAGGTTCAAGATACGAAGGGCTACAATGCCTGGCACGAGCGGAAGTCATGAGTTTTCAGTTTAAGCAATTTTCTGTATCGCATGAATCGTCTTCCATGAAAGTGGGAACCGACGCGGTGTTGTTGGGCGCCTTCATTCAAATAGAGAAACAAGAAAAAATTTTAGAAGTAGGAACGGGGTGTGGCGTTGTAGCGCTCATGTTGGCGCAAAAAGGAAATCGTGTTTTGGCTATTGACATTCATGCGCCATCGGTTGAGGAAGCGCAGCAGAATTTCAGCAATTCCGTTTTCGCGCCGTTGTTGATTGCCGACGAGATTGATTTTTTCAAGCTTCAGGCACCGGTGAAATTCGATCGCATAGTATCGAATCCGCCCTTTTTTCAAAACAGTTTACAAGCACCCGACGAAGCGCGCAATGCTGCGCGTCATGCCGTGAACGACTGGGTGAAACGCTTTTGGGAACGCGCACACAAGTTAACCGGAAGGGTGAACGTGATTATCCCCGTTGAAGTCTTCGACGAATGGAAACGCGAAAGCGAATTGTCGAATTTTTTCTTGGTAAAAAAATGCGAAGTCTTTTCTCGCTCCGACAAACCTGCTATTCGATACATCCTAGAATTTTATCGAATAGAACAACCGTTGGAAGAGAGCTCTCTTGTTCTTATGAATGAAGATGGCACTCGGACGAAGGAGTATGCGGAGTTTGCGATATCTTACTATATGTAATCCTGCGGATCAATTGCTACGCAATCAATGACGTAGTGATTGATCTGAAAGATTGATTCGAAGAATTGATCACCGAAGGTGAGTGTTATTCCTCAATCTCAAGAAGAACACTCAACAAAACCTGCAACTCCCTAACCTTATCGGCATTGTTCTGAGAGATGTAATGGTGACTTAGCGCGTTAATGTTGCGAGTAACAACATCGGAGTTAGAACATGGATCGAAGAAACGCTGATCCAAAGGCAAATGCTGACTGGTAATAAACTGCTCAATCTCTTCTCGGTCGAGGATAGAACCTCCTGCTGCTGGATTGATATAAAATAAAATTTCTTCTGCGTCGGTTTCTCCTTCAGGCAACAACCACTCTGGCATTTGTTCAACATAACACAACAAGAAATGCCCAGGTAAATTCACTCCGTAAATAGGTAAGTCTAAACTGCGAGCCAACAACAAATACAAGGTGCCAATGCTTAACGATGTTCCCGTCTTCGTATTCAGCACATCGAACAGCGAATGCGGAGCATTCTGAATTTCGCCAGAGACACTCGTGTATCCGCAAAGCTTAAATATGATATGATTCAAAACATTAACCGTTTCCAATGCGGTTAAACGTTCGTTCAATTCCAACCAAATATCCTGACGCAGTCTCGAGAACAAATACGTGATCTCTTCACTCGGAACATTACGCTGATAATACTTATTCAAGATTAACATTCCTTCAAACAAATCCTGGTCACCCAGCTGCCATTCTTTAATCGCTGAGTAAGTCGTCTTGTATTGAATGTTCGCAATAATCTCAGACAAGCGCTGCAAGGCCAACGGATCACCACTTCCAATAATGAAGTGGTCCTCTAATGTATGCAATACTTCCTCGCCTTTCTCGGTAATGGCTTCGCGAACCGTGTTGAAGATAACTTCATCAGGATCGTCGAGCAATTGGATCAAAGCGTGAATATCAGATTGACTCATGTTGGGGGTTTAATTAACAAGTCCAAATCTATTTTACCCTTTAAGCTTTTGAACGGTCGTTTTAACTCTTTATTCACACTGAATTTTTAGTAAGTGGAATTCTCTCTGACAGCTTGTCTTATTAATTCATGAATCTTCGTTGTGGAATAGCTGTTGCTAAACATGAGCATGATTTTACCTCAAGACCGAACAAAACTTCTAGACGCACTCTTGTGGTCTTCTATCTTTATTTTACTTTTTGTAATTGCATTTTACGGTTCACGTTACATCAACACATCCCTTTCCGCGTGGGGTGTTGAACCCCGCACATGGAAAGGGTTATTGCACATGCCAACTATGCTTTTCGTTCACGCTTCACCTGAACACCTTTGGAATAATGTCTTAGCATTCTTTATTCTAACAGCCACCCTCTTTTTTTTCTATTATGAAATTGCGATTCCCGTTTTCTTAATCATGTGGGTGTTTTCCCCCATTATTCTATTTTTAATTGGAAGAGACAACGTTCACGTCGGAGCAAGCGTGCTCATCTATGCCGAATTCGCCTTTCTTTTCTTCAGTGGAATATTTCGAAGAAACCTCAACATGAAGCGAATATCCATGGCAGTCGGATTCGTTTATGGATACACCGTTTGGTATATGTTCCCCATTGAACAGCAAGTTTCGTGGGAAGGACACATTAGCGGATTCATCTGCGGAATTATGCTAGCGTGGTGTTTCCGGAAACAAGGTCCGCCAGAACCGATATACAGGCACGAAGTAGAGCCAGAGCTTAGCGACGAAGATCCGTTTTGGTTGGAAACAATTCAAGAAAAAGATCAAAAGACTACCTTATCAGATTCGAATAGTGAATAAGTTCATATTTGCCCCCTAATTTATTTCGAAACGGACTGCTTTATATTTGTCACGTAAACTAGATTAAAGACAACACATGAAATTCATTGTCAACTCCCTTGGCCTTTTAAAACAATTGCAATTGTTAAACGGCGTATTGAACTCAAACAATACCCTTCCAATCCTCGATAACTTCTTGTTTGAAATGAAACAAGACGAACTTACGCTTTCTGCTTCAGACTTGGAAACAAGCATGAATACACGCATGGCTATTCAATGCAAGGAAGAAGGAATGATTGCAGTGCCAGCGAAATTATTATTAGATATCTTAAAGAGCCTTCCAGACCAACCCCTTACATTCGATGTAGACGGAAAGACTTTCGGAATAGAAATCACCAGCGATAATGGTAAATACAAACTAACCGGACAAAATGGCGACGAGTTTCCAAAGGCCCCAGCTATGGGAGCTTCAAAAGCATTGTTGATTGGTGCAGATGTGTTGAACAGAGCCATCTCTAAAACCATCTTCGCTGCTGGTAACGATGATATGCGTCCTATTATGTCGGGTGTGTTCTTCGAAATCGAGCCGGAAAGCGTTCGCTTCGTTGCAACAGATGCGCATAAGTTGGTGCGTATGACACGTTCGGACATTGGCGGAGAATCTGCAGCATTTATTGTTCCGCGCAAACCTTTGAACTTACTGAAAGGCGCTCTTTCTTCCCTGAAGTCTGAAGTGAACATGCAATACACCGAGAACAACGCCATGTTCACTTTCGAAAACGTAACATTGATGTGTCGTTTAATTGAAGGTAAATACCCGAACTACGAAGCGGTTATTCCAAAAGAAAATCCATTCAAATTAACAATAGATCGTTTAGACTTCTTGAATTCGATTAAGCGTGTAAGCATCTTCGCCAACCGTTCAACCAATCAAGTAAGATTGAAGTTGACTGGAAGTGAAATTCAATTGTCGGCGGAAGACCTAGACTTCGCGAACGAAGCGCACGAGCAATTGGCTTGTACGTTCGTTGGAGACAACATGGAAATCGGATTCAACTCGCGCTTCTTGCAAGACATGTTGAATAACCTCGATGCCAATAATGTTCATGTTGAAATGAGCGCTCCAAACAGAGCAGGTATCATTACCGAAGTAGAGAAGTCGTTCGAAAACGAAGACATCTTAATGTTGGTTATGCCAGTCATGTTGAACGGATAATTCCACATGAAAAAAATATCGTCAAACGCCCGGTCATCGGGCGTTTGTTGTCTCTGAACGTTTTTAATCTACCTTTAAGTCAATGGTTACAAAAGAAGAAATTGTAAAAGACTGGCTTCCGCGTTATACCGGAACACCCTTGGAGGCATTTGGCGAGTACATTATACTCGTGAACTTTCATAAGTATCTCGATATTTTCGCCAAGGAAAATAACGTGTCTGTTATTGGCGAGGACAAACCCATGCAAACGGTTACCGCGAATAACATTACTATCATAAACTTCGGAATGGGAAGCGCCATGTGCGCCACAATCATGGACTTACTTTCTGCCATTCATCCGAAGGCTGTTTTGTTTTTAGGTAAATGTGGCGGATTGAAGAAGACGCGCATTGGTGATTTGATACTACCTATTGCTGCCATTCGCGGAGAAGGAACGAGCAATGAATACATGCCTCCTGAAGTGCCTGCACTTCCATCGTTTCGATTGCAGATGGCCGTTTCTGCGGCGATTCGCTCACACGAATGCGACTACTGGACAGGCACTGTGTATAGCACGAACAGAAGAGTTTGGGAGCACGATGAAAAATTCAAACAGTATCTGACAGACATTAAGTCCACAGCTATTGATATGGAAACAGCAACGCTGTTCACTGTCGGATTCGCGAACAAAATTCCGCGTGGAGCATTGTTGTTGGTTTCTGACAATCCGATGGTTCCAGAAGGAGTGAAGACCTCGAAAAGCGATGAAAATGTTACGGTGAATTATGTTGCCCTTCAACTTTCAATAGGCATTCAAGCGTTGAATGAATTGCGTGATTCTGGAGATTCGGTGAAGCACTTGCGCTTCGAATAAGCCTAGACCAATCCGGCAATCATGAGTGTTCCCATTATGAATAGGAACACCATAACCGTTTTGCGTATCCACTCGATACTGGTTTTCTTCAGGAATTTATTTCCAATCAATGCCCCGCTCATACCACCCAACAGAGCCAAAGCCATGGGTAAATATATTTCATGTTGAAGGAATAATTGAAAGGAGGCTGCATAGGTGAAAATGCGAACGGCGTCTACAATGAAAGCCAATGCTGCACGCGTTCCAATAAACACTTGTTTGTCTTCGAAATGATTCATGAGGAACGCACTGCGAATGGCTCCTTGTTGTCCGCTTAACCCACCGAAGAACCCACTGAATATACCGCCAAGCCAAAGAATGCGCGGCGCTTTGTTTACACGAACCAAGGCATTCGAATATTCCATGGCTGCAAGAAGAATGAGCACAAAACCCATGACAACCCCAAGCAATGTGGTCTCTACGTCAGTATGCCAAAATTGGAGATGCACGGGTTGCTGCAATTGTGCAAGATAATTCAGCGCTTCAGCGCCCAAGAAAGCACCAACGGCTGAAGGAATTCCAAATTGAATGACTGTTTTCCAATGGGCATGTTTTCCAACTAAAGTCAACTTAAAAACATTGTTCAGGAAGTGAACAATGGCGGTCGCAAACACTGCCGTTTGCAAATCGAAGAACAACGCCATAACCGGAAGAAGCAACGTTCCGAATCCGAATCCACTGAAGAAACTGAGTCCAGAACCAACAAGCGCCACTAATAGAATGAATGCATATTCCATGTGCACAAAAATAATATTTTCCGTCTGCACATTTTTTCTTTTCTTTGAAGTGCTCATGAACGCCAAGAACAACGCCCAACTTCAATACAAAAACAGACTTAAAGATCGTCAAGCTTCTTTTCAGTCAGATGATTTGGTGAAAGGCATTTTAGCGCACGATCGTTTGGCGTTGGCATCTGCGTTAACGCTTTTAGAAAGCAACAGGGCAGAGCATATGCAGCTCATGGATGAAGTCATTGAAAAGATTCTTCCATTCACAGGAAACTCATTACGCATTGGAATAACCGGAGTTCCTGGAGTAGGAAAATCGACTTTCATTGAAGCGCTCGCTAGCGAAGTATTTCAAAATGAGGAAAATAAATTAGCAGTCCTCTCCATAGATCCTTCGAGTCCGATTTCGAAAGGAAGCATTCTCGGAGACAAGACCCGCATGAACGAATTGTCGTTGCATCCGAATGCTTATGTTCGTCCGTCACCTTCAAGCTCGCACCTTGGCGGAGTGAACCGCAGCACGCGTGAGAGTATCTTGCTTTGCGAAGCTGCCGGATACAACATTGTTTTGGTTGAGACAGTAGGAGTAGGGCAGAGTGAAACTGCAGTGCATGCCATGACCGATTTCTTTTTGTTGCTCATGTTGGCTGGCGCTGGAGATCAACTGCAAGGGATTAAGCGTGGCATTATGGAATTGACAGACGCCATGGTTATTACGAAGGCCGACAGTGGAAATGAATTGAAGGCTGATCGGGCGAAAGGCGAGTACACTTCGGCTTTGCATTTATTTCCGCAACGCGAAAACAATTGGATGCCGCAAGTCTTCACAACTTCGTCTTTAGAAGCTAAGGGGATTGATGTTGTCTGGAATGAAATTGAAAAGTTTCATCGTTGGAGCATTTCCAGTGGCTGGATTGAAGAAAACAGAAAAAGGCAATTGGTAAGTAGCTTCGAAGAACAAATTCACCAGGTTTTGTTGCATCAGCTTAAGAGCAAGCCGAACTTCAAAGAGAAATATGAATCGACCTTGAATGCAGTGATTTCAAAAGAATTATCCGCACACAGAGCCGCTGAAAATTTTATTGCTTTGTTCTTCACTGCGTGACTAATTTAGCCGCATGAACGATATTCCTGGTAAAGTTTTAATTCCTTTTGCATTCATCGCTTGCACGTTTTTCAACGTGTATTTTTATGTTTCGAAGTTCCTGAGTGAAACAAGCACGTTTTGGTTGAATGCCTACGCTGAAATACGCGCGCACTGGGCGTTGTTTATGTTTTTGAATTTCTTGGGTGTCGCATCCATTACGGTAGATCACATTGTGAAATACGATAAAATCAAAAAGCCAAAGCGCACCGTTCTTTCATTCTATACTGTAGCGTTATTGGTGGCTTTCTTTACCCAGATCGTGTGGGGAATGTTGGAAATCTACATCACCGGAGAAATCAACTAACTGTATTTCTTTCGAAGTTCAATTTTTAGTTGCATGCGTTCTAATGCGAGCTCAAGCAATTGTGCAGCGGCTTCTGAAGGAATATGCGATGTGACTTTATTCGCAATGGTGCTTTCGGTAATGTCTGCGGTGTATAAAAACCGGCGCAAATGAGAAGGCGCAAGTTTCAATTGGACTTGAAAGAAATCGAAGAGATAATCATATCCGTTTTCAAATCTCGGCACATTCTTCATCTGAAAACCTGCCAAGGTTAAGTCCTTCAGCATTTGAAGAAATACATCTTCAGTTATTTGTTTTGAAGGAAGATTCACGACTCACGTTCAAGAAGAAAGGAAGCCAAATTTCGCAACGCCATTTTCTTTTCATCAGACACAGAGATTTCGTTTAGATGATCAAGTGCACTTGCATAGAACGCTTCGCTCTTCGCCAAGGTCATTGCATCTGCTTTCGATTTTGAAAACAAATGAAGAGTAGAGGTTATTTTTGCTTGAGGATTTTCTTTTGTCCCATGCAAGGATTTTAATTCAGCCGGAATGCTTTCGTCTTCATGATTGGCAGTGTGCAAATACAAATATGTTTTTTTGTCGGAAAGAATATCTCCACCCACTTGCTTTCCGAATTTTTCCGGATCTCCATATGCGTCCAAATAATCGTCGCGAAGTTGGAACGAAAGCCCCAAGTGCTCTCCAAACAAACGCAAATGTTCTTGATCTTCTTTGGAGGCGTTAGCCGCAATGGCACCCAGACGAAGGGCGCAACCCAACAAAACTGCGGTCTTCAAACGAATCATTTCTAGATATTCATCTAAACTTACATCTTCGCGTTTCTCGAAATCCATGTCCATCTGCTGACCCACACACACTTCCCAAGCAGTCTGATTGAAGCAACGAAACAATTCAACAAATTTGTCTTCCTGATTTTTCAGTAATAAATCGTACGATAAGATCATCATTCCGTCGCCACTTAAAACAGCCGCATTCACGTTCCATTTTTCATGAACTGTTTGCTTCCCGCGACGAAGCGGAGCATTGTCCATAATGTCATCATGCATGAGTGAGAAGTTATGAAACACTTCCACAGCAAGGGCTTGCGACATAACGTCTTCTGGATTTCCGCTAAACAATTCATGTCCCAAAAGGGTAAGCACAGGACGAATTCGTTTTCCACCCAAAGAGAGAAGGTAGCGAATGGGATCGACTAGGGTTATTGAGTCTTGCGGAATATTCCATTGAGACAGGGCTTGTTCAACGGAATGGATATGATGATCGAATTTCATAATGAAAAGAAAATGTTGTCCTGTTTTGTTTAAAGGGGCTTAGAAGTTCAAAGATAAGCCTAGTATTTTTTTGTAGGTTCATGTGAACTAGTAAATACCTATAGAAACACAATTAATCCTCTAGCGCTTGAGCAATACCTTGCAAATGCGTTGCAGTGGTCTGAATAGATTGTTGCAACGCATTTGCTTCTTTCTGCTGTGTCTTCACAGCAGTCTCAGCATCGGTTACAACTTTCCAATCCTTGTTGCACGAATAGATCTTAGTCTTGCCCTGTGTGCCTGTTTTAAAAGCAGTAACGGCCAATTGTAGATTCATTTTGATGCGGCTGATTTGCGTGACGTCTGTATTTATTTTTTGAAGGTCTGCAATAAGTTCCTTGCACAATTCCGGTTTTGTTTTTGAATATGTTGAAATCAAATCGGCCACTTGTTTTTGATACTGAATCAATTGATCTCCTACTTGTTTTTGATTGACTGTAAAATCTGAAATCGCTTTTTCGAATTGTGCGGTGTATTGTCCAACATCACAGAGTTGAATAGTCGGAACAATATTCTTCGTTACAAACGCATTGAACGCAGTTGCATTTTCCACAACAGAATTTCCATCATGCTGAATATTTTCCAAAGTAGATTTCAAAGCGGTTTTTGCATCTTTCACTTTTTCCCACTCCGGTGTTCCCGATTGAATTTTGTCTTTTCCTTTCGTGTAATCTTTAAACTGAACGTAAATCGAGTTTACCGCCACTCTTTGTTGTGCGATTTCTTTCATCTCGGCATCAATCCCCGAGATCATTTCAAAGGCTTTTACAAAGTCAGGTGATTTCTGGTCGCACTGAATTTCAAGAAATTCCTTTTCCATGGTTGCCACTTGTCCGTCGAGCTTTTGGATAGTTGAATTTACTTGGTCCACTGTCGACTTCAAGCTTGAATCTACTTCCGAAGTGGTATAGTATACAGAGCAGCTGGTTAGTGAAAGCGCAAGCGCTCCAACCGCTAAGAGAATATGTTTTAATTTCATAGGAATGTAATTATTTGGTGAAAATAGGGGAAAAGAAACTGATGTTCCACCTCGAGGATTTTAACCCCCCCGTACTTTTAATATTCTTGACCCCCAACCAAATTATAATTATTTACGAATGAACACTCTTGCTTTATCTACTTTCAATTCAATCAGAGTACTTGTGTTGTTTGTCCTATTTGCATGCGTTTCATTGCAAGTCACTTCGCAAAACTTAACTAACCCACCAAATCCTACTGTGGGGCCTATCATCGGTTCAGATACTGTATGCTACAATATTATTTGGCCAAATGTTATTCCTCCTGAAATTTATTCAGTCCCTGACTTGGGAGAAGGGTGGAGCTACCAATGGCAATCAGTAGGAAATATAATATCAGCTCAAGGAAACGATACTATTTATGTAGATTGGACAAACAACCCAACGGCTCCAAGCGGTTTCGTTCCGAACGCGGTTAGTGTCATTGCCATAGATCCGAATGGAAGCGTTAGTCCCCAGGCTTCATTTGACATAACTATATTTTACACATTTCCATCCATAACACCAATAGGACCTTTATGTGTGCAAGGTGAATGCGTTACCTTAGAAGCAACGCCAGCTGGCGGTGTATTCAGCGGTGATGGTGTTACAGGAAATCAATTTTGTCCGCAGCAAACAAATACGTTTTCATTACTGCCATACAATAATGTTGTCCACTACACCTAT
>CAIZGX010000007.1 GCA_903932685.1 uncultured Bacteroidota bacterium | reverse complement strand
GGGTAGTTTTATTTGAATTAAGTAGACACAGCGATCATCACGCGAATCCTGAACGTTCTTATCAAGATTTAAGGACATTAGAAACTTCAAAGCAATTGCCTTTTGGATACCCGGCAATGATCGTATTGGCCTTGTTTCCAGCGAAGTGGTTTCAAGTTATGAATCCACTTTTAGACGATTGAAAAGAAAAACAAAAAAAAGCCTTGTTAAATACGAAGTTCTTTTTATTTTTGCAATCCAAAAGTTCTTTATAGTTAAGCGAGAGTAGCTCAGTTGGTAGAGCATAACCTTGCCAAGGTTAGGGTCGCGAGTTCGAGTCTCGTCTCTCGCTCAAGTTTTAAAAAGCCTGATTGATTGTCAGGTTTTTTTTTATCTGAGTGTTTTGCCCGGATGGTGGAATCGGTAGACACGCAGGACTTAAAATCCTGTGACCATTGCGGTCGTGTGGGTTCAAGTCCCACTCCGGGTACAAAAGCGAGAAATCGCACAAACTAAATCCTTGAAGAAATTCAAGGATTTTTTTTATTTAATAATGGAAGCAACAACCAATCCGATAGGACTCTTAAATGCCTTGCGTGGCATAGCCGCATGGATGGTATGTATGTTTCATTCCGCCTTTATCATTCAACCTTTTTATCCTGAGTTCCATCAATTACTTGATTGGGGACAAGAGGGCGTGTATGTTTTTTTCGTGATTAGCGGTGTCGTTCTTCCTTGGTCTATGGAGCAAGGAAAGTACAGCTTCAAAAATTTAGATAAATTCATGTTGAAACGAATCGTGCGATTGTATCCACCTTTCGTCATTTCTGTAATCGTGTTCGTAGCGGGAATCTGGATTATGAAAGACAATCGTTCGTTCTACGATGTCGAAATTATGGAGCGCTTCATGGATAGCGTAACGTTCCAAGTCCCTTTCAAAGAATCGAAATGGGTCATTGAAGTGTATTGGACCTTGTTCGTTGAATTTCAATATTACATCTACTTAGCTTTAATCTTCCCATTCTTGGCTAGCAACAAGCAGTCTATTCGCCTCATTGCCTTTTACGGAACACTCGGATTAACTTTTCTATCGCATTTCTTCGTGCCCATTCACACCAAAGAAAATGTATTCTTCCATTTGCCGGTTTTCGCATTGGGCTTTTCACTTTTCCTCTATTACAAAAAGAATATTTCAAAGTTAGAATTTTGGAGTGGAGTAATCGCTTCACTCTGCCTTGGGTTATTCAACATATATGACCAATTGCATTTGGGTACGCACATTACCATTGTCGCGGGTCTTACTTTCTTCGCCATATATTTCATAAAACGCGGACCATCGTGGTTGAGCTTTCTTGGAGATGTCTCGTATTCGTACTATTTATTCCATCTCTTTTTCGTTTCATTCATCTATGGAAAATTCTACCACGAAGCGCAAGACCCTAAGTTGGTTTGGGTGGTCTTCATAGCTATTCAGGCCTATGCTGTTTTAGGGGCTTGGGTGATGTATCAGCTCATTGAAAAGCCGTCTTTGGCTTGGACGAAAAAGATTCGTTACCGCTCATAGAAACAATTAAGCAACTCTGTTGTTGTTTAATTTATGAAAGTATATCGTCTATCTACCGAAACATTTATTCCAGCATCTCTCGATACCGTTTGGAATTATTTCGCTACGCCAATCAATCTGAATGAAATGACTCCTCCTGATATGAGTTTTGAAATTCTTACTGATGTGGAAGGAGTGAAGATGTACCCTGGAATGATTATTCAATACAAAGTTCGCCCCTTGTTAAATATCCCCATGGGATGGACAACAGAGATTACTCATTGTGAAGACAGCAAGTACTTTGTTGACGAACAACGTTTCGGTCCATACGCTTTATGGCATCACCAGCATCACTTCGAAGCTGTGGCGGGCGGAGTTAAAATGATAGATACGATTCACTATGCTATAGGCATGGGAATCCTTGGCAGAATAGCTTACGCTGTTTATGTGAAGAGTAGATTGGGAGGAATTTTTTCTTACCGTGAAAAACGCGTGAAGGAAATTTTCGGTTAGTGAGAAACGATTAGGAAAGAGAGCGAAGCATCTTCTTTTACATGCTAAAAAGTGAATAGCGCCTTTCGGGCGCTATTCAAAAGATATTATTGACTATCGAGTCAATTTTTTGTATTTGATTCGAGTAGGCCCAGTGTCTCCAAGTCGTTTCTTTTTATTTTCTTCGTATTCTGAATAAGACCCTTCAAAATAATACACTTGTGAATCACCCTCGAAAGCAAGTATGTGTGTGCAAATGCGATCCAAGAACCAGCGGTCGTGACTAATTACAACAGCACATCCAGCGAAGTTTTGAATTCCTTCCTCCAATGCGCGAAGCGTGTTAATGTCAATGTCGTTCGTTGGCTCATCGAGCAAAAGCACGTTCGCTTCTGTTTTCAAAGTCATAGCTAGGTGCAAACGATTGCGCTCTCCACCGGATAACACTCCGCATTTCTTTTGTTGATCTCCGCCCGCAAAGTTGAACTTACTGCAGTAGGCACGCGAGTTAATGGTTTGTCCGCCTAGGTCAATGACTTCGTTGCCACCACTGATCACTTCGTAGACGCTTTTATTCGGGTCAATTTCGCCGTGACGTTGATCCACGTATCCTATTTGCACGGTATCTCCAACTTTAAACTCACCGCTATCCGGCGTTTCTTCACCCATGATCATGCGGAACATCGTAGTCTTGCCAGCACCATTCGGCCCAATAACTCCAACAATTCCAGCAGGAGGAAGCTTGAACGAAAGGTTTTCAATCAACAGGCGGTCCCCATATGACTTCGAAATTTCAATCGCATCAATAACGTCATTTCCGAGACGAGGACCATTCGGAATAGGAAGCTCAAGCTTCGCGTCTTTTTCACGCTCGCCTTCAGCCATCATTTTATCGTAATTCTGGATACGTGCTTTGTTTTTCGCTTGACGTCCCTTTGGATTCATTCGAACCCACTCTAATTCGCGCTCCAATATTTTTCTACGCTTGCTTTCTTGTTTTTCTTCTGCAGCTAAGCGCTTCGATTTTTGTTCTAACCACTCTGTGTAATTACCTTCCCAAGGAATACCTTCTCCGCGATCCAATTCAAGAATCCATCCTGCGACATTGTCCAAGAAATAACGGTCGTGGGTAACGGCTAGCACAGTCCCTGGATATTGCTGTAAGTGCTGCTCTAACCATTCAACGCTTTCAGCGTCCAAGTGGTTGGTAGGTTCATCCAATAAAAGTACATCCGGATTCTGAAGGAGCAGTCTGCACAATGCAACACGTCGACGCTCACCACCGCTTAATTTTTCAATTAGAGAATCTTCATCCGGACAACGCAACGCATCCATAGCAATGGATAATTTAGTATCTAAATCCCATCCCCCGAGTGCTTCAATTTTATCTTGAACGGCAGCTTGGCGATCCATTAACGACTGCATTTTATCAGGGTCGTTCAGGATTTCCTCATCGCCAAACTTCATATTAATTTCTTCGTATTCTTTCAATACGTCTGTAATTGGTTTTACTCCTTCTTCAACAATTTCACGAACTGTTTTAGTGTCGTCCAATTGTGGTTCTTGTGGAAGGTATCCAACAGAATATCCTGCAGACCAAACAACATCGCCTTGAAACTCTTGGTCAAGGTTTGCAATGATTTTCATAACGGTAGATTTACCTGCACCGTTCAAACCAATAATGCCAATCTTAGCTCCGTAGTAAAACGAAAGGTAAATGTCTTTTATAATGTGCTTGCCAGTAGGAGTGTACTTGTTTACACCCACCATGGAAAAGATGATTTTTTTATCGCTCATAGTAGAAAATTTGAAACGCAAAGATAGGTATCCTAAGCGCTGTATTTTTCGATTCCTTTTAAAATTGCAGAAGTCGCACCAGCATGTTCTTCAACATACTTTTTGCCCTTATTTGGAATTGAATTTTCATGGAGTACGTCTTCAATAAACGATGAAAGTTCTTCAAGACCTTCTATGGGAAAGGCAGCACCTAATTGAATGAGGTCAACCGCTTCTTGAAACTTCTTGTAATTCGGGCCAAAGGCCATCGGTACACCGTAAACAGCAATCTCCAGCGAGTTGTGCAAACCCTTACCAAAACCGCCGCCTAGCAGAACTGCATTTGCTTCTGCGTATATGGAAGAAAGCATTCCAATGGAGTCTACAATAAGCACACGCGCTTCAGTATTTTTTTCTGGTTGAAAGGAAGAGAGAAGGACAGCCCCAAACTTATCAAATCGCGCAATCGATTCTTGAATTCGAGTTGAATGAATTTCATGCGGAACAACGCAAACTTTTATATCAGGAATTCGCGAAAGAAGCATTTCAATAAGTGATTCTTCTTCGGTGTAGCTAGAGCCTAAAACGACAAGAAAATTATTTTTTTTGAATGAAGAAATCCAGGGCAGTTCAATAGGAAATTTTGCAATTTCAATCACACGATCGAATCGCGTATCTCCAGAAATTTCTACGTTGAAGAATTTAATTTTGTTTAAGAGTTGAAGCGTATTATCGTTCTGAACAAAAAAATGTGTAATTGCTTTCAGCATTGGCTTCCAGATGAACCCATGCCATTTGAAAAAACGTTGCTCCTCACGAAGAATGACTGAAATGCAGTAGAGTTTCGCCTTGTTTTTTTTAAGTTGAAGGAAATAATTCATCCAAAACTCATATT
Source organism: uncultured Bacteroidota bacterium (assembly GCA_903932685.1). Lineage (GTDB taxonomy): Bacteria > Bacteroidota > Bacteroidia > Flavobacteriales_D > Sanyastnellaceae > CAIZGX01. Next base: position 13,869 of record CAIZGX010000007.1, on the reverse strand, counting down.
TAACAAAAAAGGCTTGTTCAGGACGAAGGATTTTAACAAATTTCTGAGCGTTGAAAAAGGTGTCAAGCGGAAGGTATCCAATCCAATCTGCACCAGAATAATTTTTCCGCACTTCGTATCCAGAAGGAGAGAAAAAAGTAAGTGCAATTACTGAATTTGGATGTTGTTTTTTAAGAGCTTCCATCACGGGCCTTCCTTGCTCAAATTCGCCTAAGGAGGCGCAATGAAACCAAATCACATCGGCGTCGTCCGGAATGGAATTACGCCATGTATTTAACGAAGAAATTGTACTTTTTCTTCCGATATACCCTGTTCGAATTTTTTTATTGAATAGCCCAGCAAATGGAAGGAACACTTCAATGATTTGCCAAACAATAGAATAAATAAATCGAAACATGTTAATAGAGGTAGAAGTCGTTTGGTGCGCGCTGATACAAGTTCAAAATCCACCCTGCACGCAAACCAAAAAGCATATCCAATCGCTTATCAGTGTCCTGTGTTTGCGTATCCAGATTCCATTCTCTTCTGCTCTGGGTAAAGCCTTCAGTGGCTTGAGCTCCGATGTAAAAATTTATAAGTCTGTTGCTACTTAAATGGTAATAACCAATAAACTGGTTAACCGAAAGTCCATTCGTTAATCGATCGTATCCTTTTAGATAATCCCCCTCGAGCTGCGTAATTTTAGCTTCTTGGTGCTCGAGCCTTATTTTATGCTGAATTAAACCGACGCCGGCAGTAATCAATAGGCCTGAGTTTAGGTTAGGACCAATAATTGGAAACAATTTCCCACCGTGCAAAAAGACATTGAATCCTCTTTCTTGAATGAACATTGTTGCAATTTGTCCCTGTTCGTCAAGAATCTCACCACGCGAGGTAAGCAGATTGCTAAGCAAATTTGGCTCATGAACCTTATTTCCAAATAGGTAATTGAACTGAACGCCATAGTACCAATTTTTTTTGTCCTTCACATGGAATCCCACCTCAAGACTTCCGTTATTTCCGAACCTATTCGCTAAGTCTCCACCAGGAGTGGAGTATCCGTAACCTACTGTTACATGCGGATTGAAAAGTGAAGAGTCACGCACTTGCCATTGTCCAAATGAAAAGAAGCATGCCAATTGCAGAAATGCAAGGAGAGTTTGTTTCTTCATATTGCGAAAGTAAATGTTATTCATTGGAAACTAAAGCTTAATTTTGTTGCCCTTAAATTTCAATACATGTCAGTTAATATTCAAATGGTTGATCTCAAGAAACAATACTTGAAAATCAAAGAAGAGGTAGACGCAGCGGTTATTAATGTTATGACAAACGCGAACTTTATCAATGGAACAGAGGTAAAGACCTTTCAAACCAACTTAGAAAGTTATCTCAATGTGAAGCACGTCATTCCATGCGCAAATGGGACAGATGCATTGCAAATTGCAATGATGGGATTGGGATTAAAGCCTGGCGATGAAGTGATAACTGCTTCTTTTACCTATGTGGCCACCGCGGAAGTAATGGCGCTATTGGGATTGGTCCCTGTTTTAGTGGAAGCGAAGGAGAGCGATTTTACTATTGATCCAGCTGAAATTGAAAAGGCTATTACATCGAAGACAAAGGCTATAGTTCCCGTGCATTTGTTCGGACAGGGAGCCGATATGAATGCCATCATAGACATAGCCAAGAGGCATAATTTATTTATCATTGAAGACACGGCACAAGCTTTAGGCGCAACCTTCACAATGAATTCGGGAGAGACGAAATTTCTTGGGACTATTGGGGATATTGGATGCACAAGTTTTTTCCCGTCAAAAAACTTAGGTTGTTTTGGCGATGGAGGGGCATTGTTCACCAACAACGACGAACTTGCAGCTAATTTGAGAATGATTGCGAATCACGGACAAAAAGTACGTTATTATCACGATGTTATCGGAGTGAATTCTCGCTTGGATACAATACAAGCAGCAATATTGGACATAAAGTTAAAGCACCTTAACGAATACGCGGAAGCTCGCAGATCCGTTGCGAACTTTTACGACACTGCGCTTCAGGTAGCTGGTCTTTCTACGCCGAAAAGGATCAAAGAAGGGACACATGTTTTTCATCAGTATACATTGCGCGTTTTAAACGGGCAGAGAGATGCATTAAGGTCTCATTTGGAAAGAAAGGGTATACCGAGTATGATTTATTACCCGCTTCCATTGCATTTTCAAAAAGCCTTTGAGAATATGCGATACCCGAAAGGATCAATGCCAATAAGCGAACTCTTGTCGAGTGAAGTTTTGTCTTTACCCATTCACACAGAAATGACTTCAGAGGAACTCAATTTTATTGTGGAAAGTGTATTGGCTTTTTTCAACGATTAATGGCTTCACAGAAGAGAAAAAGTGAAGAAATGGGGTTTGCAGCGGTTTATATCGAAAAAAAAATGGTCTTCGGCTCATATTTTTTAAGTTGAAAATCAGTGAATTACAAGGTGATTTTGTTTTTTTTAGAAAGAAATTGAAATTAGTGCTTGTGAATATCAAATCGTGATGTACATTTGCACCCCGAATTTTCCGAGTCGTGTACTCGTATTAAAAATAGTGAAATAAAGGAACTTTTATAACAATGCCAACAGTTCAACAGTTAATTAAAAACGGTCGCACACCAAAGACCTATCGCAGTAAATCAGCTGCCTTAACCTCATGTCCACAGCGTCGTGGGGTTTGTACGAAAGTATACACCACTACTCCTAAGAAGCCAAACTCAGCATTACGTAAAGTTGCTAAGGTTCGTTTAACGAATGGTTTTGAAATTATCGCTTATATCGGCGGAGAGGGTCACAACCTACAAGAGCATAGCATTGTATTGGTTCGTGGTGGTCGTGTGAAAGATTTACCAGGTGTTCGTTACCATATCGTTCGTGGTGCTTTGGATACAGCCGGTGTAAACGGTCGTGGTCAAAGAAGATCTAAGTACGGTACAAAGCGTCCAAAAGTTAAAAAATAATCGCATTAAGAATATTTTGCAATGAGAAGAAGAAAAGCCAAAAAAATTGCGGTACTTCCAGATCCGAAGTTCAACGAGGTTACTGTAACGAAGTTCGTTAATAATTTAATGCTTCAAGGAAAGAAAGGGGTAGCCTTTTCAATCTTTTATGATGCAATCGATCGCGTAGCTACAAAGACTAGTGAAGATGGATTAGAAATTTGGAAGAAAGCGTTAGAGAACGTAACTCCAGCAGTTGAGGTTAGAAGCCGCCGTGTAGGTGGAGCAACTTTCCAAATTCCTTCACCCATCCGTGAAGATCGCAAGAGTTCAATGGCAATGAAGTGGTTAATCGGATATTCTCGTAAGAGAAACGAGAAGAGTATGGCTGAGAAATTAGCTAACGAAATCGTAGCTGCGTCAAAAGGTGAAGGTTCAGCTTTCAAAAAGAAAGAAGATGTTCACAGAATGGCAGAAGCAAACAAAGCATTCTCACATTTCCGTTTCTAATTAAGATTAAGAATAAAAAGTATGTCACGCGACCTTTTATATACAAGAAATATTGGAATTGCTGCCCACATTGATGCGGGTAAGACAACGACTACCGAGCGTATTTTATATTATGCAGGTGTAAATCACAAAATTGGAGAAGTTCACGACGGAGCGGCTACAATGGACTGGATGGCGCAAGAGCAGGAGCGTGGTATAACCATTACTTCAGCAGCGACTACAGTTGATTGGACGTACCGCAACCAATCTTATCACATTAACATCATCGATACTCCTGGTCACGTTGACTTTACCGTTGAGGTAAATCGTTCATTGCGTGTATTGGATGGATTGGTGTTTTTGTTTTCTGCAGTAGATGGAGTAGAGCCTCAGTCAGAAACTAACTGGCGTTTGGCTAACAACTACAATGTTGCTCGTATTGGCTTCGTAAACAAAATGGACCGTCAAGGTGCTGACTTCTTAAACGTTGTTAAGCAAGTTAGAGAGATGTTGGGAAGTAATGCAGTTCCATTGCAGTTACCTATCGGTGCTGAAGATGATTTCACTGGTGTTGTTGATTTGATCAACTTCCGTGGAATGGTTTGGAACGAGCATGACAAAGGAATGACTTACCAAGAGGTAGAAATTCCAGCGGACATGATGGATGAGGCTTTAGAGTATCGCGAGAAACTTCTTGAAGCAGTAGCAGATTATGACGAGTCTTTGATGGAGAAATTCTTCGAGGATCCAAACAGTATTACAGAGCGTGAAATTCTTGACGCACTTCGTAAGGCTGTTATTGATATGAAAATTGTTCCAATGGTTTGTGGTTCTTCTTTCAAGAACAAAGGAGTTCAAACGATGTTGGATTTGGTAATGGAGTTAATGCCATCACCTTTAGATAAGGCAAGTATTACGGGTACTCACCCTGATACCGGAGAAGAGCTTACCCGCCGTCCATCTCTAGATGAGCCGTTTGCAGGTTTAGCTTTCAAAATTGCAACAGACCCATTTGTAGGACGTTTAGCATTTACTCGTGCTTACAGTGGAAAATTAGATGCAGGTTCTTATATCTTGAATGCACGCAGCGGAAACAAAGAGCGTATTTCACGTATCTTCCAAATGCATGCGAACAAGCAAAATCCAATTGAAGTTTTAGGTGCTGGAGATATTGGAGCTGTTGTAGGATTTAAAGATATCAAAACTGGAGATACGTTGTGTGATGAGAAACACCCAATCGTTCTTGAGTCAATGGTATTCCCTGAGCCTGTAATTGGTTTAGCGATTGAGCCTAAGACTCAAGCAGACAGTGATAAGTTGGGTATGGCCTTGGGTAAATTAGCTGAAGAAGATCCAACGTTCCGTGTTCGTACAGACGATGAGACTGGTCAAACAGTAATCTCGGGTATGGGTGAGTTGCACTTGGAAATTATTATCGATCGTCTTCGTCGTGAGTTTAAAGTAGAGTGTAACCAAGGTGCACCTCAAGTATCATACAAAGAAGCTATCACTGCTGCGTCAAATCACAGAGAAGTATTCAAGAAGCAATCGGGTGGTCGTGGTAAGTTCGCAGATATTGTTATCAATATCGGACCGAACGACGATGCTGAGAAGAGCGGTTTGGTATTCGTAAATAACATTAAAGGTGGTAACATTCCTCGTGAATTTATCCCTTCTATTGAAAAAGGATTTAAGGAAGCAATGATCAACGGTGTTTTGGCCGGTTACAACATCGACACAATGAGAGTTGAGTTGAATGACGGATCTTTCCATGCGGTTGACTCGGATGCACTTTCGTTTGAATTGTGCGCTAAGATGGCTTTCCGTGAGGCAGCTCCTAAGTGTAAGCCAATCATTCTTGAGCCTATCATGAAGCTTGAAATCGTTACTCCATCTGAAAACATGGGTGATGTTATTGGTGACTTGAACAAGCGTCGTGGTATGATTGAAGGAACAAGCGAACGTAGCGGAGCAACTGTAATCAGTGGTAAAGTACCTCTTTCTGAAATGTTCGGATATGTAACTGACTTACGTACCATCACTTCAGGTCGTGCAACCTCTTCAATGGAATTCAATAATTACGCGCCAGCTCCAAACAACGTAGCTGAGGTAGTAATCGCAAAAGCAAAAGGCAAAAACGCATAATATATAGAACCTACATGGCTCAAAAGATTAGAATTAAATTAAAGTCCTACGATCACAACTTAGTAGATAAGTCTGCTGAGAAAATTGTGAAGACTGTGAAGTCGACCGGGGCAGTTGTAAACGGACCAATTCCGTTGCCAACACACAAGCGCATTTACACAGTGCTTCGTTCACCGCACGTGAACAAGAAAGCGCGTGAGCAGTTCGAATTGAATTCGTACAAGCGTTTGTTAGACATTTACAGCTCTTCATCGAAGACTGTAGATGCATTGATGAAGCTAGAATTACCTAGCGGAGTGGAAGTAGAAATCAAAGTTTAACAATTAAATACACAGACACATGCCAGGCATAATTGGTAAAAAAATCGGTATGACTAGCGTCTACAGTGCCGCTGGGAAAAATATCCCATGCACAGTGATAGAAGCTGGTCCATGTGTAGTGACCCAAGTAAGAACCTTGGAAAAGGATGGCTATACCGCTGTTCAGCTAGCATACGGCGAAAAGAAGGAGAAAAACACTTCTAAGCCAATGCAAGGTCACTTCAAAAAAGCTGGAACAACTCCAAAGCGATTTATCGCTGAGTTCCACGACTTCGCAACAGAAATGAACTTAGGTGATGTTGTAACAATCACAGAGTTATTCACCGAAGGAGAGAACGTAGATGTAATCGGAACTTCGAAAGGAAAAGGTTTCCAAGGTGTTGTAAAGCGCCACGGATTCAGTGGAGTAGGAGAAAGCACACACGGTCAACACAACCGTCTACGTGCACCGGGATCGTTAGGAGCGTCGTCTGACCCATCACGTGTATTCAAAGGAATGCGCATGGCAGGTCGAACAGGTGGAAACCAACGCACACTGCAAAACTTAGAGGTTCTTAAGGTATTGGCAGATGAGAATTTGATTCTTGTTAAAGGCGCAATCCCAGGCTACAATGGTTCAACCGTCTATATCATTAAGTAATATGAAACTGGATATATTCAACATACAAGGTCAAAAGACGGGAAGTTCCGTTGAACTTGACGCAGAAGTATTCGGAATCGAACCGAATGATCACGCGATTTACTTAGACGTAAAACGTTACCTAGCTGCTCAACGCACAGGAACGCACAAGACTAAGCACAGAGGTGAGATTCATGGTTCTACGAAGAAATTACACAAGCAAAAAGGTACTGGTGGTGCTCGTAAGGGTAGTGCAAAGAATCCGTTGTTCCGTCAAGGAGGTAGCGTATTCGGACCACGTCCAAGAGCATACGATATCAAAGTGAACAGAAGTACAACACGTTTGGCTCGCGCTTCAGCTTTAAGCTACAAGGCAAAAGAAAACGGAATTATGTTGGTTGATGCTCTATCTTTTGATAAACCAAAGACAAGCGAGTTTTTGAATGTATTAAAGAATCTTTCTTTAAACAGTCGCAAATCTCTTATCCTTATCCCAGAAAGAAACGATAGCCTTTATTTAAGCTCACGTAACATTCAGGGCGCTAACGTGCAAATCGCTAGCATGGTGAATACATACGATATTATGAACAGCCATCAAATCGTTTTCGTAGGTAACGCACACGAAATGGTAACTAACATTCTTAAAAAATAACTGTCATGAGCGAAATACTTATTCGACCATTGGTTACGGAGAAAATGACCGGAATCCAAGAAAAGCAGGGCAAGTACGGCTTCGTGGTAGCATTGACCGCTAATAAGATTGAAATCAAAAAAGCGATTGAGAAAAACTACGGTGTGACAGTTATGCAAATCAACACCCTTCGTTACGACGGAAAGACCAAATATCGTAATACAAAGGCAGGAGTTGTTTCAGGAAGAAGCGCAAGCTACAAGAAAGCTATCGTGAAGTTGGCTGCTGGTGAGACAATTGACTTTTATTCTAACATCTAACAGAAGAGGAAATGGGCATTAAGAAATTAAATCCGGTAACTCCAGGTACTCGCTTCAAAGTGGCTTCCACTTTCGAAGAGTTGACGACCGACCGTCCATACAAGCCTTTAGTGGTAACATTAAAGAAGACTGGTGGACGTAACAACCAAGGAAAGCGTACTATGCGCATGATTGGTGGTGGTCACAAACGTAACTACCGTCTTATCGACTTCAAAAGAGACAAGCACGGTATCGAGTGTACTGTAATGACAATCGAATACGATCCAAACCGTTCAGCACGTATTGCACTAGTTGAATACGCAGACGGAGAGAAGCGCTACATCATTTCACCTGCGGGTTTAACTGTTGGTATGAAGCTTTCAAGCGGAACGGGAAGTGCACCTGAAATGGGAAATGCAATGACATTGAGTGAAATTCCTTTGGGAACAGTTATTCACAACATTGAGTTGCGTCCAGGTAAAGGTGGATCAATGGCAAGAAGCGCTGGTTCATACGCACAATTAAGTGCACGTGACGGTGAATATGCTATCATAACACTTCCTTCAGGTGAAACACGTAAGGTTTTAGCAAAATGTATTGCTACTATCGGAACTGTTTCAAACGGAGAGCATAACTTGACTCGCTCAGGTAAGGCAGGAAGAAGTCGTTGGTTAGGTCGTCGTCCACGTGTTCGTGGTGTGGCAATGAATCCTGTGGATCACCCAATGGGTGGTGGTGAAGGACGTCAGTCTGGAGGTATCCCAAGATCACGCAAAGGAACGCCTGCTAAAGGATTAAAGACGCGCAAAAGCAAGAAGCCGTCAAGTAAATTTATCATTGAACGTAGAAAGAAATAATTGAGAAATGGCTAGGTCACTAAAAAAACCACCTTTTGTACACTACAAGCTTCAAATGCGCGTAGACGATGCCCAAGAAAACGCAAAAAAAGGCGTAATCAAAACATGGAGCCGTGCTTCAACCATCACACCTCAGTTTGTTGGTTTGACGATTGCAGTGCACAATGGTAAGCAATTCATTCCTGTATATGTTACAGAGAACATGGTTGGACACAAACTTGGAGAGTTTTCTCCAACACGCACCTTCCGTGGACACGGTGGAAATAGAAAATAACGAACAATCCCGATAAACACAACAAGACACTATGGGAGCTCGCAAAAGAGAAATGGCCAACGCGATAAAAGAGCAGATGAAAAAAACTGCTATCGCTAAATTGAATGATCATCCGACATCACCTCGTAAAATGCGATTGGTTGCAGATATTATTCGTGGAAAAGAAGTAGGTGCTGCTTTAAATATTTTAAAGTTCACTCGTACAGTAAGTGCAATGCCTTTGGAAAAACTTTTACGCTCTGCTATCGCAAACTGGCAAGCTAAAAATGAAGGAAGCGATATTGCTGAATCAAATGTAATCGTGAAAGAAATTCGTGTAGACGTTTCTCGCACTTTGAAAAGAATCAGCCCAGCTCCCCAAGGTAGAGCTCACCGCATACGTAAGCGTAGCAACCACGTGACAATCATTCTCGATAAAAAATAATTAAAAGAGACAAAAGAAATGGGACAAAAGTGTAATCCAATAGGCCTCCGTTTAGGTTTCATCAAAGGATGGGACAGCAATTGGTTTGGTGGAAAAAGCTACGGAGAAAAAATCGTTGAAGACGATAAAATCCGCAAATACTTGATGGCGCGTTTGAAGAAAGCGTCTGTTTCGAAAATTATTATTGAGCGTACGCTGAAGTTGGTAACTGTTACCATCAACACAGCTCGTCCAGGTGTAATCATCGGAAAACAAGGATCTGAAGTAGATAAGTTGAAAGAAGAGTTGAAAAAGCTTACTGGAAAGGATGCTCAGATCAACATCTTTGAAATCAAGCGCCCAGAAATCGATGCTCGTTTAGTAGCTGAAGGTATCTGTCGTCAGATTGAAGGACGTATCTCTTATAGAAGAGCGACTAAAATGGCTATCAGTTCAGCAATGAAGTTGGGTGCAGAAGGTATCAAGGTAACAATCTCTGGTCGTGTAAACGGTGCTGAGATTGCGAGAAGCGAAACATACAAAGAAGGACGTACTCCTTTGCATACACTTCGCGCAGATATTGATTACCACAATGCAGAAGCTCACACGAGCTATGGTCGTATCGGTTTGAAAGTGTGGATTTGTCGTGGTGAAGTTTTCGGAAAGCGTGATCTTTCTCCAAATTTCGGACAAGCTGCTCAACAACAAAAGCGCCCAGCTAACGCAGGTGGTGGTGGAAACGATCGCCGCGGAGGAAGAAGATAATATTAAAACATTACGATTATGTTACAGCCCAAAAGGACCAAATATAGAAAGCAGCAGAAAGGCAAAATCAAAGGAATTGCCTACAGAGGATCGCAATTGGCTTTCGGTAGCTTCGCTATCAAAACCATGGATGAGGGATTCATCACATCACGTCAACTTGAAGCAGCACGTGTCGCTTTGACACGTTTCATGAAGCGTGAGGGTAAGGTGTGGATTCGTATCTTTCCAGACAAGCCTATTACAGCCAAACCAGCCGAGGTACGTATGGGTAAAGGAAAGGGAGCTCCAGACCATTGGGTAGCAGTAGTTAAACCGGGAAGAATTCTGTTTGAAGCAGAAGGAGTTTCTTTGGAGACGGCTCAAGAGGCCCTAAGATTGGCGGCACAAAAATTACCTTGCCGTACTAAATTTATTGTTCGTCCAGATTATACCGAATAAGAACATGAAAGCATCAGAATACAGAAACATGACCATTGAAGACTTGAATGTTCAAGTCATGGAGAAAAAAGCAGAACTTGCAAAGATGTCGTTTAATCACACAGTAGCAGGAACAGAAAACCCAATGGTTTTGCGTGAGAAACGCCGAGAAATTGCGCGAATTCACACGGTTATGAATGAAATGAAAAACAACCGTTAATCCTACTCAAGCAATGGAAAGGAACTTAAGAAAAGAAAGAACCGGTATTGTTACATCTAACAAGATGGACAAAAGCATCGTGGTTGCAGTTGAAATGAAAATGATGCACCCGAAATACGGAAAATTTGTGAAGCAAACGAAGAATTTCATGGCTCACGATGAAACCGGAGAATGCGGAATAGGTGACGTGGTGAAAATCATGGAAACTCGACCAATGAGCAAGCTTAAGCGCTGGAGAATGGTTGAAGTAATTGAAAAAGCGAAATAATCGAATAAAGATTAGAGGATATGATACAGAACGAATCCAGACTAAAGGTTGCAGACAACAGCGGAGCTAAAGAAGTGCTCGTAATACGCGTGTTGGGTGGTACCCGTCGTCGATATGCATCAGTAGGTGACCAAGTAGTGGTTACTGTAAAAGATGCCATGCCTAGCGGCAATGTTAAAAAAGGTGTAGTTTCGAAAGCAGTTATTGTTCGCACGAAAAAAGAAGTTCGTCGCGGAGATGGTAGCTACATTCGTTTCGATGACAATGCAGTAGTATTGTTGAATGCACAAGGAGAAATGAGAGGAACCCGTATTTTCGGCCCAGTGGCTCGTGAATTACGCGAGAAAGACTACATGAAAATTGTTTCTTTGGCTCCTGAAGTACTATAAACGAAGTAAATAGATAGCGAGATGTTCAAGCGACTCAAAATAAAAAAAGGCGATATGGTAGTGGTAACTACCGGTAATCACAAAGGTGAAAAAGGACTTGTGATTGTTGTAGATCGCGATAAAGACAGAGTTACTGTTGAAGGGGTAAACATGATTTCCCGTCACCGTAAGCCCTCTGCACAAAATCCTCAAGGCGGAATTGAAAAACGCGAAGCGGCCATGCACATTAGCAATGTAATGTTAATTGATGCAGCTGGTAATGCGACACGTGTTGGAAAAGCCCGCAATGAAGAAGGAAAGTTAGTAAGAATCTCTAAAAAATCAGGGGAGGTTATCAAATGAACTATCAACCAAGATTAAAATCAAAGTACGAGGCGGAGATTAAAGATAATCTTCAAAAGCGCTTTGAATATTCTTCAAATATGCAAGTTCCTTGCATCACGAAGATTTGCCTAAACCAAGGAATTGGTAAGGCTACTGCAGATAAGAAATTAGTAGATGCTGCTGTAGATGAAATGACACTAATTAGCGGTCAACGCGCAGTGGCTACTTTTTCTACAAAGGATATCTCGAACTTCAAATTGCGTAAAGGCGTTCCAATCGGAGCAAGAGTGACTCTACGTGGAAACACAATGTATGAATTCTTAGACCGTTTGATCGCTGTGGCTCTTCCGAGAACTCGTGACTTCCGTGGGGTTAAGTCTTCAGGATTTGATGGACGTGGAAACTTCACTTTCGGAGTGAAAGAGCAAATCATTTTCCCAGAGATTGATTTGGAAAAAGTAAAAGCAATCAACGGAATGGACATTACGTTCGTTACGAATGCTAAAACAAACGAAGAGGCAAAAGCTCTTCTTGAAGAATTTGGATTTCCTTTCGTAAAATAATAAGATTAGAAAGAATGGCAAAAGAATCAATGAAAGCCCGCGAGCGTAAACGCATCGCATTGGTTGAAAAATATGCTACTAAGCGAGCAGAGCTTAAAGCAGCAGGTGATTGGGATGCACTTCAAAAACTTCCAAAAAACAGTAGCGCTGTGCGTGTTCACAATCGTTGCATGTTGACCGGGAAGCCAAGAGGTTATATGCGTCAATTCGGATTATGTCGTAACCAATTCCGTGAATTGGCTCTGAACGGATTGATTCCAGGTGTTAAAAAAGCAAGTTGGTAATAATTAAGAAAAGAAGAACATGGTTACTGATCAAATAGCAGATTATTTAACTCGCATTCGAAACGCTCAGAAAGCTCGCCATAAGGTGGTTGAGATTCCTGCTAGCAATTTGAAGAAGGAAATTACAAAGATCCTTCACGAGTCGGGATATATCTTGAATTTTAAATTCGAAGAAGGTGCGCCGGGTGTGATTAAAATCGCTTTAAAATACGATTTCAAATCGAAACAACCTGCAATCGCTAAAATCGATAGAATATCCTCTCCAGGACACCGTAAATATGCTGGCGCAGATGATTTGCCACGTGTATTAAACGGACTCGGAATTGCGGTAATGTCAACTTCGAAAGGAGTAATGACAGATAAGAAAGCCCGCCAAGAGAAGGTAGGCGGAGAAGTTTTGTGTTTCGTATATTAAGAACTAGAAAAAAATTGACCCATGTCAAGAATAGGTAAAAACCCAATTCCATTGCCAAAAGACATTCATGTTGTTTTGGAGAATGGCGTAGTTAAGGTGAAAGGGCCAAAAGGTGAATTGTCTCAAGATGTTGATTCTTCAATTACAATTGAAATCGGCGAATCAGAGATTGTTTGCACACGCTCTAGCGACCATAAGGATGTTCGTGCAAAGCACGGATTGTACCGCTCGTTAATCAACAACATGGTTGTTGGTGTTAGTACGGGCTGGAAGAAAGATTTGGAAATGATCGGTGTTGGTTACCGTGCAAATGTTGAAGGTCAGAAATTGAGCTTGACATTAGGATATAGCCACCCAATCGTATTCGAACTTCCAACAGAAGTTAAAGTATCGGCCAAAGCAGAAAAAGGGGAGAACCCACAGATTATGCTAGAGTCATACGACAAACAACTGATTGGTCAAGTTGCAGCAAAAATTCGTTCGCTTCGTACTCCGGAGCCGTATAAAGGAAAGGGTGTTCGTTACGTTGGTGAATTTGTTCGCAAGAAAGCGGGTAAGTCAGCAGCTAAATAATTGATAATACAATGGCATTTTCAAAAGATTCTCGTAGAGCTAAAATACGCACTCGCATACGTGCTAGAGTGAAAGGTACTGATGTGAAACCACGTTTAAGTGTGTTCCGCAGTAACAAACAAATTTATGCTCAAATTATAGATGACAACCAGGGGGTAACTCTTGCGTCTGCTTCATCTAACATTATGAAAGAAGCGCAAAACATTGCTAAAATTGAGCAGGCGCGCATAATAGGCAAAGCAATTGCTGAAAGAGCGAAAGCAGCAGGTATTGAAGAAGTGGTTTTTGACCGCGGAGGATACTTGTATCATGGACGTGTAAAATCTTTGGCTGAAGCAGCTCGCGAAGCCGGACTTAAATTTTAATACAAATGCTAGAAGGAAAAGTAGTTCGCGCTAGCGAAACAGAATTGAAAGATCGTTTAGTAAGCGTAAATCGTGTTACTAAAGTTACCAAAGGTGGAAGAACATTTGGTTTCGCAGCGATTGTTGTAGTAGGTAACGAAAACGGAGTAGTAGGTCACGGTTTGGGAAAATCCAAAGAAGTTGCTGAAGCGGTTACCAAGGCAATTGAAGATGCTAAGAAAAGTCTTGTACGTGTTCCAATCCATAGAGGGACAATCCCTCACGAGATTGCAGGAAAATTTGGTGGTGCTCGTGTTT
>CAIZGX010000006.1 GCA_903932685.1 uncultured Bacteroidota bacterium | reverse complement strand
TTGGTGATCCTTTCAAAGACACATCTGGTCCTTCAATGAACATCTTAATTAAGTTAATGTCTATCGTTGCATTAGTAATTGCTCCACATATTTCTGAAAAGGGACATGGCGGAACAGCTGCAACTGTTGCATTAACTTCAACTAATGATAGTCTTTCATTTGCATTGGGATTGGCTATTGGCGAGAATATGCACCGCATGGAGATTGATTCATTGATTAACTACAACATTTTCGAAAAGGCTGCTAACGGTGCTGCTGGTATGGAAATGGAAGAAGCGCAAATGTTCTTAGATAACTATTTCCAACGTCGCGAAAAAGCGAAATTGGCTTCAGTTAAAACGAAAGAGACTGCAGTGATTGATTCAATCAAGAAAAGCACTCCTGGTATCCAAGTTGAAGAGTCTGGATTGATGTACGTTGTTACTCAAGAAGGAACAGGAGCTTATGCTACCGCGACTGATTCAGTTCAAGTGGAATATGTTGGAAAATTAATGAACGGACAAATATTCGATTCATCTGATGCTGGAAAGCCTGTAACATTCAACTTGGGTGGTTTAATCCCAGGATTTACTGAAGGATTACAAAAGGTGAAGGAAGGCGGAAAGATTCGTTTATTCATTCCTTCTGCGTTGGCTTACCGCGATATGGATCAAGGACCAATTCCTCCGTATTCAACGTTAATGTTCGACATTACTTTGATAAAAGTTTATTCCAAGAAATAAAAATATTTTCAAGGAAAATGAAATGCCTCTTCTTCGGAAGGGGCATTTTTCTTTAGGCGTATTGTGTCACGCGATTCTCTCTGCAGAAGGCAAAGAGCGATAGGCCTAATTCTTTTGCGTAGTCAACGGCTAGCGATGAAGGAGAAGAAACAGCCGCAAGATTGGGTATGCCTGCAGCAAAGCACTTCGCGACAATCTCGTACGAAACCCTTCCGCTTACTACGATGAATTTGGCCGAGCGTAGTTGATTGTTTAGGAGTAGGTATCCGATTACTTTGTCAACGGCGTTGTGACGGCCAATGTCTTCGCTTGCGAAAATAAGCTGGCCTTTTCTATTGAACACTCCCGCCGCATGGCATCCGCCCGTTTCTTCGAATAAGGTTTGAGACGCTCTTAACTGCACCATCATTTGCGCAATCCCCTCGCGCAGCGTCATCGAACTTCGTTCGTCATCCGCTCCGCGGTCATCACTTGGTGTCATCGAACTTCGTTCGTCATCCGCATCGCGGTCATCACGAAGTGTCATCGAACTTCGTTCGTCATCCGCATCGCGGTCATCACGAAGTGTCGGGGGCTCAAACGCCGTTTTCCCACATATTCCACATGCAGACACACTCAGTAACGAACGTTTGTTCGTGATGGCCTGTGTGGCATTATTCAGAGAAACTCGAATGGTTATCTGATGATCGACTTCTTCTTCAGAATAGGAAAGAACTTGATCAGCAGAACGAATAATTCCTTCCGTAAATAAAATTCCATAAGCCCATTCACGAATGTGTGTTGGTGTGCACATAGACACCGTGAGCGGTTCTTCTTCAATAAATAATTGAACAGGCACTTCAACCACCAAAGCATCTGAGACCGGTTGCCCGTTCTTCAATGCTTGGTAGTTTAAAGAAGCCTTCATGATTTAAGACAATCCAGTTATAACACCGTTGTTGTCAATGTCCATATGCTCACTTGCTGGAACAGCCGGTAAACCTGGCATACGCATCATTTCTCCCAAAATAGGAATGATGAATCCAGCACCAACAGCGTATTCGAATTCACGAACCGTGATGGTGAATCCTGTTGGACGACCAATTTTCGATTCGTCGTCGCTGAAAGACTTTTGTGTCTTCGCCATACAAATAGGGAAGTTCGCAATGCCTAATTTTTCTATGGTGCGAAGATTTCCTTCCGCTTCTTTCGTGTAGTTCACGCGTTCAGCACCGTAGATTTCTTTCGCAATGATTTCAATCTTTTCCTTTACAGGTTGATCGTTCGAGTAAAGTCTGCGGAACGCGTTGTTTCCGTTTTCAATCACATCCAATACGGCTTCACCCAAATTCATCATACCGTTTCCTCCATCTGAGAAACCTCTTGCAACAACAGCCTTTACGCCCATTGTAGCGCATTTCGCAATAACGAAATCGATCTCTTCTTGTGAATCGGTAGGGAAGTGGTTCAAGGCAACAACCGGAGTAATTCCGAACTTCTTGCAGTTCTCGATGTGCTTTTCAAGGTTCGCGAAACCGTTGGTTACACGCTCCATGTTTGCAGTGTTGTATTCTTCTTTTTTCGCACCACCGTGATGACGCAATGCGCGAACGGTAGCCACAAGAACGATGGCATCTGGAGCAATACCTGCTGCGCCACACTTGATGTGCATGAATTTCTCAGCACCTAAATCGGCACCGAATCCAGCTTCAGTAACTACGTAATCGGCTAAAGACATTCCAATCTTCGTTGCCATAATGGTGTTGGTTCCTTGTGCGATGTTAGCGAATGGACCACCGTGAAGAATAGCAGGATTGCCCTCTAAGGTTTGAACCAAGTTCGGCATAATGGCATCTTTCAATAGCAGAGCCATAGCGCCTTCCGCTTTTAAATCGCGCGCGTAGATGGGCTTGCGGTCGTAGGTGAATCCAACGAAGATGTTTCCCAATTTCTTTTTCAAGTCTTCGCGGTCTTTGCTCATGCAGAGAATTGCCATGACTTCAGAAGCAGGCGTAATGTTGAATCCGTCTTGACGCGGAATACCGTTTCCGGTTCCACCCAAACCAATGGTAATGTTTCGCAACGAACGGTCGTTCATGTCCATCACGCGCTTCCAATAAATCAAACGAGGATCAAGTCCAAGGTTTCCTTGTTTATTTTGAAGGTTATTGTCGATCAATGCTGAAAGTAAGTTGTTCGCTTTTTCAATAGCCGCGAAGTCTCCGGTGAAATGAAGATTGATGTCTTCCATTGGAACCACTTGTGCGTATCCACCTCCAGCTGCGCCACCTTTAATTCCGAAAACGGGACCTAACGAAGGCTCGCGAAGAACGACAACTGCTTTCTTTCCTAACTTATTTAACCCTTCATTCAAACCAATGGAAGTGGTTGTCTTTCCTTCTCCGGCTGGGGTTGGAGTGATTGCAGTAACCAAAATTAATTTCGACTGCTTCACTTTTGCTTCGTCAATTAAATTGAGCGGAAGCTTGGCTTTGTTCTTACCATAATGCTCTAGGTCATCGATATTGATGTTCAGCTTCGAAGCAATTTCATTGATGTGCTTCATCTTGCAGGCTTGTGCAATTTCAAGATCGGATGGAAATGACATATTTTTTTTATATTATGAAGCAATAATCCGAACTTTCTTTCCTTATTTCGCAAACTCAATTAAACACATATGAACAAACCAATTTTGAATTCGAAGCTAAATTCTTTCTTCTCGAAAGGAATCGCTTCTTTTGTTTTCTCGGTATTATTTATACCGTTCGCGGTTACTGCCCAAAACGCAGATATAAAAACACAGTGGCAACATGCTGACATGGCTACCGACGGGCTTCCTGGAGTGAGTGCAGTGAAGGCACATGCGTTCATGGCTGAAAAAGGAAAGACTGCAACACCAGTGGTTGTTGCAATTATTGACAGTGGGTCTGAGACTTTTCACAAAGATTTGAATGCGAATATCTGGACTAATAAAGGTGAGATTGCGAACAACGGAATTGACGACGACAAGAATGGTTACATTGATGACGTTCACGGATGGAGTTTCATTGGAGGAAAAGGTGGTGATGTGAAACAAGACAATTTGGAATTCACAAGAGTATATGGAGCATTGGCAAAGCGTTTCGAAGGAAAAGATGCAGCATCTATAGCGACTGCAGACAAAGCAGATTTCGCGAAATACGAAAAGATGAAATTAGAATTCGAAAAGCGTGTGGGTGATGTGAAGGAAGAAGCGGCGCAATTCAATGCGTTCATGGTAACCTACAAGGCAAATAAGGAAATTTTGGCAATGGCTTTGGGTAACGATTTTACCACAGAGCAACTTGCAGCATACGAACCAACAGACGATGAAGCGAAAGCAGCAAAAGGAATGATTCTTAACCTTATGATGCGCAACATTAATATGGAGGAGTATGCAAGTTACTTCAGCACTCAATTGGATTATTCGTACAATGTAGATTTCAATCCACGCACAATGGTGGGTGATGATTACAGCAATCCGCGTGAGCGTAACTACGGTAACAACCACATCGATGGTCCGGAAGCACTTCACGGAACACACGTTGCTGGAATTGTTGGTGCAACGAACAACGGAACGGGAATGGACGGCATTTGTAAGACTGCGCAGTTGATGATTATACGTTGTGTGCCAGACGGAGACGAGCGCGACAAAGACGTTGCAAACGCCATTCGTTATGCCGCAGACAATGGTGCTCGTGTAGTTAACATGAGCTTCGGCAAATCTCACTCACCGAATAAAGATGTGGTAGACGAGGCAGTAATGTATGCGGAGTCTAAAGGAGTCTTGTTGGTTCACGCAGCGGGCAACGATTCGAAGGATGTTGATGTGAAAGACAATTTCCCAACGCCGCGTTACGAAAACGGAAAGACATGTTCAACTTGGTTGGAAATTGGTGCGAGCGACAATTCAATTGATCACTTGTCTGCTGACTTTTCTAACTACGGTGATAAGACCGTTGACATTTATGCGCCAGGTGTAGATATTTATGCAACCATCTTAGATAACGAGTTCGGACCATTAAGCGGAACAAGTATGGCTTCTCCGGTTACGGCTGGTGTTGCTGCTTCTATTCTTTCTTACTATCCAAATCTTTCGGGTACTCAAGTTCGTGAGATCATTATTAAATCTGGAGTTTCATACAAGAAGCACAAAGTTGTAATGCCAGGTGACGAAGAGAAGAAGATTAAATTCGGAAAGCTTTCAAAGACAGGAAAGGTTGTAAACCTTTACGAAGCATTGAAATTAGCTGAGAAGATGTCGAAGTAATTTTTGATAAGACAGCGAAAAAGGCCGCACTCGCGGCCTTTTTTTTATGCTTTTTTATTTGAAGTCAATGACCGAATGGTAAGTATACGTCTTGTGTGATCCGTTTTTAATTCCAATTTTGGAATAATAGGGGGTGAGGATAATCTTGCGATGGCCGTAACCTGGGACGTTATAGTCGATCATTAATTGCATAACAATGTCCAGGGCTCCGCTGAAACCGTAGCTGCAACATTCGCCGCTATATCCGAAAGCACAAGTCTTACGTGTATGTCCAACGGCTCCTGATTTTCCAGCTTCAACACTCCAGCATTTTGCAAGGACGTACATGCTACTGTCAAACACCAATGGCCTCATTGGCTTGGTTTCATTCAAGGTTGAAATTAAAGATGCTTTGTCTTTTGCATAAGCCGATCCGTAATCGAATCCGGTTTTCTTCTCGTCGTATTTCGCGACATAATTCTTCGCGAATTGTTTCGGATACATGCGCGCTAAATTGATGAGCTTAATGACATTCTTTTCTTCGGAAGAAAGTTGAGTAATAGACTTTGCCGTGTTTGCTGAATCGAGCTGGGCTGTAGTGAAAGCTTGGGCGTTTGCGTCCGAGCAAATTGCACTTCCAACTACAACCATGAATGCCGATAAGGCTTGAACAATTTTTAATTTCATAATAATAGTATTAATGCGAGGACACAAATTACCAAACCTTGAATTTTTCTTCGGTTGAGTTTCTCTTTGAAAATAAAAACCGCGCCAATTGATCCAATTACTAAGACTAACAGATTATTGATCGGCAATATTGTGCTCTCGGGCATCCAGCCGCTGTGGTACAATTCAACAAGAAAAAAGATAGAGCCGTAGTTCACCAATCCGAGTAATGTTCCTGTTCCCAATTCCTTCAAAGGGAATTTTTCCTTTCGGAAAACGAGTTTGTAAATCAAGATGCTTATTCCAATCATTCCCGCTCCCATGAAGGGCATGCAGGTGAACAACGAAAGTTCATTCTGATTCGTGGTGAAGCCTTGAAAATACGCAATGCTGAAATCAATACTCGTGCTTCCAAGCATAAGCACAACCGGATACAAGAGCATGTCTTTGCTCAACTTGCTTTTTCGGTCTACGCTGAAAAGGTACAATCCGAACATGGCAATCAGCAGCGCAATGGCTTTCAGCAGCGTGATTTCTCCTTTCCCTAAAAAGGCTAGAACAATTACGGCTAGCACCAACGACATCTTCGAACTGAGCGTGGCCATGGCAATTCCAGACTTCTTTGCTGTAATGGCCATGAAGTAAAAAACGGAAATGAAGAGCGACCCCATGATCAATCCAGCAACACTCCAAATCGGAAACTGCAAAGCACTATATATAGCTTCGGGCACATTCGGGACGAAGAAAATTCCGCAAGTAAACGCAACGATGTAGTTGAAGACAATGGTCTCGAAAATCTTCGCTTCAATTTGTTCAAAGTACTTGAATAGCCAATAGATTGCTGCGTTCGTAATGACGCTAAAAATGAGGTAGATCATTTGTTTACAGTGACAGTTAAATGATCTACGCCGATGTACTTTTCAGAATAGGGCTTTCCCTTTTGAAGGGGAGCTTTCAATCCGGTTTCAATGTTTTTGTTGGAAGTGAATACGCGCATTTCGTCCCATATTCCGCTTTCAATAAAGGTATTCAGTATTCCAGCGCCGCCTTCAACCAAGATGCTTTGAATATTCGCGGCATGCAAAACACGTATCCATTCTTCCACGCCAGATTTTTCGAGTGGAAGAATTTCGCAGTTGTATCTCGCTTGAACGCCGTTGCCCACCAGGGCAATGGTTCGCGCTTCGTTGTTGAACAACTGAAGCTCTTCCGGAAGGCATCCCTTTTCATCGATCACAATGCGAATCGGATTTTCGCCTTCCACCAAACGTACGGTCAGTGCAGGATCGTCGTTAAGCGCTGTTGTTGGTCCAACTAAAATGGCCTGTTCTAAACTGCGCCACTGGTGCACCAACTGTCGCGATTCAGAAGAAGAAATAGGGAAGGAGCCGCGTTCATTTTCTTCACGAATCTTGTCCATGAATCCGTCTGCGGTTTGTGCCCATTTCAAAATAATATACGGACGTTTTTTTTCGTGGAAGGTGAAGAATCTGCGATTCAAGAATCGACAATCGTCTTCGAGAATTCCTTCGATTACCTCAACGCCATTGGCTTTTAGGTATTCAATGCCTCTTCCGTTTACTTCGCTGAAAGGATCGCGTGTGCCTATGACAACGCGCGGAATTCCCATTTCAGTAATGAGGTTTGCACAAGGAGGAGTCTTGCCGAAATGTGCGCAGGGTTCGAGGGTGACGTAGAGCGTACATTCCTTCAAAATGCTTTTGTCTTCAACGTAGCGAATGGCTTCAACTTCGGCGTGGGGTTCGCCGTAAGCGGTGTGATATCCTTTAGAAATAATTTCGTCGTTGTGCACGATTACGCATCCCACCATGGGGTTTGGAGCCACCGAACCCATTCCGTACAAGGAAAGGTCGAGAGCTATTTGCATGTATTCTTCGTGACTCATTCTGCTAATTTATCTGCAATACCTTGCGCGGCAATCCATGCGCTGGTCCAGGCAGCTTGAAAATTATATCCGCCGGTAACCGCGTCAATGTTCAACACTTCTCCAGCGAAATACAAATTCGGAACAAGTTTGTGTTCCATGGTTTGAAAGTTCACGTGCTTTAGATCTACTCCACCGGCGGTGACGAATTCTTCTTTGAACGTGCTCTTGCCCGTCATGAGAAGGTCGCAACGAACGAGAGATTCAGCCAAAATTTCGAGCGACTTGTTACTGCTATTCGCCCAGTCTTTGAGGAAGAGATCGGCGCGTTGCAAATGCCAATTCCACAATCTCGAAGAGAGTTGATACGGATTGAACGTGACGCACATTTTCTTCGGATGCGATTCGCGGAGGTCTTTCAATTCATCGAGTGTATCGTTGAAGTTTTGATTGATCCAGTTGATGCGAACGGTGGCTTCGTAATTTTTCTCGGCCAACGCGAGTGCGCCGAAGGCAGAGGCTTTCAGCACAGCTGGACCGCTTAATCCCCAATGCGTAATGAGCATTGGACCATTGGTTTTTATTTTCGTATCGCGAATTTCCAGTTGTGCCTGCGGAACAGAAATCCCTGAAAGTTCGTGAAGTGATTTATCGTTTATATGGAAGGTGAATAGGGAAGGGACACGCGGAACACACGGCACACCGTTTTCTTCGAGGTCTTTCCATACGAGTTCACTAGAACCAGCTGTCATTAAAACAGCGTCATACGATTGAAGGAAAGAGAGGTTTGCTGCGTATTCGGTTTTAATTTGAACACCTAGCTTTTCTGCTTCATTCATGAAGCAGTCGATAATGGTTTGCGATTTATTGGTGGAAGGAAACATGCGTCCGTCTTCTTCGGTGTGTGTTTCCACGCCGCGATCGAGCAGCCAATAGATCATGTTGGAAGGTTGAAACGAGAAGAAAGGTGAGAGCAATTCTTTGCTTCCACGCGGATAGAACTTCACCAGTTCTTTTGGCTCGAAGCAGGAGTGTGTCACGTTGCATCTACCGCCACCGCTGACTTTCACTTTGCTTAATAGGTTCTTACTTTTTTCAAATACGATTACCTCTGCTTCTGGCAGCAGTTCCGCCAAGCGTATTGCACCGAAGATTCCTGCTGCTCCACCGCCAATAACTGCTATTCGTTTTCCTTTTCCGTGCATTTGAGTTTTATGTAGTGCAAAAGTATCACATTGCGAAGCAAATTGCTTCGCGAGGGCAAATGGCTTTGCGAAGGCGACTTTATCGCGAGGGTCCGAAGGACTAGGGTCTTCGACTTTTTAACAACGTAGTTCCAATTACGCAGTAGGAATAAAATCTCTGATTTTCCCATTACGAAGTAGGAACAACGCAGTTACTTGACTATATTTGTCAAGAATGAAATTGTCAAAATTGGATATTAGCAAGTATTTGCAAGACCTAAGAAAAGAGAGTGGTAAAACCTTGCGCGAGGTAGCTGCCTATTTGGAGATTGACCAAGCCATATTGAGTAAGATGGAAAACGGAAAGCGTCCGGTAACGAAGGATGTGCTGACGCAATTGGCTAAACTTTATAAAAAAGATATTCAGGAGCTACATAAGGTTTTCTTGGCTGAAAAGCTTTACAAGCAATTGGAACATGAAGATGATGCGTTGTCAATTTTAAAATTGTTGGAAAAGCAAGTGGTATACAAAACCAAACACGATTCAGAAAAAGAGCATATAAAAAAGACGGTAGAGACTTATTTCACCAAGCAAGATGTTGTTCAAGAAGTGAGTTTGTTCGGATCATTTGTAAGAAAGGAAGAAACAGCGAAAAGTGATATTGATCTTTTGATTCAGTTTGTGGCGAAGAAGAAAATATCCATGTTCGACATTCTTAAAATGCAGCACGACCTTGAAGAATTGTTAAATCGGAAAGTAGATTTAGTTGAAGAAGGCCAATTGAAACCATCTGCTGCTGTTGAAGTGGTTCGAGAAAAAGAAGTCGTGTATGTCAAAGCCAAGAGACAAACAAAGGGTTGAAGATATATTGACTTCTATTTCTATAATTGAAGCGTTTGTAAATGATAAAACGCTGCTTGAATTTGAAAACGATGTGATGCTTCACAGTGCAGTTCAATATCAATTCCTGATCATCGGAGAAGCCGCAGGGGCAATTTCTCCAGAAATACTCAGACGATATGATTTCCCATGGTTCTTACCAAAATCGTTTCGAAATTTCATTATCCACGAATATCACAATGTGAAATTAGAACGTATTTATCACACCGCTTTTGAATTGAATGAATTAAAGACTGCATGCGAATCGATATTGTCGAGAGAATTCAAATGAATTTTCCGAAAAAATGTTCCAATTATGAAATAGGAATTACTTCGTACGAATAAAATCTTCGATTTTCCAATTACGTAGTAGGAACAACGAAGTTCAACTACTTCGTGAATCGCTCAATCACCGGAGGAGTAACACCGGTTGATGAGAAGCCGCCGTCGTGGAAGAGGTTCTGCATGGTTACGTAGCGCGTTAAGTCGCTGAATAACGAGATGCAATAGTCTGCACATGCCAAGGCGTCTGCATTTCCAAGCGGAGACATTTCTTCGGCGAAACTAATAAAGCCGTCGAATCCTTTTACGCCTGATCCAGCAGTTGTCACTGTTGGAGATTGAGAAATGGTGTTGATACGCACTTTCTTCGCGGCACCGTAGTGGTAACCGAAGCTGCGCGCAATGCTCTCCAACAACGCTTTCGCGTCTGCCATGTCTGAATAATCTGGGAACGTGCGTTGTGCTGCAATGTAGCTTAATGCAACAACACTTCCCCAATCGCTAATGGCGTCTTTCTTATAAGCAGTGGCCAACATTTTGTGCAACGACATTGCGCTTACGTCCAAAGATTGCTTGTACCACTCGTAGTTCAAATCTGTGTAATGTCTGCCTTTGCGAACGTTCGGCGACATGCCAATGCTGTGCAAAACGAAATCTACTTTCCCACCGAAGTGTTCCATAGACTTATCGAAAAGGTTTTCTAAATCTGCTTCGTTCGTTGCATCTGCAGCGAAAATTGGAGCGTTAATCTTTTCAGCCAAACCGTTGATTTCACCCATGCGCATGGCAATAGGAGCATTGGTTAAAACAATTTCAGCACCTTCTTCAGCAGCACGCTCGGCCACTTTCCATGCGATACTCATGTTATTCAATGCACCACTGATAATTCCTTTTTTGCCTTTGAGTAATTGACTTGACATATGATTAAGATTTAGAATTCAAAAATACATTTTTTATCTCATTGAAACTTCCTGAATGAAAAGCATATTCACAATGGGATGTTCACTCCGCGCAAGAACTCATCCACCGCCATTCGTTTCTTCCCTTCCAACTGAACTTCAAAGAGATTATAAAACCCTCCATTAACCGCCAACTTCAAAAACGTCTTGTTGTCGGAATGAAATGAACCCAAATCGAATGAATGTTCGGTTTCTTCAGGAAGGCCTTTGTGAATTTTTAAGATCTTACCTTGAAAAGTAGTGAAGGCGCCAGGGAAGGGAGTGACTCCGCGAACGCGGTTGTGCACCACCGCTGGGGTGTCCGTCAATCGCACTCTTCCGTCTTCTTTTAAAAGTTTAGGTGCGTGCTTTAATTCGCTGGTAATTAGTTCTTCTTGCGCTATTGGTTCAACCTTTCTTTCTTCTAGCAAATCAAGAGTACGAACCAACAAGTCTGCGCCTTCGTGCATCATGCGCTCGTATAATTCTCCGGCTGTTTCGTTCGGAGCGATGCTCATTTTATGCTGACCCAAAACTTCTCCGGTGTCTATTTCGTGTTTCAATCGGAAGGTCGTGCATCCGGTTTCTGTCTCTCCGTTCATGACTGCCCATTGAATGGGAGCCGCTCCGCGGTATTGCGGAAGGAGGGAACCGTGCAAATTCAATGTACCCAATCGAGGCATATTCCAAACCACTTCGGGTAACATGCGGAAGGCCACCACCACGAATAAATCGGCATTCAATTTTTTCAATTCATGAATGAAATGCTCGTCGCGTAATTTTTCAGGTTGAAACAATTTCAATTCATGTTGAACCGCGAACTTCTTGACATCGCTTTCATTCAGCTGCTGTCCGCGTCCTGCGGGTTTATCCGGAGCAGTGACTACGCCAACCAATTCGTGTTTGCTTTGCAACAAGGCATTCAGCGAGGTTGTCGCGAATTCAGGAGTACCAAGAAAGACAATGCGTAACGACATTAGATGTTGAAGTATTGAGAAGCTTGTTCGTGCGGAGAAACAATTTTGTAGTAATATTTTCCGGAAGAAAATTGACTCTTTTCAAAAGTGAAAATATGATCTCCCTTAGGGAACTCTTCGTTGGCAAGGGTTAGAATAGATGCATTTTCTGCATTGAAGATTTGAATCTCTAAATGCATCTTCATGCTCAGCTTCAACGCAATTTGCCCTTGTCCAGATTCTGTCCAATGCAATTGATTCGGAAGAGCTGGAAATTTCTCCTGTACATGCTGCTTCCGCATAACGTGCAACATGCGTTTGTACAACACATACGTCAGCATGGCCAGCAAAGACACTAGCAATACGTTTCTTAACAGTTCAAATGTCTTCATATTATAAACTTATTATTCCTTCAATTTTAGCAGCCTCATCATACCTCTCGAAAATCTCGTCAACGCTCAACATCATGGCATGAACAGTAATAGAGGTGTATTTTCCGTTTGCACTCCACTTCATCTCGAAATGCGCACTTTCACCAAAGATTAATTTCACTGCTGTTACGCGCTCTTCGAATGAAGGAACAATAAACTTAAACATGTACTTACTTGGCCATTTGTGAATTTTGTTCAACTCGGCGCGAAGGGCAGAAAGTCTCGATTCATCCATACGGCAAAGATAACGTTACAAGGCGCATACACTTTGAATTTTCTAATAATGAAAATCGAAACGAAAGGTGGTGAGTCTATTGCGAAATTCGGTTCGGTATTCTTCCGCTTTTTTCATGGCGTTTTCGGTTCGAATGTCGTTGTAGAACATGCTCTTCAGCAAGTATCCTCTTGGGTCTTTCGGTTCAAGGCGAATGCATTCGTCTGCGACTTTCAGTCCTTCTTCATTTTTCTTAACAAGTTGCATAGCTTCACCTTTGGTGTAATAGACTAAGAAGTCTTTTCTACCCAATCTCACGGCGTTGTCGCAATCTTCCATAGCTTCAATGCAAGCAATGCGCGTCATGTTTCCCCAACCGAGGTAAGGCGCTCTTCCGATATTTGCAGCGGCGCGGCAGATGTAGAAGGTTGTTTCGATTGGAAATTTTTCAATGTAGGTTTCGAATAAATTCACATATCGATTGTCGCTGGTATGGAAGGCCCCCACTTGAACGGCGAGTTCAAAATAGAATATGGCTTCTTTGGGTTTGTTCGCATGCCAAAAGATTTCTCCAATGTGAAGAATGGTTTCAGCATGTGGTGATGCCCCAATGGGATATTCTTTCATGTGATCTTCGGGAATGCGACTGAGTAGAATTTCACAAATAGCAATGGCCTCTTCAGAGCGATTCAATTTCATTTCAAGGAAGAGCGCTTCGCAAATCAAATTACTTGCATCGTTGTATTGCTTGGAAAGTCTTGCGTAGTAGGGAAGAGCTTTCTCGTATTCTTTTCGCTCGGTGTAAAGTTCAATAAGAACATTGCAGGCTGAATTGTCTATCCTACTTAATGAGCCGCAAAGTGAGTCTAACTCTAAAGCAAGATTCAAGGCTGTTTCATTATTGAATTTTAAACGATGAAAGCGAATGCGTTCGGTGAGCACTAATTTCTTTTGATCGAACGTTTCGGACATTTGTTGCGCCTTAATCAAATGAGGTTCAGAATATTCGTATTTGACTTGCGAATTTTCTTGATGCGCGGCGTTGTAATAGTAATAGAAGGAATACGTCGGACGGGTTGGAAAATAAGCGGTAGCAGCCATTTCCTTGAACCAATTCAAATGTGTTCTCGGAGTGAAACTTTCATGTCCCGGAATGCGACGGTCCTGCGAGAGGCGCAATTCATAATGTCCGGGTATAAAGACGAGACTGTCGAACGTCTCTGAATATCCCGCTCCGTTTTCAGGCATAAGGTTCGTGAAGATTACGACCATGGAATCGTTGTCTTCCTTCCAAACCAAGCGGTAATGGTTTTCAGATTGGCGATACTCTTGTCCGGCGTAACGAGCCGACCAACCGTTGTGTTCCAGATGCAGACTGCGAATTTCTTTTTGTTCTGAATCGATTATGTTAGAACGTTCGCCGCTCATGAGCTGCAGTTTCATGTGCTTCAAGCACAGTTCAGAAGTATAATCTTTTCCGGGAACTCCGAAATGTCGAAAGTAAGCACCGCCTCCTCCGCCAGGTTGGGCAAGGGTTACAAATGGAAGTAGGAAAAGAAAAACTATTAATTGAAAACGCATGTTGCGAAAGTAAGGAATTCCTATTTTAGCCCTGTGAATTTTCAACCGAGCGATAGCACTGTGCCGAAGCGTGGACAAGTCTTGTTGTCTGAGCCTTACATCAGCGATCCGTTTTTTCATCGGACCGTTATTCTCATGTGCGAGAACAACGAAGAAGGCTCTTTCGGATTCGTGTTGAACAATTACATAGACCTTCCGATTAGCAAGATCATTGCGAATTTCCCTGAGATGCCCGGACGCGTTAGTTTGGGCGGCCCTGTGAAGAACGACAGTCTCTTTTACATTCATTCGTTGGGAGAAGAGATTGAAGGAAGCACGCCTATTGTTGAAGGTGTTTGGTACGGTGGAGATTTCACGCGTATTCGCGAACGTATTGAAGAAGGAACCCTTCCGGAAAATGCCATTCGTTTTTTCGTTGGATATAGCGGTTGGTCTATCGGACAGCTTCAAGAAGAAATAACCTCCAAGTCTTGGTTCGTGGTTAATGTTCCTTCCAAATTAATCATGAACTCGAAAGAGAACAACGTCTGGAAGGAAGTCATGGAACGCCTCGGCCCAAAAGGAAAGTTACTTTCTAACTTTCCTGAAGATCCGAATTTGAATTGAGGAACAGCGTGTACGGAATCATCATCGCCAAAGCGAAATCCCACATGTGCATAAAGATTCCAATGTAAAGGTGTATCGAAACGCCAATGATTACGGCATATTTCCGAGTCTTTTTCCAATTGATAATAATTGGAAAAGTGAGTTGGAAAAGCATAATTATATAAGCAGAGATAACCGAAATGAAATAGGGCATGTCTTGAGCAACTACACGAATTGTCTCATTGCTGAACCAATCACTCACGAAAGTCTGATAAATGGCTTCACCCGACAACCACTGCCAACTCGTGATTTTGTAAAGCGAGGTATAGAAATAAATTAACCCAACCTGAATGCCCGCAGCTAGCAAACTCAATCGCGATAAAAATGCCCAAAAGGGTTTGTTAGCTTTCGCCGAATAAGGAATGGAATAAAACATTAAGAGCATCATATATACATAACCCGCGTTCATGGAATTAATACCTGCGTAGTATATCCATAACGCAGAAAGCCACGCCAGTCCTCGAAACAAAAACACCCAACGGAAATGAAAGATCGAGAAAAAGGAAACAATCAAATGGACAATAAACACCGGTTTGAACCATTTTAAATTGTACATCAACGCGTAAACCAAATTATTCAAACGCGTATCGTCGGCGCCATAACGAATACACACGCTGTCTTCCCCCCAAATTAACCACACCGAATGCCAATTCCAAAAGGCGAAAAAGACGAACCACGCATAGACCAAACTCACAAAAGTGCGCTCGTTCCAAGAGGAAGCGTAAGGGACAAACAACCCATCAATGTAGTTATCTATGCGCTTCTTCATTTGTCTATTTCAACCAATTCCTTACTAAATTCAAACACATCGTTCTTCTGCTCGCCGTTCAACGGATGAAAATGAAACACCAAGCGAATCTGCAAGGAATCGATGTAGGTATGCGAATGCGTGAGCTTGCGTTTGTAGCGTTCTAGGCGTTGACAGAAATAAACGGCTCTTCCATAATCGGTAGATTGTTCAATGCGTTCAAGCTGACGAACACCGTCCTTCCAATAGAGATTGTTAATGATCTGATTGTTCAAATTCGCGGTTGAAAACTCCTCGAACTGACGAAGTTTGCTGTCTACATCGTATTCATAGCGATTGCCAATTTCCTGAAACGCAGTCCAGTTACCGCCTTCTCGGTAACGAACTTCAAGGAAGTCATCGAAATCAGACATAGGCACAAACAGGCTATATCCCTGATGGAGAAAGGGAAATCCGTATCGATTGGCTACCGATTCAACCAAAGGAATGTCGTAATGCCTTCGAAAGGCATAAAGAGCGCTCAACGAAAAGTGTAGACCAAGCAAGAAAAAAGCTGTCCCGACAAGAATGTATTTCGTTGATTTTTTCATGCGTCCGCAAGTTAGAAAGAACCGAAAAGCGAACTACATTTGAAATGAAAATTAAGCTTATGAAAAATATCATTCCATTTAGCGATAAGACTTGGGTTGAAGGTGCCGAAAATACTGAGTTCCCGATACAAAATCTTCCTTTCGGAATATTCTCTACAGGAAGAGGAGATTTTCGTGTAGGCGTGGCCATTGGAAATTACGTCTTAGATATTTTTCGTGTCTTTCAACAAAATCACATCTCTGCATTGCCTTTCGGTTCTGAAGAATACCGATCACATTCATTGAATAAAATGATGAGGCACGGCAAGAAAGCTTGCTCGGCTTTGCGAATGAGATTGGCCGATTTGCTCAATGCCAATCAAGATGCAATCGTAAAAAGCGAACTCCGCTCTTGCCTAATTAAAATGAACGAAGTGCAAATGCACCTTCCAATTGAAATTGGAGATTATACAGATTTTTACAGCAGCATGGATCACGCTCGTAACGTTGGAACCATGTTCCGCGATCCTGAGAAAGCATTGCTTCCAAACTGGAAACACTTGCCTGTCGGTTATCACGGAAGAGCTTCCAGCATTGTAGTGGACGGAACAGCAGTGACGCGTCCGTGTGGACAAGTGAACGCTTCCGATGAAACACAACCGACTTATGGTCCAACGAAACAACTCGATTTCGAATTGGAAATGGCATTCGTGACATTTGACGGGAAGCCAATGGGTGAGCGCATATCAACGCAAGAGGCCGACGATTACATTTTTGGACTCATGCTCTTCAACGATTGGAGTGCACGCGATATTCAACGTTGGGAGTATGTACCATTAGGACCATTCTTAGCGAAGAATTTCGCTTCAACGGTGTCTCCTTGGATTGTTACTCTCGATGCATTAGAGCCTTTCAGAACCATAGGTCCATTGCAAGATCCAGAGGTTTTGCCATACCTTCAATACAACGGAATTAAGAACATAAATATCAATCTTCAAGTTGAAATTCAAACCGAAGCTGGCGAAAAGCAAGTGGTTTCAAACAGCAATTTCAAACACATGTATTGGAACATGAATCAGCAATTGGCGCATCATACGGTTGGCGGATGTAACATTCGTTGTGGCGACATGATGGCGAGCGGAACCATTAGCGGTCCAACAGAGGGTTCTTTCGGAAGCATGCTTGAAATTGCATGGAAAGGAACGAAGCCTGTTGAAATGCCTGATGGCACAACGCGTTCATTCATTGCAGATGGCGATACCGTTACAATTACCGGTTACGCTGAACAAGATGGGGTGAAAGTGGGTTTTGGTAAATGCAGCGGCAAAGTGCTTCCCGCTCGTGACTAACTATGGAAGAAGAAAAAATTGAAATTCTCGGCGCACGAGAAAACAATCTTAAAAATATAGATCTCACCATTCCAAGAAACCAACTGGTTGTCATTACCGGTCTTTCTGGAAGCGGAAAATCATCACTGGCCTTCGATACGCTATACGCAGAAGGTCAGCGCAGATATATGGAAACGTTCAACGCTTATGCCCGTCAGTTTTTGGGTGAAATGGAACGTCCGGATGTAGATAAAGTAAACGGACTCTCTCCGGTTATTTCTATCGAACAAAAAACAGTTAGCCGCAATCCACGCTCTACAGTAGGCACCATTACTGAAGTGTACGATTTCATGCGTTTGCTTTACGCTCGTGCCTCAGATGCGTACAGTCCAGCAACCGGCAAACAAATGGTGCGCTTCACCGAAGAGCAACTTATTGAAAAAATAGCGAAAGATTTCAAGGCGAAAAAAATCGCCATTCTTTCTCCGTTAGTGAAGGCACGAAAAGGTCATTACCGCGAACTCTTCGATTCACTCATGAAGCAAGGATACGTTCGCGCTCGAATCGACGGTAAGTTGAAGGAGATGACGAAAGAGATGAAACTCGATCGTTACAAGGTGCACGACATTGAATTGGTAGTCGATCGTTTTTCTGTTGAACCGAACAATCCTCGTTTGAAGGCTACTGTTCAAACCGCTCTAAAAATGGGCAAGGGCGATGTCATGGTTATGGAATTGGATACCGAAACAGTTCATCACTTTTCTAAAAACCTCATGTGTCCAACTTCTGGAATCTCTTTTCCAGAACCTGAACCGAATCTCTTTTCCTTCAACAGTCCGTACGGTGCTTGTAGCTATTGTAGCGGCCTCGGTGAAGTAGCAGAAATAGACATTGAAAAGATTATTCCCGACAATAAGAAAAGTGTTAAGCAAGGCGGAATAATTCCGCTGGGTGAAAACAAGAACTCTTGGATCAACCAGCAAGTAGCTGCCATTTTGAAAATGTACGGGGCCACAGTGAACACGCCGTTGAAAGAAGTGGACGAAGACGCCATTCAGGTTATTCTTTATGGAACAGATGATAAGGTGGAGGTGGAAATGTCGAACGGACAAACCATGAACACACGATTCGACGGACTCATTGCATTTATTGAAAGACATGCGGAAGAAGACGGAAGTCCAGCAGTGCGCAAATGGGCCGAAACCTTCATGAACAAAAAGGCTTGTCCGACTTGTAAAGGTGCTCGTTTGAAAGACACTGCTGCACATTTCAAAGTAGCAGGAAAAACCATTTCCGAATTAAGCGCCTTGAACATTGAAAAGCTCAGCGCTTGGTTCGAAGGTATCGATTCAAGTTTCGATAAGAAACAAGAAATCATTGCACGTGAACCCTTAAAGGAAATTCGCACACGCTTGAAGTTCTTGCTGAACGTAGGATTGGGATATTTGAACTTAAATCGAAGCGCGAAGACATTGAGTGGAGGAGAGGCACAGCGCATTCGATTGGCAACACAGATTGGTTCGCAGTTAGTTGGAGTGCTCTATATTCTCGACGAACCCAGCATTGGTTTGCATCAGCGCGACAACGAGAAACTCATTCAATCGTTGAAAGACTTGCGCGACGGTGGAAACAGCGTCATTGTGGTCGAGCACGATAAAGACATGATGTTGGAAAGCGACTACATCATTGACATTGGTCCAGGAGCCGGAAGGCACGGTGGACATGTGGTTGCTGCCGGCAAACCAAAAGATTTTTTGAAGATTGGAAGCGTTACAGCGAATTATTTAAGTGGAAAATTAAACATCCCCGTCCCGAAAGAAAGAAGCAAAGGCAACGGAAAGAAGTTAGTATTGAAAGGAGCGAACGGACATAACCTGAAAGGAGAGACCATTGAAATTCCGTTGGGAACCTTCACGTGTGTGACAGGTGTAAGTGGAAGTGGAAAGTCTTCGCTCATCAGTCATACGCTTTACCCAATTCTGAATGCACATTTCTACAATGGACAGCGAAAGCCTTTGTCTTACAAAAAATTGGAAGGACTCGAGCATTTAGACAAGGTTATTGAAATAGATCAAAGCCCTATTGGACGGACACCTCGGAGCAATCCGAGCACCTACACCGGAATCTTCACCGACATCCGAAACCTTTACGCTTCGGTTCCAGAATCGCGCATTCGCGGTTATCAGCCTGGTAGATTCAGTTTCAATATTTCAGGTGGAAGATGTGAAACGTGCAAGGGTGGAGGAGTTCGCTTGATCGAAATGAATTTCCTTCCCGATGTTTATGTGCATTGCGAAGCCTGCAACGGTAAGCGCTACAACCGCGAGACGTTGGAGATTTTCTACAACGGAAAAACCATTTCCGATGTGTTGAACATGACCGTTGAGCAAGCTGTTTGATTTTTCGAAATTCACCGAAACTTTCACACCACGCTGAAGACGCTGAACGACGTTGGTTTGGGATACATCACACTTGGGCAG
>CAIZGX010000005.1 GCA_903932685.1 uncultured Bacteroidota bacterium | reverse complement strand
TTACTTTTTGTCTTTGCTTCAGGTAAAAGCTTGAAAAATAATCTCGGTAGAAGATTATCGTTCTCTTTTTAGCGTCATTCATTTTTTTCAAATTTAGGTTAAGTTGTCTATTCGGACAACATGAATTATGAATATTTTCTTTCTCGCAAAATTGATTAGCACTTTCAGTAAAGTCAAGAAACGGTTATGCGCGTTTATGCGGTGGAATTACGTTGTTTGAACTACGTTGTTAGAACTTCGTTGTTCCTACTTCGTAGTGGGAACTACGTTGTTTGAACTGCGTTATTAAATAATCGTCGAAGACATTCGCGAAGCATTCGCCCTTCGGGCATTCGTGCTTGCACATCAGTTGCTTCGCAACATTCTTCCCTTTTGTTCCCCTCTCTTAACTTCTCTTACCAACTAACAGTTCTTTCAATTAAGCATTATATTCGCTCAATGAGAAACATCCGAATAGTACCGCCTGCAACTCTTACAGGCATTCGCTTGAAACACCTCAAAGACGCAGCATGCGGTGTGCCCGCTATTACTTCAACCATTAAACACATTGCCGATGAAATGGGAATGATCAAAGGTTGGAAACTGCTGCAAAAATTAAATCAAAAAGACGGTGTCGACTGCCCAGGCTGCGCGTGGCCAGACCCTACACATAGATCGAAACTCGGAGAATACTGCGAGAACGGCGCAAAGGCCATTTCCGAAGAAGCCACCGACAAACGCTGTACTCCCGATTTCTTTGCGCAGCACACAGTAGAAGAGATGAGCGATTGGAGCGATTACATCATTGGGAAAAGCGGACGCATAACCAACCCCATGTTCCTTGAAAAAGGAAGCAGCAAATACAAACCGGTTTCATGGGACTTTGCTTTGAGTCGCATTGCGCAAGAACTCGACAATTGCACAACTCCCGACGAAGCAGTATTCTATACTTCAGGAAGAACAGGCAACGAAGCGGCTTTCCTCTATCAACTCTTCGTTCGGAAATTCGGAACGAACAACCTTCCGGATTGCAGCAACCTGTGTCATGAAAGTTCAGGAACCGCGCTCATTGAGTCTCTTGGAATAGGCAAGGGGACAGTGAAACTCGAAGACCTCTATATTGCAGATGCTATTTTGGTAATCGGACAAAACCCTGGAACCAATCATCCGCGTATGATGGCGGCGCTTTCCAAATGCAAAGGAAACGGAGGAAAGATTATACATATCAATCCGCTTCCGGAAGTGGGCACAACGAAGTTCATTGATCCACAAAGCCCAGTAGAAATTCTAAAGGGGGGTACGCAACTCGCTGATCATTTTTTGCAAGTGCGCGTAGGCGGAGATCATGCGCTATTCAAAATGATCGGACATTACCTGAAGACGCTTGAACAAGAAGTAGGTGGGGTGCTCGATCAGAAATTCGTTGAAGAAAAAACAGAGGGATTCATCAACTATTGGAACAGCCTCGATGAAGTAAATCTCGACGAGTGTTCTGAAATCAGTGGCATTTCAAAAGCGCAAGCTTTCGAAATTGCCGAACTCATTTCCAAAAAGAAAAATATTATTTCGTGCTGGGCCATGGGACTTACCCAACAGAAAAAAGCCGTTGCGATTATTCAAGAAGTGGTAAACATTCACCTTGTGTTAGGTGCGATTGGAAAACCAGGCGCGGGACTTTGTCCGGTTCGCGGACACTCGAATGTACAAGGCGATAGAACCATGGGCATTAACGAAAAACCGCGCGAACCATTCCTGCTTGCCCTCGACAAACGTTACAACTTCATAGCACCGAGAGAACACGGGTTCGACGCGGTAGAGGCCATTGATGCCATGTCGGAAGACAAGGTGAAGATATTCATTGGCCTAGGTGGAAACTTCGTTTCAGCAACGCCCGACAGCGTCTTCACCGGGAAGGCTATGCAGCGCGTTCCATTAACCGTTCACATCTCAACCAAACTAAACCGCTCGCATCTGGTAACCGGAGAAGAGGCACTCATTCTTCCGTGCCTAGGAAGAACGGAAATAGACATGCAAGAAGGCGGAGAACAATTCGTGACCGTTGAAAATTCCATGGGAATCGTACATCGCTCACGCGGAAGCGTTACCCCCGCTTCCGAACTCTGCATGAGCGAGCCCGCAATCGTTTGCGAAATCGGAAACGCTTGCAAGAATACGTCAGACCTCCCTTGGAAAAAATGGAGAAGCAATTACGATTTCATTCGTGAAGAAATTGAAGCTACCATTCCAGGTTTCGATAATTACAACAAACGCGTTCGAGGCGTCGACGGTTTCTATCTTCCGAACGGTCCGCGCGAAGGCAAGTTCACAACTCCTTCAGGAAAGGCTCAGTTCAGAACAGAGCCACTTCAACACATAGAAGTTCCAACCGGACATTACGTCTTAATGACCATTCGCACACACGATCAATTCAACACAACGGTATACGGACTAGACGATCGCTATCGCGGAGTGGAGAACGAACGCCGCGTGTTAATGATGAACGAAGAAGATATTCTTGCAGCTGGATTTCAACACAAAGAATTGGTGAATATTATTTCAGTGCATGAAGGCGTAGAACGCAAAGCAATTAAGTTTCACGTCATCCCTTACGACATTCCCAAAGGATGTGTGGGGACATATTTTCCGGAAACGAATTGCTTGGTTCCACTTCATCACACAGCGGAACGAAGCAATACACCCATCAGCAAATTCTTAATTGTGCGATTCGAAAAATACAACGGAGAGGAAGGATGATTTCAAAAGTTTTGTGGTTTCCAATAAATATCCTGCAACTTATTTTGTTGCTTGTTTGGACCATTTTCTGTGGACTGTTTGGAATGGTATTCGCGCTGGTTACTAATCCAACGTATTCGCATAGAATAATGGGATACTACATTTTCTCTCCAGTTATTCTAGCCATTTCAATGGTTCGTGTGAAGGAAACGGGATTGGAAAACATTCTCGATGTGCCGGCAATTTATGCAGCGAATCACGCTTCACAATTAGACATACCTATCATCTGCACACGAGTGAATCGGCCGCTATTTTTTATAGGGAAAATTGAGTTGAAGAAGATTCCTATTCTAAGTCAATACATGAAAATTGTAGGAATGATTTTCGTTGACCGGAAAAACAGAGAACGTGCCATGGCTAGCATGCGCACTGCCATTCAGGATATTCAAGGAGGAAAGAGCATTGCCGCTTTTCCAGAAGGAACGCGAACGAAGACAGATGAGTTGCTTCAATTTAAAAAAGGTGTTTTTACTATTTCGAAAGAAGGAAGAATTCCAATTGTTCCCATAGCCATAATTGGAAGCGCGAAGGCTTTAGCCAGTGGTAGTTTTTTTCTTCGTCCTGCAACCGTGAAATTACGCGTTTTGCCAGCCTTGAATAGTGAAGAATTCTTCGACATGTCTATTGAAGAAATGGCGAGTCACACCCGCTCGCTTATTCAACAAGAAATAGAAAAAGGTTAGAAAGGAAATCCCAATCCCAAGTTCAGCACGGGTTGAAGTTTGAATGTGCTCGGAGAATTATTCACGTTGGAAAGAAATGCATTGTACTCCTCTTTCCCTTGCCACAGCCATTTTTCTCCATCGACTTTCAACGGATCTCTCAACGGAATTCCAACATCCATTCGAACAATAAAGAAATCGAAATCGAAGCGCAATCCAGCACCAGCACCCAGCGCGAACTCTTTATAAAAACGATTCTTATCGAACTCTGCATTCGGACGACTGTTGTCTTTGTTCGCTATCCAAATATTTCCAGCATCTACGAAAAAAGCAGCTTGAAACATGTGCGTAATCTTGAAACGATATTCCGCATTGAATTCCAATTTTATATCGCCAATGTTGTTGAACGAACGAACCAACGTCGTGTCGCGAAAACTACCTGGCCCCAGCGTTCGTGCTTGCCACGCGCGCAATCCGTTCGCACCACCACTGAAATAACTTTTTTCGAAGGGTAGGGAAGATAGATTTTTCAGAGGTATACCAACACCAACAAATGCGCGAAAAGCGAATTTATTGCGGTCATCCTTTTGCGTATAGAAGCGCACATCGTGATCCGACTTCACATATTGCGCAAAGCGAATGTTGTTAATCTCGTAGCTACCCAAAGAATCAGTATCTGTATTTGGAAGGCGTTGATAAACCGCACGAAGTAAATTGCCCGCTCCTTCAATAATGTTTCCGCGGTAGTAAAATGCGCGGGGTTGGTTGCCGTCTTTCTGCGTGTTTACGGTATATCCCAATCGAGAGGCTAAGATCAAGTGATCTTGATAACTGTTCGCCAAATAGCTGTCGTTCAGCGACCCTAACCATTGATCGAAAGCGGCAGAACGATCAATTTTAATGACACTCAATTCCGCCCATTCAATATCGAATGAAGATACAGTCTCTGGATTTTCAATGAAAGTCCATCCGAAACTCACCTGTGAAAGTGTTCGCGTATAATCGGGTCTGCGCTGATAATTCAATCCGGCACGCAGGGTAGTTTTCGGATCGTTGCTTCGGCTCGTCTTCGCCAAGTCGCGCGGAAACAACCGCGGTAAAATCAAATTCAATTCCGGACCAATTTCGAAGGTGTTCAGTTGAAAAGTACGCTGAACAATTTGATTGCCGGTGTTCGCAGAGCCGTCACCCAACACTTGGGAAGCTTCAGCTCCGACAACCGTCTTGAATTCAAACGACTCTGCCCCGCGAAAGACATTGCGATGTTTGTATATGAAGTTGCCATAAATACCCATGTTGCCCGAGCGGTTGGTCACCCGCGGGTCGAAACTTAACGCTTGCTTTTTGTTCGGCGCCAACAACACTTTAACATCGAGCAAGGCTTGTCCCGTTTTGGCATCGTTACGCGGTGAAAGTTGAATGTTCACTGTCTTGAAAACACCTAACTGGGTGAAGCGTTTATACGTCTCATCGAGATAGCGCTGTTGGTAGAGTTGCGTTTCTTTAACTTCAACGCGTCTGTCGAGTATAACAGGCTTCACACACGATAAGCCAACGCTATAAATGTCTAGCCCTTTGTATTCAATGGTGTCGGTCGGAGTCTCATTGGGATCCAATGGATTGAAAGAGGTGTTGAACGAAATTTCTCCGATATAAAACTTACGATGAGGCAATGTTTTTCCGGTGAAATTTCCATAACCATCGAGTGCCTTTTGGTTGAGAACAGTGAGTTTAACGTTTACTTCTTTTGGAGAAGTAACAGTGTCTAACTGATAGACGATATAGTCAGGTATGAATTCGTAGAAGCCTTCGTTACTCAAGAACAATGTAATTCTGGCTCGCTCAGCATCTAGGTTTGTTACGCGAAAGCGTTCGTTAGCTTTAACCAAAGATTTTTCTTGAAGTTTCGGAAGCTGTTTTTTTATGTTAGCGTCATCTGTTGTCCACTCAACATTTTTAATGGTGTACAAGTCTTTCAGCTCAACATGATAAACCACACGACTCTTCTTCCCTTCTTTCCAGAATAAACTTTTTTCTGCGTTAATAATACTTTCTCCATTAACCTCTGCATTGAAATAACCATTCTTACGCAAATAGATTTCCATTTGTCTTGCTCCTTTGTTAACGAGCATGGTATCTAGTAAAACAGGTGGCTCTCCTACAGTATAGGCAAGCCAAGGCCACAGTCCATTGCACGTCTTAGGGTCTTTGTGCTTTTTGTTTTTCTTCGTTTCTTTATCGTAGCGCTTTTTATTTATTCGAGCGCAACGCTTGTCAATGCGAACTTTTGATTGTTCTAAAAACTTCCCTGGAACAAAAGTATTCAAGCGCATATTCAATCGGAACATTAACGTTTTTCGATTGGGCTTCAACTTCGTTAAATACAAAAGCTCGTCGGAGCTAACCCCGGTGGTAGGAAGTAATTCGTTTTTCTGTCCAACGAAATCAATCTTATGATCTTCGAAATAAACCTCACCATCACGCAAGTTATTTTGAATGGCGCAAGAAGAATAAGTGAGGCAAAGAACTACACCAACAAGTGTTTGTACGAACCAACGTTTTTGAAAAATCTTCTTTTGCATCATTTGTACAAATATCTAACGCATCTTTGTAGAAATAAAATTTAATGTCCATTTCCAAGAACGAAATCAAACTAATTCGCTCTTTGCAGCAGAAGAAATTCAGAATGCAAGAGCTATTGTTCGTTGTGGAAGGAAGAAAGGC
The DNA here is from genome assembly GCA_903932685.1 of uncultured Bacteroidota bacterium. Taxonomy (GTDB): domain Bacteria; phylum Bacteroidota; class Bacteroidia; order Flavobacteriales_D; family Sanyastnellaceae; genus CAIZGX01. Next base: position 31,001 of record CAIZGX010000005.1, on the reverse strand, counting down.
GGTGGAAGAGGCATTGAAGTCGAGCGAAACTGTGTTGAAGGTCTTTACGACTGACGGGGAATTCTCAGAGGAAATGAAGGTGCCTTTGATTCACATGCGTGACATGGAACAGATTTCAAGCCTTACGAACGCACCTGGATACCTGGCCGTTTTGAAACAATCTTTAGCAAGTTTGATATCGGTGAAAGGGAAAACGTTCTGCATCGCAAATTCAATTTCAGATCCAGGAAATTTAGGAACTCTTATTCGCACATGTGAATGGTTCGGAGTTGACGCACTGTTACTCGATGAACATTGCGTAGATCCATTCAATCCGAAAGTTATTCAAGCGACCATGGGCAGTATTCTGCGTCTTTCCATAGTTATGACTTCAGGACAAGAAATTATTCAGTTTTGTAAATCGAATGCTATTCCCGTCTTAGCTGCTGATTTGAATGGCACTCCCATTCAAGAATTTCGTGCACCGGAAAAATGGGCATTGGTAGTTGGAAGCGAAAGTCATGGTGTGTCGAATGAGTTTGTGCATGCCGCGCAAGAACATCTCACCATTCCTGCATCGGGCGAGGCCGAAAGCTTGAACGCTGCTATTGCAGCTGGAATCGCGCTATTTGCGCTTTCCACTTCCAGAAAATAATTTATCTCCCGTAAAATCCTGCAGGCTGCAGCAACGGTTCGAAAACAAAGAACTGAGCAAGTCCTATTTCGTTCGCGTCTGTCTTTGCCCAGAAATACTCAGGGTCAAACGGTGTCATTTGTCCAGTTGCATCAGGAGTCATTTGCTTTGCTTTCTTCAAATACAAATTAAGAGAAGTAATAGCCCCAGCATTGTTCTTTACGCGCAATACAAACGTAGGTGCAATGTTCTTGATTGAATCGGCCGCGGATGGCTTAAGCATGGTGTTATAGCTCTCTAAATTTACTTTGCGCATACGTTTCATTAAATCGAAGGCCAACGCGGTGTCGAGCTGAGCAAAAGGGGTAAGCTTCCCATTTAAGTAGCGCTCGAATTTAAGTTTGTTATTTCCGAAGTGCGTTAACTTGAAGCTGCTAGACGGGTCTGTCATGTGCAACAATTCAATTTCAGCAATGTCGTTATTCGGATAGTAAAAAATATCGGTACTGCGCCATTCCATTTCATCAATGAAGAAGCGTGGATTCAAGAATCCAGTGAATCCTTCGATGTGGGTAATGTAGGGTTCTTCGCTGCGGCCGTCTTCAACCGTTTCCAACAACATAATGGTGCCCATATGGTCTTGAGTGTTTGGACCAACGAAATAGGTCTTTAAAAGCTCGTTGTTCTTGCCATAGATCTTCACTTCCTTCGCCGAAGTCGCCATCACACTCATCATGTTGTCACGCATCTTGGTTGGAACATTTCCTCTTACACGAATGTCATGGAAACATTCAAGAAGAAGTTTGATGACATCCTTACGCGCATTGTATTTTTTGTTGATGGTCCATTCCTTGCTTTCGTTCTTTCGTTCCAATAACGCGACAGTTCCGCTTCTATCTTGAATGGTAATTTTCGAAATAGATGCCGTGTCTTCAATAGAAAACTGCATGAACGGATTGTCTCCGGTGGAATTTTTCTTACTTAACTTCGGATAAAGGAAAACAGCAGTCCCTGCAAGAATTAAAAACAACACAAGGAGAATAACATTCTTTTTTTTCATCTTAGTTCTGCTTGGTCCAACGCTTTTTTCTTGAGTAAATAACTGTCGTTCCGAAGATGGCCAACACGAAAAGGGGAGATGCAGTATTCAGCGATTTCCAATAATTTTTTTCGTTGGAAATTTTATCCTTGTCAAGTTTTCTCACTTGAATGTTTCGTGAACGAACGTCAATTAGACTTGCATCGTCCAACAAAAAGTTAACGCAATTCAAAAGCAAATCTTTGTTGTCGTATACCACACGCTTGAACTGCTTGCTATATCCCAGTGGCAAAGGATATTCTTTTCCGTTTTCAACTTGAACTTCGTTATACGCAATGTCGGCGTCTGAAATAACAATCATGCGTGTTGGCTCACTCGAAGAGCGGTATGCAATCTCTGGAGATTTCCTTACGCTATCTGGAAGATAATCGTTGAAGGCAGAAGAGAAGGTTCCTTCCAACAAAATACCCATCACCTGATTCGGTTTGTTGTTGGTTTTGAAATAGTCTCCTGTCTCGCGCAACAATTCCAGGTCTATTCGAACAGGCGCTTTAAATTCTTTTGCTAAATCGGAAGAAAACAAGAAGGGAGTCTTGCGAATGTTCTTGTCTTGATTTACGGTGTCGATAGATCCTGCGAATTCTGTGAATATCGGATCGAGGTTCGCAGCAATCGGATGAGAGTGTTTTTCTGAAGTGAGAATAGGAGCGAAGTAGTTGCTCTTTTCCACATAACTTCTCTGATTGCCCATAGGACCCTTGTCTAGAATAATGGGAGCGCCTTGAAAATCAACGACCATGTTTCGGTTCAAGCGAACGCCGTATTCATAAAGCATTTCGTACAAGCCGTTTTCGTTTGAAACTGCCATGGCCAATCCACCAGTCTTAATGCTGTCTAAATCCATATGAAGCGCGTCGAGCATCCACAATACTTTTCCTCCGTTCATCACAAACTGGTCAATGAGGAAACGGTCTTTGTCGGGAATAACAGTATCCGGACCTGCTACAATAAGCATGTCGTAGGCATTCGAGCGGTACTGAAATTCCGGAAGCTTGTCGCTCAATGCATTTAATTTCCCATTGATGGTAACAGGCTTCACGTTGTAATTGTCTTTCAACGTGTAAAGCAAATCGGCCATGTGAATACGTTGAATTTCTTTGTGTCCTTCCAACACACCAATCAAAGGCTTGCGATCACGCAAAATTCTGCGGAAACTGCTCGCCAATTCGTATTCCAAATTGTTTACAGAGAAGTTGACCATTTCAGGATCTGACAACGGCATTTCGCTTCGCATGAACTGCACAGGATATTCCTTGCCTTTGTATTCCACAATAGCACCCGGCCAGATAATTTTGTTGACTTCTGCACCGTCTTGTTCGTAGGTGATGTTCGAAAACTTCAATCCCTTTTCATCTAGTGCGGTGAAAATTTCTTGACGCTTTTTCTCGTCGGCTTCTTCATAAGGATCAATGAATTCGTATTCAATCAGTCCGTTGCTTAAACTATTGAATTCAGCCAAACGCTCCTCTACAGCTTGTTCCAAACGCTTGTAGTCAGCGGGAAATTCGCCATGCAAATACACACGCACATACACAGGCTCCTCCAAACTTTCCAACATGTCTAACGATGTTTTCGAAAGCGAATTTCTCTTTTCGGCAGTAATATCTAATTTGAAAAAAATCACTGAGGAAAGCAACGCAACAGCGCACAGAATGCCTACAGTTAGAAAAAATTGAACGAGGTCGGAATTGCGTTTCTTCATCTATGCAAAAATGCAATGCTTTCAGCGAAAAACGAAACTAATTTCAGGAATTGTTAACATGCCCAAGGGCCTTCACAGAGGTCTTTCCTAAATTGAAAATAGCATCGAGAATGGAAAGATCTTTTTCAAACGGAAATCGATCGGCAAACACTTGCGGATAACTCTTCAACTCAACCGGCCTTGTCCCACGCTGCTTCCATCTTTCCACCTCCATTTCTTTCACGAAGTGAATCTTTGGCTCCGCCAATCTTTCCTCTGGAATCTTTGATTCAATCAATCTTCCCTTAGGGATTTGGGGATACCACCTACACACCCAGTTGTGTGACCTCATATTGAAATCAAAAAGAAATTTTTCCTCCTTCAAAAAAAGTTCTTCCAATTCCTGTTCAATGAAATCATACATGGCTGAATTGCCGTAGGCGCTGCGAATGGCTTGCAGTGTTTTCTTCCCATTGTATTCCGGACTAATACGAATATCGCGAAGAAGCTTTCGTTCTCCACCAGTCGATTCAACTGGAATCGTTAATGTTTGAACGCCGTTACCCGTGAGTATGTCGAATCGATTGCGATACGTCTGCTTCTGAAAATATTCTTCTTCGCTCAGCGCGAAGCTGTCTTCAGCATACAAAACATACCAGCTTACAGGAGCGAAGCAACAGAGCGGAAGCGCGTTCATTCGAAATTCTTAATCTACCAGATGGAAGATACGATCCCAACGAATCTTATTGCTTCCATGGTAATCCATATTCTCTTTCGAGAACCAGGTGAAAACCGCTTTTCCAACAATGTGGTCTGCCGGAACGAATCCCCAGAAACGACTGTCAGCACTGTGGTGACGGTTATCTCCCATCATGAAATAATAATTCTGTTTGAACGTGTACGTTGCGGCTTCTTGTCCATTGATGAAAATCTTGCCGTCTTTTTCAGCAATGCTATTTCCTTCGTAAGCGCTTATTACACGGCCATAACGAACAAAGGCATCGTGCGACATTTCAATGGTCATGCCTTCTGCCGGAATTGTTAACGGTCCGAAACGATCGCTTGACCATTCGCTAAACGGATAATCATTGGAGTTCGGGTATATGGAAAGCGAATGATCTGAAGTGGTGTCTTGGAACTGAACAACACTAGGGAAGTCCGCTGACATGCCCTTCATTTTATAGGCTTCATCAGATGTCAAAGGAACAAGCAATAAATTTCCCTCTTGATTCATCATTTGAATTTCGCTGTTCAGTTTTCCGAAGTCACGTTGAAGTTTTGAAATAGCTGATGGAGAAGAAACCGAAATCATATGATTCCACATCATTCCAGCTTTGTTTTCAATCGCAGATCCGTTAATGAATACTTGTCCGTCGCGGACTTCCAACGTTTCCCAAGGAAGACCAATACAACGCTTGATGTACATCTCTTTTTTGTCGAGTGGACGGTAACGCGTTCCACCGATTTTCAAATTTCCTCTTCCGCCGGGAGTGTTCTCACGACACGACTTACATACTTTTTTATCGTTGAAATTGTTTCGCGCCATGGCGTCGTATTTCGCTTTGTCTGATAAGTACGTGTCGATATTTCCTCCAGCCATTGTTATTGCTTCGTTGCGAAGCAATTCAGAGTAGTTATGTCCAACGTAATACGGGTCAATCAATACGGTATCTCCATTCGGGAAGTTGAATACCACCGGATCGAAGCGTTCTACTTTTCCGAATCCAGGTGTGCGCAGATAAGGAAGACTGAACCAACTGAGATAGCTGTTCGTTAATCCGCCTGGAATGGCATTGTGGAAGAACGGAATTGAAACCGGAGTCATGGGCAAGCGCGTTCCGTAAGTGAACTTGTCTACGAATAAGTAATCGCCCACTTTCATACTTGCTTCCATAGATGGAGTAGGTATGGTGAAGGCTTCGAAGGTGAATGAACGAATAATACTTGCAGCAACAACGGCGAACAAAATAGCTTCTCCCCATTCGCGGCCCCAGCTTTTTTTCTTGTCTTTCCAATTGCGCGGACCTACATATTTTTCTTCGTTCTTTTTGAAGGCCAATTCATAAAGTGCATACCACGGCAACGCACCGAATTTCCATTGGCTGGCTGCTGATCGTTGATTGAAAACTATTCCAACTTCAACATTTACAATAACCAACATAATGAGGTTCACGCCCGGCACTAACAGCAACAAGAACCAATACCAAGGTCTTCCAATTATTTTTAATAACGGAAGGAAATGCAGAATAGGAATGAACCCCGGCAACTTGAAATCCAATCCGCTGCGCTTCATGAAAGCAGGAGTGGTCGCGCATTGAATAGCAATTAACAACAGAAGTAATATCCAAGGAATAAGATTCATTTTCTTTTTATTAGTTGGGCGAAGTTACAAATTCAAGACATCTTTCATGGTATAGACACCAGACTTTCCATGAAGAAATTCCGCAGCGCGAATCGCACCGGCAGCAAATCCTTTTCTGCTGTGTGCCTCATGCTTCAATTCGATCGTGTCAATTTCGCTCGTGTAGCGAACGGTATGCGTTCCCGGAACATCTGGAAATCGAAGCGCTGAAATGCTCAGCTCACTCAGAATATCTTCCCCTCTCTTCCCCTCTCTTCCCTTTTCTTCCGCATTCTCCTCGTCCAACTTCCATGAACTGAGGTTTGGGGCATTCTCTAAAATCCCTTCCGCAAGCGTAATAGCTGTTCCACTGGGTTTGTCGAGCTTCGCAGTATGATGAATCTCTTCAATGCTCGCCCTGTACTCAGGGAATTTCGACATCACGCGAGCCAACTCTTTATTCAGGTGGAAGGTGATTTGAACACCAATGCTGAAATTCGTTGCAGATAAAATCGCGCTATCCGATTTCATTTTTGAAATCACGTCGTCGTATTGTTCATACCACGCAGTTGTTCCAACAACTACTGGAACATTTGCTTCAAAACACAACGCAATGTTTTTCGTGCATTGCTCAGGTGTGCTGAATTCTATGGCAACGTCAGCTTCTCTAATTTTTTCAATGGTTGCAGGATTTTCGGAAGTAAATTTCCCAACGCACGTGTGTCCGTATTCGGAAAGCAGTGCCTCAATGGCTTTGCCCATCTTTCCATATCCCAACAATGCAATTTTCATCAGTGAATATTTAAGGTGAAATGAAGTCCGGTAAATCGCGGAGAAACAACAGGCGTGTAGTTCAACGAGAGGTTTGGACTCACATCGAATGAAAATAAATGCGCGTCGACATTCGCGTCAATAATCTGAAGGGCGTATACGCCAAGGAAACTCATATAGCTGATGTCGACTAGCTTTTTGTAGTACAATTGATTGGCGTCGAGCTGTACATTACTCAATCCTTCGGCTTCTCCGTTTGGATTAGTTAATGGATCAATGTCATTGTATGCGATGTAGGCATTTTTCCAAAAGCGATAGTTGTTCGTGTTGTCGGAAATGAAATACACGCAAGTTCCGAGCCCAGCGTAGACTATGGGAGCCTTCCAATATTTGCGATTGTAAATTTGTCCGCTTCCGGGGATTACGGCTGAATAAATTGTTGCTTTAAGTGGGCTGTGTGGCTGGTTCCATTTCAATTGAAATTTGGAACTGTCTGAAACAGCGACAGCATTGCTTTGGGCAATGCTGTTCAATGCAATAAGCATAAGAAGTGCGATGAACGCGTGCTTCATACTGTTTAATTAAGTCCGAGCATAGAAATTATGCGCTCTAAATCGTCGTCAGTCGTAAACGGAATTTCAACTTTTCCAACGCCACCTTCATTGCGAGTAACCTTGGCTTTCTTTCCGTATCGTAATTTTAAGTCTGCCTGCATTTTCTGAATTTCAAGCGGCATGAAATTCGCTTTCGATGCGAACAACTTCGGAGCGTCGTTTTCCTTCACCAACTCTTCCACCTTGCGAACGCTTAAGTCTTTCTCAAGAATTAACTTGAAAATTTTAATCTGTTTGCTTTCTGGTTCAGCGTTAATTAAAGCTCGCGCATGGCCCATGCTAATGCGTTTTTCAATAATTCCAAATTGAATTTCAGGCGGAAGGCGAAGCAAGCGAACGTAGTTTGTAACGGTTGTTCTGTCTTTACCTACACGGTCTGCAAGCTTGTCGGTGGTTAGACTGCACTCTTCCATCAAGCGCTTGTAGCTAATGGCAATCTCGAGTGCATTCAGGTTTTCACGTTGAATGTTCTCTACCAATGCCATTTCCAACATGCCTTGGTCATCTGCTTCACGCAAGTATACAGGCACTTCTGTAAGGTTAGCCATTTGGCTCGCGCGGAAGCGACGTTCCCCCGAAATGATTTGATATTTCTGAGAAGAAACCTTTCGAACCGTTATCGGTTGAATCAATCCGAGCTCACCTATACTTGTGGCAAGTTCAATTAATGCGTCGTTGTTGAAGTCCTTACGTGGTTGGTAAGGATTCGCTTCAATTTGCGAAATGTTTAACAAGGTTATCGGACCTGCGACATGTCCAACTTCATTCTCTCCAGAAATTGGCGCAGCTTGTGAAACGAGTTCACTTTTACTTGATACCGGAGAATGCTCCAACAGAGCGCTTAATCCTCTTCCTAAGGCTTGTTTCTTACTCATGATCTAAAGGAATGTATTTTTCGTCGCTACCCATCTTCGTCAAATTGTTTTTTTGAAGAAGCTCACGCGCCATATTCAAATAGTTCACCGCTCCCTTACACGAGGCGTCATGCATAATCACCGTTTGACCAAAGCTAGGCGCTTCTCCCAATGTAGTGTTGCGGTGAATTAAAGTGTCGAAAACCATCTCTTGAAAATGCATGCGCACTTCTTCAACCACTTGATTGCTCAAGCGAAGACGGGTATCGTACATCGTTAACAGAATGCCTTCAATGGTTAATTCTGTATTTAATTTTTGTTGAACAATTTTTATCGTGTTCAATAATTTCCCAAGTCCCTCCAAAGCGAAATATTCACATTGAACCGGAACAATGACACTGGCTGAAGCTGACAATGCATTTACAGTTACCAATCCCAAAGAAGGAGAGCAGTCGATAATAATAAAATCGTAATCGTCTTTTATCTTATTCAATGTACCCCGAAGCATATACTCGCGGCTGGGCATATTAATCAACTCAATTTCGGCTCCAACCAAATCGATGTGCGAAGGAAGAAGATCGAGATTCGGACTTTCTGTCTTTATAATAATATCACGTGGGTCAACATCGTTAATTAAGCACTCATAGATGCTGGTCTTAACGGTATTCGGATCAACACCTACACCGCTGGTCGCATTGGCCTGAGGGTCGGCATCTACCAAAAGTGTTTTGAATTCCAAGACGCCCAATGCAGCAGCAAGATTAATGGCAGTGGTTGTTTTTCCAACGCCGCCTTTCTGATTTGCAACGGTTATTATTTTTCCCATGATATCGGGGTTTTTAAGTTCTTTTTACTTGTTTCACGCGTGTTTCACACGTTTAGCGAAAGTACGTCGCTTTATCTCCCGGAACATTTTTTTTCTGAATGAAGTTTTACACACGACCTTTGTGTATGGAGTGTTAATAGCCGTGCATAACTTTTTTAATTCGCAAGAAATAAGTAGGTTAGCATTTTGGCAGGTGAGCGTAGTAAAACTAATTTATTCAATATGATAGAAATTCAAGAGAGTGCTGAGTGGCTTAGCAAAAGAGGGGTAGGAAAAGTAGATGTTGGAATCGTTTTGGGTACCGGTTTGCACGGACTGGTGAATAAGATTAAGGTGTTGAAGGAATTTAGCTACAGCATGATTCCAAATTTCCCAATTGCTACGGTTGAATTTCATTTCGGGAAATTAATATATGGTGAAATGAACGGTAAGAAGGTTCTGGCCTGCGTTGGAAGGTTTCACTATTATGAGGGTTATTCGATGGATGAAGTGGTTTTGCCCGTTCGCGTTATGAAGTTACTTGGAGCGAACGCTATCCTTTTATCCAATGCCGCCGGCGCTTTGAATCCTGATTTTGCTTTGGGCTCTCTTATGCTCATCGATGATCACATAAATCTCCAGCCTGAGAATCCGCTCCGCGGACCCAATCATGACGATTTGGGAAATCGGTTTCCAGATATGTTAGAACCTTACAATAAGAGACTTAACGGATTGTTGAAAGACATTGCCGCGGAAAAAGGGATCACTCTCAATGAAGGGGTTTATGTCTCAGTTCCAGGTCCAAATCTCGAGACCCGGGCGGAATATCGCTTTCTTCGGACAATAGGAGCCGATGCCGTCGGTATGAGCACCGTGCCGGAAGTTATTGCATGCGTGCACATGGGCGTGCCTTGCTGTGCGATAAGCATACTTACCGATGCTTGCGATCCTGCGAGGCTCAAGAAAACAAGTATTCAAGAAATTATTGCCGTAGCGGAGAGTAATGAGACTCATTTAACCGATTTGTATTCAGAGCTCGTGGCTCGAATATAGTTTTCAATAATTCCTCGTTTTTTTTTCACACAACCAGTCTTGTTTTACTTGGCTTTGTCGTATTTTCACATCTGAAATTTTGAAAACCAATTAACCTTTATGAAAAAACTTTACGTTTTAGCCCTTGCATTAGCAGCTTTTGCTTCTGCAACTGCACAAACCTTCACAGCGGGAACGCTTCCAGGTTCATTCTACAGCGGAGGTGTAACAGGCGTTTGGGACATGAACAATGATGGATTGAACGACATTGTTGTTATGGACCAAAGTAAAACACTTCGTATTTTGTATCAACAATCAAACGGATCTTTCACGCAAGTGAACGCCGGAACTCAATTGGGTTCTTCGCAATGGGGAATGACAGTGGGTGACATTGACAACGATGGTTACGGTGACGTAATTAGCGGTGGTGGTTATGATAACCTTCACGTTTACAATATTGACGCAGCAGGAACCGCTGTTGAGACAACGCTTCCCGTTGGAATTTTTACTCAGGCTTGTACGCTTGGTGACATGGATAACGACGGATGGTTAGATTTCTTCGCTTGTCACGATGATGGCCCATCAAATATGTGGAGAAACGACGGTGCAGGCAACATGGTTCACCAGGCTAATTCTATAATGTTAGACGGTGCTGGTAACGTTGTTTTAGACTACAACCTTTACGCTGGTAACTACCCTGGAACCTCTGACCCGTTAATGTCTGGTAACTACGGAAACGAGTTTTCTGACTTTGACCGTGATGGTGATCTGGACTTATTGGTTGCGAAATGCCGTCAGGCTTCTAACGACCCTTTAGATAAGCGCCGCACAAACATACTTTTCGTTAATGATGGAAATAATGTATTTCATGAAGATGCTGCTGCTCGCGGATTGGTTAACCTGCAACAATCTTGGACCGCGACATTTGGCGACATTGATAACGATGGTGACTTCGATTGTATGATGACAACCCACAGTAGCACTTTGAAATTATACGAGAACAACGGACTTGGATATTTCACAGACATTACTGCTGGATCAGGATTACAAAACGTTTCTGGATTCTTCATGCAAGGTCAAATGACTGACTTTGATAACGACGGATTCATTGATGTTGTATACGCTGGTGGTGCTTTCGGTTACTATCGTAACAATGGAGATCACACTTTTACATCGCAAACTAATTCTTTCAACAATCCTCAGACCATGCACGGTTTCGGATTGGGTGACTTAAACAACGATGGATTTGTTGATGTTTATGCTGGATATGGTAACTCAAACGGATACGTAACTCCAAGTAACGTTGCAGACCGTCTTCAAATCAACGGAGGAAACAGCAACCATTGGGTAGGTTTCCATTTGGAAGGTTCATTGTCTAACAAGAATGCTGTAGGCGCAATTGTGGAAATTCACGGTGCATGGGGAACTCAAGTGCGTGAGGTTCGTTCAGGAGTGAGCTACGGTATTACAAACTCGAACATCTTGAATTTCGGTATAGGTGCTAACACTTCTATTGATTATGCAATCATTCATTGGCCTGCGGGAGGTACACTAGTTATTCCAAATCCGGGTGTAGATCAATACCATAGCTTAATAGAAACAGATTGTACTGCTCCTGTTGCCTCTATAACGGCTAGCGGAAATACACAATTGTGTGTTGGTCAAACAGTAGATTTATCAGTTTCGATATTCGGAAGCAGCTTCATTTGGAGCAACGGTGCGACAACAAGCACAATCACTGTAAGTGAGCCTGGATTGTATACTGCAATTGCATACGATGCAAACGGATGTGCTTCAAACTCGAACGCAATTACAGTCGCTGTGAATTCAGATGTACAAACTCCAACTGTATCGGTTGCAGGAGCTCTTGAATTCTGTGAAGGAATGTCAGTTCAATTGACAGCTTCTGAAGGTGTAAGTTACTTGTGGAGCAACGGAGAAGAAACGCAAACAATCAATGCTGCTTTACCGGGAGAATATACCGTTCAAGTTGAAGGCGGTTGCGGAATGGCAATGTCTGCTGCAACAACAGTTGTAGTCTACGACGCCCCTGCTGCTCCAACATCTGCCGATGTAACCATTGGTGCTACAGGTATTACTGCAGACTTAACAGCTACAGGAACAAACCTTCAGTGGTATGATGTTGCAACTGGAGGATCTCCAATCGCAACAGGTTCAACATTCACGACTCCAACAATCACAGCTTCTCCTACTTCTTATTGGGTAGAAGACGTAGCAACTTTCGGCGGTGCTGCTGGCAACGGTGGTAAGGTAACAAACGATGCTGGTGCATACTTTGCGAATACCCCAACCAACTTCAACAAGTTCGATGCATTGGAAGATGTAATCTTGGATAGTGTTTTTGTTTATTCTAACGCTGCTGGAGCGCGCACAATTGAAGTTGTTGACGCTAACTTAACAGTGATTGCATCTGCAACAGTTACTATCCCGAATGACTCTGTTTACGTTCCTTTGAACTTCTTCATTCCTGCGGGAACCGGTTACGGTTTGAGAACAACAACCGGAAATCCTGGATTGTGGAGAGATCGTGACATTACTGTTGCTTCTCCATACGATTATCCATATGACGTAAACGGATTAATCAGCATCACAGGTACTACAGTAACTAACGGTAACCAGAACCAAGATGGAGATAACTATTACTATTTCTTCTACAGATGGCACGCACACACACCTTCTTTCGACTGTCCAAGTCCAAGAGAAGAAGTTGTTATCTCAATTGTTGGTGTTGAAGAGTTAGAGACTATTTCTAACGTAGTTGTATTCCCGAATCCTGCTACCGACCACTTAACTGTTCGTTTAAACAGCACAAAGGGTGGTGCAATGAATGTGAACTTAATCGATGCAGTTGGTAAAATGGTTCAAGCGAATCAAGTTACTGTAAGCACAGGAACACAAAACATAGAGCTTAACCTTAACGGTATTGCTCCAGGTATCTATGAATTGCAAATGGTGAAAGATGGCAAAGCATCTTCTTCACGTGTCGTAATTCGCTAAGAGACTTTTTAGCAGAGGAGAAGGGGCCGAGGAATCGGCCCCTTTTTTATTTGTCAGTGTTCGCTGACAGGTTGTCCTAAAGCCGCAAGTGGCATATTGGTTGAAAGAACCTGCGAAAATTATTAAACTATGAGACAAGGAAATATTTCAGTTCAAACCGAAAACATTTTTCCCATTATTAAAAAATTCTTGTATTCAGATCACGAGATCTTTTTACGAGAGCTGGTAAGTAACGCAGTAGACGCCTGCCAAAAGGCAAAAACGCTGAGCAGCCTTGGCGAATTGAAAGAAGGAGCAGAGAACTATCGTGTTGAAGTTATTTTGAATGAAGCAGACAAAACCTTAACCATTCGCGACAACGGAGTGGGTATGTCGGAAGAGGAAGTTGACAAATACATCAATCAGATTGCCTTCAGCGGTGCTGAAGAATTCGTTAGTAAATATCAAGACGCCCAAATCATTGGACATTTCGGTTTAGGTTTCTACTCCGCGTTTATGGTGGCGAAGGAAGTAGAGATTATTTCGAAGTCTAGAAAAGATGCGCCCGCTGTTAAATGGGTGTGCGACGGTTCGCCGAACTTCACCATGGAAACCGTTGAGAAAGAAACGTTCGGAACCGATATCATCTTGCACATCGCAGACGATTCAACCGAGTTTTCTGAAAAATCTCGTTTGGAAGGAATTCTGAATAAGTATTGTCGATTCATGCCGGTAGAGATTGTGTTCGGTGAAAAGACTGAGCACGTTGAAGATCCTAACGGAGAGGTTGACGATAAAGGAAATGTGAAACGCGTAGAAACTACCGTTGATAACGTTATCAATTCAACAACGCCTCTTTGGACGAAGAAGCCAGCCGATCTTCAACAAGAAGACTACGATAATTTCTATCGTGAATTGTATCCGTATTCCTTCGAAGATCCGTTGTTCCACATTCACATTAACGTAGATTACCCCTTCAACCTAACCGGAATTTTATTCTTCCCGAAGTTGAAGGCGAACATGGAAAACAACCGCAACAAAGTTCAGCTGTATTGCAATCAAGTATTCATCACAGATGAAGTGAAGAACATTCTTCCCGATTTCCTTACGCTGCTGCACGGTGTTATAGATTCTCCAGACATCCCGTTAAACGTGTCGCGTAGCTATTTGCAAGAAGACGGAAACGTGAAGAAGATTTCTGCACACATCACGAAGAAAGTTGCAGACAAATTGAACAGTATGTTCAACGCAGACCGCAAAGATTTCGAAGCGAAGTGGGACGACATCTCTGTGTTCATTCATTACGGAATGTTGTCGGAAGAGAAGTTCAACGAGAAAGCAGCTAACTTCAATTTATTCAAAACAACCGACAGCGAATATTTCAATTTGGAGGAATTGAAAACGAAAGTGGAAGGCCTTCAGAAAGATAAGAGCGGAAATACTGTGGTGCTCTACTGCAACGACAGTCAAGCGCAAGATTCATTTATTGCCTCTGCTAAAGATCGCGGGTACGTGGTTATTGAAATGAATTCACCATTAACGCCCCATTTGATTTCTCAAATTGAATCGAAAGATCAAAACTTGAAGTTCAAGCGTGTGGATAGCGATGTCTTAGACAAGCTGATTGAAAAGGAAGAGAACACAGCCTCATTGCTTACCGAAGAAGAAAAGACAGCGTTGAAGCCTTTTTTCGAAGAGAATTTGGACACCAAGTCATTCAATGTGAGTTTTGAAAACATGTCTTCAACGGAAGCCCCGGTAACAATTGTGCAGAACGAATTCATGCGCCGCATGAAAGAGCAGAGCGCATTAGGCGGAGGCGGAGGAATGAATTTCTACGGAGAACTTCCAGATAGCTACACGATTGTCGTGAATTCGAATCACCCCTTAATGCAGAAGATCATTGCCGATAAAGAATCGGGTAAAGGTTTGGCGCAACAAGCGGTTCAATTGGCCATGCTTTCAAAAGGTATTTTGAAAGGTGCTGAATTAACCAAGTTCATTCAAGCAAACTTCGAATCGTTAAATAAATAATTTGCTTAACAAGAAAAAAAATAACAACTTCGTTCAACAATAAACAAAAATGAAATCAAACAAAGTGTTAATGGCTCTGCTCGCAGTAGTCGGAGTAATAGTCGTAAGTTTTGGAATCTTCTACCTATACGGAACAAGCGTATACAGCGGAGCCGTAGAGAAGCAAGAAGCCGTGAACGAGAAATGGGCGAATGTGCAAACAGCCTATCAACGTCGCGCCGACTTAGTTCCACAATTGATTGCAACGGTGAAAGGTGCTGCAGCGAATGAGGAAAAGATTTTGACCGAGGTGACCAATGCCCGCGCAGGAATGGTTTCGGCAAAGAATCAAGATGAGTATATGGCCAGTGCCCAGAACATGGACAGAGGAATTAAGCAATTAATGATTGCGGTTGAGAGTTATCCTCAAATAAACAGCACTGAAAACTTCAAAACTCTTCAAGCTCAATTGGAAGGAACCGAGAATCAAGTCAAAACAGAGCGCGATTATTATAACGAAGCGGTGAAGCAATTCAACAGTTATGTTCGTGGTTTTTGGAAGCACAAGGCGCTTGGATTGGTTGGCGACGACGATGAAGAATTCAAGGTTCGTAAGATGTTTGAAGCCGATGCTGGAAGCGAAAATGCGCCAAAGGTTAGTTTCGAATAATGGGATTTTTCTTCGAGGAACAATTCTCTATTCAGGTAGAGAAAGCCATTGAAGAAGCAGAGCTGCTCACTTCAGCAGAATTCAAATTGCACATCGAAGAGATGTGCAAGGAAGACTTGCTGGACAGAGCAGCTTTTGTTTTTTCAGAATTAGAGTTGCATAAAACAGAGAAGCGTAATGCCGTTCTCTTGTATGTGAGTGTGAACGACCGAAAGGTTTCGATACTCGCAGACGCAGGAGCGAAAGCGCATTTGTCGGAAGAGTTTCTTTCAAATTGTCTTTCATCTTTAATCAATGATTTTAAGTTGAATAACTACGCTGAAGGTATTCGTGCGTGTTTCCTCAACATTGCTTCGGCATTAAAATCATCTTTCCCTTATCAAGAAAACGACGTCAATGAGATTAGCAATAAAGTCAGCCGTTAAAGTATTATTCGTTGCTGCTTTGTTCGTCTTTGGCGCACAGGCAAAGGCTCAAGATTGTTTCCCAGCGAAAGATGATCGACGTTTGGTTTATGACGGAGCAGGAATGCTTGCAGCCAATGAAATCCAATTGTTGGAAGACAGCTTGCAAAATTTGGCTCGCACAACAGGTACGCAAATCGTGGTTGTGATTGTGGAGGACCTATGCGGATTTGAACCGTACGCTTTCGCAACAAAACTTGGAGAGCAATGGGGAGTGGGACAAGCCAAGCAAGACAACGGAATCGTATTCCTCATTAAACCGAAGCAAGCGTCTTCCAAAGGAGAAGCTTTTATTGCAGTTGGAAGAGGACTTCACGGAACCATTCCAGATGCAATCTCTTACACCATTGTTGAAAATGAATTTATTCCATTAGCGAAACAGAAAAAATATTTTGAAGGCATTGCCAAAAGTGTTCAAATACTTTCTGATTTATCTCGCGGAAAATATCCAGCAAGTGAATATGCTCCTGAAAAGAAAAAGAACAAAGGCGGTATACTTGGTGCACTGGTTTTCTTCATCGTAATTGCCAGCGTTTTCTTTTTATTTAAAGTGAAGAGCACACGTCAATATGCACGCACAAACAACTTAGGCTTTTGGGCTGCATGGGCCTTACTCGCATCTATGAACACGCGTCACTCGGGCTATTACAATTCATTTCGTGGAGGAAGCGGCGGCTTCGGCGGAGGATCAGGCGGTGGAGGAGGCTTCGGCGGTTTTGGAGGTGGAAGCTTTGGCGGCGGCGGAGCAGGTGGGTCGTGGTAATGTTGAAATGACCTATCTTCGCGACATGAATTTGAAAATAAGAACATCATTAGCTAGAGCACTTTTCGTGCTTTTTGTGGGTGTGCTTTCTTTTCAAACCTTTCATCAACTCACGGCGCACAGTCATGATTCAGAAACTTCTCATGAGCATGAAGACGAGCAATGCCAGTATTGTGCAATCAAAGCCCTTCCTTATTTACCTGTAGAAATTTTAGACATTGCTTTTCATTGCAATGTTGAACTGCCTGCAACAACGTCGGTTTATGTTTCGCCATTTTCAGATTCATTTTTTGTAGAACAATCGGGCAGAGGACCTCCCCAAGGATAATCGTTAATTCTTTTCCGATTCATTCTTAATCTTTTTCAATGCGTTTATTTTTTCTTGTTCTCTTTTTGGGAATGGGATATTTTGCACAGGCGCAACTGCACGGAATTGTAGTTGATGCTTCCACGCAATTACCCCTTTCGCATGTTCATGTAGAAGTGCATGAACTCAATACCGACGTTATTACCGACGGTAAGGGGTATTTTATTGTGGAAGAAATTCCAGTAGGAAAATATCATTTACATGTGTTGAAGGACAATTACGCAGCGAAGCTTTTCGATTTCAGGGTGGAGCGAGATTCCATAACAACCTTGCGCATTGAATTGCTTCCTTCAAATTTTCAATTGAATGAAATTGTCATTGAAGACGGCACTTCTAAAGTAGAAGTTCGAAGATCTTCACAAGCCATGGTTTCGCTTTCAGCAGCAGAACTTACGTTGGCCAATGGACTAACGCTTTCAGACAAGCTGAAATCTCAGCCAGGTATTTCTTCCATTTCAACCGGAGCAGGAATGAGCAAGCCGCAGATTCGGGCGTATTCAGGTTCACGCTGCTTCATTCAAGATTTAGGAATGAAGCATGAGGCGCAGCAGTGGGGAAGTGATCACGGGCTAGAGATTGACCCCTTTCAAATTGAGAACATTGAATGGCGGAAAGGTGCGGGGAATGTCATGTATGGATCAGACGCAATAGGCGGAGTGCTTTCCATTCGCTTACCCGAAGTGCCGAAAGAAGGTGTTCATGGGAACGTGGGTTCCATCTTCCAATCGAACAACAACACCATTGGTAATTCCGCTCAAATTTCAATTCGAAAAAATAAGAATTACGTGAAGCTTCGAAGTACGTTAATGAATTACGGCGACATGCAATTGCCGGCCGATTCGTTCACTTATTTGAGAAGAATTTATCCGCTTGCCGAAGGTGCTTTACAGAATACAGCTGGAAAAGATGTGCACGAGCAATTTGTTGTTGGAAGATTATTTCCCAAAGGGAAAATTCAGTTGTCGCAAAGTTTGTACACGCAGAACGCGGGCATGTTCGTGGGTGCGATCGGAGTGCCCACTGTTGGCAGTGTTCAGAGCGATGGCGATTCTAGGAATGTTGGATTTCCAAATGTATCGCTCCGACATTTTAAATCGGCGATGCATTTTTCTTCGAACACAAAATGGGGATGGTTCGAAACGAATGCAGGGGTTCAGGAAAACAGAAGACAAGAGTTTATTCTTCCGCGAAGAGAGGGCTTTCAGCCGTTGCCGAATTACAACGTTGCGCACGATTTGCGTTTGCGTTCAGCGCAAATCAATTCGTTTTTGCGCATGACTTCGAAGGAAGGAACAAAGACGTTGGTTGGATTATTTTCGGAATTGCTTCAGCATACGCGTGGCGGATATGATTTCTTGTTGCCGAACTATTCTGGAGCTCAGAACGCGGTTTACGTGCAACAGAACGTTCCCCTTCAACATAGAAAAAAAGAAACCTTCCGAACCTTAGGAATGCGAGTGGAGCAGGGGAGTATGCGCAATGAATCTTTCCGTTCTCCAATTTATGCATCGGCTGATAGCATTGGATCTTATTACGTCCGTGCGAGTGAGAACTCTCGAAATTTTGCAGGATGGTTGTTCGAAATTGGAGAAGCCGTTGCGATTCGCGAAGGGCAGTCTTTGAAGTACAGTCTTCAGCGGGCATGGCGTATGCCGAATGCTGCAGAACTATTCATTAACGGCGTCCATCACGGTACCTTCCGCCATGAGCAAGGCAATGCGCAACTGAATCCGGAAGTGGGTTATCTCTTCGATGCGGCGTATGAACTTCAAACCGAAAAATTCCGATTGTCGTTGGCGGGATATGCGCACTATTTTTCCAACTACATTTTCCTTCGGGCTTCTTCTGTTTTTTCGGAATTGTCAGACGGTGGGCAGGTCTATGTTTATGCGGAAGACCGCGCACTATTTTCTGGAGGTGAAATGAAAAGTGAATTTCAATTGAATACTCGAACGAAGGTAGAATGGAGCGCGCAGTCGGTGTTTTCGTATTTGTTTTCATCGGGAACAGCTTCTCCGTTTACTCCACCTATTTCATCGAGTGTATTGCTTCAACAAAAATTATTCGAATTGAAAAACAAGTTGAATGTTCAGTTGGAAGTGCAAGGCAATTGGGCTGCTGCGCAAAACAGAGTCGACCGCAATGAGAAGACAACGCCTGGATATCACACGCTAGATTCCAGATTGAAAGTTGAATGGAAGTTGCGTGGCATAACACTCGAAAGCAACCTTGGTGTAAACAATCTTTTCAATGCGTTTTATTACAATCACACGAGTAACTACAGAAGACTGAATCTTCCGGAAATGGGCCGAAATGTATTTATTCAAACATTAATTAAATTTTAAAATCAACTCAAAATGAAAAAACAAATTCTTAAATCGTTTCTTGTGTTAATCGGAGGAGCGTTCATTCTTCAAAGCTGTCAGCAAGAAGATACAACCCCGCCAGCAATCAGTTCCGTTTCTGTGAACGATGTTATGGGGCTAGATTTCTTGGTGCAACCGGGGGATTCTTTGGCCATTCGTTTTACAATTACCGATAGTCATCCTTTAAGTCAAATGAAGGCGAGTATTCACGATGCTGCAGATGGGCACGGGCACAATGGTGAAGTGGATACAACTGCGGTTGTTCCAAATGTTGGGCTGTGGGTAGATACGCGCATTCTTGCATTGTCGGGCACTACCGTGACCAAGACCTTGTATTATGTTGTTCCTGATACCATTCATGGGGTGTGGCATTGGGAGTTACAGGCGGTTGATGAAAGCGGAAATGCAGCCGAAGAGTTGGTTGTGGAATTCGACGTGCAATAGTGGTACGGTTTTTTAGTTAGGGACATTGGTACAACGAAACTGCGTTGTACCTTTATCCCGAACTTATGAAAAAGAAAATTATCCTGTTTTTAGCTGTCCAATCGCTTATTACAGCCACTGCTTGGGCACAGCCAGATCCGAAAACAACAACCGACAAATTCGCATCGTTGTTGAACTACATTGAGTATATGTATGTCGATTCGGTAAATTCGAAAGAACTAACAGAAAAAGCAATCATTTCTCTGTTAGAAGAATTGGATCCTCATTCAACCTACATCAGCGCTGAAGAAGTACAAGAAGCGAATGAGCCGTTGGAAGGAAGTTTCGATGGAATTGGAGTTCAATTCAACATACTTCATGACACTATTATGGTGGTGGAACCTATTCAAGGAGGGCCTTCTGAGAAATTAGGAATTCGTGGAGGTGATAAAATTGTAACGGTTGATGGAGTGAATGTAGCGGGCGTTGGTATGAAGAACACCGATGTTTTCAAGAAGCTTCGTGGTCCGCGAGGAACAAAGGTGAAGGTGGGTATTCTGAGAAAAGGAGTTCCGGGTGTTGCGACGTATGAAATCATTCGAGATAAAATTCCAATCTATTCTATTGACGCGGCATATATGGCCTCTGAAGGAATTGGGTATATTAAAGTGTCTCGATTCGCGAAGACAACTACCGAAGAATTACACAAGGCGTTGGACGATTTGAAGAAAAAGGGAATGCGCGATTTAGTGCTAGATCTTCAAGACAACGGTGGTGGAATGTTGAGCGCTGCTATTGATATGTGCGACGAATTTTTAGATAAAGACAAACTTATTGTATTCACGAAAGGAAGAACGTTTCCTGAAGAGAAAACAAATGCAAAACCTCGCGTTAAAGGCAGGTTTGAAGAGGGAAGATTGGTCGTGCTGATTGATGAGTCATCGGCGAGTGCAAGTGAAATTGTAAGTGGTGCAATTCAAGATTGGGACCGCGGAGTTATTGTTGGAAGAAGATCGTTCGGAAAAGGATTGGTGCAGCGACCTATTCCATTGCCCGACGGGTCCATGGTTCGTTTAACCGTTCAGAAGTATTATACTCCGGCTGGAAGATGCATTCAAAAGCCTTACGAGAAAGGATTGGAAGATTACGAGATGGATTATTTGAAGCGATTGAAGAACGGTGAATTCTTCCATGCGGATAGCATTAAGTTTTCTGAAAAAGATAAATACGAAACGCGTTTGACGAAGCGAACGGTATACGGCGGTGGGGGCATTATGCCTGACATTTTTGTTCCGTTAGACACATCGGAGAACAGTAAATATTTTTCGAATCTTTTGCGTGTTGGAATTACAAATGATTGGACCATGGAATACGTAGATGCTCATCGCGACGAGTTGAAGAAGAAGTATCCAACCTCGAAAGAGTTCATTGCGCAATTCATGTTTTCTGAAGCTGAAGTACAAGCGTTTATTCAAGCTGCAGAAAAGAAGGAAGTGAAATTCAATGAAGATGAATTCGCTCGTTCAAAGCAAGTGATTCTCGTTAGAATGAAAGCTTTGGTTGGAAGAGGAATTTATGAAAACGAATCGTTCTATGAAATTATCAATGAGTTGAATCCAGCGTTCAAACGCGGAATGGAAATTCTTGTCAATGGTGAATTTGAGAAAATGCCACTGGGATTCGATGAATACAAAATGGGTAAATCAAAATCGAAAAAATAAGAAAATGAAAAAGCTAGTACTTGTTTTTGGAAGTGCAATACTTGTTTTTGCAAGTTGTTCTACTTCTTCAACCAACACTGGAGAAGTAATTCCAAGTCAGCCGGCACCTGTGGTTCTTCCAAAGGCAGCTCCTGAGAAAGGTTCAGGTGAAGAGTCTATTGCACGTTCAAAGACGAAAATGAAATTCAAAAAGATGGTGCACGATTTCGGTCGGTTGAAAGAAGGCGAGAAGCGTGAGTTTAATTTTGAATTTACCAATACCGGAGAAGAAGATTTGTATATTGAAAATTGCAAAGGTTCATGCGGATGCACCGTTCCTGAGTGGCCGAAAGAAGCCATTAAGCCCGGACAATCGGCTGCAATTAATGTGAAGTTCGATAGTACCAAAAAAGAAAAAGATCAAGAGAAGTCAGTGACCATTACGGCGAATACAGAACCGGAAATAACTACTGTCATTAAAATAAAAGCATACGTAGAACCGTCGGCTGCGAAATAACAAAGGAAGAACATGGCCAGTGCGCAAGAAGAAATAGGAAGAAGAAGAACGTTTGCAATTATCTCTCACCCCGATGCGGGTAAAACAACATTAACTGAAAAGCTCTTGCTTTTTGGAGGTGCAATACAAACAGCAGGTGCTGTAAAGAGTAACAAGATTACCAAGACAGCCGCTTCCGATTTCATGGAAATTGAAAGACAGAGAGGAATCTCTGTGGCAACCTCAGTAATGGTATTTGAATACCAAGGCAAGCAGATTAATTTGCTCGATACTCCCGGTCACAAAGATTTCGCAGAAGATACGTACCGCACACTAACAGCTGTGGATAGTGTAATCTTGGTTGTTGATAGTGTGAAGGGCGTAGAAACACAGACAGAGCGATTGATGGAAGTTTGTCGCATGCGCGACACGCCAGTGATAGTTTTCGTGAACAAGATGGATTTGGAAGGACGCGACGGTTTCGATATTCTGGATGAATTAGAGACGAAGCTGTCTATTAAAGTTCAGCCTTTGTCCTGGCCTATTTCAAAAGGATTCAGCTTCAAAGGCGTTTATAAGCTTTACGACAAGAGCATTAATTTGTTTGCTTCCAACAAAACGAAGGTGGAAGAAAACATCGTTCACATTGAAGATTTGAATGATCCGATTCTAGATGAATTAGCGGGTCAATATGCCAATGAATTGCGTCAAGACGTTGAACTCATAAGCAATGTATACGATCCATTCGATGTGGCAGCCTACAAAGCAGGAAAATTGGCTCCTGTGTTTTTTGGTTCAGCCATGAATAATTTTGGTGTGCGTGAGTTGTTGGAGAAGTTCATTGAGATTGCGCCAACGCCTCGTTCACGCGACACAGAGACAAGAGAAGTAGATCCAACCGAAACAAAATTTAGTGGATTCGTTTTCAAGATTCACGCGAACATAGATCCACGTCACCGCGATCGCATAGCCTTCTTGCGCGTTTGCAGTGGAAAGTTTGAGCGAAATAAATTCTACAAGCATGTTCGCTTAGCGAAAGAGTTTAAATACCCTAATCCGGTTACATTCATGGCTCAAGCGAAATCAACCATTGACGAAGCTTATCCAGGTGATGTTGTAGGATTGTATGACACTGGAAATTTCAAGATAGGCGATACGCTTACGGAAGGCGAGAACATGATGTTCAAGGGTATTCCAAGCTTCTCGCCTGAGATCTTTAAGGAGTTGGTGAATCGCGATCCAATGAAGACGAAGCAATTGGACAAAGGCATTCGTCAGCTTACGGAAGAAGGTGTTGCACAGGTATTCTTCCAAGAGCCAGGTTCTCGTAAGATTGTTGGAACTGTGGGTGAACTTCAATTTGAAGTAATTAAATACCGTTTGGAAAACGAATACGGAGCGAAATGTATTTTCGAACCGAAGTCATACTACAAGGCTTGTTGGATAACCACAACAGATCCTGCAAAGCTTGCTGAGTTTTTGCGTATTAAGGGAAACAACATTGTGAAAGACAAAGAAGATCGAGATGTTTTCTTGGCACCGAGTCAGTTTATGCTCGACATGGAAAAGCAGAACTATCCGGAGTTAAGTTTTCACTTCACCAGCGAATTAGATGCATAAAAAAAGCCCCGAGGGGCTTTTTTTCTTAGTGCGTTTTACATTTCACTTTCGTGTGATCACCTTTCGTTTTCTTCACACGTGAATTCACAAAGCGTTGATTCTTTTTATTCCTCTTATTATGCGAAGAATAATTATACCCTTTCTTAGGGCTAGAACAAGAGGTCTGTGTAGTCACGACAGTTGCTGTTCCAAGCAAGGCGAGCAGAAGGTAAGAGAGTCTGAAGAAGCGTTTCATTTTAGTGTTGAATAAGTACAGTTTTGTTCGTTTTTCCTTTCGATGTAGTTAATCTGAAAACATACAAGCCATTTGGAAGTGCAGAAACTTCCATGGTGTTTGAGTTGAATTCCGTTTTAACTAGCGCGCCAGTCATGTTATAGACTTCAATTTGCTTCAAATCGTTGCTTGAGATAAATACATTTGATGAAGCCGGATTCGGATAAACCAACAGATCTTCTTCTAATGCACTTAGCTCTTCCGTTCCAACCGTTATTGTGCGGTAACTGCAATCAAGCGGAATTGAGCAAATGTGATGAGTAAGAAAATTCGACATAATACTCATGGTTGTATCCAAGATTGCAGCATTGGTGCTATGCGGAACGTGATTTTGTCCTTCATAAATTTCGAAGCAATGTTCTAATCCAATTTGATTCATTTTTTCATTGATACTCGAACTTCCATCGACTTCAACAACAGGGGCTACGCCAAATGCAAATTGCATAGCGGATCCATAAGGCACTGTTTGGTCATTCGTTCCGTGAAACAACAAAGCAGGTTCGTCGCCAGCGTGGATCCACGCAGTATCGCCAATTGCTCCGCAAATATTCACAATAGCTTTTACATCTGAAGGATATCCTGGATTTCCGCTGTCACCTTCTAACTCACCAGATAATCCTGGATTACTCGTATTTACATACGCTGGTAATTCAGCCATTTCATCTAAATAAGCCATGTGCAAAGCAATGTATCCGCCTGCGCTAGATCCTGCGATGTAAATTTCATTCGGGTCAATGTTGTACGGATTTCCATCTACAGCCACTGTCTTACGAAGAAAGCGCACTGCTGCTTTGCCATCTTGAACACCGCGCATTACAGCCTCGGTCATTGGGCCAGCCAAGTTCGCAGTAATAGTAACTCCAAGTCTGTATTCCATTGAAACGGCTACATAACCCATTTTGGCTAGTCTCTCGCAAATAGGAACAACATCAGGTCCTGTCTTCGATCCTGAAAGGAAAAATCCGCCGTGGGCTACAATAACAACGGCTCTGTTGGTTACGTTATCACCAACCGGCTCATATACATCACACAAAAGGACTTGACTTGTCCCGTTGTTTTTCAAGTTTTCTCCGTAAGGAACATCTGAGGTCACCTGAACATCGCTAAAAATATAATTCAAATAACGGTTACCGTCGCACTGCGCACTAGCATTTAAGAAAGAAATTAGAGAGACTGCAAGTAATAATTTTTTCATGTTGAAGGTTTTAGGTAAAGCAATTTAACAAGAATTCTTTTTGAATGATGAAAAACATTATTCCCCTTCAAATGTTAATGTTTTTTATAAGATTGAGCAGTATATCTAGTGAAAGGATTAATTTTGCTCGACTTCACACTTATGATTGAAACTGATATCCTTGTTATTGGTGCAGGCCCATGTGGTTTGTTTACCGTATTCGAAGCTGGACTTCTAAAATTACGTTGTCACTTGATAGATGCTCTGCCTCAGGCAGGCGGACAATTGACTGAAATTTATCCGAAGAAACCCATATATGATATTCCTGGGTTCCCCGAAATTTTGGCCGGAGAGCTAATAGAGAATTTAATGAAACAAGCCGAGCCGTTCAAGCCGGGATTTACCTTGGGAGAACGCGCTGAGTCTTTTGAGAAAACTGAAGACGGGAAGTTCATTGTGACGACTACACGAGGAACGAAACACATTGCTCCAATTGTTGCCATCGCAGGGGGATTGGGGTGCTTCGAGCCACGCAAACCACCTATTTCAAATATCGTAGATTTTGAAGACAAAGGGATCGAGTACATTGTTCGCGATCCTGAATTCTATAGAGGAAAATCTGTCATCATTAGTGGAGGAGGAGACTCAGCTTTAGATTGGGCAGTGTTTCTTGCCAATGGAGTAGCCAAGGAAGTGACCCTTGTGCATAGAAGTAAGAGTTTCCGTGGTCATCCAGATTCAGTGCAAAAAGTGCTTGACATGGCGGCTTCAGGGAAAATTAATCTGCACACAGACGCAGAGGTTGTTGAATTAGCCGGAGACGATGTTCTTCGCAACATTACACTTCAGCACAACGACGAAACTAAAACTGTCTTGACTACAGATCACTGGTTGCCGTTATTCGGATTAAGTCCAAAGTTGGGCCCGCTGTCTGAGTGGGGATTGAACATAGACAAGAACAGCATTGAAGTAAATACGTTCGATTACCAAACGAATGTTCCAGGACTTTATGCGATAGGCGATATCAATACGTATCCGGGTAAATTGAAATTAATTCTATGTGGTTTTCATGAGACAACATTGATGGTTCAAAGTGCGTTCAAGCGCATCTATCCAGATAAAAATTTGGTTTTGAAGTACACAACAGTTAACGGTGTAAACGGATTTTAACAAATGGAGAATACAGTTCAAATTACAGTTGTAGACAGAGAAGACATAGAGCACATCTTAGATGCGCCAACAGACATGGGTATGAATATGATGGAGCTTTGTAAGTCATATGAATTGCCTGTTGAAGGAACATGCGGTGGAATGGCTATGTGCGCAAGTTGTCACATGTATATTCTTTCAGATCACGATTTAGGAGAACGAAACGACGACGAAGAAGCCATGTTGGACCAAGCTTTTTTTGTTAAAGGAAATAGTAGACTCGGATGCCAGTTGCACATTGCAGCTAATTTCGACGGATTGAAAGTGAAGTTAGCAGAAGTAGGAGGGTAGGCCTAGCGAAGGAGTTGTTCAACGGCCAAGACGTATGAGTCGAAACCGAATCCAGAAATTGTTCCAAGACAGTGTTTAGCAAGGAGCGATGTGTGTCGCTCCTTTTCTCTTGCAAGCACATTGCTAATATGAACTTCGATAACTTTAGGTTTTACTGCTGCTAAAGCATCTGCAATGGATACGCTTGTATGTGTATATCCTCCAGCATTGAATACAATCGCGTCGTATTTTTCAGAATCTTGAATAGCATCTATGAGCACACCTTCGTGATTGGATTGAAGATGTGAAAAAGTAACGTTGGGAAATTTTTCACTTAGAATTCGCAACAATGAATCTAAATTTTCAGCACCATAAATCGAAGGCTCGCGTGTTCCGAGCAAATTCAAATTGGGTCCGTTGAGAATGAGAATGCGCATTATTTACGAACGGTGGTGTCTAATGTCCATTGGTCTTCAGTAATACTGATGTCGTTCTTGAAGTAGTAAGTACCCGTTTTAGAAATTACCTTTTGATAAGCATCTACCTTTGCTCCAATCTTCACCGTTCTTTCAATAACCTTTTGGCTCGGACGACTCGTCTCGTAGGATTTTTCTGTTACTCCCTCGGCAAGGGTTTCAGTGCCTGGTTTTGGATTTAGCAAAGATGGATCTTTGGGTCCAGCAGGGTATTCCGGACGAATTTTAGAAGAATCGTGTTTAGTCTTTTCGGCTCTTTCTTTATCATCTAAAGTTTTTGTTGCCAGTACATGAGCATTAGCATTTACCTCAATGCGTTGTTTTTCCAATAGGTTAGGACTGTCGTCATCTAATTCCTCTTGGAATGTTTTACTTTTTTCAATCTCTTTTCCATGGGTGATGATTCCCGATTGACCCGCTGTTTTTGTGCTTTCTTCTACTTCTGTGAAGTGTTCTTTCTCTGCCTGAAGTTCTGCTATTTCAGTGGCAAGGCTTTCGTTGCCCTTTACTTCCAGGACAGAATTTACTTCTTTTTCTTCTTCAATTCGATTGCTGTTTTTATTACGACCTCGTTTTGAACGTTCCGTGTATTCAGAGGTTTGGCTGTTCCGTTCTTCATGGGTAGATTGAATTTCACGTTCATTTTTTTTACGCTCTCTATCGTTTTTTGAAAAACCAGTAATTTGATTGATGTCCTCATCTGTAAATTCAGAAGCTTTTTCAATATCTCTTCTTTGACGACGGGTGTAACTTTCTTTTCGAGTGTCGATATCTTCTTTAGCGGAATCAATTGCCGTTTGATTAGCAGTTAAATAAGGCTCCGATTTCCGTGAGATTTCTATCAATTGATTTTCCTTGATGTCGATTTCAGCTTCGGCTTCTTCAATATTCTTGCGGTGGTTTGATCGGAAACCCGCTTGATCGGTGCTGTCTTGAGATTTGTCTTGGAAGATGTCTAACATCTTTCTTTTTTCAGCTTTTTTTTGAGCGTCGCGGTAAAAATCATCAACGGCCTTTTCTGCATCAGCATCTACATCGCTCTTTCTATTTCTAGCACGATCTCTTTTCCTGTTCTCCTCTTCCAAACGAGAGGCTTCAGCTTCTTCGCTTTCTCGAATACGAGCAAGTCGATTTTCTTCAGCCTCTTTCTCTTTCTGGCGACGAATTTCCTCGAATTCCTGTTCTTGCTTAATTCGCTTTTCTTTCCAGTCAATGTCGGCTTGGCTCTCTGTGGCATGAAGTTCAAGAATAGCCGCGTCTATCGTTTCAATCTGTTTAGTCGGGTAACGTTCTCCAATTTTAATATTTAGCGCAGCGACATATTTTGTCTTAGCCGCAGTCATTTTCAACTCGTCGGAAAGAGTGCTTTCCTCGAAGAGTTTATCTCCTTCTGCAATGAGTCGTTTGTACTCTTTTAGTTGTGGATCTTCTGTTGGTGTCGTGTTGCGCACAACAGTATTCGCTGCTTCTAATGCTTTCTTAGCCTTGTCTATTTGGACAATGGGATAATTCTCTTCAGGCTTAACATCGGAAGCATTTTCGTACTTGTTAATTGATTCTTGATATTGCTTTTTCGCGTAAAAATCATCTGCTGCAGTGATTAGGGCTTTGTAGCGCCTTTCAATTTCCTCTAGTTTGTTTTTGTCATTGGCTGTGGCGTCTAGCGCGGCTTGTGCCAGATCTATTTGCTTTTTAGGATAGACTTCATCACTTTTTATCTTTAACGCCTCTTTGTAGGTAGTGATACACGCAGCGAAATTTTCTTCGTTAAATTCAGAATCGGCTTGTGCAACAAGTGCTCGGTATTGTTTTTCTTTTTCAGCAGCCTCTAGTTTCCTTTTGATCTCCTCTAGTTGAGCTTTCGGGTATGGCTCGTTTAATTTAATGGCCTGTGCTTCGGTGAAGGTCGATTGTGCAGCTTCCCAAGCTTGGTTTTTAAATTGGCTGTCACCGTCTTTGATCAATTGAGCGTAACGGGCTTCATTGTTTTTGTTCGCCTGTTGCTCGCGAAATTTGCGCTCCGCCTCGTCATATTTGTCTTTGGCTGGTTGGTCTGAAGGAAATAATCCCAGCGCAGCCTTATACTTTGTCATGGCCTCTTCGAACTTCGTTGCAGCCATGCGATCATCTCCTTCGAGCATAAGCTTTTCGTAATCCTTTCTGACCTTATCTCCGTTTTTCGCCAAATCTGCCAATCTTTTGAATTCAGCATCAATCTTCTTGTTCATTTCAGCTGTGTAGTCGAAATCGAAAGTCACATAGTTCGTTTGAGAATTGAATGCGGCTTTCCCCATTGGTTCTTTTAAAATGTCTGTGTTGAATCCGTCGACATATTTGAAAAGAGAAGATTCGAATTCCATTAAAAATCCACCAGCACGATCTTCTGCAGGAATATTTCGGGTGTCAACTCGAATTATTTTGGTAACATAATCTGCACGAGAGAATTTTAAATCGTATGAATATCCTAGAGGTAAGGTGAAATCGAATTTACCCGATGTGCCAGCCTCAAAGACTCTTTCTTGAGCGCCATTTTTAAAGACAATAATTTGAACACCATCTAATTTCTTCTCCGAGTCTTTGTCAATGATTGCCCCTTGGCTTTTAATTCGAATCTCTTCGTTTTGTCCTAATGCAGAGTAGCTCGATACAAGAAGACCGAGGAGGGACGTCCAGAGTATAAGTACGCGAATTGCATTCATAGTTGATTAAATAAGATTCCTAAATCACACGTAAAGATAATCCGAAATGCAATAATTTGAAAGAAAAATAACTCCCCAAAGGGAGTTAGATTTGAATAGTCATTTGGCTTAAAGCCTTCCCTGTGCTGCTCTCGGCGGCAAGGGAATAGTTTCCGCGACTAAATCCGCTTACGTCTAAATCAACAGGCAGATTCAATTGTCCAGGTTTTTGACCGTGAATAAGCTCAACGAATTTCACAATTTCACCTTGCTCATCGCGAAGAACTACACGCACGTCTTCCTGATTTTCCAGTATAAATTGAAGGTTGCTTTCCACACGGTTGGGTTTACCAGAGAAGGCAAGTCCGCTGTTATCTTCAGTCTCTTCATAATCTACTTGATACCTTGGAATAGGAACACGCTTGTGTTTAGCCGCAATAACTTGAAGTTCATTGGTCATCATTTTCCCACTGTCATAAGTTACAATAGACGCAACACTGTGGTCGTTGGTGAATGTCCAAACCAACTGTTGAATGGCTGGGCAATTGCCTAAACGTTTCATTTCGACTTCTTCTAGCGCGGCAACAAGATCGGCATTAGCCATTTCTGTTTTTCCTAAATCGTGAAATCCATCTCCGGTAGATTTGGCACTTGCGTTTCCGCAGGCCGTATTCAAAAGCGTAGACTTCTCTTCTCCAGGGGCAAGGAAAATTTCTCTTGATCGCAACACAAC
This sequence comes from uncultured Bacteroidota bacterium, assembly GCA_903932685.1. GTDB lineage: Bacteria > Bacteroidota > Bacteroidia > Flavobacteriales_D > Sanyastnellaceae > CAIZGX01. The sequence continues at coordinate 498 of CAIZGX010000005.1, read as the reverse complement.
AAAAGGCTGGTAGTCGTTGGTTGCCGTATAGAATACTCTTCCAGTTTCAACATGCAAGGCCATTGAATCCTTGGTGGTGTTTTTTACTGTAAGTTGAAAATAACCGTGGTTGCGAATATGATTAACAATTCCGCTGAAAGAGATCTTTTTCTCTTTTTTTGCTTTCTCGAAATTGCAACGTTGAATTTCTTTTTGTGCCATTGTTTCAAGTCCAAGAAACAAAAGGCCGATGATTAAAATGGTGTTTTTCATGGTGCTGGGGTTTGAGGGGTTGATGAACGACTGATTCTAGCTAAATCTTTTTTTGTGATATAAACAAGGGTGTGATTGTTTTTATTCGTTAGTCTATGATAGGCTGGAACCTCACCCAATCTATAGTTGTAGGTGGCTGTGTTGTTTTCACGTTTTGAATAAACATCCATTGATATTTGAGCGAGTATGGAGACAGATCCGAAGGGTATATCAACAGTGTGCGGTTTGTTATAGAGCTGCTTCTCG
>CAIZGX010000004.1 GCA_903932685.1 uncultured Bacteroidota bacterium | reverse complement strand
TGCAACATTTCAAGTACCCAACGCTTAATCTCCAGACTTTCGTCAATGGCGTTTAGTCCTCTTCCACAAATTTCTTCAATCTGAAGTTGCTCAGCTGTACTGAATAGTACCACCGCATTTTCCAACAAATCTTCTTTGTCTTTCACATGCGCATAGAGCGTCTTTTTTGAGATACAGAGCTTCTTGGCAATGTCATCCATTGTAAGACTCTTAATCCCAAATTGCAAAAACAACTGAAGTGTTTCCGAGAGAATATGTAGTTTCTTTATTTCCAAAGCGCGGCAAAGATAGGCACAAATTTGACATTGGAAACGAAAAGTGGGGAAAATGTTTCCTTCAATCAAACGAAGTTTGATCAATCACTACGTGATCAATCACCTTTGGTGATCAATTTCTTCGAAATCAATTGCGTTGCAATCAATCCTGCGGATGCAGTTGATCAACGAAGTTGATTGATCACGCAGTGATTGATACGAAGTATTGATCTCGAAGAGATCCATCCGCAGGATTACTTAACGCGTTTAAACTCATCTACTTGACTCGCCTTCTTCTCCTTCAACTTCTGATTACCAATCTTCCAAGTGAGATTGATACGCGCAGTGCGTGATTCCCAGAGGCCGCTCGCGTCCATGTAGAGACCGGCGTATTGAGAAATACCTCTCCAACGCATGGTGCGAAGAATGTCGCCGTAAGCAAGGCGAAGAACAAGCTTTTCGCTCAAGAAGGTTTTTTGAAAGGCCACGTCTAAGCCGCCCATGGGCTTGTTGCGGAAGGTGCCGCCCCAGACGCTCGGACCGTTGAAGAATCCAGAGAGTTCGAACGAGGTGGTCTTGTTCACCTTAAAGGTGTTTTGCATGAAGATGTTGTACGACGTTGCACGAAGGTCAATGGTGTTGCCGTCTTCAAAGGTTGCGCGGTTGTGAATGTTGTAAACGCCCATGTTCACATAACCTTCCCACCACTTCGCAATGGTAACTGGACTTCCAATGTTGAAGGTAATGTTCTCTCTGTATCCAAGGTTACGCGTTTGAATGAACGAACGCGAAAACTCTGTCGTGTCCGTAATCTCGGTGAAGAAGCCGTTGGTTTTGCTGTATCCGATGGAACTGGTTATCATGTAAAATAACGTGTGACTCAACTCGAAAGCATCGGTGTATTGTGGTTGAAGAAACGCGTTGCCGCGTGAATAAGAAAGTTCGTCTAGACGCGATTCAAACGGATTCAACGACTGATAGCTTGGTCTGTCAATTCTGCGACTATACGTTAAATTGAAGGTGCTAGTTTCTTTGTGGTCGAAGGTGATTGCTGCGCTTGGAAACAAGTTCGTGTACAAGCGATCCACTTTCGAAAGTGGCTGCGGTGTTATGGCGAACAATTCTCCATTGCTCTTCGTGTTTTCCGCGCGCACTCCCACTTGCCATCCGAATTTTTTGTACTTCCCAGAAGCATTGGCATAGGCCGCTAACACACGCTCCTTGTAGTCGAATGCATTGGTGAGATTCGAATCTACACTGAAAACATTTCCATACACATTGAAGAAGTCAAGTCTGTTGTTCGTGTTCACCTGCGTGCCTTTCAACCCCGCTTCCCACTTGATTTTTTTCCAACTGAAACTGTAGTCTGCGCGAACAATAGCAATGTTAATTTTAGTTGCTGTATTATTCTGATAAACACGTTCGTTCAACAAGGTTCCGTCAGAACCTATATATCTGTTGGGTTGGAAATTCCCGTTGTCAATGTCGTATAATCCATAATTCGCATCAACAGTAAGTTCTTTCTCGTTCGATCCCTTCCATTGGTAGTTAACGTTCGCTCCGTAATTGTTGCGATACCCATCATTTGTAGAATTCGCTTCCAAGGTGCTGTCAACTCCGGCACCCGGCGCTATACTTCCAATAGGAGTTGAACCGTGACTATCCCAAAGATCATTTGAAAGATTGCCATTTACTGAAAAGCCAATGGTGTTTTTATCGTTGATGGAAATATCAATACCCGCCTTTCCATAGTGAGATTTATTCTTGGAATAAGTGTATGTATTCTGATCGAAGAAGATTCCGTTCTGTTCTTTGTAGAAACGCATAAACCCCCAATCTTCTGAAAAATTATTTCCATAGGTAGCGTAGACATTGGTCTTCCCTTTTCTTCTGTTGTAGGTGAAAGATCCGTTAATCTTTCCATAAATCTGATTTCCGTATCCCAATCCGAAGGTTGCATTCTGACCGTAATTGCTGTTCTTCTTCATGACGATATTCAAAATACCCGCAGTACCCGCGGCATCGAAGCGTGCAGAAGGATTCGTGATGATCTCAATTTTTTCAATAGATGAAGAAGGCGTGCTTTTCAAGAAGTCAGACAACTGCGAACCTTGAAGCGGAGAAATTCTTCCGTCTATATACACTGTAATACCAGACTTTCCTTTTACGGAAATGTTGTTGTTGTTATCAATCACCACACCTGGCGCTCTGCGTAGCAATTCCAAGGCATTCAATCCAACCGCATTCGCCGTTCCTTCCACATTGAAAATGGTTTTATCGGCTTGCACTTGCACAAGAGGTTTCTTCGCCACAAATTCCATTTCCGAGGTCACCGCTGAAGTCCTTGTCAACTGAACCGTTCCGAGATTCACACTCGCGCTCGCCGCAATCTTTTTCCAAATAGGCTTGTATCCGATAATGTTGAAATACACCAATACTGAATCGGCACTTTCAACTTCCAAACTGAATAATCCACCGTTATCCGAAGCCGTTGCCTTCAACACAAGACTGTCCTTCACCGCATGAACACTCACGCTTACAAAAGCCAAGTTCTCCGTCTTTCCAGCATCAACACCTTCTACAACACCCGTGATGGTTGAGGTTTGAGCGAAGGAAAATAGAGTGATGGTTGTCAGGAAAAGGGTGGTGATGAAGTTTTTCATGAACGCGAAAATACGATAATCCTACGGATCAATCACTGCGTGATCAATCTGTAACCCATGTTACCAAACCCCAACTCTCAACCCACGACATTCGCTAAAAAAAGAAATGATCGAATTCCTAAAGAAACACCGCAAAGAATTTATTGCTATCTCCATCGGAAGCTTCGCCGGTTGGGCGTATTATTATTTCGTAGGTTGTTCATCGGGAGGATGCATGATTAGCGGCACATGGTACATCAGCGTTCCGTATGGTGGATTGTTGGGGTATTTGTTTTTGGGGAGTTTTTTGAAAAATAAAAATCCTGCATAATCCATCACCCACGGTGATCAATCAACTTCGTTGATCAATTCTGCGAATCAATACTCCGTATCAATCGCCTCGCGATAAACTGCATCCGCAGGATTGATTGCAACGCAATTGATCTGACGAAGTCAGATTGATCGCGAAGCGATTTAGGGTTAACGCGCAAACGTCAAAGCTTCCCCACTTCTAGTACCCGTAAGCTTCCCATTCTCAAACACCAACTTCCCGTTGCACCAAGTTGAAACAATGGTGCTCGAAAACGTATGTCCTTCGAATGGAGACCAGCCGCATTTGTACAAGAGATTTTCTTTGGTAACGGTATAGGGAGAAGATAGATCTACCATGACGAAGTCGGCGAAGTAGCCTTCGCGAATGTATCCGCGTCCATCGATTTGAAACATTTCGGCAACGGCATGAGATGCCTTTTCCACAATTTTTTCTAGAGTGAAAACACCCTGTCTGTGCAGGTCTATTAATGCTTGCAAGCTGTGTTGAACAAGAGGTCCGCCGCTTGGCGCTTTCAATAGTTCTTGTTCCTTCTCTTCAATGGTATGCGGAGCGTGGTCGGTAGCAATGACGTCAATTCTTCCATCGTTCACCGCCTCCCGAATGTTCATTCGGTCGTTGAATGATTTCACTGCTGGATTCCACTTGATGTAGTTTCCTTTCGTAGCATAATCTTCTTCCGTGAACCACAGATGATGAATACACGCTTCCGCTGTGATGCGCTTGTCCTTCATCGGAATGGCATTCGTAAACAAATCCAATTCCTTCGCGGTACTAATGTGCAGAATGTGCAAACGAGCATCGTGCTTCTTCGCCAACTCAACAGCCATAGAACTGGAAGCGTAACATCCTTCAGCGTTGCGAATAACAGGGTGATCGGAAGGAGTCAAGGTCTTTCCCGTTGCTTGCAAGGCTTCCAAATTTCTTTTGATAATGCCGTCATCTTCGCAGTGCGTAGCAATGAGCGTCTTCACCTTCGAGAAAATAATCTCCAACGCCTCGCGCTTTTCCACCAATAAATTTCCGGTTGAAGATCCCATGAATATTTTCACGCCACATACTTCCTTCGGATTCACATGCGCCAATATATCGGCGTTCTCTGGGGTTGCTCCCATGAAGAAGTTGTAGTTCACGGTAGATACTTCTTCCGCGCGCTTGAACTTTTGCTCGAGCAATTCAAGCGTGGTTGCACTCGGACTGGTGTTCGGCATTTCCATGTAAGAAGTTACACCACCCGCCGCCGCCGCCGCAGATTCAGTCGTAAGGTCTCCCTTGTGCGTTAATCCGGGCTCGCGGAAGTGAACCTGATCGTCGATTAATCCCGGGAACAAATGCTTTCCGGTACCGTCAACAATGGAATCTGCGTTGTTGTAATCGATAGTTCCAACAGACACGACATGCGCGATTTTCGAACCGTTAATCCATACGTCATTGACCGATTGTTTTCCTTCATTAACAACGGTGATGTTTTTGATGACTTGCATAATGTTATAATTTTTGAAAGCTCATTTTCAGAACTCCGAAAAAAGCTTCGTGGAAAATATTCAGACTCATCTTGCTCGTTCCCTTCACGCGGTCGGCGAACAGAATGGGAACTTCTGCAATCTTGAAACCGAGGCGCTTCGCCTTGTATTTCATTTCAATTTGAAACGCATATCCAATAAACTGAATACCGTCTAAATTCATTTTCGAAAGAACATCGCGGTGGTAACAAACGAATCCGCCCGTACTGTCTTTCACGCCTAATCCCAAAATCAGATTCACGTAAATACTTCCGCCTTTGCTAATGACTCTGCGGTGCCAAGGCCAATCGACTGTCCCTCCGCCTTTCACGTAGCGAGAGCCCACAGCAACGCCGTGATTCTTTTCACAAGCTTCCAGCAAACGAGGAAGATCTTTTGGATTGTGAGAAAAATCGCAATCCATTTCAAAAATATATTCGTAATTATTCGCCAACCCCCATTTGAATCCCGCAATGTATGCAGTACCTAGACCAAGCTTCCCACTTCGCTCAAGGATGTGTAATCTTCCTGAAAATTCAGCTTGTTTCTCTTTCACCAATTGTGCGGTGCCGTCGGGAGAACCGTCGTCTACAATAAGCAAATGAAACCCTACGGGTTGATCGAGCACCGCGTGAATCATTTCAACAATGTTCTCGCGTTCGTTGTAGGTTGGAATTATAACCAGTTTCATTTCTACGGCAAAAATACAACACTCGAAAGGCAAATTCTAATTTCCGTTTGAATATTCCATTTCGGCCATGTAACGCGCATCACGCATGATCATGGTATCGAGCGGAACCTTGTTCTGCTTGGCCTTCTCGCCAATGGCCTTCATCCACGCTTCATCTGAAAGGATATTTTTCTTGAATTTTTGCACGCGTAATTCAAACGAATCAATGTTTTCTCCCATCACGAAATACTTGTAGGCGTTCGAAATAAATCCCCAACCCAACTTATCCATATTGCATTCCGTGGCCATCACAAATACCACATTCGACGTCTCGATGTCCTGCATTTGAGACAACACGTCGGTCTTCGTAGTTGCACCACCCGGCAAATGATGGAGCTGTTTGTTGTAGAAATAGAAATTCAATTCGGAAAAAATATCGGGCGCCCAAGGCATTTGCATCAAATTGAAAAAATAACTGTCGGAAATCACCGCCACCTTCGGTTGAATGCCTTTGTTTCCAAAAGACACTCCGTACTTATCGTTCACTCCCACACGCGGATAAGCCATGGGAAGGACGTCTATGGGCGAATACAAATTCATTCCCAATCCAATGTCGTCGTCTACACTTTCCATAGTGGTTGAAAGAGGCAAATCATTCTTATTCCAACCGAACTCATTCATGTCCTTCCCAAAAAGTCTCTTGCAATAATTCACCAATGAATCGGCTGCTAGCGTTGCGCCATACTGACTCCAGTGAATGCCGGTCTTTGGGAAGAGCGGCGCAGGCGTTTTGCCTTTCATTTCACGAAACCACTTTCCAAAGTCAATGTGCTGAATGCCCTGTGATTCCAAGCCTTTCTGGTATTCGGAATAATAACTTCGGTTGGAAAGAATGGGGAATTCATCGGGAATGAATTCCGGATAAAAAGAAGCTTTTCCTGGATTCATGACCACCACCAATTCAACGCCTTTTTCTTTCAATTTAGTTTGAAGGGCTTTCAGCATAACGAGGTTCGAATCTACCTTGGCTGCACTCACCTCTTCAGCACCGCGAAAGGCGTTAATGTATTTGATCTCGTACAAATAATCTTCCTTCCCAATGATTACCCCGTTGGCCTTCGCCTTCCTGAAAAGTGAAAACGCAATCTGATTGTGCAAACGAACGGCAGTGTTTCGAAATCCGAATTGCTCGTTGATGTATTTGTTGCGGTTCTCTTGGTAGGTACCGTCGAACCACGCCTCCAGCGTGAGCGAGTCTTTAGCAGTGGGGACAATAGAACCGAAAAGAGGACCCACTTCAACAAACGGTTTCACCATTTGAATGAGGGGGAGAAACAAAGCCGCAATAACCAAGGCGAACAAAAAGGTATGCAGTTTATTACTCTTCATTAGAATCGGAAATAAATAAACGGATTAAACCCACTGGCCGTGACGTAACTCAATGACAAGATGAAAAGCAATGCGGCAACGCACGTCATGACTACGTGTCCAACGTTTCTTAAATCGCGCTCTCCGAAAACAGCATCCTGAATTTTTTGTGTTTTTGGAAAGAGAAGGAAAAAGGAAAAGACAAATGCCAATGCACCGAGTACAATCCACTCAACGTCTATAGGCATACTCACGCTTCGTCCGTTTCCTCCAAATAGTGCAGCGGTGTATCCCCATGCCGAAGCCAAATCTTCCACACGGAAGAATATCCAACCGATCACCACCACAACAAACGTAAACACCACGCGCGTAATCTTCCCAATGGAGCTCAAGGCTTTGAGCAAGAACGCACGTTCTAAGACAAGGAACAATCCGTGCCAAGCGCCCCAAATGATGTAATTCCAAGACGCGCCGTGCCACAATCCGGAAAGTAAAAACACCAACCACAGATTGAAATACAAACGTCCTTTGCCTACCTTGTTTCCACCCAATGGAATGTAGAGGTAATTGCGCATCCAACTGCCCAAGGTCATGTGCCAGCGACGCCAGAATTCGGTAATACTTTGCGAGATATACGGATTGTTGAAGTTCTCAGGGAATTTGAAACCGATCATTCGTCCAATACCAATGGCCATGTCTGAGTATCCGCTGAAGTCGAAATAAATCTGAAGGGTGTATGAAATGGCCGCCAGCCAAGCAGTTCCTGCAGCGAGTGTATTCGCATCGAGCGCGCCCAGACCTGTTTCAGCATTGCCATACACGCTGTCTGCAAAAGCCGCGAAGGTGTTTGCAATGAGTACCTTCTTTCCCAGTCCAATGCAAAACCTATAAAAACCGAACAAACGTTCGGTACTGTTGTCTCGTGCAGAACGATCGGTTATTTGATCGGCAATATCGTGATAACGAATGATGGGACCGGCAATCAATTTCGGAAAAAGAATGATGTACAACTGATAGTCCCAAAAATTCTTCAGCGGTTTGTGCACGCGTCTGAACACATCAACTACGTAAGTAAGCGTCTCAAACGTGTAAAACGAAATTCCTATTGGAAGCACCAACTTCGTCCATTGAATGCTGCTTTCCAACCCCATTCCCTTCATGGCTACATTGACATTCTCTATGAAGAAGTTCATGTATTTGAAGTAGACCAGCAGACCCAGGTTCATCAACACCGAAAACACAAGTATTGCTTTTCGCTCGTTCTCGTTCTTGCTTCGATCCATTCTTCCCACCAAGAAAAAATCGATGAGGGTAGTTCCAATTATAACAAAAATAAATTTCGGCGCACCCCACGCGTAGAAGAACACGCTTGACAGCAGCAAGAAGGCATTCTTGAATTTCTTCGGGCATATCCAATACAGCAGCAGGAAGGCTGGGAGGAAGATGGTGAGGAAGATGGCGGAGCTGAAGACCATGGTGCGAAGATAAGATGCCGAAGGCAAGATGCTTTGCAAGATTCTCCGAAAGGTCATGCGAAGATAAGGAGCTCGTTTATCGAGCGGCATCCGAAATGCCCCCTGGGAACTTCGTTGTTAGAACTTCGTTGTTCCTACTGCGTAATTCCTATTGCATAATTGGAACCTTTGGTTTTTAAATTCAGTTTTTATCTAAACTTTTATCCCCCAGCTTCACTGGGGGCATTTCACATGTCGCCCTATGGGGCTCATAACCACTTCGTGGATGACACAACACGTTGTGATGACCACTTCGTGGATGACCGTTCCAGATGACACTCCGCGAAGCGGTCTTGAGAAGCATCTTGTGAAACATCTTTCGAAGAATCTTGCAAACCTCACTATTTTTGTAATTAAACAACCCAGCACATGACCCCCCTAGAATCCGCCAAAGAAAAAGCACGCTTGTGGAAGACGTATGATTTAGATGCAGAGACGCGTGCAGAGATTGAACGCATGGAGCGTGAAGATGAGAAGTTGTTTGTTGATTCGTTTTATTCCGATTTGGAATTTGGAACGGGTGGATTGCGCGGTGTGATGGGTGTGGGAAGCATGCGCATGAACAAGTATACCGTGGGTATGGCCACACAAGGTTTGGCGAATTATATTTTGAAACACCATGCGCAAGCGGGTGGTGAGGGTTCGGTGGCGATTGCCTATGATTCGAGGAATAACGCGAGTTACTTCGCACAAATTGCCGCAGATATTCTGGCTGAAAATGGCATTCGTGTATACCTGTATTCTGAATTGCGTCCAACCCCTTTGTTGTCGTTCACGGTTCGTGAATTGAAGTGCACGGCTGGCATCGTTATCACCGCTTCGCACAATCCGAAAGAGTACAATGGATACAAGGTGTATTGGAGCGATGGCGGACAGATTTTGCCGCCGAATGATGGGGGGATAATTCAGGCGGTGAGAGGTGTTATGGCAGGTGCTTTGCAAGGCCAAAATGCTATGCAAGGTGCGGAGCAAGGTCGTTCCGAAGGTGCTTCGCAAGACCTTCCGCAGGACCTTTCGAAGAACCTTCAGAATGAACTTCCATCGGACCTAGTGCACGAAGTGCCTCTTTACGTCGAAGAAAAATACTTAGAACTCGTTCGAGGCTTAACGCTTTCGGAAGAGGCTGTGAAGAGTGAAAGTGATATCTCCATTGTGTACACTTCTATACACGGATCGGGAATAACGTTGGTGCCGAAGACGTTGGCGGCGTTGGGATTTTCGAATGTGAGCGTGGTGGAAGAGCAGGCGGTACCCGATGGGAATTTCCCAACGGTGGAATCGCCGAATCCGGAAGAGAAATCTGCCATGAAGATGGCGTTGGAATTGGGAGAGAAGGTGAATGCTGAATTGGTTTTGGGAACAGACCCCGATACCGATCGCGTGGGATTGGCGGTGAGAAATGATCAGAATGAATTGGTTTTAATAAATGGAAATCAGGCCGGAAGCTTATTGGTGTATTACCGTTTGTTGGTTGGAAAAGAGAAGGGGAAATTACCCGAGCATCCGTTTATTGGAAAGACGATTGTCACCACTGAATTGATTGCGCGTATTGCGCAGTCGTTCAATGTGCCTTGTTACGACACGCTTACAGGATTCAAGTTTATTGCGGGATTAATTAAAGAGAAAGAAGGGAAAGAGAATTTCGTAGCCGGTGGAGAAGAGAGTTACGGCTATTTGGTGAGCGACTTTGTTCGCGACAAAGACGCTGCGTTGTCGGCGGTTCAGTTTGCAGAGATTGCAGCTTACGCGAAGAGCAAAGGAACGACGATGTGGGGAATGTTGAAAGACCTCTACCTACAACACGGTGTGTTCCAGGAAGAGTTGGTGAGTATTACATTGAAGGGAATAGATGGCGTTGCTCAGATTCAGAGTATGATGTCGCGCTTACGCAACCAGCCTCCGCAAACCCTTGGCGGAGTAGCACTTGCCGAGCTTCACGATGTGAAAGCAGGCACTTGCAAAAACATGATTTCAGGTGAAGTAACCACACTTCCCTATCCCAGCTCAGACGTCTTGCAATTCATCCTCACCGACGGCAGCAAGATCAGCGCTCGCCCCAGCGGCACTGAGCCGAAGATTAAGTTTTACTTCTCTCTTAGAAAGGTAGTATCTTCTGCTTCTGAGATTTCTGAAGCGCAATTTGAGCTAATGCAGAGAATTGAGCTCATAAAAAATGAAATGCTTGATGCTAAGTAAATTCACTTCGTGAGTAAGTTGAAGTAAGTGGCTACGCCGTAAGGTGATGCATAAATATTTCTTCGAAATGTAAATTGAAGTAAATAGCCTACGGCTGTAAGGTGATGCATAAATATTTCTTCGAAATGTAAATTAAAATAAGTGGCTTCGCCGTAATAACGCAGATTCTCATTTAAGTTTTTTCTTCTGACTAATCAACGTTCTTGCAATTTGATTTCTTAAATCAGTGCAAGCCAAATCAAGTAAATCGAATTGTTTCGCACTTAGATAATCTGATTTGTGCAGCAGTCTCAACCAATACTGTGTTTCGTATGTTTCTTTAAATGAAATATGAAGTTTATGGATGTAATCTCGAGTAGATTCGGCTCCACGTGCTTCATTCAAATTTGCACCAATGGATGTTCCACTTCTTAGAATTTGTTTGGAAAGGATGAATTCCTTTGCATTTGTCTGTAAATGCTTAAATAGCTTAATAATTCTCAGTGCGAACTCTTCACTTTTATCGTACATGTTTTTTTCTCAAATCTCAATTAATCATTGAAGATTGAAAAAATTAAGTTATGCGAAAAACGTATAAAAAACATTTGATTCAACACAGAAGCATTGAATTTCCTGCATTCTAAATATGCTTTGAAAACATATAACTTACGGCGTAGCCACTTACTTTAATTTACTGCGAAGCAATTTATCATAAAATCAATTAATTTACTGCGAAGCAATTTATCATAAAATCAATAAGTCCCTGCGTGGGTAAATTGAACTTACAAGTAAATTCACTTCGTGAGTAATTTGAAGTAAGTGGCTGCGCCGTAAGTCAGAGCGTATGCCCTTACAGCCGAAGGCTATTTACTTTAACTTACACCTGAAAGGTATTTATTTTAGCAATCCAAGAAGATAGCTCCCGTAACCGCCTTTAACAAGGGGTTGCGCCAACGCCACCAACTGCTCCCGATTAATATACCCCTTGCGGTAAGCAATTTCTTCAATGCAGGAAATCTTCTGTCCTTGACGATCTTCCATGACTTGAACGAATTGTCCCGCTTGCATGAGCGATGCGAAAGTGCCAGTATCTAACCACGCCGTCCCGCGATTGAAAACACTTACGGTAAGTTGTCCGCGTTTCAAGTATTCTTGATTCACATCGGTAATCTCATATTCTCCGCGTGCAGATGGTTTCAAGTTTTTCGCAATTTCTACAACAGAGTTATCGTAGAAATACAAGCCTGGAACAGCGTAATTGCTTTTTGGTTGTGAAGGCTTTTCTTCAATGGAAATGACTTTACCTTCTGAATCAAATTCCACCACCCCGTATCGCTCAGGATCATTCACGTGATACGCAAATACCTTACCTCCTTCGACCTCTGTGCTTGATTGCAGCAACTGACTTAATCCGCTTGCGTAAAATATATTGTCGCCTAGAATCAACGCGACTTTTTCTTTCCCAATAAATTCTTCTCCAATGACAAACGCCTGTGCCAATCCATTGGGCTCGAGTTGTTCGGCATATTCGAAGGTGCAGCCCAATTGAGATCCGTCGCCTAATAATTTTCTGAATCCAGGTAAATCGCGCGGCGTAGAGATGATTAAAATCTCGCGAATACCCGCTAACATAAGGACAGAAAGCGGATAGTAAATCATGGGCTTGTCGTACACCGGCATGAGCTGCTTGCTTACAGCAAGTGTAAGCGGATGAAGACGTGTACCGGAACCGCCGGCGAGAATAATTCCTTTCATAAGCTTATCTGTTCGCGTACATGCTGTTGTAATAATTCTGATAGTTCCCCGAAGTTACGTTGTTCAACCATTCGGAATTGTTCAAATACCAATCAACTGTTTTTTCCAACCCTTCTTCAAACTGAAGTGAAGGTTTCCATCCCAATTCATTCATAATCTTGGTTGAATCTATTGCGTAGCGCAAATCGTGTCCAGCTCGATCGGTGACAAACTGAATCAGCTTTTCAGAATCGCCTTCAGCACGATTCAATTTCCGATCAAGAATGTTGCAGATCAACTTCACTACATCTATGTTTTTCCACTCATTGAATCCGCCTATGTTATAGGTCTCTCCCGTTTTTCCTTTGTGAAAAATAGTCTCTATTGCTCTTGCATGATCTTCCACATACAACCAATCGCGCACGTTCTCACCTTTTCCGTAAACGGGAAGTGGTTTTTGGTGAATGATGTTGTGTATGATGAGTGGAATTAATTTTTCTGGAAAGTGATTCGGACCGTAGTTGTTGGAGCAATTGCTAATCACAATCGGAAGTCCGTAGGTATTGCCATAGGCCCGAACGAAATGATCAGAAGCCGCTTTGGAAGCGGAATACGGCGAACGCGGATCGTACGAAGTTTCTTCGGTGAAGAAGTCTTCGGGGTTGTGCAACTCTCCGTATACCTCGTCGGTAGAAACATGATAGAATCGTTTTCCTTCAAAGTTGTTTTTCCATTGTGCCACAGCAGCATTCAACAATGTCACCGTTCCTACCACATTCGTTTGCACAAATTCCATGGGATTGGAAATACTGCGGTCTACATGCGATTCAGCAGCTAGGTGAATCACACCAGAGAAATTGTATTTCTCGAAAAGCGCTTGCACGAATGGGGCATCTGCGATGTCTCCTTTTTCGAAGGTGTAATTCGGAAGGTGCTCTATGTCTTTTATATTCTCTAAGTTACCCGCGTAGGTAAGCTTATCGAGATTCACTACGTTCAGCTCATTGTGCGCTCGCAAAAAATGACGAACCACGTGTGAGCCAATGAATCCGGCACCACCGGTGATTAACAAACTTAATCTATTCAATTATTCGCTTTTTAAGTAGCCTGGAAATAACTCTGATGCCATTTGCAAATCATGAGAAACCATAATTCTCACCATTTCCGAAAAAGGTGTTTTATTTGGATTCCAACCTAGCAATTTTTCAGCTTTTTTTGGATTGCCTATGAGTAAATCAACTTCAGTTGGACGGAAGTAAAGCGGGTCTACCTCAATAATTACATCACCATTCCTACTGTTAATGCCTTTCTCGTTAACTCCATCGCCCCGCCACTCAATTTCTATTCCAATTTCTCTAAAAGCCAAATCACAAAAATCCTTTACTGTATGGGTCACGCCTGTTGCTATAACAAAATCTTCTGCAACAGGTTGTTGTAACATTCTCCACATGCAATCTACATAATCCTTTGCATAGCCCCAATCTCTCGATGCATTCAAATTCCCCAGGTACAGTTTTTTTTGTGTCCCTAACTTAATTCTAGCTACAGAAGTCGTTATTTTTCTGCTTACAAAAGTCTCTCCCCTTCTTTCACTTTCGTGGTTAAACAATATTCCGTTTACTGCATAAATTCCATATGCTTCTCTATAGTTCTTTACTATCCAATAGGCATACAATTTTGCAACACCATATGGTGAGCGAGGATAAAAAGGGGTATCCTCAGATTGAGGAATTTCTGTAACCTTACCATAAATCTCACTTGAAGAAGCTTGATAAAATTTACATTTTTTTTCTAAATTCAAAATTCTAAGGGCCTCTAAAATTCTCAAAGCTCCGATAGCATCTACATCCGCAGTATATTCAGGCACTTCAAAAGAAACTTTTACGTGACTTTGAGCTGCTAAATTGTAAACCTCATCCGGCATTACTTTCTTTAGTACACTTAATACAGACAGAGAATCTGTTAAATCACCATAATGCAAATGAACCCTTTTGCTTTTTCTAGTGTCACTAATCCAATCATTAAAATAAAGGTGCTCTATTCTTCCCGTATTAAAAGTAGAAGTTCTGCGTATTAATCCATGGACTTCATAGCCCTTCTCTAACAATAATTCCGCAAGAAAAGACCCGTCTTGACCCGTTATACCTGTTACTAAAGCAATTTTTGTTTCGTTCATTTTTCCAATACAGAATTAACTTATTTGTCTACAGCCTACCGTCTGAAATTCCAGGTTCTAAAAACCCTTTCACATCAAAAATCACTTGATTTTGCACCTTTTCTATATCCAAATCTTTAAATTGTTCATGGGCAACTCCCAAAATTATTCCTTGATAAATCAACAGATCCTTCTTAGACAGTTCCGTTATAAGAGAAAAACCAAATTCACGGAACAATTCATCAGAATTCGCCCAAGGGTCATATATATCTACAATACATCCAAATTCAAGAAGTTCCTTCCGGATATCAACAATTTTAGTGTTTCGAATATCGGGACAATTCTCTTTAAAAGTAATCCCAAGAATTAATACACGGGCATTTTTTATTTGAATACCTTTTGATATCAGCAGCTTAATCATTTTGTTAGCAACAAAAGCACCCATCCCATCATTAACTCTCCTTCCTGAAAGAATTACGGCGGGATGATAGCCTGCCTGTTCAGCCTTATAGGCTAAATAATACGGGTCTACTCCAATACAATGACCGCCTACCAAACCCGGTTTATATTTTAAAAAATTCCATTTTGTTCCTGCAGCCTCTAGAACCTCATGCGTGTCTATTCCTAAACGATCAAAAATTAGCGAAAGTTCATTAACGAAAGAAATGTTTACATCTCGCTGAGCATTTTCAATGGCCTTGGAAGCCTCTGCCACCTTCAAAGAAGAAGCTCTAAAAGTGCCTGCCTCGATGATGCTACTATAAAGTTGATCTACAACTTCAGCTATTTCCGGCGTACTGCCACTGGTAACCTTTTTAATTTTCGTTAAAGTATTTACTTTATCTCCAGGATTAATGCGCTCTGGAGAGTAGCCACAGAAGAAATCTTCATTGAATTTCAATCCGGAAAACTCTTCTAAAACCGGAACGCAATCTTCTTCCGTGCAACCAGGATAGGTTGTGCTTTCGTAAATAACAATATCGTCTTTCTTCAATACCCCTCCTATCATTTGCGAAGCTGCAATAAGTATCCTTAAGTCTGGTCTTTTACTCTCGTCAATGGGTGTTGGAACAGTTACAATGTAAACATTAGATTCAGCTAAAGAAGCGCTTTCAAATGAAAGGTAAAGTCCCTTAGCCTCATTTGAAAGGCTCTTCAGAACCGCTATTAACTCACCCTTACTTGTTTCCTTGGTAATGTCTTCCCCAGCACTCAATTGATTGATTCTATTCTCATTAATATCGAATCCAACTACCGCATACTTCTTAGCAAATTCAACCGCTAAAGGCAGTCCAACGTATCCCAATCCGATGATAGCGATTTTCTTGTTTTCGAGCATTTTATGATTTTATTGCGAAGATAGGGATTATGTCTGATGGGCAATAATACCCAATGTGTTTAATCAACAACGGTGATCAACCCTAGTCCGCAGGAACCTCACAACGCTAGTTGCCCTCGTCTGAAAGACCTTATTGCTTAAGAGCTATCCTAAACACCGTACCCTCTCCCTGAGCACTGGACAAAACATAAATCCCGCCTTTGTGGTAATTTTTCACAATGCGTTTGGCGAGGGAAAGACCGAGACCCCAACCCCGGAGTTTGGTGGTGTAGCCAGGGTCGAAGATGGTTTTCCATTTGCGCTTAGGGATGCCCTTGCCGCTGTCTTTGATGTCTATGAAGACTTTGCCGTTGGCTTCGTGAATAGACACTGTCAACTGTCCTTTCGCGTCCATGGCGTCTACGCTGTTCTTGATGAGGTTTTCAATGACCCAACTGAATAACGCAACGTTCACATTCACTTTCGGATTGCCTTC
Source organism: uncultured Bacteroidota bacterium (assembly GCA_903932685.1). Lineage (GTDB taxonomy): Bacteria > Bacteroidota > Bacteroidia > Flavobacteriales_D > Sanyastnellaceae > CAIZGX01. Next base: position 60,184 of record CAIZGX010000004.1, on the reverse strand, counting down.
TGACTTCACCGCTATGTTTACCTCAGAAGAAATGCGGACGCGCAAGTAGTCTAAGATTTCTTCCACCAAGTCTTTTGCGCCAACCGGAGTAAGCGCTGCTTCTGACCCAATTTTCGAGAAGCGCTCGGTAATGGTTGAAAGGCGTTCGATGTCTTTGTTGAACTCGTCTATGAGTGACTTCGATACTCCTTGCTGCTCGAACAAATCGCGCCACGCCATAAGCGCAGAAAGCGGTGTGCCTAACTGATGCGCTGTCTCCTTCGCCATACCCACCCAAACTAAATTCTGCTCTGATCTTCTGAACGTAGAGAACATGACGTACGCCACCACTAAAAACACTCCGATTAAAGAAAGCTGCAGATACGGAAACATCTTCAACTGCTGAATGGTGGCAGAGTCGTCGTAAAAAATATACTGCGTTGCCCTTCCAGGTATTTTAATTTCGATGGGCTCGTACCCTTCCTTCATTTCCGCCAACACCTGATTCACGTTGCATTTCAGCGTGTCTATCTTTCCAACCTGAACAACATGCGTCTTCGTGCTGTCGGTGACAATTACCGGCACAGAAGCCGTATTGATTACCGTTTCATTGAAAAAGGAAGAAACCAAATCGTCGATGGTTTGCTTCAACTCTTTGTACATGTAACTGTTGCTGTAGTATACAACAATGTCGGCATCTGGAAAGAGAATGGGCTTGTACTCTTGCTCGAATTGCAAACGTAATTCTTCTATGCGAACAGGGTCTTTGATGTACACCGAATCGATGTTACGCGACAACTGAAATTCATTCTTGGTGTTACAAACCAAAAAAGGAATGGTCTTATTCTGAGCCAATACATCTACCGCAAACGTAAGATCTCCTTGCGGATTGGAAATGGTGTTCATGGCTCTTCCCAAGATCTCTGCCTTACGCGTTTCTTCGGAACGTAAACTGTCGAACAACACTTGCGTGAGCTTCACCAATTCTTCCTTCTTGCGAATAGCACTGTGCCACAACTCTACCTTCGCTTTTTCTTCGTCGCGAATGCGACGCGCAATGCTGTTGGTGTACCACAACGTAACGCCCGCAATGGTTGCGGCTAAGAGCAATAAGATTACTTTCCAACGTTGTTTGTTCTGCAATACAGCCATGTTCTTCGCTTATGATTTGTTTGCAAGGTCTAACAAAAAGGCATACTCCAAGGCCACTTCCTTCAAGGCTTCAAACCTTCCAGACTTGCCGCCGTGTCCGGCTTCCATGGTGCATTTGAAAAACAATTTATTCGAATCGGTCTTCATCTCGCGCAACTTCGCCACGTATTTCGCAGGCTCCCAATATTGCACTTGGCTGTCCCAATAGCCTGTGGTTACGAGGGTATGCGGATAGTCTTTCGCTTCAATATTATCTATGGGAGAATAACTTAACATGTAGTCGTAATATTCTTTGTCTTTCGGATTTCCCCACTCATCGAATTCAAACGTGGTCAGTGGAATGCTCTCGTCTAACATCGTTGTTACCACATCTACAAACGGCACTGCGCTTATGATTCCGTTGAACAATGCAGGCGACATGTTGGCTACTGCACCCATTAACAATCCTCCCGCGCTTCCGCCCATGGCGAACAAGTGCTTGCTTGCTGTGTAGTCTTCCTTCACCAAAAATTCTCCGCACGCAATGAAGTCGGTGAAGGTGTTTACCTTCTTCAATAATTTTCCGTCATCGTACCAACCGCGACCCATGTCGCTTCCTCCGCGAATGTGTGCAATGGCAAAAACAAATCCTCTGTTCAACATCGAAAGTCTTGCGCTGCTGAATCCAGCGTCTATACTGTGTCCGTAGCTGCCGTAGGCGTATAACAGACAAGGGGCGCTTCCGTTATGCTCGAAATCTTTTTTGTAGACCAATGAAATTGGAACGCGTGTGCCGTCTTGTGCGGTGGCAAAAATGCGTTCACTCTTGTAATCGCTGGCATTGAATTCACCCAAGACCGGCTGTTGTTTTTTCAACTCGCGGGTGCGCGATTTCATGTTGTAATCGAACACGCTTCCGGGTGTGGTCATAGATGAATATCCGAAGCGAAGCGTCTCGGTGTCGAATTCAGGATTCGCTCCCACTCCCGCGCTGTATGTCGGATCTGGAAACTCGAGGTAATGCTCTTCTGCTTTGTCCCAACGGGTTACGCGAATGTGCGCCAAGCCGTCGGTGCGCTCTTCCAGCACCAAATATTCTTTGAACATTTCAACCGATTCCAACAACGTGTTTTCGCGATGCGGAATGACTTCCACCCAACTTTCTTTTTCGGTTGCATGAATGGGGCACGACATTAATCTGAAGTTTTTCGCTTCTAAATTCGTGAGGACGTAAAACTTGTCTTCGTATTGCGTGATGCTGTATTCCAAGTCGCGTTCGCGTTTTTGAAACAGACGAAACTCTCCTTTCGGATTGTTAGATTCTAACACACGGTATTCGTCGGAAACGGTTTGCGAACTTCCAATCATTAAAAATTTCTTTGTTTTCGTTTTGAAAACGAAGCACGAAAATTCTTCGTCCTTTTCATCGTAAACCAAAACATCGGAAGCCGTATCTGTTCCCAGTTCGTGACGCCAGATCTGGCTATCGCGTAGGGTTTGTGCATCTTTCTTCGTGTAGAAAAAATGAAGGTTGTCTGAAGCCCACGTGGCAGAACCAGACGTTCCTTCAATGACTTCGTTGAACATTTCTCCGGTTTGAAGATCGCGAACGTGCAGCGTGTATACTCTTCTGCTCACTTCATCTATTCCGTAAACCATAAAACGGTTGTTCTCTGAAATGCTTAATCCGCCTAGCGCCCAGTAGTCTTTTCCTTTTCCCATTTCTGGACCGTTGATGAGAATTTCTTCTTCTCCGGTTTCCATGCTGTCTTTCTTTCGGCAGTTGAAGGCGTAGTCTTGTCCAATTTCAAAACGCGTGTAATACCAATATCCGTTTTGCTTCACTGGAACAGAAGAATCGTCTTCTTTGATGCGTCCTTTCATTTCTTCGAACAACTGCTTCTGCAATTCTTCAGTGTGCTTCATTCCCGCGTCTAAGTAATCGTTTTCTTCTTTCAAGTACGCCAAGACATCGGCCGTTTGCTCATCTGGCGTAGCCGCGTTTTTCTGCTCGTCGGAAAGACGCATCCAGTAGTAGTTGTCTACACGGGTATGTCCGTGTTCCACCAATTCCTTCTCCATTTTCTTTGCACGCGGTGTATTCATAATGATCTATTTTGCAGTTAGTGATTCGCCCACGATTAGGTCAATGGGCGATGTTATTTTAATGTTTTCCAAATTTCCTTCCACCAAAAAAACCGAATGATCGTTCGCTTCCACTACGGAAGCATCGTCGGTGAACAACGGGCTGAAAGGTTTGCTGTACGCTTCTTTCAGCATGGTTGATTCAAAACATTGGGGAGTTTGAATGCGTTTGTACAACGAACGATCTACGCTTTTATTGAGGACGCCGTGCACTTCGCGAATGGAATCGTTGATGGGAATGGCGGGTACGACAGCGTTGTGTTCATTCAATGCGTTGAAGCAACGCGTGAGTGTTTCGTGCGAAACAAGCGGACGCACTGCGTCGTGAATTGCAATGTGTTTAACGTCGGAAGAGACGGCTTCAATGCCGTTTTTCACGCTGTGAAAGCGTTCTTCTCCGCCAGCAACCACGGTGTGTTCAGGGACATCTTCAAACTGAAGACACAAGTCTTTCCAGAATGAAATATAGTCGTGGTGCATGACCACAACCATTTCGAAATTCCGATTGAAAGAATAGAAATTACGAAGGGTATGAATGAGAATGGGCGTGTTGTTGAGTGTAAGAAATTGTTTCGGAAGAGGGCTTCCCATGCGGGTTCCGGTGCCACCTGCGACAAAAATAACTGCTTGTTTCACTGTGTTCATGTGGCAGTAATTAATCTTCTAAATGCGTTGAGTAGATAACCTCGTTGGCTGGAATGGCAGTGTTCACGCGCTTTCCAACCACTAAATTTCGTTGTGCCCACTTGAATCCGTCGCCCGGAGAGAGCATGCACAAGTCGGCTTCTTCAATCACACTTCCCGCAGGAATATCTTTCACCGTGGCAATGCTGCGCTCTAGCTTCAAGCGAGCAGCGGAGGCGGCCTCTTCGATTTTCATTTCCACTTCACCCATTGACAATTCGAGTTCACGAATGTCGCGCACCATGCGACGAATACCGTCGGGACCAAGCGAACCTTTTTGGTCGGTGCCCTTCAGGTTACGGTCAGTGGTGATGTGTTTTTCAATGATGGTTGCACCCATGGCAACGGCAGCCACGGGCGTGAAGATGCCGAGGGTGTGGTCGCTGAAACCAATGTTGTAGTTGGGGTAATTCGCTTGTAAAAAACGAAGGGTATTGAGGTTCACGTTCTTCGGCTGAGTAGGGTATTCGCTGGTGCAGTGAAGAATGCTAATGTTCGAATGGTATTGTGAGATGACGTCTAGCGCGTGATCGAGCTCTTCCTTGCCGGCCATTCCGGTTGAAAGAATCATGGGAATCTTTGTTTCGGCAAGAGCCGCCAGCAAAGGCAAATTGGTTAGGTCGCGACTGGCTACTTTCAGGTAATCGGGCGTGAATCGTTTCAGTAAGGAGAGGCATCCGCGAGCGCACAGTGTTTCCACAAAATCGAGTCCCTTTGCTTTTGCGTAGTGAAACAACTCTTCGTGTTGTTCGTCGTTTAACTCAAGAAAAGCGCGGTGTTCTCCGTAGGTTGTCCCGAAAGAATGCGGACTGTTATAGGGCGCGTTCATTTGCGACTGACTGAGTTCTTCGTTCAAATCGCGTTTCGTGAACTTCACCGCGTTCATGGGTTTCATTGAAAGTTGAAAATAATCTTCGACCACGGGCATTGCAGCCAGATCAATAATCTGCTTCGCCAATTCAACAGAACCGTTGTGGTTTTGTCCTATTTCTCCGATTATGTAGGTCACTTTACAAATATACACGATTCACGAAGTGAAAGATGTTGCACAAGATACTTCGTAAGATGCTTCGAAAGATGCTTCGCAATTAGACTGCGGCTGGGTTTAGCGCTTGAATAGGGGAACAGTGGAGCAGGGCTCTCCGTACATGATGCGGTTGGCGACAGGTTGCAGTTTTTGAGAAAGTTGAATGTAGACTTCTTCTGTCAAACGAAGCGAAGTGCAGCCCTTGATAACAACATTTTTATCTTGAAATTTTGAAAGATCTAATTGTTGAATGAAAGCAAGCGCTCTGAGTGTGTCTAAATTTTCTGGAGATGAAAAATGACACTTTGCATTTACTTCAGAAAGTTTCAAAGCCAACAGCATAAAGGCCCAAACGGGTATAATGGCGTCTACCGAACAGTAAATGGCTACAATTTTATTCTCGAAAACAGAGGTATCTAAAGCAGAAACAAATTCACGAAAATCCTTTTCCTTCAGCGCTATGCCTTGCCACAATTGCGGAGCAATATCTATTGTCGCACCTGCAAACGCTTCTACTTCTTCAGCTATATCTAGCGTAATGAGTTTACTATTTGCAACTTTGTTTTCTATCATGGTTCAAAAGTACTTGATTCTGATGAAAGATGTTGCACAAGGTGCTATGTAAGATTTTTCAAAAGGTGCTATGCAAGGAGCCTACGGCTAGGTGATGCACTTGCGAAGCACCTTCGGAACGACCTTGCTCCGCACCTTGAAAGAAATCTTAATTCGCGAATCTTTCGTTAACAAAACTCCAATTCACAACCGTGAATATAGCAGTTAGATAATCGGCCCGCTTGTTCTGATATTTCAGGTAGTACGCGTGTTCCCAAACGTCTATGCCGAGGATGGGAGTGCCTGGTTTGTCTACTACTTTCGACATTAAAGGATTGTCTTGATTTGCAGTTGAAGAGACGAATAGTCCGCCCTCATCGTCTTTACATAGCCACACCCAGCCGCTACCGAAGCGTGCTTTGCCTTCGTCGGTCATAACTTTCTTCAAATTCTCCATGCTTCCGAAGTCGAGCTGAATAGCGTTTGCTAACGCTGCACTTGGTTCTCCGGCAGTGCTTGGAGCTGATAGGCAATTCCAGAAAAAAGTATGATTGAAATGTCCTCCTCCGTTGTTGCGAATAGCCATGTCCATCGGATCTACTGCTGCGCACAATTGTTCAATGTTCAACTTCGCGTACTTCTGATTCGTTTCACCCTTCATGGCCGCATTCAAATTCGTTACATAAGCCTGGTGATGCTTGTCGTGATGTATGTGCATGGTTTCTGCGTCAATAGCAGGTTCCAAGGCTTCATAGGCATAGGGTAATTCGGGAACAACCCAATCCTGAGCATAACCCAAAATTCCACAAAAAAGAAAACCTACAGCAAGCAACAAATTTTTCATAGTCAGCGTTATTGATTCGTTCGAACAAAGGGTTGTGAGTTACTTCACAACTCCTTACCAAAAGTAGTTCATACACCGTGTACTTTTAAACTAAGAATGGAAGAAGTAAAAGAATTCGAAGGAGGACCTGTTCTACAGGAAAAGAAACCAATTTCTTCCAACAGAAAATGGCTGAAACGCATACTGGTTGGGCTTTTCGCTTTGGTTGCACTTTTATTTTCTGGGTTGGTCATTGCGGTTACGGTGTACGAAGATGCGATTGTGAAGTACGCCCTTCAATCTGTACAAGAAAATTTAACAACGAAGTCGAGCATTAAGGAAGCCGACTTAACGCTTTGGAATAATTTCCCATCCGTATCTATTCGTTTCAAAGACATTTATGTGGAAGAAGATTCCAAAGCGCATGACACGCTCTTGTTCGCAAAAGAATTGTACTTGTCGTTCGACATCCTTGATCTCTTTAGCGGGAAATATAACATTGATGAAATTGAGGCGAAAGACGGTTCGTTCAACATGCGTGTAGATCGCAAAGGCAATGGGAACTGGGACGTGTGGAAGACCGATACTTCTTCCACTCCGAATGAAAAATTCAAAATAAATCTGGAAGATATTGTTGGAGAGAACATCTCTTACCTCTACGAAGACGAACAAGAAAAAACATTTGTAGATGTAAGGTTGAAAGAACTCAAGGCCTCGGGCAATTTCACTGAGAAGCAATTTCTTCTCGACATTGAAACCTCGGCGCGCATGAATGTATTGTATGCGGGTGAAACGGAGATGCTGCGCAAGCGAAACATTGGACTTGATTCGAAAATGCAAGTGAACCTCGACAACAACACGTTTGTGATTCAGACGGCTGAGTTGCTGTTGGAAGAGGTGCCTCTGAATGTCACGGGCAGCTTGGATTACGGCGATCATCCGAGTATTGACTTGCACATTGCAGAAACTGATTTGGATCTGAGAGAAGGAATTCAATTGTTGCCTAAATCAATGCAAGTTCAACTTCAACCCTACGCCCCCTCGGGAGATGTCCATTTCAATTTCGATATGACCGGGCCGTTTGAAAATCTGAACATAGCTTCGAACTTTTCAGTGAAAGACGGAGAGTTGGTTGAAATAAATTCTGGGGTGGATTTACACGCCATTGAGCTCAGTGCGAATTACGTCTTGAAGGAAGGAACCGACAGTGTAACCATTTCTAACTTCAAATCCATACTGGGAGCAGGGACATTGAGTTGCAGCGGTAGCATTCGTAATCTAACCGACCCTGTGTTGAATCTTTCGGTTGGCGCGGAAACCAACCTCAAGGACGTGAAGGGATTCTTCGGATTGGATTCATTGGCAGTGTGCGATGGACACGTTTCTGCACAAACTCTTATCCGCGGAAAGATTGCGTTTCAAGAAGCAGATAGCACCTTCGACTGGTCGCAATTGTATCTGAATGGAAGGGCGCAAGTGACAGACGGTAGTTTTCAGTGGGCGACATCGAATGGACTTTTCAAAAACATCAACGGCGTGTTTTTGCTGAACGGATTCGATGCGCGAGTGGAGCAATTGAACTTCAACAGAAACGAAAACAACTGTAGTTTTTCGGGCGATTTTTATTCGGTAATTCCGTACTTCACAACCGATAATTCTAGCTTGAAAATTAATGCGAATCTATATTCGAATCGTCTCGACCTTGAAAAACTCTTAACCGCTGCAGGCAGCGATGAAAGTGACTTGCAGCTTGCCCTTCCTACTTCTATTCAGCTGCATTTAACGGCGCAGATTGATCAGTTCTTGTTCAAGTCGTTCAACGCCTCGAACATTAAGGGAACGCTGGATTATGCGAACGGAAAACTGCAGATTTCACCGCTTCAATTGAATATGGCAGGTGGAAATGTAGCCGCGGATTTCAGCTTGTATCCCGCCAGCAACGGTCAGTTCGAAGTGACGTGCGACGGGGCGTTGAGTAACATTGACATTCAGCAAGTGTTTGGATTGTTCGACAACTTTGGACAGACCTACCTCACCGGAAACAACATCAAAGGAAACGCTACCGTCTTGGTTGATTTTCAAACCACACTCGGCCCAAATTTATTGGTGCTTCCAAACACCATAAAATCTGATTTGCAAGTGAACATAGAAAATGGAGAGTTGAACGATGTTTCTTCTTTTCAATACATGATCACCTACATTAAGGGGAACAAATGGATAGCACCGTTTGTGAAAGAAGATGACTTCGCAGAAAAACTTCGACATATAAAATTCTCGACGCTTCAAAATTCCATTCACATTGAAAATTCAATCATCACGTTTCCGCTGATGGACATTGAATCCAGCGCCATGTCAATTACCATGGAAGGTTCTCACACCTTCGACAATGTGTTGGACTATCGCTTAGGTTTCGACTTGAAGGAAATCATGCTGAACGCGTCTAGCACTGCGGGAGATAAGAGTGGGAGGCAGATCTATTTGTACATGCGCGGGCCCATGGACAATTTGGAATTTGGATTGGACAAAGAAGCACTTCGAAGCGATCGCGTTTCAGCGAAGCTGATAGAAAAAGAAAAATTGAATCGAATTTTTTCCAATGCGTTTGCATGGAGGAAAGAACGCGAGAATGCCCGTGAGCCTTTATTCTCAGGACTTCGAAACGATAAACCGAATGAACCTTCGGTTGTGAAGCCGCCCATTCAAGAACGCATTGCTCCGTACATAAAAGACAACGTCTCTCCGGAAGCGAAAGCTGAAAAAGAGAAGAAGACGCCGAAGTGGCTTCAAGAAAAACAAGAATACGAGGAAGAAGAATGAACCTACCAAAAGCCTTTGTCAATCGCCTGAAAACGCAATTTCCCGATCAGTGGGAACTCATGATTCCCGCCTACGAACGTGAGATTCAGACTTCTGTATTAAAACATCCAAAGAAATTTCAAAGCACTTCTATCCAAGGCAATCCCGTTGCTTGGAACACGTTAGGGTTGCTGCTCGAAGAGCGTCCGAAGTTCACTTTTGATCCACACTATCACGCTGGAGCGTATTACTCGCAAGAGGCGAATTCGATGCTCATTGGACATTTGTTTCAGCAAGCCATTCAAGAAATTGAAAATCCTGCCGTACTTGATCTCTGCGCTGCACCCGGAGGAAAGAGCTTAATCTACTCTACTCTACTTGGTGAAAACGGTGTACTGGTAGCGAATGAAGTGATGCCTCAGCGCTTGAGTATTCTTCGTGAAAACATTGACAAATGGGGCATTCCGAATGTTTTCACTTTGGGCATGTATCCAAATAAAATTCCGTTTACACATGCCTTCGATGTGGTTGCTGTGGATGCGCCGTGCAGCGGAGAAGGTTTGTTCCGCAAGCAAGTCGACTACAGAGGTGAATGGAAAGAATCTTTCGCTCACACTTGCGCTGTTCGTCAGCATGAAATACTTCAAGAAGCCCTTCGCTTGTTGAAGCCGGGCGGTTACTTGTTGTATTCCACCTGCACCTTCGCGCCTGAAGAAAATGAAGATATTATTTCCTACTTAACCGAAGAATTTCAACTTGAAAATATTCCAATTGAAATGCAATCTGATTGGAAAGTAGATGTCGTAAAATGCGCAGCTGGCGAAGGGTACCGTATGTTGCCTCACAATACTCCCGGAGAAGGATTCTTCTGTACGCTTTTGAAAAAGCCTGATGGGCACGCGGAAAAAATTCGTTTCAAACCGAACATGAAAATTGTTGCGCTGAATGCAAAAGAACGCGCAACCGTGAATGCCTTTATTCGTGAAGACGTTGCGCTAGTTAAAAATGAAAAGGGCTTGGTTTTCCTCGATACCCTTCAACATACATTCAAAGATCTTTGGCGCGCTATGCTTCCGAATGCGAATGCAGGAACGCTTGTGGGCGAGTTCATGAAAGACAAATTCATTCCGGGTCAAGGCATTGGTAACACAGGCATTGAATCGGCTTCGGTAAAAAAGTTAGAGCTTTCTTACGAAGATGTCATTCGATATTTGAAGAAAGAAGTAATTCAGGTGGAAGCCGAAGCAGGCTTCGTCTTAGTCACCTTCGAACAACAGAACATTGGATGGGGGAAAGTGGTTGGAACCCGCTTGAACAATAACTATCCGAACGAGTGGCGCATTCGCTCTTAAGCTTCTTTTTCTGGAAGACGCTTGTCGAAATCTTCGATGGCAGGAATGACAGTCTTTGAAAAGTCGTTCACCGGTTCGTAAACTACAGAAGCGTCTTTTTGCGATTGCGGAATCATGTGAAACTTGTCGTCAAGTGCGTGCAGCATCACAAACAGCGAGCTCGTTCCTAAAAGATACTTCGCTAAGGAAAACGAGGCGCCCAAGGCTTTGTTCCATTTCTCGCCGCCGCCTTTTATGTTTTTCGAAATGAGTTTTCCTAGGAAAAACATTCCGATGACAACCACTAAAAAAATTCCTAAGAACACCCCTACACGTGTGCTCATTGATCCGTCTGTTGCACCAATCATCTTCGATACCGATTCAGATAAATACACGGCTGCGTAGATGCCTACAAAAAAAGCCAGGAACGAGAAGAGCTCTGAAACAAAGCCGTTCATCCACCCGCGCCATAGTGCCCATACTACGATGAGGACTAGAATTATATCGAGATAGCTTACCACTTCTCGAATCTAAATCAATTTTCTAGACGTTCCCTTTTTCAAATCACTACTTTTTCACTTTACAATGTTCAACAAATGGAGCCTAAGTATCGTGTTTTTCGCTTTGCTTTGTAGTGTGAACGTACGTCCGAAAAAACACTTGGGTCAGCATTTCCTATTGGATCTGTCTATCTGCGAAAGAATTGCTGAAGCCATTACAGGCGTGGGCGAAACGAAGAAAATTATTGAGGTGGGTCCGGGCACTGGCGCGCTTACACAGTTTCTTATGAAGCTACCCTACGAGACCTCTGTGGTGGAAGTAGACGACGAGTCTGTTGCGTATTTGAATGCTTATTACCCGGCACTTCGCGGTAGAATTTTCGAAGAAGACTTTCTTCGCATGAATTTGAAAGAGAGCTTTGGCGATAATTTTTGTGTGGTTGGAAATTTTCCTTACAACATCTCTTCACAGATTTTATTCAAGGTTTTAGACGAATGGGAATGCGTTCCGGAAGTTGTGGGCATGTTTCAAAAGGAAGTGGCCGAACGCATAGCATCGGGCCCAGGAAGCAGAGACTACGGCATCTTGTCGGTGCTACTTCAAGCACATTACGAAATAAAATATCTCTTCACCGTTGAGCCGGAAGTATTCAATCCTCCTCCGAAAGTAAAAAGCGGTGTGTTACGCATGCAGCGCAGACCTGCGCCGTTGGTGACTTCCCAACAAAAAGAATTTAAGCAAGTGGTGAAGTTGGCGTTCAATCAACGCAGAAAAACCATTCGCAATTCGGTGAAGTCGTTGCTTCAGCCCGGAATTACTTCTGAGAATGATTTGTTCAACAAACGTCCAGAACAATTATCGGTTGAACAATTTATTGAATTGACTCGCATTCTATTTCCCAACAAGTAACTCATTCAGCTTAAATTAGCACCATGACAGCATTGGTAACCCTCAGTGAATTCGTAATGGAGCGTCAGTCTGACTTTCCTTATGCTTCAGGCGATTTAACGCGACTGCTTTCCGACATTGGAATTGCAGGAAAAATCATTAACCACAAGGTGAACAAAGCTGGGCTTCAAGACATTCTTGGTGCAGCAGCAAATGTTAATGTTCAAGGCGAAACGCAAATGAAGATGGACGTATTCTCTGATGAAACGTTGTTGAGTGCAATGCGTTGGGGCGGACAAGTGGCGGGTGCGGGAAGTGAAGAGAATGAAAAGTATTTCGCCTTTGATTTGGAACGTTGCAAGAAAGCCAAGTATGTGATCTTGTTCGATCCATTAGACGGCTCTTCGAACATTGATGTGAACGTTAGCATAGGAACGATTTTTTCTATTTTCAGAAGGAAAAGCAGCATTGGTGATCTTGCGAATGTGAACGACTTTCTTCAGAAGGGCGATGAGCAAGTAGCCGCTGGATATATTATTTATGGAAGCAGCACCATGTTGGTTTATACCACAGGACACGGTGTGAACGGCTTCACTCTTCAACCCAGTATTGGAGAATTTTTCCTTTCCCATCCGAATATGAAAATTCCGGAAGACGGCGCTATCTATAGCATGAATGAAGGAAACTTGAACTCGTGTGAAAAAGGGGTGCAAGAGTACATTGCATGGTGCAAGGAAGATGAAAAGGAAACGAATCGTCCGTATTCTGCGCGATACATTGGTTCACTTGTTTCAGACTTTCATAGAAACTTAATCAAAGGCGGAATCTATATTTATCCGAGCACCACGAAAAACAAAAGTGGAAAATTGCGCATGCAATACGAATGCAATCCGCTTGCGTTTATTGTTGAGCAAGCTGGAGGAAAAGCTACGGATGGACATAGGCGTATTATGGAAATTGTTCCAACCGATCTTCACCAACGTTCTCCACTATTCATTGGATCGAAAAACATGGTTGAAAAGGTGGAAGCCCTGATTAAACAACACTCGTAAGATGCGCACTGTTTTTTTGCTTTGCTTTTTGATGTTCGGAATCTCATCATTCGGACAAGAATCTTTCGGAGGAAATTCTTCGATAAAAGGAGCGTCGTCAGAAAAATTCAACAATAGAAAAATTGTTCAGAAACTTCGCACGCTTGACAATCAAAGAGCCGTTGCCATTGGGCTTGATGTGAGTTTGGGTTTGTTTGGCGTTCATCGCATGTACTTGGGAACAGACTTGAAAGTTCCAGTTATTTATACATCTACCATTGGCGGTGGAGGCGTGCTGTGGTTGGTAGACTTGGGTTTGTTAATTGCAGTGAAGGACATCACGCCTTTCAAGAATAACTCGAATGTTTTTATGTGGAATACTGCTCGCTAAACTATGGAACAAGGGCTGTCTGTTGTCATCATTGCTTTCAACGAAGGCCATCACATTGCAAAATGTTTGAAGGCCGCTAAGGCCGTGGCCGATGAAATTGTAGTGATAGATTCCGGCTCAACGGACGATACCGTAGAAGTCTGCAAAGCATATGGCGCACAGGTGGTAACCAATTCTTGGAGCGGATATTCCGAACAAAAAAACTTCGGAAACGCACAAGCTTCCTTCGATTGGATATTGAGTTTAGACGCCGACGAGGTCTTGAATGACGCGCTCATTCAAAGTATTCTGAAGTGGAAGAATCATCGGCAAGCAGCGTCATTCAAGCGCATGACCAACTATTGCGGAACGTTTATTAAGCACGGCGGATGGTATCCCGATGTGAAAGTTCGTCTCTTCAACAAGCAAGAAACGAATTGGGAAGGAACCATTCACGAAGTGCTTCGTGGATTGTCGAAAGAGAATACATTTTTGTTGGAAGGCGATTGTTTGCATTATTCGTACTACTCCGTTGAACAGCATTTCTCACAAGCAGAAAAATTCACCACCATACAAGCCGAGGATTTATTTCAACATGGAAAAAAATCGCCTTGGTACAAACGCTTGTTCAGTCCCATTGCAAAATTCGCTGTCGACTATTTCTTCCGTTTCGGATTTTTAGATGGAAAAGCTGGCTTCACCGTGGCGCGCATTTCGGCTTACGCTACGTTCCTCAAATATAAAAAACTACATGAGCACATTCGCCTTTCCAAGTAGTCTTGCCATTGCAAGAACAGACAGCATTGGCGATGTGATTGTGACATTGCCGTTGTGTGGTTTCATTAAAAAACACTCGCCGAATACGCGCATTGTGTTCATTGGAAGAAGCTATACACAGGCCATTGTAGAGGCTTGTCCGTTTGTAGATGAATTCCTGAATTTCGATACGCGGGCAACATCCAGTTTGAAAGTAGAGGCTTGCGTATTCGCCTTCCCAGATGCGGAAGTCATGAAGTGGGTGAAGGCACAAGGAGTTAAGAATCGCATTGCCACAGGCAGTAGAATTGCCTCTTGGAAATTCGCGAATGATCGTATGTTCTTTTCCAGAAAGAATTCAGATTTACATGAATCGCAATTGAACTTCAATTTGCTGTATCCGTTCGGTGTAAAAGACATTCCAACTCTCGAAGAAATTCGTGAATGGCATGTGTTGAAACCTCAAGTGGAAAGCCCCATTCAGCTCGAACCGAATAAACGTTCGGTTGTGTTTCATATGTTAAGCAAAGGAAGTGCCTTGAATTGGTCGCTGCATCAATACCAAGAATTAGCGGCACTTTTGCCGGCAGCAGACTTCAACATATACATAACAGGGACTGAGGAAGAAGGGGTTCGTATTCGAAAAGATTTTCGATTCGATTCACACATTACGGATTTAACAGGGAAGCTTTCCCTTCCACAATTAATCGCATTTATCTCTACTTGCGAAACCTTGGTTGCTGCAAGCACAGGACCACTGCACATTGCGTCGGCTTTGGGAATTCGTGCCATTGGACTGTACCCTTCGCAACGTCCTATGCATCCGGGAAGATGGATGCCTATTGGTGAAAGAGCGGCCTATTTGGAAGATGGAGTTGTAGATGACGCTACTGTGCTGAAGATTTCGGCGGAGGAGGTTGCTCAGCTCTTTAAAAACTAATTCCCTTCCCCTAATAACAATTCAACCTCACTTTTCAAAGAAGGAATTGACTCGTGAATTATTGTCCAAATAATATCATCAGAAACGGAATCGTATCCATGAATGATTCTATTTCTGACATCGATTATTTTTCGTGAATTCGGCAATTCAAAATCTGGAAAACCCTTAACTAGTCTATTCATTGCTTCACCTATAATTTCAAGATTTCGTTCTACCGCTCTTTTTGTTTTAAGATCAAGAACATATCTATTAAAACTCATGTCCTCTATGTCCAAAAAGGATTCTATTTCTATGATAGCATTGAGAATATCATATAAAAGACTACTCTGATTCTTTTCCATAAATCAATGATCTTTCTTGAACAATCTGTTCTTTCAAATACGGATTCTTTAATTCTTTGGCTTCCAATAAATCAACCTCTCGACCTAGCAAATCTTCAAGTGAAAACTTCAAATCAAAATAATTGTCTGAATAAGACTTTGGAGAATTGTTCTCTTCGAAATCAACAATTAAATCCACATCACTTCCGTCGGAAAATGTTTCTTTAGTTACAGACCCAAAGGCATACAAATTCTTCACATTATGCTTTTCGCATAAATGCTGAATTGAAGTTATATATGGTGCTAACGGTTCCATACCGCGAATTTAAGAAATATATAAGAATTACCTCAATTTTAACACTACACCAGTCTTCAACTCTGCTCCTCTTTCAAGATCGTTTTTCCGTTCAATACTGCGAATGCGAATGCCGTATTGCTGGGAGATATCACGTATGCTCTCTCCGCGTTTCACTTTGTGTTCTTTTACGCTTCCCTTGAATCGCTTGGGTTGTAGGTAGGCTATTTCCTTTTCCTGAAAGACATGTCTATCTTCTATGTCGTTGTACTTCGCCAATAAATGCTCAGAAACACCTGTGCGCTGCGAGAGTTCTTTGAGCGTTTCTTTTTTCTTCGCAGAAACATACTTAATACGATTGTTCGAGATATGAACTATAGCCGAATGTTCGTTCGGTTTTTGTTCCGTGTCGAATTGCGTGAGTTCATACTTTTCAATTAAATCTATCAAGTTCTTGGCGTAGGTTGAACTTGTTGCGTAACCGCATTTCTTCAGACCTTGGGCCCATCCTTTGTAGTCTGTGATTTCCAAAGTAAACAACTCCTCGTAACGCGGCTTTTTCAGGAATACGCTGTGATCTTCGAACGACTGCTCAACTGATTTGTATTTGCGGAAACATTCATTCGGCGCGTCGTCATCTAAATGCATGGTAGCGCCGTTCCAAGTGTCGTGGCATTTAACTCCGAAATGATTGTTGGCTTCAATGGCCAGCTTAGACTTTCCGCTGCCGCTTTCGAGGATTCCTTGAGCGAGTGTGATGCTTGAAGGAATTCCGTATTTGCGCATTTGCTCTTGCGCAATAGAGGAATATTTTTGGATGTAGGCCTCTGGAGATTGGGCCAAAGAGGAAGAGAAAGGGGCAAGAATGAGTAGGAGAATGAGAAACAGGAAATAATTAATACTTCTTGCGTTCCTTTTCGGTTCCATCTTCCTTGTAGAATATCCACTCCCCGATTTCTTTTCCATTTTCGTATTCCCCTTCAACATATAGTTTTCCGTTTTCATACCAAGTTTTATAGTCGCCGTTTAGTTCCCCATTTTCATAGGTATTCAAACTCCACTTGTTTCCATTCTGATAGTAGGTATAACACTCTCCGTGGCGCTTGGTGTCCTTCATGCGCATTTCAATGTAGCACTGTTGGCTATTCGGATAGAATGCGCGTTCTCCAATTTTATTGTCCGTCCCTTTTTCGAAATATCCTACAATACGCATTCCTTCGGAAGTTGTTTTTATGTCCCGTGCATCTGCATCTTCCAAAGAAGTGGTGCAGGAAGCAAACGCAACAACAAAAAGGGTGAGCATCCAGATTGCTTTTTTCATACTTCTATTTTTTACGTTCAATGGTGTAATTCACCAGTAATTTAAGGGATTCGCGGGCAGGAGAATCTTCGAATTGATTCAAAATATCCAACGCCTTGTCACGGAATTCGTACATCTTTTCTGTCGCGTATGTGATTCCACCTAGCTGCACAACTTGAGCCATGAGCTCTTCTACTTTCACTTTATCGGTATTGAATTTTCGCACGGTGCGAATCAATTTCTTCGCGGTATCGCGATCGACTTTTCCCAAAACATGAATCAATGGAAGCGTTAGCTTCCTTTCTTGAATGTCAATGCCCACGGGTTTTCCAATGGCATCGGTTGTTCCGTAATCGAACAAGTCATCTTTAATTTGGAAGGCCATTCCAACATATTCTCCGAACAGCGCCAATTGCTTCACTTGCTCATCTGTAGCGGAAGTAGAGGCTGCTCCGCTTTCGCAACATGCAGAAATAAGCGAAGCGGTTTTCTGACGAATGATATCGTAATAGACATCTTCTGTAATATCTAATTTCCTTGATTTTTCTTGTTGAAGCAATTCCCCCTCTGCCATGTCCTTCACGGCTTTGCTCATGATTCCCAACAAACGAAATTGTTGTGTTTTCACGCTCAACGAAAGACCTCTTGACAACAAATAGTCTCCAACTAAAACGGCGATTTTGTTTTTCCAAAGCGCGTTAATGCTGAAGAAACCGCGACGCATTTGTGCGTCATCTACCACGTCGTCGTGCACGAGCGTTGCGGTGTGCAGCAGTTCAATCATGGTTGCAGCAACGAACGTTGGTTCCTCTGGTTTTTGAAAAAGCTTTGCAGATAAGAAAACAAAGAGCGGACGCATTTGCTTCCCTTTTCTTTTAACGATGTAATTAGTAACCTTATCCAACAAGCGATGCTCGCTTTTCATCTGTTCTTTGAAGAACGATTCAAACGCATTCATTTCGCCTTCAACGGGCGCTTGTATTTGGGATAGTGCGGACACGAGGGCAAATGTATAACAAGATTCTTACGAAAGATGCCGAAAGCAAGGTCCGAAGGAAGGTTCGTTGAAAGGTCTTGCAGAAATTGAATTGCTAGGTTCTGCGAAAGGTCCTTCGGAAGGAATAACTTGCAACGCACCTTCTGAAGGAAAGCCTGTTAAAAAACAATTATTCCCAAGGAAATAAGCATGAAGAAATCTTGTTGATTTGTAAAATGAGACTTTCAATCTTCGCGATATTGTTTTTCGTTAGTGCCTTGTCATTCGGACAGCGCAGAACGACCTTGAAAACGCTTTTCTATGAGCGCACTTCGTATATGCCGAAGGGATTAATCGTTTCCATTGGCCCCACCATTGCCTATGGAAAAAGATGGAACGCCACGGATACGATTGCTTCTCCCGATTTTTCAGCTGGAACATACAAGGCGAGGCCTCGCGTGGGTTGGACAGCTGATGTTGGGAAATACTGGGTTACAGACAAGCTTATTTTCTTGAACAGATTCGACTTGAACGTTCATTACATTCGATTCAACGGATCAGAGAAATTCAATGGGGAAGATGTATTTGGACAATCCATTTATGAAAAGCGCATTTTCCATGAAAACAGATTTGGACTCACTTTTTCAACCAGTAATATCACTCCTTTTGGGAAGGGTAAATGGATTCAAAATGAATTCGGGATTTTCGCAGATTACGCCTACAAACGTTCTACGTGCGGCGAATACTATGCCCTTCCAAGAGCCTACTCTGAAAAAATTCGTTCACAAGTGTATTACGGCTTAGGTTACGGAATGTTGATTAATGATGGTCTCTACGCCACTTTCGAAGTTGAAGTTCCTGTCCTTCAAATCTTCCCAAACACTTTGGGTGATATTCGCATGGACTATTTCCATTCGCACTACTGTCCAATTGTTTTCAAAGCCTCTCTCCTCTTCGCTAAACACAAACCCGATCGCACCTGCGACGACGTGAACAAAGGTCCAAAGGATGTCAGCACCGACAAACCAGGCAGACACGACGGCGGTGATCTCTTCGGTCCGGATATTAAGAGGAAAAGGAAGAGGAAGTAGTTACTTAGGTGCTGCGCAAGCTTCACCTTCCGAAGGACCTTTCGCAGAACCTTGCAACGCATCTTCAGTAAGACCTTTCGCAGAACCTTGCAACGCATCTTCAGTAAGACCTTTCGCAGAACCTTGCAACGCATCTTCAGTAAGACCTTTCGCAGAACCTTGCAAAACATTTGCATCAACTACCCTAAATGCACTACTTTTGCAGCCCGAACGGCTTCTATTTAGATTTTTTCTAAATAGGTCGATTTTGGCAAAACAAGTTGAACGTATTGTTGTTAAACTTAGGTACATGATAAAAATTACAGAAAGCGCGAAAGCACAAGTGGCAAAGCTCATCGCTGATGAGGGTCATCCTGAACATGCATTCGTTCGCGTGGGCGTAGATGGTGGCGGATGCAGCGGTCTTATGTACAAGCTGGAATTCGACACGGAAATGAAAGACGGTGATCAGACCTTTGAAGACAATGGAGTGACCGTGGTTGTAGACCGCAAGAGCTTCTTGTACTTGGTTGGAACCGAATTGGAATACACGGGTGGTTTGAACGGAAAAGGATTTGTGTTTAACAATCCGAATGCCTCTCGCACGTGTGGATGTGGTGAAAGCTTTTCAATCTAAAAACATATGGCTTACGAAGGCGATGAGTTGTTAGAAAACGTAACCTCGAAAGAGTACGAATTCGGATTTACAACCAACATAGAATCAGATAAAGCTCCGGCAGGATTGAACGAAGACATTATTCGCTTAATCTCATCGAAGAAGAACGAGCCTCAATGGCTGCTAGACTGGCGTTTAGAGGCGTTCAAGATTTTTCAGAAAATGACAGAGCCGGAATGGGCGCATGTGAAGTATGAAAAACCAAATCTTCAGGCCATCTCCTTTTATGCTGCACCGAAGCAAAAAAAGGTGTTGAACAGTTTAGATGAAATGGATCCAGAGCTTCGCAAAACCATGGAAAAGCTTGGTATTTCCATTGAAGAACAAAAAAGATTAAGTGGCGTTGCGGTAGATTTCGTGATGGACTCTGTATCTGTAGCTACTTCATTCAAAGAAAAATTAGGCGAGCTTGGAATCATCTTCTGCAGCATTAGCGATGCCGTTCAAGAACACCCTGAACTTATAAAGAAATACCTTGGAACGGTTGTTCCGAGAACTGATAATTACTACGCCGCATTGAATTCAGCGGTATTCACAGACGGTTCTTTCTGCTACATTCCAAAAGGCGTTCGTTGCCCTATGGAGTTAAGCACTTACTTCCGCATTAACGAAGCAGGTACAGGCCAGTTCGAGCGCACATTGCTCATTGCAGACGAAGAAAGCTACGTGAGTTACTTGGAAGGGTGCACCGCTCCGCAACGCGACGAAAATCAGTTGCACGCTGCAGTGGTTGAATTGGTTGCCATGCGCGATGCTGAAATAAAATACAGCACCGTTCAAAACTGGTATCCAGGAGATAGAGATGGAAAAGGCGGCGTCTTCAATTTCGTTACGAAGCGCGGAATGTGCGAAGGAGCGAATTCTAAAATTTCATGGACCCAAGTGGAAACAGGAAGCGCTGTTACTTGGAAATATCCAAGTTGTATTTTGAAGGGCGACAACAGCGTTGGTGAATTTTATTCTGTAGCTGTTACGAATCACTTCCAACAAGCAGATACAGGCACGAAGATGATTCACATTGGTAAGAATACCAAGAGCACGATTATCTCAAAAGGTATCTCTTCCGGACACAGTCAGAATTCATACAGAGGATTGGTTCAAATTGGAAAGAACGCGACCAATGCAAGAAATTTCTCGCAATGCGATTCGCTGCTAATGACCGATACTAGTGGCGCGCACACCTTCCCATACATTGAAGTGAACAACAGCACCGCGAAAGTGGAGCATGAAGCAACGACTTCAAAAATTGGTGAAGATCAAATCTTCTATTGCTTGCAACGCGGTCTCGACCAGGAGCAAGCCGTAAGCATGATTGTGAATGGCTATGCCAAAGATGTATTGAACAAACTTCCTATGGAGTTTGCAGTTGAAGCACAAAAATTACTCGCCATTTCTTTGGAAGGAAGCGTAGGATAAAAAAGATAATTATGTTAAAGATTGAAAATTTACACGCACGCATTGAAGAGAAAGAGATCCTCAAAGGACTTTCATTAACCATTGGTGAAGGCGAAGTGCACGCGATTATGGGTCCGAACGGATCTGGAAAAAGTACCCTTGCCTCTGTCCTTGCAGGAAGAGAGGATTACGAAGTAACCGAAGGAACAGTTACATTCAACTCAAAAGATTTATTAGACATGGCTGCCGAGGAGCGCGCTAGAGAAGGACTCTTCTTAGCGTTTCAATACCCGGTAGAAATTCCAGGAGTAAGCAACATGAACTTCCTGAAAGCTGCAGTTGGCGAGATTCGCAAGCACAGAGGGCTTGAAGCATTAACCGCAAAAGAGTTCTTGCAATTGGTGAAAGAAAAATCTCAATTGGTTGAATTAGACGGACAACTTGCGAATCGCGCAGTGAACGAAGGATTCAGTGGTGGAGAAAAGAAGCGCAATGAAATATTTCAAATGGCCATGCTCGATCCATCGTTGTGCGTATTGGATGAAACCGACAGCGGACTTGACATTGACGCGTTACGCATTGTGTCTGAAGGTGTAAACGCGATGCGCGACGGGAAACGCTCGTTCGTTGTGATTACACACTACCAAAGACTCTTGGATCATATTGTTCCAGATTTCGTACACGTGCTCTACAAAGGTAAAATTGTGAAGAGTGGAACGAAAGAATTGGCGTTGGAGTTGGAAGAGAAAGGATACGATTGGTTAAAAGAAACGGAAGACGCAAAATGAGTATTGTAGCGGAAATAAAACCCACTAACACATTCAGCTTCAAACCGAACAAACATTCGGTCGCTGATTTTCCAATGCCAACTACCCGCGTAGAGTCTTGGAAATACACACGTGTTGGAGCCATTGATACCACTTGGAAACAAGCGGAACGCAATGCAAATCCAACCACGTTAGAAAATGCCATTCGCATTGAAAACGGATTCATTACCCTTCCTTCGACGAGCATTGCTGGAATTCAACTGACGTTGGGAAAAGACCTTTCTGCTGCTCAGCAAGAAACTATTCTTTCCTTATTGTCGAAAGAAAACAGAACAGACGTCTTCGATGCGATATCCGAAAACGCTTCGAACGATCTTGTTTTAATTGAAGTAGAAAAAGGAAAATTGGTTGAAGAAGTTTTAGCCATTGAATTGGGAAACTCTTCGAACTTGTGCATGAGTGCGCCATACGTATTCATTGTTTCGAAAGAAAATTCTGTTGCCAAAATCACCGTTGACTTCAAAGGAGAATCAGAGCAGTCATTTCACTTGGTGAATGTGTATGCCCACGTTGAAGCATATGCGCAGCTTGAGATTCACCAACTTCAAAACACTTCAAAGAACGAATGTATCTTGTTGAGAGAGTCTATTTCTCAAGCAGAAAAAAGTGTTTTTAAAATCACGACTGTTACAGCAAGCGGAACATGGGTGCGCAACGAATTGAACATTCGCATTGAAGGACAACATTGTGAAACATTCCTTAGCGGAGCATACTTCCCGAAGCAAGATCAGCTAATCGACAATCATACGTTCGTAGATCACCAGGTAGCGAATTGTTACAGCAATGAGATATACAAAGGCGTGTTGTTCGACAACGGCAAAGGCGTATTCAACGGAAAGGTTTATGTGCACATCGATGCGCAGAAAACCAATGCTTATCAAAGCAATGCGAACATCATGATGAGCGACAACGCCAACATGTTCACCAAGCCTGAGTTGGAAATTTATGCCGACGATGTGAAGTGCAGCCACGGATCAACAACTGGTCAATTCAACGAAGAGGCCTTATTCTACTTGCGTGCAAGAGGACTGAGCGAAGAATCAGCGAAACGACTATTGGTTTCAGCATTTACTTCAGATGTAATGAATCGCATATCCATTCCAAGTTGGAAGGAATATGTTCTTGCAACACTTATTCAAAATGAAATCATAACCGAATAATCATTCGGTTTCAACATATGGATAACCCTACCCTTCAACATGAAATGAAAGAATTGAGAAATCAATTCCCAGCGTTGAATCAAACGGTATACGGACGTCCACTTGTCTATTTAGACAACGCAGCTACCACGCAGAAGCCACAGCGAGTGATTGATTCCATTTCTGAATACTATTCGAAATGGAACGCGAACATTCACAGAGGCGCGCATTACTTGGCGAATGCTTCAACTGAAAAATTCGAAGCGACACGCAGCGCCTTAGCAGAAATGCTTCATGCAAATTTCCGTGAAGAAATTATTTTCACGCAAGGGAGTACTGATAGCGTGAACATGCTTTCTACCATCTTGGAAAATGAGGTGAACGAAGGCGATGAGATTTGGGTTACTGAAATGGAACACCACGCGAACTTCGTTCCATGGCAAGTTTTGGCGGAAAAGAAGAAGGCTGTTTTTCGATATGTCCCAATGACCGCTTCGGGCGAATGGGATTTAGATTATGCAAAAAATGAGATAACAGAACGCGCCAAAATCGTCGCGTTCAATTATGTATCGAACGCACTGGGGACCATTAATCCCATTCAAGAATTAATTGCACTTGCACGGAACGCAGGTGCTTACGTAGTGATCGACGGTGCGCAAGCAGTAGCACACTTCGATGTAAATGTTCAAGCATTGAATTGCGATTTCTTCTTGTTCTCTGCGCACAAAATGTACGGTCCAACTGGACTTGGTGTTTTGTGGGGAAAGAAAGAATTGCTTGAAAAACTTCCTCCATACAGATACGGAGGTGAAATGATTCAAAAAGTATCTGTAACAGGAACCACCTTCAATGTATTGCCTTTCAAATACGAATCGGGAACCCCGAATATTGAAGCCGTTATTGCCTTCAACGAATCCATTTCATTCTGTCATGAAGTTGGAAGAGAGAACATGCATGCGCATGAATATTTCTTGTTGAAGACTGCAACTGAACGATTGAAAGAAATAGATGGAGCGTTTGTTTATGCAGACCTTCCAAACAAAGTAGGTGTATTGAGTTTTAATGTAGAAGGTATTCATTCTGCCGATATTGGAACGTTGCTCGATCAGCAAGGTGTTGCTGTAAGAACGGGGCATCATTGCACACAACCTCTTTGGGAAAAGCTAGGAACCACGGGGTCTGTAAGAGCATCTTTCGCTTGTTACAATACCGTTGAAGACGTTGAACTATTTATTGCTGCGCTAAACAAAAGCGTAAACATGTTGAGATAATGATAGAGCAAAAGCAACAAGAGATCATTGAGGAATTTGCATTTTTCGAAGAGTGGATGCACAAGTACGAGCACATTATTGAGTTAGGAAAAGAAATGAAAGGCCTAACCGATAATGAGAAAAAAGACGACTTGCTTGTAGCTGGATGTCAATCGAAGGTGTGGTTGAAAGCATCGCTTCAAGAAAATGGAACTGTGAATTTAGAAGCGGATAGCGACGCCATTATTACGCGTGGATTGGTGGCTTTGGTTGTTTCAGTATTCAATCAAGAAACCCCACAAGACATATTGAACGCCAACATTCATTTCATGAATGACATTGGTTTGGTATCGAACTTAAGTCAGACAAGAAGCAACGGGCTTGCAGCAATGGTTAAACAAATCTTGTTGTACGCTACAGTTTTTCAAGCACAACAAAAAAGCAATTAATTATGGAGAAGGCCGCATTAACAGAAGCAATTATTGCCAAACTAAAAACCATTTTCGATCCGGAGATTCCGGTAGATATTTATGAGTTGGGATTAATCTATGGAATTGACATTGCGGAAGACGCTGCGGTGAAAATAACCATGACCCTCACCTCGCCTTCTTGTCCGGTTGCTGAGACCTTACCTCCGGATGTAGAAGATAAAATCAAATCGGTTGAAGGCGTTTCAGACTGTAAAGTAGAAATTACCTGGGAACCCACTTGGGACAAAACCATGATGAGTCAAGAGGCTCAGCTTGAGCTTGGATTTTTGTAAGCATAATTATGAAAAAGATATTTCTAATAACATTCATACTCACGCACTATGTCTTGTGCTTCGGGCAATCTTCCATCAGAAACATTCAATCCAACAACACAGGTTGGTTCATGTATTTCGGCGACTATAAATTTTTGGGAAATTGGGGAATTCATTTGGAAGCTCAAGTCAGAAGAAATGACATCATTGCAAAGCCACTGCAATATTTGGTGAGAACCGGAATTAACTATCACTTCGCCCCCAACGGTTTTATCACTGCTGGATATTGCTACGTCCAAACTTCTCCGTATGGTGTATTCCCCGCCAAAAGCGCTTTTCCTGAAAATAGATTTTGGGAACAACTTCAAGTCAAATCACAAGCAGGTAGAATTGAAAAGATAACACGACTTCG
Source organism: uncultured Bacteroidota bacterium (assembly GCA_903932685.1). GTDB lineage: Bacteria > Bacteroidota > Bacteroidia > Flavobacteriales_D > Sanyastnellaceae > CAIZGX01. The sequence continues at coordinate 34,828 of CAIZGX010000004.1, read as the reverse complement.
GTTGGAGCAACGCTTCACGAAAATACCTGCGTTACAATCGACAGGCGAATACGCTCCTGGAGACGATGTGTACACGAATAGAGCTCGTATACTCCTGAGACTATCGGTTCCATTCAAAGGAAAAACCATTGAAGACAAATCACTTTACTTCTCATGTTACGATGAAGTCTTTATAAACTTCGGCGAAAATGTTCAAATGAACATCTTCGATCAAAACCGCGTATGCACTGCTCTTGGATACAAATTTCCAAAATGGGGTAAATTAGAAATTGGATACATGAATCAATTGGTGGTAAAATCTGACGGGGTGAAGATTGAAAACAACCACACGCTGCAAGTTGGATTTAGTTCAACATTAGATTTCAGAAAGAAAAAGAGTTAGTCTGACTTTTCTCCTTTAAGACAACTTAAATTCGCATCATGATCGGTGCGAATTTTTTTTATTCTCGAATGGCTGGAATAGCTCTATTGCTCGCCGCTGTTTCGTGCGCAACTGATCAAGAGAAAGCCCGCGACTACAACAACAAAATAACAGTTGAATTAGAAACATGTGGAGTTGCTATTTTTCAGTTGGAAGAGCAACTGGGTCAGCCACAAAACCTGAATGAATTCTACACGAAAACTGAATCTACATTAAACTCTGCAAAAGAGAATTTAGCGGAAATTGGAAACTTCAGAGAAGACACACTTCTTGTTAATCCCGCTATTCGAACCGTAGAAAAATTTCAGGAAATTCTTACCACCTACTACAAGCCGTTGTGTAATTTGCACCAACTTCCGCAAGAGCAAATATCTTTCTCAACCACCGATAGCTGCAGGGTTCTGCGCATGTTCATTCAGAATGAATCGGTATTCACTCAACAAGATTTCGAAAACGCGCAACAGTCTTTTGCCGACAAGTACAAGCTTGATTTAACGGAGTGAATCAAGATGCTAAGCAAGGTGCTTCGCAAGGTCGTCTTCGACGAAGTCGAACTTCTGTAAGACCTTTCGCAGAAACTTGCTGACGAATAAACAGCATATAACTTATAGGAATTTGGCATAAACATTACGTGCCGAGTGGTTCTTCCTTTGGCTCAAAATTAATTGAGTCATGAAAACAAAAAGCACCTATCTCTTACTTTCTCTTTTGCTCGTGTTCTATTCGTGCGAAAAAGAGAAGCCCATTCCCAACATTCAATGTCGCGTTGTTGAGCAAGGCTCCAACGTGCCTATTCCCTTCGCAAGCGTTCAATGGTATGAGCTGGAAGGATTCGGCGGCCAAGTCAACTTCATACCGTCACTTATTTCAGTGGCGGATGAAAACGGACGGTTCGAAATTCCGAAAACTGCAACCGTAGATCTCGCACTTGCAATAGCCCAATCGCAAATTCAATATTCCGAGCTTGGATTTACCGACGTTCCGTTTACTGCTGCAAACCCCACGTTCAATATTCCCATTTCGTGTAAGGCGAACCTTTTGTTGAAGTTAGTTGACGACCCCAACACCCAACACAACATTGTTGGTGCTTCTTTCAAAGTGAACGAAGGTTTTCGCGGCATAACTCAAGAAGCCGACTTAGCAGGAAACGGCGCCGAATGCACCTTCGATATCCGCGCCCATTTCCCCATAGAACTTGAAATTACGAAACACTACGCTTCCGGCAATTACTCTTCTGAGTGGTTAACCCTAGATGCCTTACAAGCCAATGAAATCAATACATACACCTTATACTACTAAAAATGAAAAAACAATTCTCACTTTTATTCTCACTTTTCGCGCTGTTTACACATGCGCAAAACACGTATGCTCCTGTTGTAAAATCAACAGCGTTCAATCAACCCCTCTCAAAAAACAACTCACTTGTTTTCACCAAAGCGCAAGCGGCAAAAGATGCATTTCTTTTTCTATGTGGAAAAGATTCGAGTCACCTCTACTTCCCGAATTATCGCAATCATCTCGAAAGTCTTCCGAATGAAGCGAACGCTACCTATCTCGAAGTTTGGGACATTAAATATGTTCGCGCAGCAAACAGCGTCAGCGATACGAGTCAGTTTATTCTCTGTACTTCCAACATGCTCACTCCAGGTTTGAATGTCTTCAACACACACAACGCAGTGCAATCGAATTATCATTCGAATGTGAATATTCAATCGATAAGTTTCGATGAAGGGACGACTTGGAATACCATCGCGAACAATTCCATTTCAACCATTGTTCCAACAAATACCGAATGGTTTTCTGTGGCTGTGAAATATTCAGTCAACGGAACAATGAAAGAAACGGGAATAAAATTTCAAGTTGAAACCAAAAGCTTACTCACTCCAGACACCGCGCCGTGGCAAGTGAGCAGTTCATTTGAAATAGATACACTTGTTGGAAACAAACTAGTGAGAGGAAATGCCTACACACTGCTCAGCGAAGACGGAATATTTGACAAGCCCTTTGTTTTTGTTGAAGGAATAGACTTCGGGACTGATCATCTTCCAACACGAAACGGCACGTTCGGATGGGACGCATTTTCTTCTGGTTCGGTAACCGGACAATACGCCATGCTGCAACTGATGCCTTATTGGATTGACACGCTTCAACAACACGGATATGATTTAGTACTTGTCGATTTTTACGACGGCGCGCGCGACATTCGAGAAAATGCAGCGCTGGTTGAAAAAATCATTCACCTCTGCAACGAGCATAAGAACAGCAATGAAAGCATTGTCGTTGCGGGGGCAAGTATGGGTGGACTTATCTCGCGCTATGCACTTCGTGCTATGGAAATTCAAAACAAACAACATTGCACTCGTCTTTACATAAGCCTCGACGCGCCCCATTTAGGCGCCTACATTCCAATGAGTCTTCAATCTGCGCTCTATTTCATGGCGCCATACAGTTCGGCCGCCAATAGCTTTGTTTACGACAAGCTCGAACGTCCGGCCGCACAACAATTGCTCTTTTACCAATGGGGCGCTTCAAATCAACTTCAACCTGCAAACTTTTTAAGTTTTCAATCTGAACTAAATGCCATGGGGCTTCCGCAAAATTGCAGAAACATTGCTGTAGCCAATGGAAACAAAAATGGAATTGGGCTTTCAACCAATACCACTGAACCTCTTTTGACAGAATCCTGCAACGCATCAAACCTCGTTGACGGAGATGAATTTCGTCTGAAGTTTTTTCCTATTCCTGGTTCCAATGACTACGTTGAAAACACGAGTACAGATCGCGTTATTGCAGACCTTAAGCTTACAGAAATCGACATCGATTTTCTAAGTCTCTCTATTTCCCAATACAGCTCCCGTCCGAAGATTTCGGTGAATGCTCTTCCATTCGATTATTCATGCGGAGGATACTCTTCATCGATTAAAGACTTCGTAGACGCCATTAACGAAACTGCTTCTTTCAATTCCGCCTGCGGAACAATCAATAGCGATCAATTCGAATTGTATCACAACTTCGTTCCAACATCGAGCGCGCTGCATTGCAATGCCAATATTCCTTTCACTGCCATTAACGAAGATGAGATTCCATTCGACAACTGGTATGCTCCCTCCGGAAACAATCAACCACACTCCGGAATCAACTACGCAAACCTCGCGTTCATTGCTAAAGAAGTATTCGCCGATGAACTACCGAATGGACATTCGGTTTTTAGATTAAATATGGAAAACAATGCCGCTTTCAATTTCGGAAAAACAGGATTACAAGTTCTTCCTTCAACAATTATTGAAAACAATTCTGTAGTAAGTATCGGCGCGCTGGGCGAAAGTCAGTCCGCTCCAAATAGCCTTGTGTTTCCTGGAGATGAGGTGTCCATTGAAACTGGAATCGACTGCGGTTCTGGAAGTATAGATATTCAAGAAAACGGGACACTTCAAATAGGCGATCCTTCTGGAGCTGTTCTCGCGTCACTGCATGTTCAAGCGTCAACAACCATAAACCTTCACACCAACGGATTGCTTTTCATTCAACCCAATGGAACCTTGATTTTAGAACAGAATTCCACGTTGAATTTACTTGGCGGAACCATTCACGTAGAAGGAAAAGTTACGTTGTTGCCCGGAAGTAAAATCGTTTATGCGTCTGGAGAATTCATCTTGAATAACACCAACGCATCGCTTGAATTCAGAGGCGGACAATTGCAACTTATTTCCCAAGCAGCGTTAACCCTTCAAGCGAATGAAGGGTCAATAGATGTGTATTCTTTATGGAATGAAACCGATGTGACTTTCGCAAGCGGAAGTCGCATGTTGTTAGAAGGAGTGAACCAAAACAGCACATTCTTCCGTGTTCATGCAGGTGCAATGTTCAACGAGTCGGGTACCGCAAACTACATCAAATTCAAAACCGGAAAAATTGAATTGAATGAAAATGCGACGCTTCTTTCCTACCAAAGATTGTTATTCGAGAATACCAATATCGCTGGCAACGAAAATGCACTTTGTCAAGTCGATTACAATAATGTTTCCTTCTTGAACTCTTCCGTGGAGCATTGCAACATTGAAAACAATTATGGAAAACTCACTGCATCGAATACACTCTTCAACAACAATGCTTCAGTGAATATTCGATATGGAAATTATAACTTCCAAGATTGCGTTTTCAATTCAGCTAATCTATTTTCAGAACACTTGAAATCGTTAAGTCGAATCAAGAACACCTCTTTCGAAAACAATGAAATTGCTGTTTCCGATTACAGTTTGATTGAAATTGGAATGACCGCTTGCGCCTTCAACAACAACGCAATCGGCGCGCAAAAGAAAGGGGGTGTATTCACCGTTCGTTGCTCTGAATTTTCGCAAAACGGAACAGCTTTAGAAATAGGAAAAGGATGTGTGCTGAATATGTCTTCCAGCAGCGCTGGCGGATATAACGTTTTCGAATTAAACGACGAGCACGTTCATTTCTACCACAGCTCAACACCCTTGTTGAACAAAGGATTCAACGCATTCAGTGGTGCCACCGATTGCAATTTGTGCGGCAACATTGCAACCATATCTTCTATCGGATGTTCACCTGTAGGATTAGCAAGCACAAGCAATCAATGGCTACCCATTGCATCTGGAAGTTCGGGCATTGCGCTTTATTCTTCGAGCACCTGCGCAAACGGAACGCAAAGTCTTATTACGCTAAGTCCTTCGGTTTCTGTTTCCACAACATGTCCATCTGTTATCGGAATTCTCAGTCCGACAAAGTCTCTAGCACAAGCGAGCGTTCAACAAAAAACACTTTCAGATTTGCCTGTGATATCAACCACGGAATACGGGCAGCTGCCGCTTGACTCTGCGCTATCACTTGCAGCAACATTGGCCTATGCAACAGACTCGCTCTTCGAAGGAAAGCGTTCGATAAAACTGTTCCATGAAATTCTGACATCTCCTTTGGATCGCAACAGCAGCGAAATCCGTTCACTGTCAGATTGGGGAATTGGCATGATGAAAAAGATGATCGAAGAACTGGTTCTTCGCGGAGAAATACTTCCTGAAAACAACTCAGAATCGTTTGAGATTGCAGTGCAACGATATGTGAATGCCTTGAATGCATGCACCGACAGTGTGGTGTCTGATTCTTCGTTTCACTCGCAATTCTGGATTGAACTATCTAAAGCACAACTCTTCCGATCATTGGGAAATTCAAGCTTGTGTCACGCTATTCTAGACCAGCTGAACACATGCAACATCGAAGGTGAAGAATTGGATGAACTGCTCTATTGGAAAGCCCTAACAGCCCATGAATTGAACAACACGACCGCGTTAAACTCGGACGTGAACGATTCAATCTTCACGAATTTGAGTAATTCAAATTTTCCATTCGGAATTGAAATTCTCGGTCCGCACGAAGTCTTTTTCTTCACCTGTTTTTCCGATGATAAACAATTAGATATTCATTCGGAAAGAATTATTCCTTCCATAAATAATGGTCAATTCAAATTGAAACTCAACAGAAAAAACAAAACAGTAAAATGGAAAATACTCTCGACTTCCGGAAGTGCAATTGAAGAAGGATTGGAACAACAGTGCTCTGAGATTTCGTTCGATGTACTTTTTCCAAACGGGATTTACTTCTTGCAATTTGTATTGGAAGATGGAAAGACTAACACCGAAAAATTCGTAATTGAAAACTAATTAGAGGTGCATGAGAATATAAACTCCAGCACCACTGAAGAAACCTAACATGGCCCAAAGTGAGATGTTCTTCAGGTACCACGTGAACGACATCTTCTCTAGCCCCATTGCAGCCACACCTGCGGCAGATCCTATGATTAGCATACTGCCGCCGGTGCCTGCAGTGTAGGCCAAGAAATGCCAGAACGTTCCGTCTTGAACGAAGTGCGAAGCCCATACATCAGCAGTGCCTGCTGCTTCCACCGGATACATTCCAATGCTTGCAGCAACCAAAGGAACATTGTCAACAATAGCTGATAGCACACCAATGGCAATGTTTATCGCATAAGTGTTGTTGAGTTGTTCCTTCAACCAAAAAGAAAGCTGTGTGAGGTGTCCAGCCTCTTGCAATGCGCTTACTGAAAGTAAAATTCCCAAGAAGAAAAGAACCGAAGGCATATCAATTTTTCGCAATGCACTCAACGCCGAATATTTCGCTTTATCGGAATCCATTTTTCTTCCGTTCATAAGGTCTGTAACAAGCCAAAGAACACCCACCGAAATCATCATTCCCATGAAGGGAGGAAGATGTGTTACCGTTTTGAAAACAGGCACGAATAACAATCCGCCTAAGCCTAAAACAAACACGATCATTTGCTTTGAACGAGCCAAATCACTCGTCGCTGTTTCGTTTGAATCGGGTCGCTCCAAGTTTCCTTTCAACACGAAAGACAAAACAATTACCGGCACTAAAAGACTTACTAAACTTGGAAGAAAAAGTTCTGAAATGACAGGTCCCGTAGTGAGTTGTCCGCCTATCCAAAGCATCGTCGTCGTTACATCTCCAATCGGACTCCACGCACCACCTGCGTTAGCCGCAATAACTATTACGCCGGCAAAAAACCAACGCGACTTTTGATCACTAATCAACTTTCGTCCTAAACTCACCATAACAATGGCAGTTGTTAAATTGTCTAACGCTGCAGACAAGAAGAACGAAAGCAATGAAATAATCCAAAGTAATTTAACTTGATTCGTTGTTGAAATGCGATCCGTAATAATCGAGAATCCGTTGTGTGCATCAATGATTTCAACAATCGTCATTGCTCCCATTAAGAATAATAAGATGCCTGATATCTCTTCGATGTGATGACCCAATCTTCCTTCCAACACTTCATGTGAAATTCCGGTTGGAGCAAGAACTAAAAGCGTCCAGCACAAAACACCTGCAATTAATGCCGTTGCTGCTTTATCTATTTTCACCGCATGTTCCGCGGCAATGAGCACATAAGCAAGAACGAAAATTATTAGTATTGCGGTAATCATTCGCCTTCCACTTTAGAAGTTTTTAAATACATGCGTATGTCGCTCTTCGCACCTAACTGCATCACTTCCACCAAATCTTGAACAGGTAAATTTCGATCCATTGAAATGGAACAAGTACTCTCTGGAAAAGTTTTTCCAATGTATTCCAATCGCTGACCCAATTGCTCAACACTCATTTTTTCACCGTCGAGATAATAATCGTGATATTCATCAACAGCTAACTGCAAAGACTTCTTCGGTTCACGTTGCTGTGTCTCGCCTGCTTCTGGCAAAAGCACTTTAATCACATTTGGATTCGCCAACGTAGAAAGAATAAGAAAAAACAAAAGCAAGAAGAACATGATGTCATTCAGCGCATGCGTGTTTACAACAGCACCTCTTTTCTTTCTTCTTTTTATATTCATTTTCCTTGAAGGAATAATGTTTTAAGTTGAAGAGAATATTCCTCCATTTGCGCAACAAACTTGTCTACTGAATTTTGAAGCAACTGATAAAACACGAAGGCAATAATTCCAACTACCAATCCGCCTGCAGAAGAAACCATCTTCTGATAAAGACCTTCCGAAATAACTCCGATACTAATGTCTGCTGTGGTTGAAATATCGAAGAAGATTGTAATAACTCCCGCAATGGTTCCTATGAATCCCAATAATGGCGATACTCCCGCAACAATAGACAACACGTTCAATCTTCTTTCCAAATAAGCCACTTCAACATTGGCCGCTTGCTCCATTAACTTCTCTTGCTCGTCACCAGAGATTTCGGTTAGCGCTGCATATTGAAAAATGCGCGACCAGGCTGCGTTGTCTTCTTCACACAAACGCGCAGCTTCTGTGTTATTTCCAACTTTCAAAGCCGCTAAAAAATTCTCGAAATTATTCTTCTTCCCAATACCTTGTTTCCCTAGAAAAAGGTAACGCTCAATAACAATCACAATCGTTAAAATAGAGAGAAGCAAAAGTGGAATCATAACCCATCCTCCCTTGAAGATAAGTCCAATTAAATCCAACGATTTCTCATAGGTTGCTCCTTCCGGTGCGGCTTGCAAATAGATCATCTTAAACTAATTTTTTTAATGCAATTTCAAACGCGTGCTTCGAAACGAACTGCTCTTCACTTCCTTGCTGATGAACATTTTTCAAAGCGTCACCAATAATTTTAGAAGTGTCAGAGAAAATTCCTTCATCAGATAAATCAACATCTGAATCACTCATTAAATAAGCGAAAACTCTCGCCATTCCGCAATTCGAAATGAAATCCGGAACAACACTAAAGTGTGCATCGCACCATTCTGAAATAGGTCCGTAAAAAATTTGCTGATCCGCAAACGGAACATTCGCACCGCAAGCAATAACAGATACTCCAGCCTTGTGCATGCGCTCTGCCTGATCTTGACTCACCAAACGCGAGGCAGCGCACGGAAGAAACACATCGGCTTGAATATCCCAAACTTTCGCATTGATTTCATCGAACGAAAGCATTCCTTCAGCAACCAACGTATTGTTCACGCGATTCAAAAACAACGTGCGGATTTCTTCAAATGAATATCCGTTCTCGTTGATCAATCCGCCGTTTCTATCGATAATTCCAACTACAGATGCGCCTGCTTGACTCATGTAAAAAGCAGCAGCAGCGCCTACATTTCCCCAACCTTGAACAATCACTTTCTTGCCTACTAGGCTCTTCTCATTTTTCCATATTTCGAAAAAATGACGAACGCTTTCCGCAACGCCGTAACCGGTAATCATGTCGGCTACTTTGAATTTCATATTCACATCTGGAGAAAACTTCTCGTCTTCAATGATGCTTACAACACCTCTTCTCAAATTTCCAATGCGCTTTACTTTTTGCGCTTCCGTAGGCTTGAAGTGTCCGTTAAACACACCTTCTTGCGGATGCCAAACACCGCAATCTTCCGTCATTGGAATAACTTCATGAATCTCGTCAACATTCAAATCTCCACCTGTTCCGTAGTAATGTTTCAACAACGGAGTAACCGCAGCATACCAACGCTTCAACACTTCCTTCTTGCGTGGATCAGCCGGATCGAAATTAATTCCACTCTTCGCGCCACCAATCTGTGGGCCGCTTACCGTAAATTTCACTTCCATTGTTTTTGCTAGAGACAACACCTCGTGCTTATCTAAACCAACTCTCATGCGGGTCCCACCACCTGCGGCACCGCCACGCAATGAATTTATAACTACCCAACCTTGCGCTTCAGTAAACGGATCGTTCCATTCAAAAACTACTTCTGGTTTCTTATTTTCGTACTGCGACAATAAATCCTTCATTCTCTTGTTAATTTAGACTTCACAAAACTAACACAAAACATGCGTTTAACGAGTATTCCCTTCCTGTTTGCAACCGTTCTATTTGCTTCGACTTTTCTCACATCTTGCGCTTATGAAAAATCGGCAGCATATGACGGAAATTACGATATGGTACCGCCACCTCCCGCTGTTAGAGAAGGCCTATACGCCAACGCGGATATATTAGAAGAAGAAGACCGATCAAAGGTTGACTTCAACAGTCTTTCTACAACGAAAGAATACAGCGGACCCAAAATGTTAGTGTACAATGCGAACATCGGAATAACCGTTAAGAATTCCGACTCTACCATTTCGCAAATCACACGCATTGCAGCAGAACAAAAAGGTTACGTGGTTAGCAAAAGCAACTATCAAATTACCATTCGCATTGAATCTGAAAAGTTAGACGGCACCGTTGCGCAAGTTTCGAAATTGGGAAAGCTCACCCGCAAAAGCGTATCTACCACTGACGTTTCAGACAATTACGCCGACATTAAAATTCGTCTCGACAATGCCGAGAAAGCACGCACACGTTACCTCGAATTATTAGCAAAAGCAGAAAATGTTGAAGCAGCGTTGAAGGTGGAAAAAGAGTTGGAGCGCTTGAATACAGAGATAGATCAGTTACGCGGACAAGTGATTAAGATGGAACACGACGTTCGCTTTTCTACCCTCACCGTTAACGTGAATCAAAAACAAAAACTCGGTCCGTTAGGTTACCTTTTCGTTGGTATTGGAAAAGGCATCGGTTGGTTATTTGTGCGCGGATAAACAATTCTGCATTTCCTTTGTTTTGAAATTAAACTTAGGAAAATCATGTTGCGTTCTCTTCTCATTTTCATTGCATTCATTGCTTGTTCAATTGTTTCCGCACAAAACGGAAGTATCTCTGGTGTAGTCATTGACAAAAACACCCAAACTCCGCTAGTCGGCGCCACTGTTAAACTAGAGAACACTCCAATGGGTGCTATTTCAGATGTAGATGGAAAATTTTACATTGAACGAATTCAACCAGGAACCTACAACGTAAAAATTACGTTGTTGAATTTCCTTCCAACAGATTTGTTCAACGTGGTTATTACAAACGGAAATACAAATACGTTTTCGGTTGAATTGGAACGAAGCAGCGAGCAATTGAATACGCTCGAGATTAAACGTTACACCTACGGAAAAGCAACAGAAACGCCCCTTAGCGTGCAAAGCCTTACCGCAGAAGAAATTCGAAGCAATCCAGGTGGAAACTTCGATATCTCTAAAGTAATTCAAGCACTTCCGGGTGTTGGCGGACTTTCAGGAGCCGGTGAAAGAAATGATCTTCTCATTCGCGGAGGAGCGCCAAGTGAGAACGTTTATTATTTAGATGGAATTGAAGTTCCGCAAATCAATCACTTCAGCACGCAAGGATCTTCGGGCGGACCGCAAGGAATTATCAATGTGAGTTTCATTGAAACAGCTACACTGAACAGCAGCAGCTTCAACGCAAAATACGACAACGCCCTTTCTTCCGTTCTTCAATTCAAACAAAGAAACGGAAACGCACAGCAAGTAAAAGGAAACGGAAGAATTTCAAGCACAGAAGTGGCGGGCACTTTAGAAGGTCCTATTGGAAAGAACACCACCTTCTTGGCTTCGGTTCGACGTTCCTATTTGCAATATTTCTTTGAACTCATTGATCTTCCCATTCGTCCGAACTACTGGGATTTTCAATACAAAATCAACACACAACTCAACAAGAAAAACACGCTAACTGCCATTGGCTTGGGTGCTATAGATGAGTTTTCTTTCGCCGTTCCAAAGACTTCAGACCCAACGAAAGAATACATCATTCGCTCAAATCCGAATATCAACCAATGGAACTACACCGTTGGCGTTACCTTGAAACACACGCTAGATAACGGTTACTACAATTTAAGTTTAAGTCGAAACATGTTTGAAAACAGACTCGACCGTTTCGAAGACAACGACGTAGAAAATGAATCGCGCAGAACATTGAAAAGCGTTAGCCAGGAAATCGAAAACAAATTGCGTTGGGAAGTGAATCAGTTCTTCGGCGATTGGAAAGTTGTTTACGGGTTGTCTGCACAATATGTGAAATACAACAACGACTTCTTCGCTAGAATAGCTCCAGCAATCTCAGATAGCACAGGAGCTGTTATTGTTCCTCAAATTAATCTTTCATTCTATAACGCTATCGACTTTGCACGTTACGGTGCATTCGTTTCAATAAACAAAAAGATGTTCGGCGAAAGGCTTTCATTAACGGGAGGAATTCGCATCGACATGAACACATTCACTACAACAGGAAACAATCCGTTAAACGCGCTCTCTCCGCGTATAGCGGCATCCTTCGCTATTAACGAGAAGTGGAACATGAACGCTTCTGTGGGAAGATACGCGAAGCTTCCGGTTTACACCGTTCTTGGATTCAAACAAGATGGAAACTCTGTGAATCGAAACAGCGATTACATCTTGTGCGATCACTACGTTTATGGATTCGAGTTCCTTCCGAAAAACAGTTTGAGAATTACGGCTGAAGGATTTTACAAGCATTACAGCAACTATCCGGTTTCATTCAACACAGGAGTCTCATTGGCGAACCAAGGTTCTGTATACGGCGCCATTGGAAATGAACAAGTGACTTCAACAGGACAAGGTCGTGCTTACGGATTCGAATTGTTCCTTCAACAAAAATTCACGAAATCGTATTTCTTAACGGCTTCCTACACGTTCTTCAAAAGTGAATTTACAGGCTCTAATGATACCTACGCACCTTCAGCATGGGACAACAGACATTTGGTTTCTGTTATTTTCGGAAAGAAATTCAAGAACGGATATGAACTTGGAGTGAAGTACAGACTCGCAGGTGGCGCGCCTTACACGCCTTACGACATGACCTCTTCGCAATTGAATTATGTAACTCTTGGAACAGGATCGTTCGATTACACGCAGTTGAACAGTCAGCGTTTGCCGGTCTTCAACCAGTTAGATATTCGTATCGACAAGAAAATCAACTTCAAGAAATCATCACTCGATTTCTTCCTAGACATTCAAAACGTTACCAACGCGAAGAGCTACACTCAAGACTTGTATTCATTCCAACGCAACGCCGACAACAGCGGTTTCGCAACCACAGACGGTCAAGCTTTACGTGCAGACGGCAGCAACGGAATTCCTATTCTCATTCCGAATGTGAATGGAAGTATTATTCCTGCTTTTGGAATTATTTATGATTTCTAAAAAAGAAATGTTATTTTAGCTTAATGACAAAAGCAACGGTACTTTCTGCGATTAATGAACTCCCGAAAGATTTTTCTTTGGACCAGCTCATCGAGCGATTAATGATTATAGAAAAGATAGATGCTGCAGTTGCTGAAGTAAATAATGGAGAATTCTATACGCATACTGATGTAAAGAAGTTGGTATCTTCCATTAATTAAATCTTCGGAAATCTTTCAGGATTTCCTTCTGACATAACCGCGTAAATAGCTTCAATGATATCGTCAACAGAAGGCTTACTGAAGTAATCGCCATCGGTTGAATAGGCCGGTAAATGCGGCTTTGAAGTAATTGTAATCGGTTGTGCGTCTAGATAATTGAAAGCACCTTGTTTGTTAATGATCTGATCTAACAAGTAAGCCGAAGCTCCACCTTCTACATCTTCATCTACAACAACCAAGCGATTTGTTTTCTGAACACTCGATGCTGAAACGCCCGTTGTATCGAAAGGAAGAAGCGTTTGCGCATCTACCACTTCCACCGAAATTCCCATGTTCGCCAATTCGTCTGCAGCACTCAAACACATGTGCAATGTACTTCCGTATGAAACAACAGTAATGTCGCTTCCCACTTTCACCACCTCTGCAACACCAATAGGAACAACCATTTCAGAAAGATTGCTAGGCATTTTTTCTTTCTTGCGGTATCCGTTCAAGCACTCTACAACAAGCGCTGGATCGTTTCCTTTCAACAAATTATTATACATCCCCGCGGCTTGAGTCATGTTCCTTGGAACACACACCACCATTCCACGAACACTGCTAATGATAGCACCCATAGGGCTTCCGCTGTGCCAGATACCTTCCAAACGATGTCCGCGTGTGCTTATGATTGCGGGAGCCATTTGTCCTCCAGCCGAACGATAACGAACCGTTGCTAAATCGTCGCGCATAATTTGAAGCGCGTAATAGATGTAATCTAAGTATTGAATTTCCGCAACCGGACGAAGTCCGCGCATAGCCAAACCAATCGCTTGTCCAACAATTGTTGCTTCGCGAATACCGGTATCGCTCACACGCAATTCTCCGTATTTATCTTGAAGTCCTTCGCACGTTTGGTTTACTCCACCAATCTTTCCAACGTCTTCACCGAAGATTAACACCTCTGGCATTTCAGCCAATTTAGCATCCCAAAAATCGCGAAGGACAACACGTCCGTCTACCATCTCTGCATCGCTAGCATACTGAATAGAAACAGATCTGTCTAAATCATTGCGGTCGCTGTACAGCTCGCTGCTGTATGCTTTGTGCATGCGCTCTTGCGCAGCAGCTAACCAATTTTTTATATTTTGAATTTCGGCTGAGTGCTGTCCACGAACCGTGCGCAATACTTTTCGAATGACTTCGAAAATATCTTTGCGAATGGCTTCGCCGTTGTTCTTCAAAGAGGCTGCTGCTTCTGATTGTCCAGCTGCATCTAGCAAAGCAATGGCCGCGTTCACGTCGGCCTGAATTTGCGCGCGGAATTCGTCCCATGCTGTGCGTTGTTCGGAGCGTGCTTGCGCTTTTGCTTTCGCGCGTAACTCGTCTAACTCTTCTTGCTTCGCAACATACTTGTCTGTTAAGAATTTTCCAAACTGAACAATGCAATCGAATTCTTCATACCACTCCAACAACTCTTTCGTCTTGTAACGCTCGTGAGATCCGCTCGTGCTGTGGCCTTGCGGCTGAGTGATTTCTTCAACATGAATTAAAACAGGCTGATGATGTGTGCGAGAATGCTTAACCGCCTGCTCAAACTTGAGCATCAATTCCGCATAATCCCAACCCTTCGCCTTGAATATTTTTATTCCTCCTGCACCCGGTTCGCTTTGCATTCCGCTTAACGATTCCGAGATACTTTCTTTCGCCGTTTGATATTTTTTCGGAACTGAAATTCCCCATCCGTTGTCCCAAACACACATGCACATAGGCACCCCTAATACCGCAGATGCGTTCATGGTTTCCCAGAACAAACCTTCTGAAGTACTTGAATCGCCTATGGTTCCGAAGGCTACTTCATTTCCTTGATTCGAAAATTGCGTCCTTGAATGAAGTGCAGTATTCGCTTTGTAATATTTCGAAGCTTGCGCCAATCCCAACAAACGCGGCATTTGTCCGCCTGTTGGAGAAATATCTGAAGATGAATTTTTCATCTCCATCACGTTCTTCCAATCTCCATTTGAATCTAGCGCACGCGTTGAAAAGTGTCCACCCATTTGTCTTCCACCCGAAGAAGGTTCCTTCTCGGTATCTGTATGCGCATATAACGCCGCGAAATATTGCTGAACGGTCAATTGACCAATGGCCATCATGAATGTTTGATCGCGGTAGTAACCAGATCTCCAGTCGCCATTCTGAAATTGTTTGACCATGGCAATCTGCGCCAATTCTTTTCCATCACCGAAAATACCAAATTTGGCTTTTCCAGTAAGAACTTCCTTTCTACCCAACAACGAAGCTTCACGGCTTAAACAAGCCAAAAAATAGTCGTCGAGTAACATTTGCTTTGCGGTATCATTCACCGCCGATTTGTTGGCCAAACTCATAGGGCGCAA
This sequence comes from uncultured Bacteroidota bacterium, assembly GCA_903932685.1. Taxonomy (GTDB): domain Bacteria; phylum Bacteroidota; class Bacteroidia; order Flavobacteriales_D; family Sanyastnellaceae; genus CAIZGX01. The sequence continues at coordinate 19,297 of CAIZGX010000004.1, read as the reverse complement.
AGATAAGAACAAAGTGAAAAACATGGTGAAGGCGAATGTCCTCTTCCGTCTAACAATGCATCTTTCGAAACGTAAAGTTTATTCGAGGGGAAGCAGACTTCACTTTCCCAATCGAATGTTGCCAATGCTCTTGGAAATTATTCATCAACAATAGCGAGCCATGGGGCAGATTGAAAGCCAACTTCTTTTCGTCGATTCGCGATCGGAATTTAATCACGCGCTCGCCTCCAATAGACACCGATGCAATAACCGCAGCATCCATTTCTTTCTCATTATCACTGTGCCATCCCATGCTGTCTTGCCCTTCTCTGTAGTAGTTGCAGAGCACAGCATTGAATTCTGCCTTAGCTAAAATTTCAATTTTTTGTTTTAGTTGGAAAAGAATCGGCGGAAGTTCATTCGCTTTCCAATGCACGTTGGAATAGGTGTACGCTGGACCGAAATAGCATGTTAAGCGCGGTTCCAAATGCTCTTTTCCGAATACGCGAATGGTATTCTGTTGCCAAGGCAATGAAAGAAAATCTTGAATGGAACAGGACTGAAAAATATCGTGATGAAGAATAAGCTCTTCTCCGTTTGAACTATACAGTTGCTCCTGGCTGAACATCATCTGCAGGAATTGTTTTCGTTTCTTCTTGAACAGGAGGTGCAACAGGCGTTACTGGACGAATTGGTGCTGGCTCTTCTTCGTTCATCAGCTGATCCAATGGAACTTCAGCGCGAGCCTGTTTACGCATATCATCTGCACTCTTCAAAATTTCGTCTTGAACGTCTTTGGCTGCGTTGCGAAACTGATACATGGTCTTGCCCAAGGTGCGCGCAATCGACGGCACTCCTTTCGCTCCGAAAAGCAAAAGATAGATGAACAAAATCATGAAAATCTCGCCAGTACTCATGCCGCAAAGGTAAGCGTGTTAAACTTCATTCAAAGAAAAATGCCGGGAAAATCCCGGCACTTTCAAAGTTTTATCGTGCGATATTATTTCGCTTCTTTCTTTGCAAACAATTGACGCATATCAACAACAATCGGAGTTGCAATAAACAAGGTTGAGTAAACCCCGCTGATTACTCCAATAATCATTGCGAATACGAATCCGCGAATATCATCACTACCGAAGATGAACATTACACCTAAGGTCAACAATACCGTCATAGACGTATTGATTGAACGACCAAGTGTGCTATTCAATGCATCATTGATAGTAGACTTCAATTCTGGGTTACGACGCTCACGGAAGTACTCACGAATACGGTCAAAGATTACAACGGTATCGTTGATCGAATATCCGATTACAGTTAAGATTGCAGCGACGAAGTTCTGATTTACTTCCAATGTGAATGGAACCAATCCGTTCAACAACGTGAACGCGCAGATTACCATCAATGCATCGTGGAACAACGCTACCGTTGCACCAATTGCAAAGTCAATTTTACGGAAGCGGAACACAACATAAATACCCACCAACAATAACGTTAGGATAGCAGCCCAAATAGCTTCTGCTCTAAAGTCATCGCTCATCGATGCATCTACTTTGTACGAAGTTGTGATTTCATGCTTTCCAACTTTTCCTAATGCGTTGTCTACGTCTGTTTGCACACGTTGAGCAACATCGTTTGAGTTGTCGTTGATTAGGTAGTTCGTTGTGATTTTCAATTCGTTTCCAGAAGTTCCAATCGCTTGAACAGTGCTTGCTGCAGCATTCCCGTTTTCAACCAATGAGGTTGAAAGAGCGGTACGAACTGCCTCTGGATCAATCTTCTCTTCGTACTTCACTTTGAATGAAGTTCCTCCAACAAAGTCAACACCCATGTTGAATCCACGTGTGCTCCAAGAAACCGCACCGGCAATTAAGATAGTAGCAGAAATACCATAGTATAAGAAACGCTTGGTTACGAAGTCGTAGTTCATTTTCGTGAACCAGTTCTTAGTAATGTTGCTGTAGAAGGTAATTTCTTTTTTGCTGTCTAGACGCTTGTAAAGAATCAAACGAGAGATAACAATTGCTGTGAACAACGTTGTGAAAATACCAATGATCAAAGTTGTTGCGAATCCTTTCATTGGTCCAGTTCCAACAAACAACAAGACCAATCCGGAAATCAATGTCGTTGCGTTACCATCGATGATGGCACCCAATGCTTTTTTGAATCCATCAAGCATAGCGACAGATACTGGCTTACCCATGCGCAATTCCTCTTTCACACGTTCGTAAATCAATACGTTCGCATCTACCGCCATACCCATGGTTAACACGATACCAGCGATACCAGGAAGAGTCAATGTTCCGCCCAATGATACAAGTGCACCAATCAAGAAGAATAAGTTAGCAACCAATGCAACGTTTGCTGCCCAACCCGCCCAAGCGTAGTAGAACATCATGTAAAGAAGAATAACAATGAACGCTGCAATGAAAGACCAAACTCCAGCATTAATGTTCTCAGCTCCAAGGCTTGGACCAACAACAACTTCGTCAATAATCTTCGCTGGCGCTGGAAGAGATCCTGCTTTCAATAATCCAGCTAAGTCTTTCGCTTCTAAGATTTGCTTGTCACGGTTGTCACCAGAACCAAAGGTGATTACTGATTTTCCGTTTGGAATTTCTTCATTAACAGATGGAGCTGAATAAACCAAGTTATCCATTACAACTGCAACCGCTCTGTTGTTGTCTGCTGCGTTCTTCGCAGTCATTTCTTTCCACTTCGGAGCTCCTACATCAGCACTCATGGTCATTTCAACCACGATACCGCCTTTGATAGGATCGAAATCTTGACGCGCATCAACAATAGATTTTCCATCAAGTGGTGCACGTCCGTTTAATTCGTCAGCTTTGATAGCGTATAGAATTGCAACTCCCTTTTCAGGTTTGGCACTCCACATCAAACGCAAGTCTTTCGGGAACATGCTCTTCGCCATGTCTGAGTTGAAAATACGGTCTACAGCTTCCATATCTGAAACCCTTGCAGAACCGGCAATAGCTGAAGGAACAGCTTGATTGTCTCTAGGTATGTTTGGACCAAAGATTGAGAACAAAGGATATTTGCGCTTCTTCTCGTCATCTGTTAATTGATCGTCTGGCTTCACTGCAGGAGCAGTAGCGGTAGAATCTTTCTTCGTTGTGTCTTGAACAGGTGCGTACAACTCTGGCGCTTGAATTTTACCTAAAGCTGTGTTCAAGTCAACCATTGCTTGCGCAATTTCTACGTTGAAGTAGGTGTTCCAAAACTCAAGATTCGCTGTGCTCTTCAAGTTCTTACGAACACGCTCTTGGTCTGTAACGCCTGGTAATTCAACTACAATTCTGCTTGTTAACGATTGCTTTTGAACGTTTGGTGAAGTCACACCAAATTGGTCAATACGCTTACGAATAATGTTCTCCGTGTTGTCAATTGCATCGTTCGCTTCCTTACGCAACACTTTGATTATCTCATCGTCAGACATATCCGATTTGAATTTGTCTTTATTGGTTTGGTTGCTGAACTTTCTCCACAACTGACCTTGTCCGCTAGACTTTTTCCACTCTTCTTCAAAAAGAGTTAAGAAATCAGAGGTGCTGCTCAATTGCGCTTTCTTAGCGTTCTCAATAGATGCAAGGAAAGTAGGGTCAGTGCTGTAATCGCTCAATGAGAGAATCAAATCAGGGATACTTACCTCAAGGGTAACGCTCATACCACCTTTTAAGTCAAGACCTAAAGCCAGCTCGTGAGATTTCAAATAGCTGTAGCTGTAACCCATCAAAGGGAAGGCCACTGCATCTGCGCTATCGCGAAGAGCTTTATTGTATTTCGAAGTGAACAACGTTTCGCGTTGTTCGTCGAAGTTTGCTTTCACGAAACCTTCAATACTTCCGTGACGCATAGTAATGATGCTATCGCGATAAGCTTCAAATCCGGCACCACGTAAAGAATCTGCAACCACCATGGTGTCGCCGTAATTCTTCAACAGTTCACCTTTTACTAATTCGTCTGTGATAGACTCTTCAACAGCTTGAAACACCACGTTTTCGTAGCTCTTCGAAATGAAGCTAAATGACAGAAGGTAGCCAACTGATAAGGTTAGAAGGATAATAAAAATCCAGAGTAGCGATCTATTTTGCATGTAAATTCAATATTGTTCAACACGTTTTAAGGGGTGCAAATATAAGAAAATTAAGAGAAATTAAAGAGTGTAAAACAAAAAAGGTTGAGCAAACTCAACCTTTTTCAATTTCGATATAAAAATAATTATCCGATTCCGTTTTCTTTTGCTCTTTTCATAGCAGCTGCCAAACCAATTTTATTAATGGTTTTCATTCCTTTCGGCGTTACGCGCAATTGCACCCAACGGCTTTCTTCCGCCAACCAAAAACGCTTGTACTGCAAGTTTGGATAGAATTTTCTACGTGTTTTGATATTAGAATGGGAAACTCGGTTTCCAGAGATTGTCTTCTTTCCAGTAATTTGACAAATGCGTGGCATGTGAATGAGTTTTTGTGAATAAAGGGGTGCAAATATACGCTAGTTTTTAATAAATCCAATTTTTACTTCTGAATTTCTTTGATTAAAAGCATAAATGCCGCGTCAGAAGCCATTTCTCGATTGCGCATGCGGTTCTTTCCAAACTTTAGTTCCTTAACAATTGTTCCTTTTTCGGCCGAAAGAGCAACGAAAATTGTCCCAACACCATGAATTTCATCGCCGCCATCTGGTCCTGCCCATCCTGTTGATGACAATGCAAAATCACTTCCCGATTTAAGCCGAGCACAATCGGCCATCGCAGTTGCGACCTCACCGCTTATCTCGCCATATTTCGAAATTATTTCCGGATCAACACCCAGCTCTTTTGACTTCGATTTTTCATGGTACACCACCCATCCCGAATGAAAAATTTGGCTCGCTCCAGGTACATCTGTAATCTTCTGCGCCATCATTCCTCCCGTACAACTTTCTGCAAAGCTCACTGTCATTCCTTTCTCCTTCAACTTGTCTACTAAAACACTTTGAAGCGTCTCTTTTTCATAACCGAAGATAAATTGACCTACAACAGCATGCAATTCAGCTTCTTTCCTTTGAATACGCTCGCGAAGAACAGATTCTTCAGCTCCGCCATAAATAGACATGCGCAATTTCACCATTCCCGGTGAAGGCAAATAGGCTAAATGAATGTCTTCAACGGCCAATGAATTTTCCCAGTCAGTTAAAAGATCTGCAATAAAACTCTCTCCCACACCTTGCGTTAATATCGTTCTATGCACAATTTTCGGCAGTTCGAATCTTTGTTGAATTCGCGGGACAACCTCGTGTTCCATCAAATACTTCATTTCAAAAGGCACCCCCGGAAGTGAAACACAAACATGTCCGTCACGCTCGAACAACATACCGTTGGCGGTACCCACCATATTCTCAAGCACTGTGCACGATGCAGGAACAAGTGCTTGTTGTTCATTCACTTTCAAAAAAGGCAATCCGCGCGATTCGAAAAACGCCTTTACACGCAAATAACTCGGTTCGTGCATGACCAGTTCTGTTTGAAAAAGTTCGCACATGGTATGCTTCGTTATGTCATCTTTCGTTGGTCCCAAACCTCCTGTTACCACAACCACCTCCGCCTTTTTCAAGGCGTTGTCAATTTCACTATAGATTACAGGCCCCTTGTCAGAAATGCAAAGCGAAGATTCCACTTGTATCCCAAAGCTATTGAGGTATTGCCCCATCCACGCGGCATTCGTGTTAATGGTTTGGCCAATCAACAGCTCGTCTCCAATATTTATAATTATCGCCTTCATACTTTTTTTTTTCTGTTTCTTAGATTGAAACCAATTTTTGCTAAATTAGTTCGCTAAACTAAACCACTACTATGAAAAGACTCTACTTTACCCTGGCTATGGGAATTGCTTTCAGCGCAAGCGCACAGCAAATTCCAACCAAATTGACTGCCTCGCAAAACAAGGCAGCTAAATTCAATCCCTACACCAACACAACAGTTGGTACGCAAGTTTCTCAAAAATCTAAAGCTCCTTACGCAGTTTCAACTGCTAAAAGCATGGTTCAAGTAGAAGAGTATGTAGGAACTTCTATCTACGATTTACAAACCAACAACAGTATCCAAAATCGCATCATTGCCGACGATGCTGGTGTTGCGGCGTGTTTCACTTTCAGCGCAACAAATTCTTCAGACACATACCCTGACCGCGGAACAGGATACAACTACCGCACAGCGGGTGCTTGGCAAGACGATATTACACAGCGTGTTGAAAGCATGCGTGTGGGATGGACATCTTTGATGCACCCTTCAAACGGTTCTGAGGTGTTAATGAACCACAGCGGTTCTGCTGGAATTAAAGTATGGTCTCGCCCTGCAATAGGAACAGGAACATGGGTGAACTCTGTTGTACCTACGCCTTCTGGCTTTGCAATGTTCTGGCCACGCGCAGCTGCCGGTGGTGCAGATGGAAACAGCATTCACATGATTTGTTTGGCAGATCCTAACGCTGGTACATATACCAACGGAATGACTGGTCCAATCTTATACAACCGTTCAACCGACGGTGGAGCAACTTGGGATCTAACTGAAGTATTACTTCCAGGTGAAGAAAATACATCCTTAGTTGACGGATTCTCTGCTGACACATATGCTATTTACGCACGTGGAAATAAAATTGCTATTGCTACTTTCGGTGATCTTCAAGATTCTTACATCTGGATTTCTAACGACAACGGAAGCACTTGGACGCGCAGCACAATTTGGGATTTCCCAATCGATAACTATGTTATTGACCAAGGAACAGATATTGAATTAGATGGTCTTCAAGACACTATTCTTTCTTCTGACGGAGCAGGTGCAGTATACATCGATGCGAGTGGAACAGCTCACGCTGCATTCGGAACCATGTTCTATACCGATGATCTTGGTGTAATCGATTCATCATATAGCTACTTCCCATTGGGCGGTAGTATTGCATACTGGAATGAAGCTATGGTTGATCCCGCTACTGAAGTTCTTGAAATTGGAGTTTCTCCAGATAACGACCCTACCATTCCTGCTTCAATCACTGAAGTTGGTCAATACGGAAACAGCGGTATCGCTTCACATCCTCAATTAGCTGAAGCAGCTGATGGAACAATTTTCTGCTCTTATCAAGCAGTAAACGAAGCTTACTTCAATGGTGCAGAATATCTAAGGCATATTTACGCAGTGAAATCTGATGACGGTGGTGCAACGTGGACCGCTCCTTCAGACATTACTCCGGACATTGATGAAGACGGATATGAATATGTATACGCTTCAATGGCCCCATTCGCTTACGGAGATAAAATTCACTTGATCGTTCAACGCGATTTCGAACCAGGAATTCACGTTCAACCAGAAGACGCTGCTGATCCTGTTACCGACAACGATCAAATCTACGTTTGTGTGACACTTGATTTAGTTGGTGTTGAAGAAGGACCAATGGCGAAAACTACATTCAGCGTTTTCCCAAATCCAACAACTACTGAATTGAACATTCAACTTCCTGCTAACGAGAATGGTGTTATTCGTATCTTCAATGCTAATGGACAGTTGGTGCGTTCATTCAATAACTTCAACAACGGTATCGCTAAGGTTGATGTATCTAATCTTGCAAACGGGGTGTACGACGTGCAGTACCAAAACGCAGACGGAACAAGTAATCAGCGTTTCGTGAAGAACTAAGATTTTTATTTTTAAGCTGAAGAGGGCCGATTCGTCGGCCCTTTTCTTTTTAGCGAACGTTTCTACCTTTACTTTGTTTTCCGGTTATGAATAAGACTGAAAACCCTTCACTCCAATATATTCACTCAGATTTTATTGAAGTAAAAACGCCCCTAGACCCTTCCGGCCGTTTCAAAAACTTCCATACGCAATTCATACCTACTTTCAAAGATGTGATGAAGTGGAAACGTGCAACAAATCCCTTTCAAACCGAAAAAAAAATGGGTATGAAGGGGCCTGAAGTTGCAGAAAATTTCAATTGGTTGAATGGAAATGAAGACGGAATTGCTTGGTTGGGACACGCGTGTTTTTTCATTCGTATCAATGGCTTGAATATTATTACAGATCCGGTTTTCGAAAAGCTTTCTCCTTTCCATAAAAGATATTCTTCACTTCCATTTAAAACAAATGAATTCCCGGTCATTGATTACATTCTGTTGAGTCACAATCACCGCGATCATTTGAGTGGAAAAAGCTTGAAAGCCATTCTTAAAAATTCTGCCGACGCGAAGATTCTAACTGGACTTAAAATGGGTTCGTTGATTCGCAATTTAACCGGACATAAAGACCTCGAAGAAGCCGGCTGGTATCAGGTTTTTTCAACATTGAAAAACAATCTTTCCATATCGTTTTTACCCTCACAACATTGGTCGAAGCGCGGGCTGTTCGACTATAACGAACACCTCTGGGGAGCGTTCGTCATTCAGTCTGAAAACACCACCATATACTTCAGCGGAGATACTGGGTATAACACGCATTTGAAAGAAGTTGGAGACTATTTCAACATCGATTATTGTATCATTGGAATTGGCGCTTATCAGCCCGAATGGTTTATGAAACAAAATCACATTTCTCCAAGGGACGCGCTTCGTGCAGCGCAAGAGATGAAAGCCAAGAAAATGATTCCCATGCACTACGGTTGTTTCGATTTATCAGACGAGCCGGTTATGGAGCCCTTGGAAAGATTGCTCGAGTTAAAGCAACAGGGAACTGATTCAACTCAACTCGTCATTCAAAAAATTGGTGAGTTCATTTCCATATAAAAAATATCTTTATTCAAATGGCACGGAAAAAATAGTAAATTGCATGGCCGCCTTAACTGTTTTCCATGAAATCATTCATTTCACTTGTTCTTGTTTTCCTTTTCGCTGCAGACCTCTGCGCGCAAAGTGTTAGCGATTGCAACGGGGCTATTCAGTTGTGTGAAGACGTCTATACTGAGGCCAACGCTACTTCTACTTTTGGAAATGTATTCGAGCCCACAGGGGCCTGTAACAGCGGCACTGAAACAAGTTCAATGTGGTATACTTTCACAGTTACGCAATCGGGCAACATGGGATTTATTTTGGATCCTTCTGATGTGGATGCCGACTATGATTGGGGTATGTTCAACATCACAGACAACGGCTGTGCTGGAATAATGAACGGGACTTCGCCAGAAGTAAGTTGCAATTCATACGGGCTATTTTTCGGGTCAGGTCCCACGGGTATTTCTACCGCTAATGGAGGAACCGGAAATTCCAATGGCCCTGGAGATCTAAACGGTCCCACATTCAACAGCGATTTAAATGTTACAGCCGGACAAACCTATGCCTTGGTTGTTATGAATTGGTCGAACAGCTCTAGCGGTTACACCATTGATTTCTCTAATTCAACAGCTTCTCTATTCGACGATATCAATCCAACAATCATAAATGTTACCACCGATTGCAACAATCCTGGTGTTGTAGTTGAATTCGATGAAAACATTGTTACCACTTCCATTCAGCCTGTAGATTTTCAATTAACCGGCCCTGCAGGAAACGTCACAATCAATTCCATTCAAGTGCCTGCCCCTAACTCGCCGGGGAACCCTTCAGTGACACTCATTCCAACGCTAGGAAATCTTCCAGCTGGAAATTACACTTTGTCAATCTCTGACCTTGCTGGATATGTGAACGATGCCTGCGGAAATACGGCCACCGGATCTTTTGATTTTGTGGTAAGCCCTTTGGCGGTTTCTGTTTTCGCAGGGAACGACACTGTCATTTGTCCCGGAACGAACGCAAGCTTATTAGCCTCGGGAAACTTCACTTCGGTGCAATGGCTGAACGGCCCTGCAACGGCAAGCTACAACGTTCAAAGTTCCGGTAACTACCAAGTAACTGCGACACTCAATGGCTGTTCATTAACAGATGTGGTGAATGTTTCAATTGTAGCACTTCCAAACTGGAATCTTGGTCCCGATGTTACAGTTTGCGCAGACCAGCCCTATTCATACACCACGAGTCAAAGCGTTCTATGGGGAAATGGAACTACAAGCAACTCCCTTCCCATTTCCTCCTCAGGGATGATTTACGGCACTTATTTCTATTTGGGCTGTCCAATACTTGATAGTGCGTTTGTAGCCCTTGTTGACCCTCCGGTGATAGATCTTGGGCCTGATACTACCTTGTGCACAGGAGCAAGTTTGAGTTTTTCCTTCAGCGAACAGGTTACTTGGAACGGGAGCACTCTTTCTTCAACCTATCTCGCGAATTCACCCGGATTGGTTACAGCGTCATACTCTGATGGTGTTTGCACTGTTTTCGATTCAATACTTGTCTCGTTTTTAGACCCCATTGTGATTCCAATTGGAAATAATTACACCTATTGCCAAGGCGACACAGTAACACTTACTGCCACTTCTCCAACAGCTGAATACTTTCTTTGGTTCGATGGGACCGAACTTTCAACTCATTCTTTTTTTGAATCTGGAAATTATTCCGTAACGGTTTCAAACATGTGTGAAACGGTTTCTCGAAACTGGAATATGGAATTCGACGATTGTAATATCTATATCTTCATCCCGAATTCTTTCACTCCGAATAACGACGCAATTAACGATGTTTGGTTTCCTGAAATAAACGGGTGGACAGAAGTTGAAACGCTGGTGTTCAACCGTTGGGGAGAGATTGTTTTTTCAAGTGAAAATCCGAAGTCCCCCTGGGCGGGAGAAGCACGAAACGGGAGTTATTTCGCTCCTGATGGTGTTTATTCATACCTCATAAAAGCAAAATTCACGAACGGTGAAGCTCGTGAATTCCGCGGTTTCATAAGTTTAATTCGTTAGCGAACCAAGACTACTGTTCCCATTCGTTCGAATGGATCTTCGCCAGAACTAAACTGAATTTTTATTTGATAAACGTAAGCTCCGTCTTCAGCAAAGTGGGACCCATCGTTTACATCTCCAATCCAAACATCCGTCGGGTCTTCGGTCTCGAAAATCAAATCACCCCATCTGTTATATACTGAAAAGCTGTAGCGAGATGTGCTAGACAAGCCTGTAACTACCGGAGCGAAAACATCGTTTTTCCCATCTCCATCCGGAGTAAATGAATTCGGTACATAAACATACGAGCTCGTGCTTACGCTTATCGTGTAACACTGAGCATCCATGCAACCACCAACACCTACAACATCCAAGCACGCTTGGAATGTTTCACCAATACTAGTTGGAAGTGGGAATGTTACATTTTCATCGGTGTATTCAGTACCGTCGATATTCCAAATGTATGATACCCCACCTAGTGAAGCATTGTCAAAAAACAAAGTGCTTCCAGATGTCGGCTCTGAGGGTGTCCACGAGAACGAGGCAGATGGGTTTGAAACAGCACACACTAAATCGTTCTGCGTTATTGTTGCATTGCAACCCGCGGCATCTGTAATCATAATTCCGATATCGGAACATGAATTTCCCGTAAACAAATTACTAAACGTATTTCCGCTTCCTGAAGGTGCGCCATCGAGGTACCAAACGCAGCTACTTCCTAAAGGATTCGATGTATTGGTGAAACTCACCGACAAAGGAGAACAGCCCGTTGTTGCACTAGCCGTAAAGCTTGGTATTGGTAATGCGTTTATAGTCACTTGAACGTTGTCTGAACTTAAACACCCTGAGTTATTCAAATTATAATTAAACGTGTACGTTCCAGCTCCAAGTGTGGTTGGAGAAATTTGTCCTCCTGCTGTAATAGCGCCTGTTCCTGTTGCAGACCAAACACCCCCTGGGTTCGCAGCGGTCAGCGTCTGAGCAGCAGCGTTCTCGCAGAATGGTCCGGCAGCTGTAATAGTCGCGTTAAGGTTTCCAATGACTTGAATAGTTTCTGTGAATGCTTGCGGACAAACTCCGGAAGTGGTATAAGTCACAGTGTAATTATTAGCAGCCAATGTTGTGCTTCCGAAAGAACCATTTGCTGCATTGTTAATACCAGTTCCGCTCCAAGTTCCACCGGCTGTAGCAGCCGTGAGTGTTTGCGGAAGAGCATCTTGACAGAAGGGTCCTGCCGGAGTGATTGTTCCATCTGGAACAGCCAATACAATAACATCTTGCGTATCTGAATCTGGACATGCGCCTCCAATATTATAAGTCACGGTATATGTTCCGGGTATTAATCCAGCTGGACTAAAGCTTGAACCAGCAACACCTTGCCCTGACCAAGTTCCACCAGCTTGAGCTGCCGTTAACGTTACAGCAGGAGCGTCGTTACAAATATCTGCGATAGCGTTAATTGTTGCGTCAGAGTTGTTATTGACAACAACAGTTGTTGTGAAATCACGCGGACAGTTTCCACCTGTATTGTAGTTGATCAAATAAGAATTCGCTGTTGTAGTTGCACTTCCGAAACTTCCTGAAACCGCATTGTTTATTCCTGTTCCACTCCATGTACCACCTGCACTAGCAGCTGATAATGTAATTGGAAGTTCTGCAATACAAAACGGGCCTGCAGGAGTGATTGTTCCATCTGGAACATCCCAAACAACAAAGTCTTCTGTATCTGTTGAAGGACAGAAACCGCCGATAGAATGCGTAACAGTATATGTTCCAGGAGTTGCTACCGCTGGATCGAACGTCCCGTTAGACGCACTTGTTATTCCTGTTCCTGACCAAGCGCCTCCTGTTTCGAGTGACGAAAGCTGCACGGCTGCTATGTCAGCACAATAAGGGCCTGACGCTACAATTGTCGCATCGCTCTGCGGAACAACGGTAACAACAATATCGTCACTTGAAGCGCAAATTCCAGAATTCACGGTAAGCGTGTAAGTCTGTGTTGTTGTCGCAGTTAATGTTGGGGAAGAAATAGTTGCACTGCTCAAATTCGTAGCAGGTGACCAAGTAAATTGTTCGGTGCCGGTGTTTGAATTTGTAAAAGATCCAACCATTACAGAATCAACGCCTTCACAAATACTAAAATCAAGACCAGCAAAAGCTGCTGGTACATTCAACACTTCAATTTGGAGTCCATCTGTACCTCCACATTGACCAGCAATGCTGTAATAAATATCGTGCTGTCCAGGACCAGCTATGATAGGGTCAAACACAGATGTGTTACCAGAAGCACTAACAATTCCAACCCCAGACCAAGTCCCCGTTGGATCGGCAGCAATAATCGTTTGCGGGCCAACATCTGAACACAATGGACCAATATCGGTAATGGTTGCGTCCCCGTTTCCAGCCACTGTAACCGTGAAGGTAACCGGAGTTCCTATACACATACCTACAGAAGGAGTGGCCGTGAAAGTTGAAAGTGCTTGACCCAGTGTTGGGTTGTTCAATAGAAAACTTCCTATGTTTCCTTGGCCAGATCCTGGGAGACCAGAAGCAGTGTAATCATTTGTCCAGTTTACAACTGTGCTTGAAGGAGTCGCTCCCCAATCAACGCCGGCAAACGTTGCACCGTCGCAATAGAGATAAGAAACAGGTTCAATAATAGTCGGGCTCGGGCCAACCGTAATAGTAATTGTACTTGGTGTTCCAACGCAAGTTCCTAAAGTCGGTGTTACCGTAACTACCGAAGTAATAGAAGCGGGGGTATTATTAACTGTGGTAAACGAAGGAATAGTACCGGTGCCTGTTGCAGCAATGCCTATTCCCGGTTGAGTATTCGTCCATCCTAACACTGCGTTTGCCGGTGTTCCGGTAATTGTTTGTGTTGGAATAGTGGCTCCCGCGCAGACACTGTAAGTTCCGCCCGGACTTACAACAGCTGAAGGTGTTGGGCTAACCAATACGACAACTGTTTGTTGTGTTTGACAACCCGCTTGCAAGGCAGTACAAGTATATGTTCCGCTATTTGTTACTTGAGGACAAGCGATGGTAGGGTTGGCGCTCAAAGAAGCAAATCCAGGTCCTGTCCATGCTACCAATAGGCCCGGTGTTGGGGTTAATCCTGAACTAAGCGTTAACGGATTGCAAACACAAACCGGTCCGTTAGACGTTGCGTTTACTTGAGGAACTGGATTAACAACCACTGTCGTAGATCCAGAACATGTAGCAGCACCTGTAGCGGTAACGGTGTACACTCCAGCACTCGTTACTTGAGCTGCGGGAATAGTCACTGATTGACCGGTTGCGGTGTATCCGTTTGGGCCTGTCCAAGCGTAGTTGGTGGCACCCGTTGCATTCGATGCATTAAGGGTTATTGTAGCTCCTGCACAATTGTTGGCATTTGTCGAAACGTTTGTCGCTGTAACTGAACAAAGAGGAACTCCGGAAATACTTGTTGAAGGAGGCAAAACTGTAATTGGCGTGGCATAGTCACAACCGTTTCCACCCCAATTACCCCAAAAACCATCGGATGCAGCAGATACAGCAACAGATAAACTTCCTGCTGCGGGAGAATTCGCTACAGTTAAATTCACGCAAAAACTCCAAGTACAATTACCCGCGTCGCCCCAGTCGTTCGATGGATTTCCGTCAATGGGGCCTGTTGGGCCTTCATAAAAATACCCCGGACCAACGGGACCAACAGCAGTGTTATTCGTTACCAACCAAATCCATCCTTGTCCGCCACCAGCACCTCCACCGCAATCGGCAGGGGCAGTTACAGGCGAAACATTTGTCCATCCAGGACCAAGGTTTAAATCAAATCCTTCGAACCATTCCGCTGTTCCGCAACCTCCAAAACCAGTCATGGTGTAACACAAGGTTACAATAGTTCCGGTAGAGTATTGTCCGTTAACGGGCTGCGGATTAAGCGTGTAAGTGGTAGGCCCAGGCTGAGCTTTTGCAACAACAGCTACGAGGACTGCTAAAACGATAAATAAATATTTTTTCACAACTGTTAGGTTTTGGTCTATTCCAAGGGAATTTCTTCCTTATGAATACTAGACTAACAAAAGTACAAAATAGTTGCGGCCTTCGAATACGATCTGGTCGTTTTTTATCGAATCAAGACAACCGAGCCAACTTTTCTAATCGGAACCTCTCCGGCTCTAAGCTGCAGGGTTATCTCGTAGACATACGCATCCGGTTGAGCGTAATGATTTCTTCCGTGAACATTGCCTGTCCAAACATCGTTGGGGTCATTCGTTTCGAAAACAACTTCCCCCCAACGATCAAATATTCTGAATGTATAGCTGTAATCGCTCGTTAGTCCAGCAATTACCGGAGCGAATACATCGTTCGTGCCATCAGCGTCTGGAGTGAAGGAATTAGGAACGAAAATATACGATTCTGAACTTAATACAATCGTGTAACACTGAGAATCCATACAACCCCCTTGTCCTTCAACTTGCAAGCACGCTTGAAACTCTCCATCAATTACCGTAAGGACATCAAACGTAACGCTTTCGCCTGAAGCCCCTTGACCATTAATGTCCCAGTCATAAGTTAATCCTCCGATAGAGGTGTTTTCAAAGGAAACCGTTTCGCCCAACAGAGGTTCAAGCGGTGACCAAGAGAAGGATGCAGAAGGATTAGGGTATGCACACACTAAATCAGTCATTGTTATATTTTGGCTGCAGCCTACAGCATCTGTAACCATTATTCCTATATCAGAGCAGGAACTTCCTGTAAATATCTCACTGTATGAATTCCCATTTCCTGCTGGTACGCCATCTACATACCACACACAATTGCTTCCCAATGGATTAGAGGTATTCGTAAATGTCACAGATAGAGGAGAACATCCTTCTGTTACACTAGCGGTAAAACTTGGTTGCGGTAAAGCATTTACCGTAACTTGAACGTTATCGCTACTTAAACAACCGTTGTTATCTATGTTGTAATTGAAGGTATAGGTTCCAACGTCTAAAACGCCAGGGTTTATTTGCCCTCCTGCTGTAATTGCACCTGTTCCACTCCAAACCCCGCCTGCACTTGCGGCGGTGAGATTGTATGGTGAAGCGTCTTCACAAAAAGGTCCGGCTGCTCCAATTGTAGCGTCTAGATTTGCAATAACCTCCACAACTTGATTGAAAGAATTAGAACATGCGCCCGGAGTTGTGTAAGTAATAGAATAGTTACCGGCAGGTGTATTCGCTGCTCCGAAAGCTCCTGTTGCAGCATTGTTAATTCCTGTGCCGCTCCAAACTCCGCCAGAACTCGCTGCTACAAGTGTTTGCGGCAATGCATCTTGACAAAATGGTCCTGCTGGAGTAATAGTTCCATCTGGAACAACCAATACGACAATGTCCTGAGTATCCGAATCCGGGCACGCGCCTCCGATAGAATAGGTAATTGTGTAAGTGTTAGGAGTAACTGAATTTGGTGTAAAAGTCCCTGTTGCGCTTACTCCTTGGCCGCTCCATGTTCCGCCTGCATCTGCAGCAGTCATGTTAAATGCGGGCGCATCATTACAAACATCGGCAACAGCCGAAACCGTTGCATCAACACTCTCATTTACAACAATCGTTGTTGTATTCGCCTGTGAACAGTTCCCTTGCGTAGTGTAGGTGATTGTGTATGAATTCGCAGCTAACGAGTTAGAGCCAAAAGTTCCTGCTGAAGCACTACTGATACCCGTTCCACTCCATGTCCCGCCTGAAGTCGCGGCAGTCATTGTGATCGGTAAATCCGCCTGACAAAATGGTCCAGCCGGAGTTATGGTTCCATCGTAAACCGCATAAACCGTAATGTCCTGAGTGTCTGTACTTGGGCAAGAACCAGGAATCGTGTAAGTAATGGTCTGGTTTGCGGTTGCAATACTCGGATCAAATGTTCCTGCCACAGCATCTGTTATTCCTGTTCCGCTCCAAGTCCCGCCAGCGTCTGCAGCAGTTAAATTAAACGGAGCAACATCAGCGCACAGAGGCAATACATTTGAAATGGTTGCGTCTACATTGGCATTTACGACCACCGTTTCATTAAAAACCCTCGGGCAGTTTCCTGCCGTTGTGTAAGTTACAGTGTACGTGTTACCGGCTAAATTTGTTGATCCAAAACTTCCGTTTACAACGTTATTAAATCCTGATCCGCTCCATGTTCCACCTGCTGAAGCGGCCGTTAACAATACGGGAAGATCAGATTGACAAAACGGTCCAGCGGGCGTAATTGTTCCATCATAGACAGGATAAACCTCTATCGTCTGAGTGTCGGTGTCCGGACAAACGCCAGAAATAGTATAAGTTATTGTTTGAATACCTGGTATTACAGATGCAGGATCAAACGCTCCAGTTGCAGTATCTGTTATTCCATTTCCGCCCCAAATTCCGCCTAATTCAGCCCCAACAAAAATAATTGAAGCTGCATCTGCGCATAGATTGGCTTGAGGCGTTATAGTTGCATCTACGTTAGCATTGACTACTATCGTTTCTGTAAAATCGAGGGGACAGTTACCACCTGTATTATATGTAATGGTATACGTATTTGCAGCCAAAGTTGAAGATCCAAAAGCACCAGCAGACGCATTGTTTATTCCTGTACCACTCCATGTTCCGCCTGTGCTGGCTGCAGTTAATGTTACCGGAAGATCCGATTGACAAAACGGCCCGGCTGGGGTAATGGTTCCGTCTAGAACAGGATAGATAACAATTGTTTGAGTATCGCTGCTCGGGCATGGCCCGCCAATGGTATAAGTAAGCAAATTGTCTCCAACAATAGCAATAGCCGGGCTGAATGCACCTGTTGCCGCGTCTGTAATTCCTGACCCCGTCCAAACTCCGCCTGTCTGAGCTGCTGTTAAAACCAATGGTGCAACATCAGCACAATATGGTCCAGCTGCAGAAATAGTCGCGTTGGTATTCGCGTTAACTACAATATTTTCGGTGAAAATTTGTGGGCAGTTTCCGCCTGTGTTGTATGTTACGGTGTAGGTATTGGCTGCTAAAGTTGTAGATCCAAAAACACCTGTTGTTGTATTGGTAATTCCAGTTCCACTCCATGTGCCTCCGGCACTTGCTGCTGTCAATGTGAATGGAAGAGAGGATTGACAAAATGGTCCCGCGGGAGTAATGGTGCCGTCCGGCAAAGAGTTCACAACAATAACTTGAGTGTCTGTGCTTGGACAAGGTCCGCCTATTGCATAAGTAATTGTGTTATTTCCGGTGTTCGCGGTGGCTGGATTAAAAGTACCTGTTACACCACTTGTTATTCCCGTTCCACTCCATGTTCCGCCTGTTTGAGCGGCATTTAAAATCACTGCAGGATCATCAGAGCAAAAAGGACCTGCCGCAGTTATTGTTGCATTGGTACTTGCATTAACAACAATATTTTGGTTGAACGTTCGCGGACAGTTTCCGGAAGTCGTATAAGTGATTGCATACGTATTAGCCGCCAGTGTTGTTGAGCCGAAGCTTCCTGTTGCCGCGTTGTTAATTCCTGTTCCACTCCAAGTCCCACCAGCTGTTGCTGCTGTAAGAGTTACTGGCAGTGCCGATTGACAGTAAGGTCCAGCCGGATTAATGGTGCCGTCTGGAACGTCATAAATCAAAACGGTTTGGGTGTCGGTACTCGGGCATGGTCCACCGATAGAATATGTAATGGTATTGTTTCCAACATTCGCAAGTGCTGGATTAAAAGCGCCTGTTACAGCACTTGTTATTCCCGGACCGCTCCATGTTCCGGCTGTTTGAGCGGCTGTTAAAACAACTGGGGCAACGTCGGCGCAGAAAGGACCTGCTGCCGCAATGGTTGCATTGGTATTCGCGTTAACTACAATATTTTCGGTGAAAATTTGTGGACAGTTTCCGCCTGTGTTGTATGTTACGGTGTAGGTATTGGCAGCAAGAGTTGTTGATCCGAAACTACCTGTTGAAGTATTGTTTATTCCTGTTCCGCTCCATGTGCCTCCGGCACTTGCTGCTGTCAAAGTGAAAGGTAAGTTAGATTGACAAAACGGACCCGCCGGGGTTATTGTTCCATCTGGCAATGAGTTCACGACAATAACCTGTGTGTCTGAGCTAGGGCAAGGTCCGCCTATTGCATAAGTAACTGTATTATTTCCGGTGTTCGCGTTGGCTGGATTGAAAGCACCTGTTACAGCACTTGTTATTCCCGGGCCGCTCCATGTTCCGCCTGTTTGAGCGGCATTTAAAATCACTGCAGGATCATCTGAGCAAAAAGGACCAGCCCCAGTTATTGTTGCATTGGTACTTGCATTAACAACAATATTTTGATTGAACGTTCGCGGACAGTTTCCGGAAGTTGTATAAGTGATTGCATACGTATTAGCCGCCAGGGTGGTTGATCCAAAGCTTCCCGTTGCCGCGTTGTTAATTCCTGTTCCACTCCAAATCCCGCCAGCTGTTGCTGCTGTAAGAGTTACTGGCAGTGCCGATTGACAGTAAGGTCCAGATGGAGTTATAGCGCCACTTGGCACGGCATAAATAACAATAACCTGAGTATCTGTACTC
>CAIZGX010000003.1 GCA_903932685.1 uncultured Bacteroidota bacterium | reverse complement strand
CTTTTGGGTAGGTGCTGTTATAGGGCCTTGTTTTTTGTCCGTCCATAGTTTTAATGTGTTATCATTCTTTTTTCTATTTGGTTCCAATAGTCTTTTCTCATCCAATAAAAGAAGATATTCCAAAATTTACAATTGAGTCTATGGAAAATGTTTTTTCTCCGATTATATCGCTTTGTACATTCAGATAATAGCCATTCTTCGTCAAAACCTTCCCAAACTCCGGCTACGCTTAAAAGATTTGGTTGTAGAAGCGGAAACACCTCAATCAAATCGATTTTTTTTATGTCACTTAATTCTAGTCTAGACTGCAAAAAAGTATTTGAAATTCGGTCAAAGTCCTCACTTGCCAACTCGATGTCTAAGTAGAATTCGGATAATTCAATCCAAATTTTCTTTCGAGTTTCAAATTGCTGACTATTTTGAGTTTCTTTCATTAGGTAATGTCTATCATTTTACAATGCCCTATAACTTGTTTATACACGCTACAAACCTTCCCAATACATTCCATCAAAGTCTGATTGGCGAAGTTTAATTGCGCAATTTAAAGGTACTTGAATTTCCATTTCATATCACACCAGATTCCACCAACTCTCTCCTTTCCAAAAACCATTAAATTCTATTCGCTAGTGTTATTGGGTGTTTGAGAGCATTAACGAGAAAAAGAGTAGGAGCGGTGGGATTGAAAAATACGTCGAAAGACGTAGGTGCTTCGCAATTGGAAAATCGAAGATTTTATTCCTACTGCGTAATTGGAACCTTTAACTGCGTTATTGGAAATCCTTCGGATTTATTCCTACTTCGTAATGGGAACTGCGTTGTTAGAAAGTCGCAGACCCTCGTCCAATGGACCTTCGCGATGAAATCGCCCTCGCAACGCTAGTTGCCCTCGCAACGCCATTTGCCTTCGCAACGTTAGTTGCCCGCGCGTAGCATTCGCTTTTAGAATTGTGGCACTAAGAGCCTATATGATCGAGAACCTCATTTAAAAATCCATCCATTCTAGAAAAGGCAAACCATCGCTTTCCCAAATCCTTCAACGAAGCTCCAATATGATACAACTCTTTTTCATCAAGAATTAAGAATCGGTCATGAGCGTTTTTCAGAATTCGAATTTCAATGGGTTGATATTGCGAATTGTGCTTTTCTAAATCTAACCTCAGCGTATCACTCATTCGTTCAGTGTAGATTGAGCATCTGCATTTTTCATTTCTTTTCGAAAGCTGAAGTAAGGTAGTTTCATCAATGTAGTTGTCTATTAGTATCAGAGATTTCCTGGCTTTGCATATTAATTCGCTACTAAATACATAGGCATCAAATACCTGGTCGTTGAAGAAGATGCCGGTGGCAGGTTGAAGATAATTTGTGTTGGTTTCTAGTGCATTGAACTTTTTTTGATGCTCGAAAAGGATGGATTCTACATTTGAAACCCTCTGCAACAAAGTCTTGTTAAAGTAATAATCTTTTCTCAAAGCAACAAAGACTCGAATAATCAGAATGTTCAAGTCTATTGCAGTCTGACTTTTGAGTATTGAAGAGAGCATGGAAATTCCGAGCTCAGTAAATGCAAGCGGATAGGTGCTACGATGCTTTTGATTATTGAACCGGTCACAATTTGTGACCAGTTCATCAAATTCGTGTGCATTTAATCTGAAAATGAAGTCAGTAGGAAATCGTTTTGAGTTTCTTTGTACCGATTGATTGAAACTTTTGGTAGGTATTTCATACAAGTCAGCTAAGTCGAAATCTAGCATTACTTGCTCACCTCGAATGTTAAAGATTCGCGATTCAATTTCCGATTTAATTAGTTTTTGTTCCATACGTGCAAACCTATTTCGGAGCTTTCGAATTTGAATCAATTTTTATATGCAGTTTATATGCTGTTTATTCAACGGAACGAACTACGTTGTTGGAACTACGTTGTTAATCTTCCCCTCTCTTACCTTTTCTTAACTTCTCTTACCTTTTAAAAAGACTTTCGCGAAGCATTCGCCGCAGGCATTCGTACGAAGTAAATTATCCCCTCTCTTACCTTTTCTTAACTTCTCTTAACTTTTATAAAGGCATTCGTTGCTTCGCAACATTCTACTTCATACTTCCCTCTTATGAAGACAGAAGCAAGCTGTTAAGTATTCAAATCTTTCTGACCATCCAACAGCCCCATGTGAAGCGCGTAGTTGAACAACTGCATGGTGCGCTTGCACTTCGTTTTTTTCAAAATGTGCTCCTTGTGCTTCTTCACCGTGCCAATACTAATGTTCAATCGCTCGGCAATTTCTGAATTCGATTGGCCTTCAATTAAACAATTCATGACAATGCGCTCTTGAGTCGATAATTCCTGAGAGACTTTTTTTCTGTCTTTGAATTCAAGCATGCTCTCCTCGGAGACAAGATCATTGTAATACAGCTTCTTCTCACTAACCGCCACCAAGGCATTTTTAATCTCATTAATATCCGCCTCCTTCGGCAGATAGGCTTTTGCGCCAGCAGCCATGACCTTGTCAATCATATAATCCATGGTTATCATGCTTAACACAACCACAGATACTTCCGGATGGAACTTAGACAGAACCTCAATGGTACTGTCGCCCGTCTTTACCGGCATATGAATATCCATGAGCACAACGTCGCACGAGTCATCTTTTAAGAAATTCAAGAATTCTTTTCCGTTTGAAAAATCTCCAACAACTTGAAATCGGTTGCTGAAATCTTGATTCAACAATTCCTTAATCCCTTCTCTGGTAATCGTGTGGTCATCTACTAACGCCACTTTAATTGGAACGCTCATGGCATTGGAATTTGAATGTTAACACAGGCATATTGATCTAAAATATGGTAAAATTCGACAGTCCCCTCTAGCAACAAGGTTCTATTGAGAATGGAAGAACAACCTCTTCCGTTCTGACTTTGAGCCAAGCCCATAAACTCTTTTTGACTAAATGGAACACCGTCGTGGGTGAATACAATTTGCAAATAATCATCAACACCATTCACTTCGCAGTCGAGAAAAGTGGGTTTGCCGTGACGAAGAATATTATTCAAAACCTCGTTCGTTATGCGGTAAACAGCCAATTCTTTCGAATCGTCGAAATTCAAGTCGCGTTCTAAATTGTTGAAAAAGCGGATTTGAATATTTTTCTGAATGTCGAATAAATTCTGCTCCAGCGCATTCATAAGACCAATTTCCTTCAACTGCGTCGGATAAATTTGTGAGGTGTATTTTCGGATGTCTGAAATAAGTTCGTCTAATTTCTTGTAGATGCTCGAGCGCTCGAGTGGCGTTATACTTATAGATTCATCGGCATTGTGCTCCGGACGAAGTTGTCGGAATAAAAAACTTAACTGCGGACCGAAGTCGTCGTGCAAGTTGTCGGCTAAGACAGCTCTTTCCAATTCCTGAGTCTGAATAACGGTCTCTCGTATATTCTTGATGTGCAGCTCTTTTTCTCTAACCGCCTGACCCATGCGCCTCACAAGTAAAAACGCCAACACTGCAATAAGCAAAGCAAATATGCCCAGTGCTATTACTGCGTAAATGACAACGGTGCTTATGGAATTCATTGGTCTATTGAAAAGTTAAAGGATTGTCGATTAAGCAGGTTCTTTCTTTCAATGAAGAAATATATTGCAAAGAGAATATTGCGAAAGATGCTACCAACACCTAGAACAACATTGTAAAAATTAAATAGGAATTTTTCATCTTCCTTGTTTAAATCTATGCTAAACATACAAACCGGAATGAGACATGATGCTTCAAAAATGAAATATCCGAGAACAGGTATTAATAAGAACTTCGACTTGTTGAATTGTTCTAGGTTTCCAGAAAGTATTTTGAAGGAAACAATGGAAGCGTAAAGGCAAACCATCAAAGAAAAAATGAAAGATAAGTTTGAAGATGCCTCAGAGAAACCATACCTGTAATTGAATATCCCATGAAATAGCAAGTAGGTAAT
>CAIZGX010000002.1 GCA_903932685.1 uncultured Bacteroidota bacterium | reverse complement strand
TCTTCAACAATTTATCCTGCGCATCGGTCATGGCATAAGAGAAGCCGTGCTGAACCAATTTTATGTAATTGAAATTTCTCCCTTCGAACAAATTTCCATTTGGAAATCTCGATTCGAATTCTTTTTGGATAATGTTGAAATCAATGGGACGATAGGCCATGTCGCAAGTTATTCAATTCATTCCATATCCTTCTGCCGCTTGTTTTAAGCCAAAGCAACATTCCTCCTAATACTATTCCTGTGAAGGCTAAACGCCATGACCAAGAAAGATCTCGCATGAAAAAGACAACAGACCCAACAATTACAATTGTTGCTATAAGTTCAAACGGACGAATACGTTTCCGAAAATCCCCACTGTTTTTTATTAAAAAATATCCTGCCACGCCCATTATGAAATAAGCTATCACTGTGTTGAAGGTTGCCGCCCATGTTTCGTAATAACCAATGAAAACTAAATTGAGTAGTACGTTCGAAAGGGCTGCCACCACAGTAATCCTAAGCACTTCCATGGTTCGTTTATCATAGATGGCCTTGTCAACGATAGCCACGTAAATGGGCCGGTAGCAAAATCCGAAAATGAGCACGATTGCCATGGGATATGCTGCACTCAACTCCGCTTTGCGATAGAGCAATCTGAAAATATCCGGAATCCAAAAACCCAGTAACGTTGCCAAAAGTAAAGAAATGTAGAACCACGCACGAATGAGCTTGCCAACGGTTTGCATGGCCAATTCACTTCCTGTTTTATACAAATCGAAGACAATGGGTGTCAAAACCTGATTCGCCTGAGCTTGAATATTTTCGAAATAAGACGCAAACGAATATGCAATGCTGTATTGACCAATTTTATTCTGCGAAACGCCAAAGCGGTCAAGCAATACACGGTCAGAAGAATTCAATAAATAAGTCGCATACTCTTTCGGAATAAGCGGTGTAGCAATTTTAAGATCGGAAACAATTTCATTCTTGTTGAAATGAAACGAGGGACGAATGCGCTCTTTCATATATAAGAAATATCCAAAATAAGCCGCCAATAAAGCCGAAGAAATAGCTTGAGAATAAAGCCAAGCCATGTACCCTAAATTGAAATATCTAATGCCAACAAAACTTATAAATGCAGACAGAATACCCACGCCAATAGTTATACTATAGACATGTTGATGCTTGTGTCTAAACTGAAGTAAGCGGGTGGCAACAGACTTCGTTAAATCGAAAAACAAAAGCGGAATAATGACTAACACAAGAACTGTATTCAAACGTTCTAAAGGGATTTTATTTCTCAAAGAGAAATACAGCAGGGTAGCCACCAATCCAGCGTAAAAAAATTTATATAGCCATTGAAAGCCCAGGAGCCGAGACCATTTCGATTTAAACTCAGATCCCATTTCGAAATAACTTTGTTGAAACAGCACGATGTACCCTAAGCTGCTGAACGCACCAACCAATCCCGCATAACTCAGAATTAGACCATAAATGGCATAGTCACTAGCGGATAAAAAAGGTGTTAAAAATGGAAGTAAAAAAAGGTTAATCAGCGCAGGAGTCTGATTGGCAAAAGAATAAAAGAAGGTGTGAGAGACTATTTTCTTAAGCATTCACGGTTAGGGCTTAAGACAAAGATACGTCTTAGCCGTTCAACGCTTCTGCGCCGGCAACAATTTCCAAGATCTCTCCCGTAATTGAAGCTTGACGAGCCTTGTTGTAGGTTAACTTAAGTTCCTTAACCATTTCACCGGCGTTGTCAGTTGCCTTGTGCATTGAAGTCATACGAGCACCGTGTTCAGCAGCGTTACTATCTAACAGGGCTTTGAATAACTGAACTTTCAATGTTCGAGGGATTAACTCTTCAAGAATCTGAGTCTTCTCTGGCTCGTAGATATAATCGACATTCGATTGCACTTCTGAATTAACCGGAGGAAGTACCGGTAGGAATTGCTCGTTTTCAATAATCTGAACCGCAGCATTCTTAAAACGATTGTAAACCAAAATTACTTTATCGTATTTTCCACTTGCGAATTGATCCATGATGGTATTCGCAATAGCACTTACGTTAGAGAAGGTTAGTTTGTCGAAGATGTCATACGGAGTATCACCGAAACCTTCAAAGGTATGCATCGTTGTTTTCTTGTAATTATCGAAGGCTTTCTTTCCTAAAGACAATACATGAACATTTGGATTGGTTTTAACGATATTTCGGATTTCCTTAATTACGTTATTGTTGAAACCACCGCACAAACCACGATTTGATGTAATAGCAACCACCAGCGTGCTCTTAACGTCACGCTGCTGGCTGAATGTTGAATTTGACTCTGAAGAACTTACGTTCGAAAGAATTTCCTGAAGCTTTTGAGCATACGGACGCATTTTAGTAATGGCATCTTGTGCTCTTCTCAATTTTGCTGCAGACACCATTTTCATGGCAGAAGTGATTTGCATGGTAGAGTTTACCGATACAATACGCATTCTGATTTCTTTCAAATTAGCCATGTCCTTCTTCGCTTTACAATTAGTTGTATCTCGCTGAAATATCTTTCGCTACTGATTCCAATACTGTTGTTACAGTCTCGTCAATTTTACCATTACGAATAGCAGTTAAGGTATCGTTGTGGTTCACTTCAAGGCTATTCAAATAATCGTCTTGGAACTCACGAATTTTCTCTACTGGAATACGTGACAACAATCCTTTTGTTCCGCAGTAGATAATAGCTACTTGCTTCTCTACAGTCATTGGATTGTTTTGACCTTGCTTCAAGATTTCAACGTTGCGCTTTCCTTTTTCAAGTACAGACTTGGTTACTTCATCTAAGTCAGACCCGAATTTCGAGAAAGCCTCAAGCTCACGATATTGCGCTTGGTCAAGCTTCAACGTGCCAGCCACTTTCTTCATAGACTTAATCTGTGCAGAACCACCTACGCGACTTACAGAGATACCTACGTTAATTGCAGGACGCACACCTGAGTTGAACAAGTTCGACTCAAGGAAAATTTGACCGTCTGTAATCGAAATTACGTTAGTTGGGATATATGCCGAAACGTCACCCGCTTGTGTTTCAATAATTGGAAGTGCTGTTAATGAACCACCGCCTTTTACAATGCTCTTCAAGCTTGCTGGTAAATCGTTCATGTTTTCTGCCACACTTTGTGTTGCATTTACTTTCGCAGCGCGCTCAAGAAGACGGCTGTGCAAGTAGAATACGTCTCCAGGATATGCTTCACGTCCTGGTGGGCGACGAAGCAACAAAGACACCTCACGGTAAGCAACTGCTTGTTTAGACAAATCATCATAAACAATCAAAGCTGGACGTCCGGTATCGCGGAAAAATTCTCCAATTGCACAACCTGCGAAAGGAGCGTAGAATTGAAGTGGTGCAGGATCAGAAGCTGTTGCAGCAACAACTACTGTGTATGCCATAGCGCCCGCATCTTGCAATGTCTTTACAGTACCTGCGATGGTAGAACCCTTTTGTCCGCAAGCAACATAAATACAATATACCGGCTCACCTTTATCGTAAAATTCTTTTTGGTTGATGATGGTATCTATCGCAACAGTTGTTTTACCTGTTTGACGGTCACCAATAATCAACTCACGCTGTCCACGTCCAATTGGAATCATTGCATCGATTGCTTTGATACCTGTTTGAAGTGGCTCGTTTACAGGCTGACGGTAGATTACCCCTGGAGCTTTACGCTCAAGTGGCATTTCGTACAACTCGCCTGTAATAGGACCATTTCCGTCGATAGGCTCTCCTAGCGTATTTACAACACGACCAAGCATTCCTTCTCCAGCTTGAATCGAAGCAATGGTTGCGGTGCGTTTAACGCTAGCGCCTTCTTTTAAATCTCCAGAAGGACCTAACAATACTGCACCAACGTTATCTTCTTCAAGGTTAAGGGCAATACCTCGTACACCGTTTTCAAACTCAATCAACTCTCCTGATTGAACATTTGAAAGACCGTAAATACGCGCAATACCATCTCCAATTTGAAGAACGGTACCTACCTCTTGCAATTCAGTTTCGGTCTTTAAACCAGCTAACTGTTCTCTAAGGATTGCTGAAATCTCCGCAGGTTTAATATCTGCCATAACAAATAGTTTTTAATCCCATTACAACGTTGGGACGTACGTGTTTTTAGAAAAATCTTTTTTTGCTTTTTTCAGCTTATCTAAAATTGAAGCATTGTACTCCATTCCGTTTAAACGAAGAATAAATCCACCTATTAAGTCTGCATCGACTTTTTCAGTGATTTCAACTTCTCCTCCGCAAATGGTTTTCGCAACCTTGGTTACTTCAGCTCGAAGCATATCATCTGCAGGCACTGCTGAAATTAATTCCACATCGAAAATATTTCTTGCAGCCTTCACTTGCTGAACAAACGATTGAGCTATTTCACCCAAATCACTTTCACGTCCTTTAGTTACAATTAGTTCTATAAAACGTTGAGTGGTTGTGTTCAACTCAGTAAATACCGAAAACAATACTTTCAGTTTTTTGTCGCCAGTAATTACAGGGCTAGCCAACATTAATTGTAAATCCTTGGTTGCTCGAACGCTATCTGCTATATACGACATGTCTTTCAACAAGACATCTGTCTCTCCTCGCTCTGCAGACAGGCTAATCAATGATTTCGCATAACGCGATGACAGGCGGATGTTTGACATATTAATTGGCTCCGAATTCTTTAATTAAAGAATGATTCAACGCTTTTTGCTTTTGATCATCTGTAAGAGAATCTTTCAAAAGCACTTCAGCCAATTGGACTGAAAGTACTGCCACCTGATTTTTCAAATCGGTGATGGCCGCTTGTTTTTGATTCTCAATTTCAGCTTGCGACTTAGCAATAATGCGATTCGCCTCTTCTTGAGAGCGGCTAACAGCATCGTTGCGCATCTTGTCAGACATTGCCTTTGCTTCGTTTAGAATGCGGTCGCGTTCGTTGCGTGCTTCACGAAGAAGCTCTTCGTTGCTCGATTGTAAGCGACTCATTTCTTCCCTAGCAAGGTCAGCCTGACGCAAGGCGCTAGCAATACCCTCTTCACGGTCCTTTAAAGAACTCATGATTGGACCCCATGCCATTCTTTTCATTATGACAAGCACGCACAAGAAAGCAACCGAGGCCCAAAATACGGTACCTACGGATACACTAAGTAATCCTTCCATGGATATATGTGTGTTTAGCGCTAGGCGCCTATGTTTAACCTAAAGCTACTAACAAGCAAACAATAACTGCGAAAAGAGCTACCCCTTCCACCAACGCTGCTGCTACGATCATGTTTGAACGCATATCACCAGCTGCTTCTGGTTGACGAGCCATTCCTTCAAGAGCCGAACCACCGATTCTACCTACACCGATACCAGCTCCGACTGCTGCGATACCTGCACCAATTCCGGCCAAACCTTGACCCATTTCTGCTGCCATTAAGAGATTTAAAAATTCCATGTTGTTTATTTTTTGAGTTGAGAATTTACAATTTAGTGTGCGTGTTGCATTTCATGGTCATGATCGTGATCATGCTCATGGTGATGATCTTGCGTCGCATCGCCAAAATAAAGCGCCGCTAACAAAGTGAAAACATACGCTTGAAGAAATGCAACTAACAATTCCAAGCAATACATAAATGCCATAAATAATACTGAACCTACTCCTACTCCGTACCCAGCAATTGGACTTTGCTGTCCAAACATAAGAGCTAATCCAACAAAAGCAAGAATAATAATGTGTCCAGCAGTAATGTTTGCAGTCAAACGAATCATAAGCACGCATGGCTTAATGAAGATACTCATGAACTCAATTGGGACAAGAATAACTTTTACAAATCCCGGGACTCCTGGAGGCCAGAAAATGTGACCCCAATAGTGTTTGTTTCCACTTACGCTTGTAATGATAAATACAATGGCAGCCAATACCAGTGTGATACTAAGTGTTCCAGTAATGTTGAATCCACCAAGGAATGGAACAAGACCTAACATGTTACACATCCAAATAAAGAAGAACACAGTTAATAAAAACGGCGTGTACTGAGCAGCTTTCTTTTTACCTAAACTAGGTAATGCAATATCATCACGAACAAACAAGATAAAAGGCTCAATCATGTTTTGGAAGCCTGATGGTGCTTTTCCCGCATTGCGCTTATACTTATTCGCTATGGAACGGAACAGAATGATCATTAACACAATTACCAACATCATTCCAAACACAGACTTTGTAATTGAAAAATCCATCACTTTGTGACCATGAGCGTCGTGTGAAGCATTTTCACCAACGAACTCTATCATCTCATGATGGTTGCGATATCCTTTGTAATCGTGATAATCTAATTCTCCGTGATCGTTCACTGAGTAAAAATTACTCGAAGAAAAAACATCCAAATGACCTTCGTGTAAAATAATAATTGGAAGAGGAATATAAAGACTTCCTCCTAAATGAATTTGGTGCGCATCTGAAATGTGATGCATAATCATTTCTCCAATTTTAAACTCCTCTTCTGCATGAGCGGTATCATGTGAAGCGTGAGCCAAAGAATCGGCGTGCATTGGTTGTTCCACCGATACTTCACCGTGAGCAACTGGCTCAGAGCTATGCCCCTCATGTTGCGCAATAGCAAATGAAGTCATTCCTAAGAAGCCTAATATGAAAAGAAATTGAAATAGTCTCACCATCACATACCCGTTTTTGGCGGTGCAAAAGTAATCAACACAAAGCACGTACGAAATTATTTCTACAAAAACTTTTCGAATACTCATTTTAATTTCAGCAAAGCCCGGGAAAGTATGATGGTAACACCAATGTAAATGAAGAACGTCCCGAGTGCCAAAGGCGCTTTAGACGCGGGGAATAAAACAATAAGTATTGCAACTACGGCGGCTGTGAATAGCAATTTTATCGTTACTGTAGCCATAAATGCATTGACAAATCTCATTGGTGATTTTTCGACAGCGGCTTTAACCCATTTAAACATGACAACGTTTAAAATTGCAAATACAACTGGAACGACCATAAAAGTCAATGGAATCGTCCATTTCAAGCTGGAAAAATAAATTACGCTCATACAGAGAAGAGCAAAAACTACATTGGGTAAAATAAATCGATTCATTTTTTTGATACACTTCGTATGACAACGTACAACGACACTGCAAGACCTAAAATAGAAAAAACCAATGTTAATATTGGTTTTCCATTTTGAAAATACACATCTAATTTCCTGCCTCCCCAAACACCCATGCCAATGGTTAATGCCATTTGTGTGGCCAAAGAAGAGTATTTTAGAATGGAAGGATTAATGCGAATTATTTTGAACTCGGGGTAGTTTGAGCTGCTGGCGATCCTGGATTTTCAACCTTTGGCGCATCCTTTTGCTTTTGTCCCATTGAACACGCTCCAGAAAATGCAGCACCTGGCTCTATAGCTAACTTGTCTGTGAAGATATCTCCTTCAACACGAGCTGTACTTTTCAATGAGAGCAACTGTTGAACGTTTAATTTACCTTTTACAAACCCTTCAATTTCCGCATTCTGACAGATTACATTTCCATCAATTTTTCCTGTTGGACCAATGACCAATCGTCCTTTGGTTCCTATATTTCCTGTGAAAACACCGTCAATACGTATATTGCTTTCGCAGCGGATTTCTCCTTCTATAATAGTTCCTTCAACGATTCTGTTGATTGCATTTTCAGAAGATGACTCTGAAGGTCGAGCAGATGTGTTTCCTTTTGATAACATAGTTCAATAGTTTTTAGTAAAAAACTCTAAATAACCTTTGTAGTCTTTAGAGCGGAAAAGTTCCAAATAGTTTTGTTTTGTAATGATGAACTTATCAATTTTCGATAAATCCAATTCGTTAACCAAATCATTATCACTAACAAAAGTAGTAAAATAATCTGTCGCATCTTTCAAATTAGCAAATGACTTCACCAAAATGAAAACTTTCTCTTCATCAAAGATTGAGTTGCTAACCTTATAGTCGAACCCTGAAAAATATGTTTTCGAAAAATCCGCAACAGCAGCTTTGGCTCCATTTAAACGAATGGTCTTCATGTTAACGACCGCCACCACATAATGCTCAGATTCGTCTGCCTTAATAAAAATAGAGGTGTTAGAGGTGTTAGCCGGCTTTGATGACCCCCCAGAGGCTAACTGCTTCAACACATCAAGGGCCTGTTTCGCCATATCAGTGTCAGGACATCCAACTACAACCGCTTTCAATTCCGCTTCACAGTTTTCTCTAACCCCGAATACCACCTCCGTCTTTCCTAAACAGGTTGCCTTCAACATGTGATACTGACAGATCAAATGGTTGGAAGGGCGATCAGCAATGGCTTTGGTGCAAGCTGTCACAGCGTCATACGGGTGATTCGTAACGTATTGATTATATGCCTTCGCGTAGTTTTTCTCCTCTTCTTCTTTTCGCTTTTGCTCGGCGTTCATGTAATTGGGGTCGTCTACCAAAAATGCCCAATCTGAATTCGGATATTTCAATTTGATTTGGCTGCCCCAAAACACCGAACTGCATGTCGAACAAAACGGATTCTGTGTGTACCCTTCTTCCTTTTCATTCGCCAGCCAACCGCGAAACAACTGGTAATAAGCCAATGGATGAAACCCTCCTTCTTCACATTTCGAAATCATCTTTTCCCATGCAGACATCGCATTGTCCATGTCCTCCAATTTCTCTTTATAAACCAGTCCCGACAAATAATACGCCTCTGCTAAGTCACTCTTCATTTCAGCAATAGCGCCGTTATTGCCGCAAGGTAACTTCGAACGAAGCTCATCAATGGTCGGTATTTTATACTTCGGATCTTCTGTGCCCGCACTGTCCAAGACTGCAGCTTCCACAATACTCTCATCTTTCTCGCCAATCATCATAACCAACAAGCTCTGGTTACGCCAATTGTCCTTCAATGGACGACCAGACCAAGTTTCGTCAAAAATGTTTTTGCCTCTCTTCAATAAATCTTGATTGTAAATCCAAAACGTGCCGTTAATCTCTTCGCCCTTCAATGCTGCCAAACGATCTGCCTCATCCTTAAGTTTCAGCTCAGCCATTTCTGCTTGCAATTGCTCGCGCGCGGCTCTCAATGTTTTTTCAATTTCAGAAGTTGGTTTTTCGCACAAAGAAATCAAGCTGTCGTTCTCTGAAATTGTGTTCAAATAACCCACCAATTCATTCAAACTAAGCGCGCGTGCCTTGACCTCCTTGTAACGCACGTGATTGGTTGCCAAATTGTGATAAGCGCTGTCGTAATTCACTTGGGCATCAGGGTAATCCTTTTGAGCGAAGTATAAATCACCCAACGTCAGGAATATCTTCAAACGCTTACTCTTGTTGTTTTTGTTGAATTTCAGGGCCTTTTCAAAATAATCTACTGCCTCTTTGCGCTTTTCCATTTCCAGTGTAACGGAGCCCAAAGCGTAATAAATCACATCTTTGTAGGTCTCGTTCTTCAGATCTTCCAGCATAACCAATAAGGTCTTTTGAGCCTCTTCGTAGTTCCGAGAAATCTTGGTGTCGGTTAGGAGCATTTGAAGTTTCGATTGAAACTCTAATTCATAGGGTGGCTTCAGTTTAATTACCTTTTGAAATGCAACCTTAGCATCGCCCGACTTATCCATGCGATCATACAATTGCCCCAACACAAATTGCGGAACAATTCTATCGGGTTTCTTCGTGATCAAAGCCAATCCTTTTTCCAAAGGGTCTATGGCTTCGCTAAATTCACCTTGAACGAGAAAAAATTCAGCCTTCACCAAATACAAATCACGGGCAATGTCTTTCGGCAAATCTTCATAACCATCTGCCTTCTGGAACAACTGTTTGGCCTTGGAATAATCGCCTTCTAAAAAATAAGACCTTGCAGACCAGATGTAAGCGCGCAATTGAACTGCCTCTGAAGAATACTTATTAGAAATGAAATTGAAAGTCTCTTGCGCCTTGTAATATTCTCCCTTATACAAATTAGATTGACCAATGACATGGTAGTTATCGTCCATCCACTTGTTGTATTCCGGCCATTTCATATCCTTCTTCGACTCCGCAACAAGTGTGTGACGCTTCACCACCTTTCCACATTTTTTAATGGCTTTGTCTAAATCTGGAATTAGCTCTTTTTTCTGAGATGCCGTTCCGTAGTTGTACAAAGGAATAACCTCGTCGTAATCGTCTTTCCTGCCATTGGCCAGCGTCGTCTGCGACTTCTTCACCAATTCATTCGCGTTGAAATAGCCGTTGTAGCGACCAAGGGTGTTGTGATAAATTCTATACGCCACGCCATCTTCCTTGGTTGAACAACTTGCGAAAATCATAGATAAAAACACAATGCTCGTTAACATGAGAACCATACGTGGTTTAACTACTCTTTTCGAGTGCGTTTCTTGTGTATTGAAATTCTGATTTTCGGTCATGCGGATTTTCTAACGGCAGAAAGCGAATTTATTGCATTTCCCTTTACATTCATTCATTCTTCTTACTTTTATGCCCGCGATGGAAAGGAAAAAGAAAAGAAAGAAAATTCTCAAAAAGCTGAAGAAACCCTTCCGCTTAATTATTCTCAACGAAAATTCTTTCGAAGAACGATTTTCCTACAGCCTAACACCTATGAACCTCATAGTCATGCTCGGTGGATTCTTAGTTGTGTTCTCTTTACTTTTCTATTCACTCATAGCCTTTACACCACTTCGCACGATTCTAATTCCAGATTTCACTTCTTACGAATCACGTGCCGACGCTCGAAAAGCAAGACTCATGACCGATTCGTTGAATTCAGTCATGAAAAGTCAAGAGCGTTATTTCAGTGACCTGAAGGTTATTTTATCTGGAGGGCAACCCGTTTCTACCATTCCAGACAGCGTTCCAAAAGGTTCGCAGAGTGTTGATTTAAATTACGTTATTAGCGACGTAGATCAAGCCATTCGAGAAGAGCTCGATCACTCGAGTCGGGTTTTCGTAACGCAATTGGGTAAAATTCCAGAAGCTGGATATCTGCTTTTTCCTCCTGTTGCCGGAAGCATTAGTTCGAACTTCGAACCGCAATTCGGAAAGAAAGGGGTCTATTGGACTTCCGTAAAAAACGAAGCGGTGAAATCTGTTTTAGATGGAACCATTATTTCTTCAAGCTATACTGTTAGCGACGGAAACACCGTGCTTATTCAACATCCGAACAACTTAGTCTCGGCATACAAGAACTTAGCTGTTTTGCTGAAGCAAAGCGGAGAATCTGTAAAGGCTGGCGAAGGTATTGGCTGGGTTAGCGAAAACGCAAACGGACAAGGACAATTCTATTTTGAGGTTTGGAAAAACAGCGTTCCTGTTGACCCGAAGACTTACTACGCGAATTAAACGCGAACCATATCTCCGAAAACGCTCACGCGTGCATTCAATTGCTCTTCTGTAACTTTCAATAATGCATCTGGACCGAAGTCTTCGCATGTGAACGATGCCATTGCCGATCCTGTTACAATAGCCTTTTTCATTGCGCTGAAACTGGTGTCGTTCATCTTAGCTAAGTATCCAATAAATCCCCCAGCAAATGAATCTCCGGCTCCTGTTGGATCAACTACATCGTCTAACAACATCGCAGGTGCAAAAAAGACTTCATCTTGACTAAACAACAACGCGCCGTGCTCACCTTTCTTAATAATCAAGGCCTTTGGCCCTAAGGTCAAGATTTTTGCAGCTGCCTTCTTCAATGAACGCTCGCCTGTATACTGACGCGCCTCTTCGTCGTTAATGGTAACCACGTCAACCATTCCAAAAACTTTATCTAAGTCTTCACGAGCAACGTCCATCCAGAAATTCATGGTGTCCAACACAACCAATTTCGGACGTTTATTCATTTGATTCAACACCGCAATTTGAACGGCAGGAACCAAATTTCCCAACATCACGTATTCCGCGTCTCTGTAATTTTCGGGAAGGTTCGGCTCGAACGTTGCCAACACATTTAGGTCCGTAGCCAGCGTATCGCGAGAGTTCATATCCATGTGATACTTTCCAGACCAATGAAAAGATTTTTCACCTTCTTTAATTTGAAGTCCAGCTAAATCTACTCCTCTCGATTTCAATTCATCCATGAAGGAGGTTGGAAAATCATCGCCCACCACACTCACCACACCGCAATCGCCATTCAAATATGCAGCAGCCATTGAGATATAAGTGGCAGCGCCACCAATAACCTTTTCACGAGATTCAAATGGCGTAGCAATGCTATCAAAGGCAACAGTTCCAACAGTAATTAACTTCATAATGATGTATTATTATTTCAAAAAAAAACCGCCCAAAAATACATTTGAGCGGTTATTCAATATTGTCAACGCTATTATAAGCGCACGATTCCTTTGTGACGGCGTTCGTCAGAAACTGTTAGTTTCTCACGACCTTTTCTTCTACGTGATGAAAGAACCAAACGGCCCTTTGCGGTAGACATTCTTTTGCGGAAACCGTGTTTGTTTCTGCGTTTTGTATTCGATGGCTGATAAGTACGTTTCATAATTTCTTGTTGTTAAATTTCCAACGGGCGACAAATATACAAATAATTTTTAGTTCTCCAACTTTTTTACAACAATTGATAGTTCATTAAGCTGATCATCGCTAATTGTTGAGGGTGCATCTATCATTACGTCACGCCCGCTATTGTTTTTCGGGAAGGCAATGAAGTCACGAATTCCTTCGCTACCGCCGAAAAGCGAACACAAACGATCGAATCCGAATGCTAACCCTCCGTGCGGTGGAGCGCCGTATTCAAAGGCATTCAATAAGAATCCAAATTGCGCTTGCGCTTCTTCTTTCGTGAATCCAAGCAAGTCAAACATGCGCGCTTGAACGCTTCTGTCGTGAATTCGAATGGAACCGCCACCTATTTCAACCCCGTTCAATACAAAATCATACGCATTCGCATTCACAGATCCTGGATCGGTATCTAACAAATGAATTTGATCGGGCTTTGGTGAAGTAAACGGATGGTGCATAGCGAAGTATCTTCCTTCCTCTTCGTTGAATTCCAACAACGGGAAATCCATGACCCATAAAGGCGCAAAGACTTCCGGATTGCGTAATCCCAATCTTCCGCCCATTAACAAGCGAAGTTCATTTAATTGCTTGCGGGTAGTATTTAAGTCACCAGATAACACCAAAATCAAATCACCCGGCTTCGTCTCGCAACGCGCACCCCATGCGGCTAACGCCTCTCCGTCGAAGAATTTATCTACGGAAGACTTCATGCTTCCGTCTTCGTTGCAACGAACGTAAATCAATCCCTTCGCGCCAATTTGCGGACGCTTCATCCACTCGGTAAGCTCATCTAACTGAGCACGCGTGTAGCCCGCGGAGCCTGGAACGTTAATGGCTAAAACTGTTTGCGCGCTATCGAACACTCCAAAGCCCTTTCCCTGCCCAAGATCTGTAAGATCTTTGAACGTCATGCCGAAACGAATATCAGGCTTGTCACTTCCATACAAACGCATAGCTTCTGAATAGAGCATACGTGGAACCTCAGGAATGTCAACGTTTTTAACGGCTTTGAATAAATGACGAATCAATCCTTCGAACGTATTCAAAATATCTTCTTGCTCTACAAACGCCATCTCGCAGTCGATCTGCGTGAACTCAGGTTGACGGTCTGCGCGCAAATCTTCATCGCGGAAACAACGTACAATCTGATAATAACGGTCGTAACCACTCACCATCAAAAGTTGTTTGAACGTCTGAGGCGATTGCGGAAGAGCATAAAATTGTCCCGGATTCATGCGGCTTGGAACCACGAAATCGCGAGCGCCTTCTGGCGTTGACTTAATTAAATAAGGCGTTTCAATTTCTAAAAACTCAAGACTATCTAAGTACTTACGCGTTTCAATCCCGAGTTTGTGTCGGAGCATTAAATTCTGCTTCAGCGGGTTTCTACGCAAATCGAGAAAGCGCCATTGCATGCGTAAATCATCTCCACCATCGCTATCGTCTTCAATGGTGAACGGTGGAGTTAACGATGCGTTCAACACTTTACAAGATGTAACTTCAATCTCTATTTCACCCGTAAGCATGTTCGCGTTTTTCGAATAACGCTCCACCACATTTCCTTCCACTTGAACCACAAATTCTCTTCCCCACTTGCGCGCTTCTTCGCATAGTGCAGAGTTGCTATCCATGTTAAAAGCCAGCTGTGTAAGACCGTAACGATCGCGCAAATCCACGAATGTCATTCCACCTAAATCGCGTGAACGCTGCACCCAACCTGCCAATACAACAGATTTTCCTACATCTGAAATTCTTAATTCACCACAGGTTGCCGAACGATACATACTGAATATTTTTTTGCAAAGATACTAATTTGAAAAGGTGTCTATGACCCATTTATTGAAGGCCTTGTGATCCTGAATATTTAAAACATGTCCTATCTCCGGATAAACGAAGATTCGGTCTTCAGGGATAGAATATTTTTTTGATAAACAACGTGCCGATTCCAGCGGAATTATCTTATCACGTTGTCCCCAAAGCAAGTAAACAGGGCATTTCCATTCAAAGTCATGCCCATTGAATTCCTTTTCATTTTTATTCAAATATTCCAACAATCGAATTTTCTCTTCTCGATTTTTATTGAAATGAAAATTCGCAATTTGATCAAAAATAAATTGTGGAGCTTTTATCGGAGCGTCCAATGACATGAGGGATCTCAGTTCATTTCCATTCGAAGGGTTCAGAAGCTTTATTGCATTGGACATTCCAATAGATTGGGCAACACTATCTGTGAAGGCCGGATTAAAGCAATTCGATAACCCATCATAAATTACCAATGCCTTTACCTGCCCTGCATACTTTTCAGCAAATCTCGATGCAACTAATCCTCCGTATGAACTTCCAATTAAGATTAGATTCTCATGCGCCCATGATGATGCAGTAAAATCAAGCATTTCGTGCACCAAATCAACTTGCATTTCAATGCTGAAATCCGAAGCGAAATAAGTACTGCCATGATAATTCAAGTCCGGACAAATAATATTGAAATTACGCGTGAGTTTTGAAACGTTGTTCCACCATTGTCCAATTGCACCTCCCTGATACCCATGGATAAGAAGCAGTGTAGGCTTTTCACTATTGTAACGCTTGTTCTCAGTTATAAAAACGGACTTGGCACCTATTTGCTCAGACTCTGAAGTCGATAGTGTATCATTGAAAACCTCGACATGATGAATGATTCCTGCACGATTAAATTGCCTTTCTTCCTTGTGAATGTGAATAGAATAAAAGTTGCAAGATTCAAAAAGAATGAGAAAAAAAAGCCAACCTATGATGTTCTTCATAGTTCAAAACTACTCAATTCTTAATTTGTTTTGATAAGCCCTCCGAATGAATTACTTTCGTTTCACAAATCTTGCTATGAACAAATTATCGTTTCCATTTACGAAAATCAATGCCTACATCATTCTTGGTGGATTGGCGGTAGTGCTTTTCGGATACATATTAATGAGCGGCGGTGGTTCTGCCGATCCAAATACATTCAACGCGGAAGAACTTTTTAGTGCACGACGCATTACTGTTGCTCCTGTCGTTGTGCTTCTCGGCTACATCACGATTGGAGTAGGCATTATGTATCGCGGTAAGAAAAACCAATCTCAAGAGGTAGAGAAACATTGAGCATTCTTCAAACAATCATACTTGCTATTGTCGAAGGACTAACCGAATTCCTTCCAATTTCAAGCACTGGGCACATGATGATTGTTCAGAAAATAATGGGAGTTCCTTCTTCTGAATTTACCAAAGCTTTTATCGTTTGCATTCAACTTGGCGCTATACTAAGCGTTGTTGTTTTATACTGGAAGCGATTTTTTCAATCGTTTGAATTTTATTACAAATTGTTAGTTGCTTTTATTCCGGCAGCTGTTTTCGGATTTTTATTTTCAGATAAAATCGATGATCTTTTAGAGAACGTTTTAAATGTTGGAATTGCGTTGTTGGTAGGTGGAATTATTTTTCTATTTATTGAAAAAATTATTCGCGAACGCTCACTTCGTGAACCAAATTACAAGAGTGCTTTCGTTATTGGATTGTTTCAATGCATAGCCATGATTCCAGGCGTATCGCGCTCTGCAGCCACAGTGATTGGCGGATTAACACAAGGCTTAAGCAAAAAAGCCGCAGCTGAATTTTCATTTTTCCTGGCCGTTCCTACAATGCTAGGAGCAACGTTATTTAAATTGAAAGACGCCTACGAGGAAGTTCCCAATTTCTTCAATAGCGAAAATATTAAGCTGCTTGCGATTGGAAATGTTGTTGCCTTTATCGTTGGATTAATCGCCATTAAAACCTTTGTGGCGCTGCTGACTAAATACGGATTGAAGCCCTTCGGTTATTATCGAATCGTCCTAGGTGCAATAATTATTGCACTCTACTTTGGAGGCGTTTCCCTTTCACTTTAAGCCAACAGCGACCTCAAGTCGTTCGCAATTTCTAATTGACCCCACGAAGAAACTAAATGTATGTTTCGAACTCCTGCAGCTTTCAATGCGCTCGCTGTAGCCGTTCCATATGCAACGCAATTCATTCCAACTAAATCATTTGATTCTTGCGCAGCATAAACGTTAGATGGCGAAGAAAAAAGATACAATCGTGCTTCAGGAAGAGGCAATGCTAAACGTGTTTTTTTATAGGTTGAAATAATTTCTATCTGATCTTGATTGAACAGATTCGCCGTTGAATTCAGACTGTCTTCTGCAGACGGAAAAAGCACGCGCTCGTTTCCCACCAAGTGGAAAAACATTCGCGCAATTTCTTCGGTGTTGGTTCCTTCTCCCACAAAATCACATTCGAAAGGAACAGCTGAAGCTGTAGCCGGACCAATAGCAGCGTATTTCGCATTCACATTTGTTGTTTGCTGAAAGAATGATCGCGCGCCGTTCGAGGAAGAAAAGAATACCCAATCGAAATCTTTTTTTATATTGAACGAAAGAAATTCAAGGGAGATTAACGATTGACAATGTGCTGAATAATTGGAACTGTTAAGAGACAACACGAGTTCGCGTGCATCCGATTCGCTTCGACTTATAAAAACATCGATCATGTCGATTGAATTAGTCCCAATAGATGATTGATAATTTGCTGGGGGTCTTCGTTCCGCATACTGAAATATGAAACCTCATCATTCACTGTTTTCGCGAAAGCTAAATGACAAACAAAGGTGTTTCCTTCCTTCACTGCATAAGCGCCTAAAGGCAGTTGGCATCCACCATTCATCTGACGAAGAATCTCTCTTTCAACGAATACACATTCAACAGTAGATTCGTGATTCAAATTACTTAAAATTGAAATGATTTCTTCATCTCCCTCTCTGCATTGCAGCGCTAATGCTCCTTGCGCAGGAGCTGGCACGAATTGTTGCGACGGCAGTATTTCAACATGAAACTCTGAAAGATCTATTTGCAAACGCTCTACTCCAGCCCGAGCCAGAAGAATTGCATCGTATTGTTTCTCTCTTAATTTTTGAATTCGAGTGGGGACGTTTCCGCGTAAATCTTTCACTTCTGTTTTCGGACAATGAAAAGCCAATTGTACTTTTCTTCGAACGGAAGAAGTTCCAACAATAGCATTTTCCTTCAAACCGAATGTTCGTTCGGCATCCACAGCTCCCTTGTTAATCAACAAAATGTCTTCAACATTTGCACGAATGGGAACGCCAGCAATAACGAGACCTTCAGGAGGTGTCGTTTCTAAATCTTTGTGTGAATGAACCGCTAAATCCACGTTCTCCGAAAGTAAAGCCTCTTCAATTTCTTTGGTGAAGAAACCCTTTCCTTCCATCTTATCGAAGCTTAAATGTTGAATCTGATCTCCGCGCGTTTTAATGATTTTTAATTCTACCTTAAAGCCGAGATTCTCTAGGGCACCTTTTGTGTAATTCGCTTGCCAAAGCGCCAGATCACTTCCTCGCGTTCCAATGACTATTGTTCTATTCAAGGGATTTAGTGTTTTTGTACTTCTTCCAAAAGTACAGATTTCGCTAGCTTCATGGGAACTGATATATATTTCTTTTCCATG
The DNA here is from genome assembly GCA_903932685.1 of uncultured Bacteroidota bacterium. Classification (GTDB taxonomy): domain Bacteria; phylum Bacteroidota; class Bacteroidia; order Flavobacteriales_D; family Sanyastnellaceae; genus CAIZGX01. The sequence goes on along the minus strand of CAIZGX010000002.1, from coordinate 3,394 downwards.
TAACTAATAATCTTGTCTACCAATTCGCGATTGTGTTCAGAAAGTTCTGCAAGCTCCTTTGAAAAAACGCTTTCTACTGCAGTCTGACGAATCTCTTTTATTGCATGAGGAATCTCACTCATTGCACGCTCTATGGAACGTTCTTGAAAATGCTTTTTAAATTCTCCTTTGCCCTTTTCAATGATCGCAACGCAATCAGTTAATGCCTCTTCACGATAAGAAATGTTCTTTTGTACTTCGCGCTGAATGGCAAGCATGTCAATGAATGCAACGTCCGATAATTGAGAAATCGCTGCAGACACATTCGAAGGCAATGCCAAATCAATAACCGTTCTTTGTTTTTTCGAAATGCAAACTTCCGTGAATATTTCTTCACTCACAACCACCTCTGTGGAGCCTGTGCAAACAACCAATGCATCAAAATCAGAATTGTCGTTTTTAAGTTCTGAAAGAGGCAACGCTTCGGTATTAAAAGACTTCGCAATTGCCTGAGCGTTTTCTAAAGTTCTGTTGTAAACACGAACGTTTGAGTATCCGTTTTCAGCAAGAAACTTCGCGAAATTCGTTATGATTTGTCCAGCACCCACTAAAACAATTTTAGCATTGTGGTCGGAATGTTTTTCTTGAAACAATTTCCATGCAATGGAAACAATGGACACCGGTTTTTTCGAAAGGTTCGTATGCGTATAAACGTCTTTCGCAATGCGAATAGCATGCTGATTTAGCATGCGCAATGAATCTCCGGTAAGCTTCATTTTCTCGCACTCTTCATAGGCATTGCGCAACTGCGTAATAATCTCACGTTCACCAATGATTAGAGAATCTAAGCTCGCAGCTACACGGAAAATATGATCGGCTGTTTCCTCTCCATTAAACCGCTGAGCCTTTTGTGACACGCCTTTAATAAAACTCTTATCGTGCTCTGGAAACATGAAAGACAACAATTGTTGCGTGAACCCAGAACAAACAAAGTGAGGCACGTCAAAGACCACTTCCACTCGGTTGCAGGTGCCCAAGTACATGAGTTCACTCATTTGAAACTCCTCCTTAACAGCGTCCAATCGCGCTTTCAATTCCTCCTGAGAAATCGCAAAAGAACCAATGGTTTCCAAGGGGAAATGATGGTGATTGATCGATATTGAGCGGAGGGTATTCAAGCGGGCACGAAGGTCGCTAACATTGGTGTTCGAATGTCATTTATTTGTCATTCTATTCTAATCAAAAAAGCCAACCCGAAGGTTGGCTTTTCCATTCTAATAAACCTAATCAATTACTGTTCGACCATGAATCGGACACTTCTCCTTACATCTTCAGTAGAAACTTCCAATATGTATAAGCCATTCGATAATTCATTCGCGAAGTTCAACGTCGTTTGCAAAGTGCCGTCAACAACATATCGATTGCTCTCGATTTTTCTTCCCAATGCATCATAAATCTTCACTTGAACATTCTCTGAAGTAATGCCGGATAAACTCATTGTCAGCACTTCACCATTCGTCGGATTCGGATAAACAGAAAGTTCTATTCCCTGCGAAACATCCTGTGCAACATCTTTCTCCGAATCTTGCATAGCATCTTGCGAAGCATCCGCAACCATTCCCGCGCTTCCGATAATACACATATACGTCACAGGACCCCATTGGTAGTTCGTGCCCGTGTATGTGTATATAGGTGAAGTCTGAACAGCATACGTCTTTCCGTATTGAAGAGCTGTAACGCTCGTTAGTGAGATGTAGTTCGAGGCAGCTCCACGGTTTTGTTCGATTGGTAAGCCGACCGTTTGAAGGTTAAGCGGATTAACTTCCGTAAATCTCCAGCGCCAGTTAGTTACCCCACATACCCATGGCAAAGAAGCAACAACGGAGCCTCTGTAACGTGGACCCGCTGAACATTGGTCGCTTGTGCGTAATGAAGTCAATGGATTGGCTGAAATTGTTATGGTTGTTGGAGTTGCTGCTGGCATCTCGAACACCTCGTTTGTACCCGCACCATTTGGTATAGTATAAATGGCAGTAACTAAAACGTTATACATGCATCCGGCAGGTAACATCGGTGTTACGCTTGTAATGGTAAGGTAATCGCTCGTTTGTGTTTTGGTATAAACCTGTCCTGTAGCAATGCCTGTTAAGCCCGTCCACGTATACCTATACTGAACACCAGAACCTCCGCAATACGACGCTTTGAACAAGTTACACATACCTATCGTGCTTGGCCAAGTTGCGCTTGTTCCGCTGTCTGATCCTCCAGCACGCAAGTGACGAATACAACCTGAGAACTGTCCACCTGCTTGTGCATTACTGTTGTAGTTTCTAACTCCAACGCGATAGATTGCGCCAACGGTTAGACCTGTTTTCGTCAGTACTTCAGTTCCAATTCCAACAACAGTGTTTTCAATATCGATTACGTTTCCGTTTGCATCTTGAAGTTCAATCACAATATCGTTCGCGTTACTTCCAATGAAGATGGTAACACCGGTAGATAAAGTGGTGAAGTTATACCAACGATCTTCGCCCGTAACACACGTGCTCTGTGCCAATGTGCTTGGAAAAGCGCCGGCCAATGTTCCGTAGAAACTGCTGCAGTAGCTAAACATTGCAGATGGCGCAGACAATGAGTTGAATGGCTCTTCTCCTGCTATCGTAGAAGGACATCCTTCATCTACAAAACCACTACAGTTGTCATCAACATTGTTGCACAATTCAGGAGCTCCAGGGTAAGTTGAAGCTACAGCATCGTTACAATCGGTATTGTTCAATACATATCCCAATGGTTGTGCACATGCCAACTGAGAAATACTAGGATTTCCGTATCCGTCCGCATCTGAATCCGCGTAATACGCAGAAGCTACAGGCACTGTAATCGTTACGGCTAAGTAACTTGGAGATTGACATCCTGCAATTGTTTGTGTCGCGTAATAAGTTGTTCCTGTAACAAGCGGCGTTGTAGTGGCCAATGCAGGTCCTCCTGTATTCGAAGCATACCATTGAACAGCTGTTCCAGTTAACTGAATACTTGCAATCGTCGGATTCAGGGTGCTGCAGAACGTTTGAGAAGCATTTCCAGTAGGTGCATTTACCAGAGCAGGTTCAGTAACAGTAATGCTTGTCGTTGCTGTACATCCGTTCGCGTCGGTTACCGTGTATGAATGTGTTCCTGCGCTCACTGTGAAGTTTCCAGTTCCAGTATATGGACCAGTTCCCCCGTTTCCAGTGACAGTAACAGTCGCTGTTCCTCCGTTACACAAGATGCTTGTTGCTGTTGATCCAGCGGTAAGCGTTGTCGGTTGAGTTACGGTGATGCTTGTTGTTGCTGTGCATCCGTTCGCATCGGTAACCGTGTATGAATGTGTTCCTGCGCTTACTGTAAAGTTTCCAGTTCCAGTATATGGACCAGT
>CAIZGX010000001.1 GCA_903932685.1 uncultured Bacteroidota bacterium | reverse complement strand
GATTCTCAGACTGAAATCGGGGACGTTTTGTTCAAGATAAGCTTGATGAATTATGCCTTTCGTCATGTATTCTTGACGTTTATTTTTGGCTTGATCTAATGGGCCGAAGAAAATCTGTATGCGGTATCCTTGCAAGTTGTTAAGCCCTCTAGAATTCTTCTCAAGTGCAATCACAGTGGGAGAAGCAACGAATGAAACGATTCCTCGACCGAGGCTATCTGCACTTGTTCTATTCGGCACTACCGAGGAATTGGTTGTCCCAGGTTGTGCTTTTACGAGCGCGGGAAGGAAGAGAATTACGAAAACGAATTGTTTCAACATGACAGAGTACATTTCTCAACAAAAGTAGGTGTTGCCGGTTGAACTTCAAAACATAAATAGCATTGTATCAATCGAGTATGAGAACAAAAGACGCTCAGGCTTATTTAGAATAGGTATAAATTGATAAATAGATGTAAATGACATTTCTGTGATAAACCTACTGAAGTAAATTTGCGACGCATTAAATAAGGATTTTTGTAAAAAAACCAGGAATGAAGCGACTTCTAGCAAGTTTAAAAGGATTAGCGTTATTATCGATTGTTAACCTGTCCTTGTTTTCAGCGTCTTACGCTGCTAACATTCACGAAGGTGGGGACCCAATAAAGGGTGCCGAGCTTTTCAACGCCAATTGTGCGTCGTGTCACAAAATAACAGATGAGATCTTGGCTGCGCCAGGTTTGAAAGGTATTTCAGACCGTTGGGCGGGTAAGGATGAAATGATTGTCAAATGGATTCAAAATCCACAAGCGGCTGCCGCATCTGGTGACGCTTATGTGAAAGGATTGGTTGACAAATATGTTGGGACCTACGGTTGGATGGCTGCTCAAGCGGTTTCCAAGGAAGAGATTAATCATATTTTGACGTATGTCAAGTCTGGTGGCGGCGCTGCCGGTGGGGCAAAGAAGGATGAAGGTCCGAATTGCATTACCGTTGAGGACATGGCCAAGATGAAGGCATTGGAAGAAGAGGCTAACGGTGGTGGTGGAGTAATCTGGATTATCATTATCGGCTTAATTCTAGCAATCGTTGGGGTTTCTGCAGCTAACATTTCTCGTTCATTGAAAGCAGCGAACGCAGAGGGAGATATTTCAGAAGAAGAAGAGCACAAAGGATATTGGTCTTCAATGAAGGCTTGGATGTGGAAGAACAAAGGATTCGTTGGAATCGTTGGTGTATTTTTAGTTTGTTACTTCGTTGTTGTAGGTTACGGAACTTTAATGGATATCGCAGTTTACGAAGGCTACAACCCAGAACAACCTATTTGGTTCTCTCACGCAAGTCACGTTTGCAAAAATGAAATCGATTGTCAATATTGTCACAGCAGCGCTGGTAAATCGAAGCACGCGAGTATCCCTTCTGTAAACGTTTGTATGAACTGTCACAAGGGTATAAACAAAGGTCCAATCACTGGTTCGAAAGAAATTGCCAAGATTTACGCCGCAATTGGTTTCGATACCATCACTAAGCAGTACATCGCTAATTACGATCAGAAGCCAATCGTATGGAATAAAGTGCACAACTTGCCAGATCACGTTTACTTCAACCACAGCCAGCACGTAACGGTTGGAAAGATTGATTGTAAGCAATGTCACGGTCCAGTTCAAACCTACACAACAGGTCGTCAAGCGACAACTGCGGAGATTAATCTTCAGGAGGATGTTGAAGGATTGGTTAAGTTAACCAAGCCAACTCTTACAATGGGATGGTGTATTGAATGTCACAAAGAGAAAAAAATCGACTTGACTTCAAGCGGATACTATGAAGAAATGCACGAGCGTTTCAAATCTACCGAGGCTGGAAAGCGCACCCTACGTGCTTTGCTTCAAGATAACATAGACGGAATGAAGTTGGGAGAGAAGTTAGATACGTTACGTCCAGAGATTTCTGTAAAAGGAATGGGTGGATGGGAATGTGGAAAATGTCACTATTAATTTTGATTGGACCTGAATATCATGGGTATGAATAAAAAATACTGGACAGGAATGGAAGAGTTGGAGAACACTTCTTCTTTCCAAGAAAGCATGTCAAACGAGTTTGCAAAGTCTGAGAGCGTTGAAAGCTTTTTAGGCAATGATAAGCTTGCAGAAAGTAACACTGGACGTCGTGACTTCTTGAAGTTTATGGGATTCAGCGTAGCGGCTGCAACGCTTGCGGCTTGCGAAACTCCTGTAGTTAAGAGTATTCCTTACGTGGTGAAGCCAGAGGAAATTACTCCGGGTATTGCGAACTATTATGCATCTTCTTTCTATGATGGAAATGAGTATGCGAATTTGTTTGTTAAAACACGTGAGGGTCGTCCAATTTTCATTAAAGGAAACAAAGAACACGGAATCGGTGGCGGTGCTGTTTCATCTCGAATCAATGCTTCGGTATTGGGACTGTATGATAGTGCACGTCTTCAAGGGCCAATGAAGGCTGGAGCTTCTAGCGATTGGGGTACCTTAGATGCAGAGGTTTCTTCTGCATTAGCTGCCGCTCCTTCAATCCGAATCTTATCGAACACTGTAATTAGTCCGAGTGCTAAGCGCGCAATCGCTGAGTTCTCTTCAAAATATACTGGAAAGGTTCAGCACATTCAATGGGACGCTATTTCTTACCAAGGTATTCGTCTAGCTCACAAGAATGTTTTAGGTAAGGAAGTTATTCCTGCCATGGATTTTTCAAAAGCAAAAACAATTGTTTCCGTTGGAGCTGATTTCTTAGGCACATGGATGTCTTCGAATTTATTCCAAGGTGATTATGCTTCTACCCGTCGCCCAGAAGGTGAGTGGATGAGCAAGCATTATCAGTTCGAGGCCACTATGTCATTGACAGGATCGAACGCAGACGTTCGAATTCCAATTAAACCTTCACAAGAAGGTGCTGTAGTTGCTGCATTGTACAGTGCAATCAAAGGCGGAAGCGCTGAAGTTGCGGGTGTAGATTCAGCGCGTATTGCTCGCATTGCTGAAGAGTTAAAAGCGAATGCAGGTGAGAGTCTTGTTGTTGCAGGAAGTAACAACGTAGATGTTCAGTCTATTGTTTGTGCAATCAACAACGAATTAAGAAACTACGGATCTACATTAAACGCTGACAAGCCAGTTAATTTCTTCCAAGGAGACGATGCCGCAATGGATCGTTTAGTTGGTGAAATGAACAACGGTCAGGTAGGAGCGTTAATCGTTTACGGAGCTAATCCTGGATATTCATACGCCGATGCAGCTGGATTTAAAGCGGCTATGGGCAAGGTAGCAACAGTTGTCAGTTTCAACGGTTTTGCCGATGAGACTTCGGCTAATGTGACTTACAATGCTCCGGATCACCATTACTTAGAGTCATGGAATGATTTAGAGCCAATGGCCGGACGAATAGATTTCGTTCAACCAACAATTACCCCACTTTACAACACACGATCTGCACAGGAGAGCTTGTTGCGTTGGTCTGGTAATTCAACATCTTATTACGATTATATCAAAGGAACTCATGCAGGTTTGTCTTCAGACTTGTTCAACATGAGTATCCACAACGGCACAACACACAACGTAACATTACCAACAGCGGAGAATGCACCGGTATTTGTTTCTATTGCTCCTGCAGGAAGCACAGTTGTTGAAGCAGCTCCAGTAGCTGCAGCTGCAGCAATAGCTGCTCCTGTAATCGCAGCATCTCCTGTCAGCTATGATTTGGCTACTGCTTTATCGAACGCAAGTTCAATGGCATCAGGGGAGTGGGAAGTTAGCTTCTACCAGAAGGTAACCATGGGTGCTGGTGATTATGCCAACAACCCCGTTCTTCAAGAAACACCTGACCCAATTACCAAGGTAACCTGGGACAATTACGTGGCAATGTCACCAACAGATGTTAAGCGTTTGAATTTGAATTCATACATCGCTCAGGATGATCCAGCATCTGTAGTTAAAGTGACCATTAACGGTAAGACAGTAACCCTTCCGGTTTGTCCAACTCCGGGCCAAAAGCCAGGAACCATAGGAATCGCATTGGGATACGGTCGTGGCGCGAACAACGAGAAAATTGGTAAGGCAGCTTTCCAAACAGCTGCAAATGGAGAATATGAGATGAATGAAAACGGAACGCCGAAGACCATTGGTCAGAATGCTTTCCAATTCGTTTCAACATCTACGACTCGTCAATACATTGGAATTGCTTCGTTGGAAGTAACAGAGGAAACATATGAATTGGCTTCAACACAACTTCACAACACTGTAATGGGTCGTGATTCAGTTGTGAGAGAAACAGTTCTAGGTAAATATTTGGCTGAGAAGGAAGCTGAGAAGGGAACAGCTTCATGGAATTTGGTTCCAAGCTTACCTGTTCACGAAGATGTGAATGGAGATGGTAAGATTAATCCAGCAGACCGCAAGCCGGTTAAAGAATTTGATTTGTATAGAGACCATCCTGTAGAGGGAGCCGGACACCGTTGGGGATTGACGATTGACTTGTCTTCTTGCATTGGTTGTGGTTCTTGTATTACAGCTTGTCACACAGAGAACAACGTTCCTGTAGTAGGTAAAGACGAAGTTCGTCGTCACCGCGACATGCATTGGATGCGAATTGACCGTTATTTCTCGTCTGAATTCCAACCGATTGATTTATCTCAGACGTTGGAAAAAACAGAGGAGGCTACAGGAAAGGGTGCAATTGGTGCTTACCGCGAAATGGAGAATCCAGAAGAGAATCCACGTACTGTTCACATGCCAATGATGTGTCAGCACTGTAACCACGCTCCTTGTGAGACTGTTTGTCCGGTTGCTGCAACTACACACAGTAACGAAGGTTTGAACAACATGGCTTACAATCGTTGCATTGGTACACGTTACTGCGCAAACAACTGTCCATATAAAGTTCGTCGTTTCAACTGGTTCAATTACGTAACAAACGATAAGTTTGCGAACTTCAACCCATCACAAGATGAAAGTCTTCGTTGGGTATTGAATCCAGATGTGACTGTTCGTACCCGTGGTGTAATGGAGAAATGTAGCATGTGTCAACAACGTATCCAGGCGGGTAAGTTGGTTGCGAAGAAAGACGGTACTCCTGTTCAAGACGGATCTATCGTTACAGCATGTGCAGAGGCATGTCCTACACACGCCATTGTATTTGGAGATTTGAACGATACAAAATCAGAGAACACAGAGCGTTCGAAGAACAATCGTTCATACCATTCATTAGAAGAAGTTGGAATTCAACCAAACGTATTCTACATGACAAAAGTTAGAAACATTGAAGAAACTGAAGCATAAGCCATGATAAAAGAAGCAGCTATTCGCAAACCCCTTATTCTTGGTCATAAGACTTACCATGACATCACGAATGATGTTGTTGGTCCAATTGAAGGCAATGCACCTCGCCAATGGAAAATCGCTATCTCCATCGCTGCAGTTATTGCATTGTATGGAATAGGGTCTATCATGTACCTTGTAGGTACTGGTATTGGAGCCTGGGGATTGAACAAAACCGTTGGATGGTCATGGGATATCACCAACTTCGTATGGTGGGTGGGTATTGGTCACGCAGGAACTTTGATTTCTGCGGTATTGTTACTTTTCCGTCAACGTTGGAGAATGGCAATTAACCGTTCTGCAGAAGCGATGACCATTTTCGCAGTATTGATGGCTGCTTTATTCCCTGTATTTCACATGGGACGTGTGTGGCAGGCCTACTGGACACTTCCGTTGCCGAATCAATTCGGTTCACTATGGCCGAACTTTAACTCACCATTGATGTGGGACGTATTTGCGATTTCGACTTACTTCTCTGTATCGTTGGTATTTTGGTACATTGGTTTAATTCCTGACTTCGCTACAATTCGCGATCGCATGGTTAAGCCACTTCCGAAAAAGATTTATGGAATTTTATCTTTTGGATGGTCTGGACGTGCTAAGCATTGGACACGTTTCGAAGAAGTATCCTTGGTTCTTGCGGGTATAGCTACGCCACTTGTATTCTCGGTTCACTCGATTGTATCCATGGACTTTGCAACGTCTATTGTTCCAGGTTGGCACGCAACGATTTTCCCTCCTTATTTCGTATCTGGAGCAGTATTCTCAGGTTTTGCAATGGTATTAACGCTGTTGTTGATTATGAGAAAGACGATGCGTTTGGAGGCTTACATAAACATCGCTCACATTGAATACATGAATATTGTAATCATTGTAACGGGTTCTATTGTAGGTGTTGCTTACTTAACAGAGTTATTTATTTCTTGGTACAGTGGTGTTGAGTACGAATCATATGCATTCATCAATCGTTTCTCTGGTCCCTACAGTTGGGCTTATTGGATGATGATGACATGTAACGTAATCTCTCCTCAATTGTTCTGGTTCAAGAAAATTAGAACAAGTTTAACTGCAACGTTCTTGTTGTCTATTGTAGTAAACATTGGAATGTGGTTCGAGCGTTTTGTAATCATTGTGACTTCTATTCACCGTGACTACACGCCTGGAGCATGGGGTGAGTTTCACCCGAGTGTAACGGATATCGGAATGTTCGTAGGAACAATCGGAATCTTCTTCACGTTGTTCTTATTATTCGCTCGTTACTTCCCTGTATTGGCCTTGAATGAATTGAAGACAATCTTAAAGGTTTCCGGTGAAAGCTACAAGAACTCAGACAAACATTAAAAACTGAACGATTAAGGAAATGGCAAATAAAGTATTTCACGTTATGTATGACGACGACCAAAAGTTGTTGGATGCAGCTACGGCGTTGGTAAAACAAGGAATACAGGTGAAAGATGTGTTTTCTCCTTTCCCTGTGCACGGATTAGATCCAATAATTGGAGTTAAGCGCACGCGCTTGGCAATTGCATCGTTCATGTATGCAACTACCGGAACCTTATTGGCAATATTAGGAACATGGTATTTCATGATTCACGATTGGCCTATGAACATTGGTGGCAAGCCAAACTTTACTTGGATTGAGAATGCCCCGGCTTTCGTTCCGATCATGTTTGAATTTTCAGTTTTCTGCGCAGCCCATGGTATGGCAATAACTTATTTTTTGCGTAACGGAACTCTTCCTGGAATGCCAGCATCTAATCCAGATCCAAGAACTACAGACGATAAGTTTGTGATGGAAATTGTTACAGAAGATAATCACGCGTTCTCTGTATCTGATTTGGAAGAAAAAATACGTGCAACTGAAGTTTTTGAATTAAGCATAAAGGACTGTTAAAATGAAGCGTCCCCTACTAAACACATTTTCGGCTATCACAGTAGCAATTGCATTTGCTTCTTGTGGTGTAGACACGAATTCTCCTGGTGTGGAATACATGCCAGATATGTATCGCTCTCCTGCATTGGAGGCTTACGTAGATTACGGATCAAATAAACACATGGATTGGACGCAGAGTCAGAAGGACGAAGCGGGAGTTCAAGCCGTGTTGTCTCGCGTACCTGCCAAAGGTAGTATTGCTTATGCAGGCGATGACGCCATCTTCGGAATGCCATATGCTTTGCCTAATGACACAACCGGATATTCAAGAGCTGCTCGTGAGATTCACTCGCCATTGCTTGCAAACAAAGTGAACATTGAAGAAGGAAAGCGATTGTACTTGATCTTCTGTCAGCATTGTCACGGTAAAGAAGGTCACGGAGACGGGGCTATTTCTAAAAACGGATTGATCGCAGGTATTCCAGATTACGCAACCAAGTTGAAAGATTTGGAAGAAGGTAAAATGTACCACACGCTTCAATATGGAAAAGGATTGATGGGATCACATGCTTCTCAATTGAATCAAAAAGAGCGTTGGCAGATTTTGGAGTGGGTGAAGTGTCTTCAAAAAGGCAACGCCTCTCCGGAGTTTGATGCGAAGGGAATGTTAAAGGTTGCCGCCGCAGAAGCAGCAGCAGATTCAACAAACAAATAAGAACTAGAAGGAATAAGGTATGTCACAAGATAAATTACAATTCCAACTTCCGTCACAAACAAAAATGTGGACGACGGCGTTGATGGCCATTGGTGGAGTGTCTGCTATACTAGGATGGTTTGCTGATAAGACAGATCATCACCAATATTGGTGGGCCATGTTATTGATCAGTGGGTTTTTCTTTTTTGCTATTGCATTGGGAATATTGTTTTTCTATTCATTACAATACGCTGCCGAAGTTGCTTGGTCTGCCTTGTTGAAACGATTATTCGAGGCTATTTTCTCATACATCCCATATGGTTTGGCTGTGATTGTTTTGGTATTATTGGTAGGACAATTTCATGGTCATCATTTGTACCATTGGATGGATTCATCTGTTTACGATCCTGCTAGTGAGAACTACGATGAAATTATAGCTGGAAAGCAGGCTTACTTTACACCAGGATTCTTTTGGTTGAGAGTTATAGCATATGCTGCTGTTTTTGTTGGATTTGCTCGTTATTTCCGCAAGTGGTCTATTCAAGAAGATGCAGTTGGCGGAACGGAAATCCACTACAAGATGTACAAGAAAGGGGCAACATTCTTAGTGTTGTTCGCGGTATTCTCCTCTACAATGGCTTGGGATTGGTTGATGTCAATTGACACCCACTGGTATAGCACTATGTACGGTTGGTACATCTTCGCTGGAATGTGGGTTACCGCAATGACAATGGCAACGTTAATCTTAGTTTGGTTGCGTGGAAAAGGTTATTACGCGATGATGAACGAATCGCATATTCACGATATGGGTAAATGGATGTTCGCCATATCTATGTTGTGGAGTTACTTGTGGTTCTGTCAGTACATGTTGATTTGGTATTCAAATATTCCAGAGGAAATCACTTATTTCAAGGAGCGTTATGATCATTACATGGTTTTGATGTGGGTCATATTCGCAGTGAACTTTGTTGTTCCTTTTTACACATTGATTTCTCGCGATGCAAAACGTAACACGAAGTATTTAACAAGAGTGGGTGTGATTATTTTAATTGGTCACTTTGCAGATTTGTATTTAGCTGTTATTCCTGGAACTATCCACGGACATTTGTTGTGGGGATTTGGTGAAGGTCATCATGCGAACTTCGGATGGTGGTTTGAAATTGGAATGTTACTTGGATTTTTAGGATTGTTCTTGCGTGTGGTATTAACCACCTTAACCAAGGCACCTCTGATTCCGAAGAACCATCCTTTCCTACAAGAAAGTGAGAATCATCATATTTAATTGAAGAGTAAGAAAAAAAGATAGTCAAATGAAACTACTAATTCTTTTAGTTATCGTACTTGCAATCATTGCCATAGCGCAATTGACTAAAGTATATGAATTGAGCCGTTCGTTAAGAAAGAACAAAGAGGAGGAGATCTCTGCGGCCGACAATAAGCTGAATGCTAACTTGATGTTAGTGTGGATGTTTTTATTCTTCGTGGGCACCGTATTCTTATATGTAAGATATGGTGACTACCTTCCGTTATCGGCTTCTGCGCATGGTGTAGACGTTGACCAATTGATGAAGGTGAACATTTGGTTAATTACCATCGTTTTCTTTATTGTGAATTTCTTCTTGTATTTCTTCGCTTGGAAATACCAGTACAAGAAAGGTAGAAAGGCGAGATTCTTTGCACATGACAATCGATTAGAGATGCTTTGGACATTGGTTCCAGGAGTTGTTCTAGCGTTTATCATTGTATACGGATTGATTACTTGGAACAAAATCACAGGACCTGCCTCGGCAGACGCTCTGCAAATTGAGTTGTATTCTCGTCAGTTCGACTGGACTGCACGCTACCCAGGTGAGAACAAAACATTTGGTGCTGCTAATTACAACCTGATCAGTACGTCGAACCCACTGGGTTTAGTTACTCCTGATGGAATTCGTGCGAAGATGGACGAATTGGACGCCCAAATTGAAAACATTGAGCACCAATTGGAAGAGAATAAAATGATGCCATTACTTCCAGAGAGTTATGTAGCAACATTGGAAGACAAAGTAAGTCGTTTGAAGCGTCACAAGCAGCGTATCTCTGACTTAGATGAGAACAGCGTGAACGGTTTGAGCACATGGGAAGCTGGTAACGATGACCGTTTGGTGAAGGGAGAAATGCACATTCCTGTGAACAAGGAAGTTGAATTAATCTTCCGTTCACAAGACGTAATACACTCGGCATATTTACCTCACTTCCGTTCTCAAATGAACTGTGTTCCTGGTGTTGCAACGCGATTGAAAATGACTCCTACTGTTACCACAGAAGAGATGCGTAAGATAACCGGCAATGATAGTTTCAATTACATTCTACTTTGTAACAAAGTTTGTGGTGCAGCGCACTTCAACATGCAAATGAAAGTAGTTGTTGAAAGCGAAGCTGATTATAACGCTTGGGTTGCAAAACAAAAAATGTTCAAAGCCCCTGAAGTAAAAGAAGCGTCCGATACCACGTTAGCAAACGAACCTAAAAAAGACACTGTAGCCACAGCAATGGGCAACTAAAAATAATAGATAATCATGGAAGCAACTGACAATATGCACGCACAAGACCACGGTCATCACCACCACAAAGAGAGCTTCATTTCGAAGTATGTGTTCTCTATGGACCACAAAATGATTTCGAAGCAATTCTTAATTACAGCAATTGTAATGGGAATCGTGGCTGTAATGTTATCTATCTTCTTCCGTCTTCAATTGGGATGGCCAGGAGAGAAGTTTCAGATTTTGAATGCATTTCTTGGCGACAAGTGGGCACCGGATGGGATCTTAGACCGTAATGCTTATTTAGCTATGGTAACGATTCACGGAACAATCATGGTATTCTTCGTATTAACCGGAGGATTATCAGGAACGTTTGCGAACCTACTTATTCCACTTCAAATTGGAGCTCGTGATATGGCTTCAGGTTTCTTGAACATGTTGTCTTACTGGTTCTTCGCTGTTTCTAGCGTGATTATGTTGGCTTCATTGTTTGTTGAAGGCGGAGCGGCTTCAGGTGGATGGACAATCTACCCACCACTTTCAGCATTGCCACAAGCAATGCCTGGATCAGGTATGGGAATGACTCTTTGGTTAATCTCTATGGTATTGTTCGTAGCCTCTTCACTTTTAGGAGGTTTGAACTACGTTGTAACCATTATTAACCTTCGTACAAAAGGAATGAAGATGACGCGTCTTCCTCTTACTGTATGGGCCTTATTCGTAACTGCAATCTTAGGTATCCTCTCTTTCCCTGTGTTGGTTTCTGCTGTTGTTCTTCTTTTGATGGATAGAAGCATGGGAACTGCTTTCTATTTGTCTGACATCTACATTCAAGGTGAAGCATTAGACGTTACTGGTGGATCACCATTGTTGTACCAACACTTATTCTGGTTCTTAGGTCACCCTGAGGTATACATCGTATTATTGCCAGCATTGGGTATCTCATCAGAAGTTATTTCCACGAACTCGAGAAAGCCAATCTTCGGATACAAGGCCATGATCGGTTCTATCTTGGCAATCGGATTCTTGTCTTTCATCGTATGGGGTCACCACATGTACATCACCGGAATGAACCCATTCTTAGGATCGGTATTCGTATTCACTACGTTGTTGATTGCTATTCCTTCAGCGGTTAAAGCTTTCAACTACATTACCACGTTGTGGCAAGGAAATGTTCGTTTCACTCCAGCAATGTTGTTCAGTGTTGGTTTGGTAAGTACGTTCGTGACGGGTGGTTTGACAGGTATCATTTTAGCTGACTCAGCATTAGATGTGAACGTTCACGATACATACTTCGTTGTGGCTCACTTCCACATTGTAATGGGTATGTCGGCAATCTTCGGTATGTTGGCCGGTGTTTACCATTGGTTCCCTAAGATGTACGGAAGAATGTTGAATACTAAATTGGGTTACGCTCACTTCTGGTTAACCTTGGTTTGCGGATTCGGAGTATTCTTCCCCATGCACTTTGTTGGTATGGCAGGAGCACCTCGTCGTTATTACAGTTTCTCAGAATTTGAATTCTTAGATTGGGTTATGGACTTGAATCCGTACATCAGTATTTTCGCCATCGTAGGTGGTGCAGCTCAGATTCTATTCTTAGTGAACTTCTTCCACAGTATTTTCTACGGGCAGAAAGCTTCTCAAAACCCATGGCAGTCGAACACGTTAGAGTGGACGACACCGGTTCAACACATTCATGGAAACTGGCCTGGTGCTCTTCCTGAAGTTCACCGTTGGGCTTATGATTATTCAAACCCAGAACACGAAGAGGATTTCGTTCCACAAGTAGTTCCATTGAAACCTGGAGAACACGCTCATTAATGAATAGCTTTCATAAATTAAAAAATCCGTATCTTAGAACGATGCGGATTTTTTTTGTCATAATATTTATCGCTGCCGGAATCACCCTTTTTGCACAGCCCGTTAATCTTCAAGATTCATTCAAAGGTGTTTTTGAGGGAAAACCAATAGCGACTGCGAAGTGGGACACTTGGGGAACCTTCATTGGAGGAAGAACGTTCAACACCCAAGCATTGAAGATAGGTGCGGAATTTAACGAAACACTTGTCCTTGGCTTTGGATACAATTGGTTGTCGAACGGGGTCTATAAAAATGTGGATTTGGAAAATGGAAGTTCGAAGCTCTGTGAATTCGAATTGCGCTATTTTGGTCCGTATGCCGAATTCGATTTTTTTAAGAGTGGACATTGGAAAGGAACTTTGCCTATTCAACTGGGATTCGGAAAAAGTTTTTTGAAGTACAATGATGCGGAAGGTAATCGTGTAAAATTGAATGAAGGTCACGTCATTCTTTATGAGCCTGCCATGAGTTTCAGTTATGACATTGCGAATTTATTCGAGGTGGGTGCAGGATTCGGTTATAGAATTATGTTGAAGAATAACAATTACATTGATCAGCGCTTAACTTCACCCAACTTTGTGGTGCGGCTAAGTCTAAACCCATACGGTTGGGCAGAATTGTTCCATTTAGATGAAATGGGTAAAAAAATTATGGAATCTAATTAGAAGTTTATGAGTGAAGATTTCGATATAAGAGACGAAGCTGAAGGCACAACAGATAAGGATTTAGAAAGAGTCCTGAGACCCAAATCATTTGAGGATTTCACGGGACAGAAACAAGTACTTGACAACCTGCAAATATTTGTTCAAGCAGCAAAATTGCGCGGGGAGTCACTAGATCACGTGTTGCTTCACGGACCTCCAGGTTTAGGAAAAACAACCTTAGCGTACATTGTTTCTTTGGAAATGGGAGTTGGTATTAAAACAACTTCTGGACCTGTCTTAGACAAGCCGGCTGACCTAGCGGGTTTGCTTACGAATCTCGAAGCGAATGATGTTTTGTTTATTGATGAAATTCATCGCTTAAGTCCAGTTGTAGAAGAATATCTCTACAGCGCTATGGAAGATTTTTGCATTGACTTGGTTATTGATACAGGGCCGAATGCTCGTTCGGTTCAGATTAATTTGAATCCGTTTACGCTTGTTGGAGCCACCACTCGAAGTGGATTGCTGACCGCTCCATTGCGCGCACGTTTCGGAATTAATGCGAGACTTTCTTATTACGATTCGAAGACATTGACAGATATTGTTGAGCGTAGCTCTGCTATTTTGAAAATACCAATTACACCTGACGCGGCCTACGAAATAGCGCGTAGAAGTCGCGGAACACCGCGTATTGCAAATGCACTTCTTCGTCGTGTTAGAGATTTCGCTCAGATTAAGGGCGATGGAACGATTGAGATTAACATAACTCAAATGTCATTGAATGCATTGAATGTAGACACTTTGGGACTTGATGAAATGGACAATAAGATATTGATGACTATGATGAACAAATTCAATGGGGGGCCTGTCGGACTTACTACAATAGCAACTGCTGTTGGCGAAGATGCAGGAACCATTGAAGAAGTTTACGAACCATTCCTTATTCAAGAAGGCTTCTTAACTCGCACACCGCGTGGGAGGCAATTGACAGATCTTACCTACAAGCATTTGGGCAAGATTAGAAATAATCCTGGCGAATTGTTCTAGTGTTGAATCAATCGGAACATACACGCATTGTTAAAGGAATTGCAAATCAATTGGGGTTTGCGCATTGTGGAATTTCGAAGGCGGAATATTTATCAGAAGAAGCGCCGCGGCTCGAGCAATGGCTGAAACAGAATATGCACGGCGAAATGCATTACATGGAGAACCATTTCGACAAGCGACTAGACCCGACTTTGTTGGTTCCCGGCGCGAAGAGTGTTGTTTCGCTTATGTTCAATTATTACCCCAAGGAAACACAAGATTCGGCGGTGCCCAAAATTTCGAAGTACTCATGGGGCGAAGATTATCATGTTGTGGTGAAAGACAAACTGTTTCAATTTGTTGAACTCATTCGTGAGCAAATTGGTGAAGTAGGAGGAAGGGTGTTCGTGGATAGCGCGCCTGTCTTGGAAAAGGCTTGGGCCGCTAAATCTGGATTAGGTTGGGTTGGAAAAAATAGCAATTTGATTTCAAAACAGAGGGGTTCTTTTTTCTTTTTAGCAGAACTCATTCTCGATTTGAATTTAGATACCGATACGCTTGTGACTGATCATTGCGGTACCTGCACAGCCTGCATAGACGCTTGTCCGACAGGCGCTATTGTTGGAGATAAAATCGTAGACGGAAGTAAATGCATTTCTTATTTCACCATTGAATTGAAAGAGAGTGTTCCAAGCGAATGGAAGGAAAAGTTAGATGACTGGGCTTTTGGTTGCGATGTGTGTCAGGATGTTTGCCCATGGAATCGCTTCTCTATTCAACACAACGAGCCTCGTTTTTTTGCTGAACCCGAGCGCTTGAATCTTTCAAAAAGTGAATGGAAGGAAATGACAGAAGAAACTTTTCATGCTGTATTTGGAAAGACACCGCTTATGCGTGCTGGCTTAGCGCACATTCAATCGACAATCGCAGATTAATCTTCTTCCGGAAGTATTTCAGCCACGGTGAAAATTGAGCCGGTGACTACGATTAAATCGTCATTGGAACTGGCTGATTTTGCTGCTTCCAAACCCGAATGAACGTTCACATAGCAGCTTCCCTTCAACATAAATTCTAAAGCTTTTGCTTGAAGCTCTTCTTTCGGAAGTGCACGAGGAATATCGGCTTGAACATAATAGTATTCCGCTTCTTTTGGTAATAATGACAACACTTGCGAATGGTCTTTGTCGTTCACCATACCAATTACGATGTGAAGTTTCTTGAATGAAAGCGTTTTTAGTTTTTCAACCAAAAAAGTAATTCCTTCTTCGTTGTGCGCTACTTCGGCAACAGTTAGTGGATGGGTGCCAAGTACTTGCCAACGTCCCATGAGATGGGTGTTTTCAATCACGCGAAGAAATCCATTTTCAATATTTTCATTCGAAATATTCCAATTCAATTTTTTAAGTTGAAGTAAAATTCCGAATGAAGTTTTTTCATTGAAGAGTTGATAGCTTCCTTCAAGCGCTGATTTTGGTGGGAGTAGGGAAGCGCTGATTGTAAGCGGTGCGTTTTTCAGTTTCGCTATTTCAATAATTTCTTGTCTCGCTCCTGATGGAATTTCACCTATAACAACTGGAATTTTTTCTTTGATAATTCCTGCTTTTTCTTTCGCAATTAATTCGAGCGTATCTCCAAGAAACTGCATGTGGTCTTTGCTAATAGATGTTATGGCTGTCACGACAGGATGAACAACGTTGGTGCTGTCGAGTCTTCCACCCATACCCACTTCAATTACGGCGATGTCTACTTTTTCTTCCGCGAAATAATGAAAGGCAAGAGCTGTGGTAATTTCAAAGAAAGAAGGCTCGATGTTTTTCCACGATTCTTTCGATTGCGCAACAAAGTCTGCAACAAAGGAAGGGTCAATTTTTTTTCCATTCACACGAATGCGTTCACGGTAGTCTTTGAGATGAGGAGAGGTAAAGAGTCCAACCTTGTATCCCGCTTCCATTAAAACGGATGCTGTGAGGTGTGAGGTGGATCCTTTTCCGTTGGAGCCTGCAATGTGCACCACAGGAAATTTCAAATGCGGGTTTCCAAGAGCTGCGCTTAGTTGTGAAATGTTCCCGATGTCGGGTTTATAAGCTGCAGCTCCAATGCGATGAAACATAGGTAGCTGCGAGAAAAGATATTCTACGGCTTCTTCGTAATTCACAAGATTATTTTACAGACAACACAATAGTAATTGTGCCTGTTTGCGGAGTGGAGCTATTCGAACCGGTAAAAGTGCATTTGCGCGCAGCTTCCAAGGCTAACCCGTTGTTGTAGGGAACATCTACCGTGATGTTTGAATTTACAACCGTTGCTTTCGTTACTTTTCCATTTTTGTCTACTGTAATACTTACAACCACTTTACCATTGGCAGTTGGCTTTTTAGATGTGCTTGGTGGGGTTAAGTTGCCTCTTCCTTTAAGTGACCAACTTGTTCCGT
This sequence comes from uncultured Bacteroidota bacterium, assembly GCA_903932685.1. Classification (GTDB taxonomy): domain Bacteria; phylum Bacteroidota; class Bacteroidia; order Flavobacteriales_D; family Sanyastnellaceae; genus CAIZGX01. Next base: position 93,825 of record CAIZGX010000001.1, on the reverse strand, counting down.
TCCCAAATCCGGTTCCTGTATAGTTGCCTGAACCAGGACCGTTTCCACCTCCATCTCCACCACCTGTTCCGCCTCCTGTTCCACCATCTCCTCCGCCGTTGCTTGCGTCGCTTCCGCCACCACCATTCAGTTGGTCTAGCATGTTGTCGAGCGCTGAAGGTTGTGGATTGGTTTGCGCGGTTTGTGTGCGGTCGGTTGAAGGTTTGTTCCGATTATCAACCGGAGTTTTGCTTTCTGAAATAGTTGGAGCTGAAATGTCGGCACCCAAATAAGATTCGGGCATTGGTGCGAAAGCAATTTCAACAGGAACAATTGCACCGCCAGCTTCACCTTCTGCCGAGCCTTGTCCTTCACCTGCGGGATTTCCACCGCCACCACCTCCAGGCTCTTCTTCTTTTTCAATAGGAGGAGCTGAGGCGAGTAAAAGAAAAACAAGCAGTAAAATAAGCAAGTGAGCACCACCGCTTGCTGCTGCACCAATAATTTTATTTTTCTTTTCTTCGGTCATTAGTTTGCTTTTTCAGTTGCAATGAAGGGAGTTCCTCCAATGGCTTGTATGCCTGAAAATATTTCAATGGTTTCTCCAGTAGGAACAGAACGGTCTACGCGCAAGAGCACTCGCTTGTCTTCTGAAGCACTAAGCTGTTCTTGAAGTTGATTCAAGATGACTGCTTTTTCAGACGGAGTGCCGTTTAAACTGTAGGCCATGTCTTTTGTAATGGTTACTGAGATTCCCGCTGGATTTTCTTTTCCATTTCCTGCTTGAGGCTTGTCTATTTGTGCAGACAATTCTTGTACAGCACCCGCACTGGCGATGATGAAAAAGATAAGCAACATGAAGATGATGTCAGAGAGCGTGGACATGCCAGACTCAATGTGTACTTTGTGTTTTCTTCCGAAGTTCATGGTGCCTCCTATTAGTTCATGGGTTCGTCAAGAATGTCTACAAACTCTACGGCGTGTGATTCCATGGTATTCACGAGTCTTCCAATGCGCGTTACTAGCGTGTTGTAAGCAACGTAAGCCAACATACCCACAACCAATCCGGCTGCAGAAGAAATCATTTTAATGTAAAGACCTTGCGACACCACTCCGATTTCAATTTTACCAACGTTTGAAATGTCGTGGAAAATTGTAATAACTCCGATAACCGTTCCTAAGAATCCAAACATCGGAGCAATAGATGCAATGATGGCAAGAATGGAGGTGTTCTTCTCGAGATTTGAAATTTCTAATTTCCCGGAATTCTCAATGGCACCTTTGATGTCTTCCAAAGGTTTGCCAATGCGCACAATTCCTTTTCCAATCATACGTGCAACCGGGGTGTTGGTTGTTGCGCAAAGGTTTTTGGCAGAATCTAATTTTCCTTGATTGATGTATTGCTTAATGTTGGTCATGAAGTTTGAATCTTCTTTGTTCGCCTTCGCAACAGTGAGCCATCTTTCAACGAAGATATAAATGGTTATTACGCTCATGATTAAAAGCGGAATGTAGATATACCAACCTTTAAGAACTAAGTCTGTGATTGATAGTTTATCTGAACTTTCAGCAACGGGTGCTTGAAGAAATAAAATAGCTGACTCCATAATTTTTCGAATCTGTGTGTTTATTGTAACGTTCAAATTTGGAAAGAATTGCCCAAGAATTTTTGACCTTCGAATTTGAGTTATTCAGATGCGTTGGTTAATAGAACCCTCTTAAATGTATCGCGGGTCTTTTTTGAAGGGAATTTTTTCGAGTTCGGTGCACTCGATTGAATAGGCGCCGAACTCTTCCAGGACGGTTCCTGTGATCTTGTAAATACCTCTGCCTCTGAAGTTGCCGAACGACGAGCTGTTTGGAAAGTGCACTGTGTCGAAGAATTGAAGGTCTTTGTCTAGGAAGGTTCCGAAACCCATGAGTTCTCCTTTATTCGTTCGCGTCTTCTTCACATTAACAAGATACCCAACCGCGGAAATTTTTTTGTTTAGGTGGAAGGGAAGTTGCGCCGATACTTCGGTAACCGTAAGTTCTTCAGATGCTAATTCAAAGGGGGAGCATAGCGGAAATCCAATGAGTTCCATTTCATCGAAAGCAGTCTCTAACCAATCGTCATGAAATTTAGGTAGCGTTAAATTCTTCTCTGGTTCTTCGAAGAGCGACGGTCCTATTTCAGGTTTATCTGGATTGCCATGAAAGTGTGTTTCCCACAACAAATCTTTTTTCGGTTTGTTGAATTTCCGACAAGCACCAATGCGAATGAGCAGACTCATTTGTTCAACAGACACATGCGCTTGATCCATGAGTTGAGCAATGCTGCGAATGCCTTCATTCTGACGAAGTTTAAGAATGCGAATGATGGTATTCGTTTCTAGACTTTTCACCAATCCGAATCCCAAAATAATTTCATTGCCATGAAGTACGCACGTGGCATCGCTTTCCCAAATACATGGCGCAGAAATTTTCGCGCCGTGCTTCATAGCTTCAAGCACATAAATTTCGGTGTCGTAAAATCCGCCGAAATGATTCAGCGTAGCTGTCATGTATTCAATGGGATAGTAGGCCTTCAGAAACAAACTCTGATAACTTTCAACCGCATAGCTTGCGCTGTGTCCTTTCGCGAAGGCATATCCAGCGAAACTTTCAATCTGTCTCCAAATTTCCGCAACATCGTTGAGTGCATTTCCTTTCGAAATTGCTTTTTCGAAAAACGATTCTTTGGTTCGTTCGAATTCTTCTCTTCCACGAAACTTCCCACTCATGCCTCTGCGTAGCACATCGGCCTCAGCCAAGGTGAGCCCACCGAAGTAGTGTCCAACTTTAATCACGTCTTCCTGATAAACCATTACCCCGTATGTCTCAGGCATAATCGCGAGCAGCTGCGGATGCGCGCGTTCGCGGGCTTTCGGATCGCGATGACGGTGAATGAATTCTTTCATCATACCGCTGCTGCTCACACCCGGACGAATGACCGAACTTGCTGCGACCAATCCCAAGTAATCATCTACCTGAAGTTTGGTAAGCAGCATGCGCATGGCGGGAGATTCAACATAGAAGCATCCGATGGCTTTTGCGTTGCGAAGCAAATCTTTGATGCGCTCGTCTTGCTTGAGTGGCGCAACTTGGTGTAAATCTATTTCGCGAAGCGGATATCTTTCTTTCACTAACTGAACCGCTTCTTTGATTTTCGCTAATCCGCGTTGTGAAAGAATGTCGAATTTGTGAAGACCAATGTCTTCCGCAACCACCATGTCGAACATAACCGTTGGATGTCCTTTCGGCGGAAGAAACGTTGCGGAATAATTATGAATGGGTTCATTCGAAATGAGAATTCCACACGAATGAATACTCAGGCTATTCGGGAAATCCTGTAGGAAAGAAGCGTAGCGCATGACATTCTGCTGGTTCTTATCGAGGTTATTCGGATTGAATTTTCCACTGCTTAAAGATTCAATTTCTTCAATGGGAAGTCCGAATACCTTTCCCAATTCACGAACTACGGCTTTGTATTGAAAGGTGTTGTAAGCTCCGAGCAGCGCTACATTTTGAAACCGCTCGAAAATGTATTCAGTAATCTCTTCTCTATCGGTCCACGAAAAATCAATGTCGAAATCAGGTGGGTTTTGTCTGTATAGATTAATGAACCGTTCGAAGTACAAATCGAGTTCAATCGGGTCTACATCTGTAATGCGAAGCAGGTATGCAATGACGCTGTTGGCACCGCTTCCACGGCCTACGTAGTAGTATCCGCGGTCTCTTGCGAATTGCGTGATGTCCCAGTTGATTAAAAAATAAGAAACGAAATTTTTCTGCTCAATAATTTCGAGTTCTTTTTGAATGCGTTCTTGAATAACCGAATGATTGTTCGGTTTGTTTCCATAACGATAAGCAAGACCTTCTTGCGTGAGTTGTCGAAGAAGATTCATATCCTCTTCTAAAGATCCTGTGAAAGTGTTTTGATTTTTTGAAACGGCGTGATTAACCTCTTCCTTCCAACAAAAATTTTCTGAAAATTGAAAGGTATTTTTCAATAGATCAGGCGCACCTTCGAATTGCGATTCGAATTCGTTTCGCGAAAGAAAAACATCGCGTCTTTTACCATGTTGAGAAAGTTGAAGTCTGCTCAATAAAATATTGTTCTCTATGCATCGCAGCAATTGATGCATGTTGAAGTGCCGCTGCGATTGAAAAGTAGAAGTCTGAAAAGCGAGCACTTTTTCTCGTTGCGATTTCCATTCACTTCGTTCAAAGATGGGAAGATCGGCAGAAGTCACACCGAGGAATTCTGTTTCATTCAAATTGAATGCATTCTTTTTAAAGTTTTCGAACGGATAAATCGTCACGCAATTTTTCCATTGTGGTGCGCGCGTTTCGAATTCTTTTTTCTGATGCAGATGTTCCGAAAGGAATGTGGCGAGTTCATTTATTCCAGCTGAGTTGCAGGCATAGGCTAAGAATACTTGATTCGCATCATTTCGGAAGTCAACTCCCCACAGTGGACGTATGTTATTTTTTTTCGAAAGTCGAAGAAAATCGTGGAGCGTTGTTGTGGAATTTATTTCCGTAAGTGCAACAAATTCGGATTCGTTTTGTACGGCGAGTTCAATGATGTTCTCTACGGTTAATATTCCGTAGCGCAAGCTGTAATACGAATGTGAGTTAAGCACAGTTAATCGAAAAGGGTAGGACCTTCGTTTTCTCTTCTTTTTTTCGCGCGTGATTCTCCCATTCCAAACAATTCAATGTGTTGATGAAGGATGAACGATGTTTCCGGAAGAAGCGCATCCCCAGTAGGCTTCAGTAAATCACTTCCTTCGGAATGAATGTTTTTAATATCAGTGCTTACCGGATAAGCATTCAATTCAAGATCAACAACGGGTTGAAGGATGGAAGTGATATCAGCGAGATGCGCATGCGGATCGAGCCACAGTTCTTCTTGTTGTTTAGAAAGAATAAGCGGACATCGTGGGTGTCCGATTTGCAGAAGCACGCCGGGAGGCGCAGCTGTTGTGACAATAGCATAAGAGTGCATAGTTTCTTGCGTTGAAGGATTTCTCCATTCATCGTAAACGCCAGCAAAGGCAAACGGCATTCTGCCGGTTGAAAGGAAGACGCAATGCGGATGAGACAATCCGCCACGTTCAGGGCCTTCGTAAAACGCATCGGCAATCACCAAGCATCGCTTTCTTCGAATGGGAATTCGGAAGAACGGTTTTTCGAGAATGCCCTTCGAACCGGAAAAAAAGAATGAGTTGTCTTTGTTGTGATCACCTTCTGCGCGTGCGTTCAAAACGTACTTCGGCTTATCGGCCCAAGCAGGTGTAAATCCGAATGTTGAATTCCGAATTTCAGATTTGTTTTCTTGCGTAATAATTAGCCCTTGTTTTCCAGCACCGATATTGGCTTGGGGTTTAAACACAACTCCTTTGCCTATTTCAGCACGAAAGGCTTTTTGAATTTCTTCAATTTTAGAAACTACGGCGTAACGTCCACACATGGTGCAAAATTGAGAAGTTAGTTTGTAGTGAATTTACGAAACAAACTCGGAAAGTACTTCCTCAATAAATTTTTTCGCAGCAGGAATATTCTCGATGTGTCCCATGTGTCCGATTTCGGGCACAATGGTGATTTTTGCTGAAGGAAGAAGGGTCCATTCGGCGTTCATTTTTTCTAAAGAAAGCACTTTGTCGTTCGCTCCTGCGAAATAGTATATTGGGAATTTTGCTGTTATAAGAAATGAAATGGAAGACTCTCGTTCACGCATAGCGCGCAAGCTTTGCACAATACTTTCAGCAGACATGCTTTCAATTTTTTGAAGTTGCTCGTCTATTGTATTTCTGTGTTCATTGGCAGAGTGAAACAAGCCGTCAATAAGATTTGTTGCGTATAGTACTTTGTGCTTTTCGGCCGCTTCAATAGCGCGCAGTCGGTCTTGTTTTTTTAACTCGCTATCGGCATCTCCGGTTGAATGAAAAAAGGCGAGTGCTTTTGTTTTATCTGAAAATGTTTTTGCTAGATGCGCTGCCACATATCCTCCCATGGAGTGGCCAATCCAGATGTACTCGTCTGACTCTTCCAAATCTATTTGTTGAAGAATGTGTTGCGCGAAATCTTCAATTGAGTCTGTCGGAAGAGAATCTTTGTTGCCATGTCCCGCCATTTGCGGTGTGTAGAAAGAAAAAGTGGAAGGGAGTAATTCCTTCCACATTTCATTGTTTCCTAAAAAGCCATGAATGGCAATTATCTTTATCATTGAACGCGTTCCCAAGTTTGTGTGCGATAAACAAATCCCCAGTACCCACGTACTTCCAATCTGTTTGCATCGCCTGATTTAAGCCACATTTCACAACGATAAATATCGCCATTGTTCGGGTCACAGATGGTGCCGTCTTTATACATGCTACCGTTCCATTTCATGTTGCGAACGACATCCATACCTATCATAGGTTGGTCTTTTCTGTCGTCTTTACACTCGACACATTTAGGGTTTTGATTGGCCCATTCTGAACGGAAGAGTTGAATAATTTTCCCATACAGTTCACCATTCTGTTCTCTGATTTCAAGAATGCTCTTCGGTAGACCCGTTTTGTCATCGATTGTTTTCCATTTACCAACTACACTCTGAGCAGAGAGCGAGACAGAAGCAAAAAGCGCTAAGGCTAAGAAGAAAGTAGATTTCATAATTAATTTTTTTATTAAAATACTAAAGTTTATGCTTAGACAATCTTGTTGTTCTTAATTTTTTTCTAATGAGAGCATTCAAGTCGAATCCAACAAGAAGAATAACCATGTTCAAATTGAGCCAAATGAGAATCACCATAAGTGTTCCAAGAGAGCCATACAGTTTATTGAATTGGGCGAAATTCTCAAGGAAATAGCTGAATCCGAAAGATGTTACTATCAGAAGTAGTGTTGTGAATAGGCTTCCTGTATTAATGAATTTCCAGTTCTTGCGTATGCGTAAATTCATTCCGGAATTGTATAAAATGGTAATGATGCCATAGATGAATGATATTGAGATAAACCATTGGCCAAAGGTTAAAAATGGAATGACACCTTTATCTCCAATTATTCCTTTTTCGTGCATGATAAGGAAGGTGCTCTCACTTAGTGAAGAAAGAATCATAGCAAGCAGAAACATAACTCCTAAAACGAGCATCATAATAAAACTGAGAATTCGAACAATGAAAGGATGAGCCGAGACCTCCATATGTTGGCTCGTTTGAAAGGCTTGCATAATTGCATTCATACTTGCAGAGGCGTAGTAGAACATTAGCACAAAACCGATAGATAATAACGTTGATTGCTTCTTATTAATCAAGTCGTACAATGTTCCTTCAATAAATTGAAAGGTGTCTCCGGGAAGAATACTTTTCATTCCTAAGAAAACATCTTCTTGGAAGTTCTGAATAGGAATGAAAGGAATTAAAGTGAAGAGTGTAATGATTGCGGGAAAGAAGGCAAGGAAAATTCGAAATGAAATACTCGCAGAACGCATGGTGGTTCTAACATCTGAAAAAGCAACAACAAGGAACGAAGAAATTTCCCAAAGGTTTAGTCCTCCGAAACCATAGGGGTGATAACGTTCGAGGAAATGTCGAACCTTAAAAAACCATGTGGCGTAACGTTTGAATTTTTTCTTGTTCATTTGATCGCCTTCAGACTTAAATCGAAACTCTTTACATGATGTGTTAGGGCGCCCATGCTTATGAAATCTACTCCTGTTTCGGCATAGCTCACAAGTGTATTTTCGTTTATGCCTCCGCTAGCCTCAGTCTCTACTCTGCCGTTAATATGAAGCACAGCTTCACGAAGTTTTTCAGGAGTGAAATTATCTAGCATAATGCGAAAGGCCACGCTTGTTTCAATTACCTCATCTACTTCTTCAAGATTGCGAGTTTCTACTTCAACCTTGATTGATAAATTACGTTCTTTGATGAATTCAGAAATCTTGCTAAGAGCAGGTTTCACACCACCTGCAAAATCGATGTGATTGTCTTTCACCAAAATCATATCGTACAACGCATATCTGTGATTGTATCCACCTCCGATTCTTACGGCTTCTTTTTCGAAGTATCTGAAATTTGGAGTGGTCTTGCGCGTGTCGAGAAGTTTACAATTGGTATGCGAGATCATTTGCACAAGGCGATTCGTTTCAGTTGCAATACCGCTCATGCGTTGCATAACATTCAAAACGAGTCTTTCAATGGTTGTGATGCTTTGACTTTTCCCTTCCACAATAAATGCAATGTCTCCTTTTTGAACCGTTGCACCATCTTGAATAAAAGTTGTCACCTTCAATGAAGAATCGAATGCATGAATGATTTTTTCGGCAATGGTCACTCCGGCAAGTATGCCGTTATCTTTTACTATTAATTGTGCTTTGCCAAGTGCATTGTCGGGAATAGTTGCGAGTGTAGTGAAATCACCTGGACCAATATCTTCATTCAAGGCTTCTGCAAGCCATTTGTCAAAGTCAAATGCATTCATGTCGCGAAGTTATGAATTCCAATCTTCGAATAGTTAACTTTGGGAACATGATTAAAAAAGCGATAGTCTTATTTGTTGCCGCAATTCTTTTTTCTATGCCAGGAAACGCGCAGCTTTTTCCATGGTATTTTCAAGTGGATGAGAATTTTCTTTTGGGAAAAATAAATTTTGAAGAAGACATTCGCTTTAGTTTGGTTGCCGCTAAACGGTCTACAAAATCGTGTTATTTATTGTTTGAAGTGAATTGGGCATTTGAGGAAATGGCTGCTGCTGCCGAGAAGGAGGGGATTGTGTTGAAAGTCATTTCAGGAGGAAGAAATTTCAACATGCAAAAAGCCATTTGGGAAAAGAAGTGGAATGCCCGTCGTCCGAATTTCAAATCAGATAAAGAAACCGCTCTAGATATTTTGAAATACAGTTCAATGCCCGGAACTTCTCGTCATCATTGGGGAACGGATCTTGACATTAATTCACTTGAGCCAAGTTACTTCGCAAGTGGAAAAGGTAAGAAGGAATACGACTGGCTTCAGAAGAACGCTGCGAATTTTGGATTTTGTCAGACTTATGACAACAAAACGATTGCTGGAAGAACAGGTTATTGCGAAGAGAAATGGCATTATAGCTACATGCCAATTTCGTCGGTTATACTAAATCAGTACAATGAGCAGATTAATTATGAAAGGCTCACCGGTTTTCTCGGCAGTGCTATTTCAAAGGATATCGAAGTAATTCGTGTCTTCGTTAATGGTATTTCTAACAGTTGTCCTTCGCTTACTTTTCCTTAATCAGTTTTTTCAAATCGTTTCCTATGTCTTTTCTGTAATACTTTCCAGAGAAGGAGATGGTGTCTGCTGCTTCGTTACTTTTTCCAATGGCTTCGTGAAGTGAACCTCCGTATGCAGTTGCTGTAAGCACTCTTCCGCCGTTGGTAACCACTTTTGCGCCGTTCTTTTTTGTTCCAGCGTGAAAGATTATGCAGTCACGGGCATTTTCAATATTTGAAATTTCTTTGCCCTTTTCCGAAGATTCAGGGTAACCTTTCGAAACGAGCATGGTCGTTGTGCAATAGCGCAGGTCTACCTGAACGTCACATTCTCCAAGTGTTTGTGTGGCTATGCCTTCGAACAAATGTAACAAGTCGCTCTTAATGCGAGGAATAACAACTTCTGTTTCAGGATCACCCATACGGCAATTGTATTCAATCACATAGGGTTCGTTTCCAACCTTAATAATTCCAAAAAAGATAAATCCGCGGTAGTCTATACCGTCGGCTTTTAATCCTTTCACAGTTGGAATAATAATTTGCGCTTCAATTTTGTCGATGAATTCTGGCGTGCAAAACGGAACAGGAGAAACGGCACCCATTCCGCCTGTATTCAATCCCATATCGCCTTCACCAATGCGCTTGTAATCTTTGGCTTCAGGAAGTATTTTGTAATTGTTCCCGTCGGTCATGATGAATATAGAGCATTCAATTCCTTTTAAAAACTCTTCAATGACAACAGTGCTAGAAGCCTCACCGAATTTTTTATCTGAAAGCATGGCTTTCAATTCTTTTTTAGCTTGCGCTATATCTTCAAGAATGACCACTCCTTTCCCCGCAGCGAGGCCAGAGGCCTTTAATACGTAGGGCGATTTAAGTGTGTCGAGGTAAGCCTGTCCTTCTTTTAAGGTTTCGTGAGTAAATGATCCGTATTTCGCTGTTGGAATGCCGTGTTTTGCCATGAACTTTTTCGCGAAGTCTTTGCTTCCTTCCAATTGCGCAGCAACTGAATTTGGACCAATCACGGCAACTCCAACAAGGGCCTTATCTTTTTCGAAGAATTCGACAATCCCTTTTACCAAAGGATCTTCGGGACCAACGATAACCATTTTAATGCCGTGTTCAATTACGGCTTTTTTTATTGATTTGAAATCTGTAGGATCAATGGAAAGGTTTGTTCCGAAAGCTTCGGTGCCCGCATTTCCTGGAGCAATAAAGATGTCGTGTATAAGAGAGCTTTGAGAAATTTTCCATGCGAAAGCATGCTCTCTACCACCGGAACCTAAGATTAATACATTCATGCTCTGAGTTTTTGCAAAGAAACAATGCATTAACGGCTACTCTCAATTCAACTTACTAACAGAAAAAAGCGCTAGGTAGAAGATATTTGGGTTTATTGTTGAAAAATGCCTATATTTGCAACTGAATTGAACAACGAGAGAGGGGGTTTTAACCCCTCTTTTTTTTAGGCATGATAACAGTTGCAGAAATAGAAAAATTGGTGAATGCCAAGATAGCCGAAACAGACACCTTGTCTGATGCGTTTATCGTTTCTATATCCGTTCGTCCAGGCAATGTCATTGAGGTGCTACTCGATAAAGATTCAGGATTGAATGTAGAGGATTGTAAGAAGATAAGTCGACATGTGGAGTCTTCTTTGGATCGCGAGAAGGAGGATTTCTCAATGGAAGTTTCTTCTCCTGGTGTTGGAAAGCCCTTGGTGGTTCACCGACAGTATCTCAAGAATATTGGAAGAACAGTGAAAGTGAAATTAGTTGAAGGAGAGAAATACGAAGGCGATTTGGCCGAAGTAAGTGATACAGGAATTGTATTGAAGTACCAAGAGAAAGAGGCACTTCCCGGAAAAAAGAAAAAAGAATGGGTGGAAAAAACAGTCACCCTTGCATTTGATAACATAAAAGAAACCAAAGTAGTAATACGTTTTAACTAACCTTGTCATTATGAAAGGACTAAACCTAATAGAGTCTTTTGCAGACTTTAAAGAATTCAAGAACATCGACCGCGAGACGATCACAAACATCTTGGCGGAAATGTTCAAAGCTATGATTGTAAAGCGCTGGGGTGCTGAAGATGGCTTTGACATTATTATTAACGCAGAACGTGGCGACTTAGAGATTTGGCGCACGCGTCAAGTTGTTCCAGACGGAGAACTTGATGACGAAGTTTCTGAAATCGAGGTGAGCTTAGCCCGCAAGATTGTTGACGATCTTGAGGTAGGTGAAGAATTGATTGAAGAGATTAAAATCGAAGATTTCGGTCGCAGAAATATTATGGCCATGGGTCAAGTATTGAAGAACCGAATTCAAGAACTCGAGAAAGATCATATCTATCAGAAATACAAGGAGCGCATTGGAGAAATCATCTCTGGTGAAGTTTACCAGGTATGGAAGCGTGAGATTCTTGTTCTTGATGACGAGAACAACGAGTTGATTATGCCTAAGGATCAGCAGATTCCTTCTGACTTCTACAAAAAAGGAGATACCATTCGTGCGGTTGTTTATCGTGTAGATTTACGCAACAACAGTCCACAAATTATCCTTTCTCGTACAGCTCCAGAATTCTTAGAGAAGTTGTTCGAACAAGAAGTTCCAGAGGTATTTGATGGGTTAATTACCATTAAGAAAATTGTTCGTGAGCCAGGTGAGCGTGCGAAAGTAGCCGTTGAAAGTTACGACGACCGTATTGATCCTGTGGGTGCATGCGTTGGTATGAAGGGTTCACGTATTCACGGAATTGTTCGTGAGTTGCGTAACGAGAACATCGACGTTATTCATTACACGACAAACGAGAATTTGTTGATTGCTCGTGCTTTGGCACCAGCGAAAATTTCAAGTATTAGTATCGATAAGGACAATGCTAAAGCAGACGTGTTCTTGAAGCCTGATCAAGTGTCTTTGGCAATTGGTAAGGGTGGACATAACATCCGTCTTGCAGGAAGATTGTGTGGATATGAGCTAGATGTTTATCGCGAAACTGATGTTGACATCGACGATGTGGATTTGGAAGAATTCTCAGACGAAATCGACAGCTGGATTATCGATGAATTGAAATCGATAGGTTGCGATACCGCTCGTTCAGTTCTCGAAATTCCTAAAGAAGATTTGGTGAAGCGTACAGATTTAGAAGAAGAAACCATAGATGAGGTGTTGAGTATTTTGAAATCTGAGTTCGAATAATTCGTTTCGTTTTTCAAAAGTGCTCGGGCACATTTTCAATGTGTTAAATAGTTTTTTATAAGGAACGGGAAAAGATTTATGTCAGAAACAAAAGGACCACAACGCTTAGGTAAGGCCGCAACTAACTTGAATGTTAGTAAGGATACCATTATTGAATTCCTTAAGAAAAAAGGGGTCACAGTGGATAATAATCCAATGGCGAAAATTGAGGCTGAAGTATACGATATGCTTAGTGCTGAATTTTCTACGGACCAAAAGGCGAAAGAGTCTGTTCAAGCTGCAGCAACGAAATTGCGCGAATCTCGCGAGTCCTTGAGTATTTCGGACAATAAAAAGAGAAAAGACGAAGAGAATGAAGAATTGTCAGACATTGATTTGGCTAAATTCAAAAGACCAGAAGCCGAGGTTGAAAAACCAAAGGCGAAGGTTAAGTCTGCAGAAGAGCCGGTTGCTTTGAAGGTTGAAAAACCAGTAAAAAAAGAAGAGGCGAAAGCTCAAGTAGAAATTCTGTCGCCAGTTGTTGAAGCCAAGCCTGAAGCTCAGCCTGAAGAGCGAACCAACGAAGTTAAAGTTGTGGGCATGATTGATCTTTCAGCTTTGGAGAAACCGAAACGTGGAAAGAAAGCGGCTGAACCTAAGAAGGAAGAACCTAAAAAGGGAAAGAAAGAAGATTCCAAAGTACAAGCCCCGGTTGCAAAACCAGAGCCAACTCCAGAGCCTGTGGAAGTAAAACCAGAGGTTGTTGAAAAGGAAGTGATTCGCGTGAATGTAGAGAAGTTGGCCGGCCCGAAATTGATGGGTAAGATCATTCTTCCAACAACTCCAGAAAAGAAATCACCTGCGGCTACAGCTGCAGAAAATAAAGAAAAACGCAAGCGCAAGCGCATTTCGAAAGTAGATATTGGTCGCCAACAAGAAATAGATAAGAAAAACGCGAACAAGCCTACTCGCACCCCTTATGTGGCTCAGCCGAAAGCTGCTCCAACAGAGACGGATATTCAAAATCAGATTAAAGAAACCCTTGCACGTCTTGGTGTTGGTGGAAAATCTAAATCTTCAAAGAACAGAAGAGATAAGCGTTCTCAAGTAGCGCGTCGTAGCGAACAAGAAGCTGCGCGCATGTTGGAAGAGAATGCAGTGTTGAAATTAACCGAGTTCGTAACGGTAAGTGAGTTGGCTACTTTAATGTCACGCAATGCTACCGAGATTATCGCAGCATGCATGCAGTTAGGAATTTTCGCGTCTATTAACCAACGTTTAGATGCTGAAACCATTGCAATCGTTGCAGAAGATTTCGGATATCAGGTTGAATTTGTAGGAGCAGAAGTTACTGATGCGATTACGGAAGAAGTAGACAACGAAGATGATTTTGAATCACGCCCTCCGGTAATTACTGTAATGGGACACGTTGACCACGGTAAAACTTCGCTTCTCGATTACATTCGTAAAGCAGATGTATTGTCTGGTGAGGCCGGTGGAATTACGCAGCACATTGGTGCGTATACTGTTACCCTTTCAACAGGAAAGAAAATAACATTCTTAGATACTCCGGGTCACGAAGCGTTTACCGCTATGCGTGCTCGTGGAGCTCAAGTAACTGACTTAGCAATCATTGTAATTGCAGCAGACGATAGCGTTATGCCTCAGACAAAAGAGGCAATTAGTCACGCTCAAGCGGCTGGTGTACCAATGATTTTTGCATTCAATAAAATGGATAAGCCAGATGCCAATGCAGATCGCTTGAGAGAGCAGCTTTCTCAAATGAATATCTTGGTGGAAGAGTGGGGTGGAAAGTTCCAAACGCAAGAAATTGCTGCTAAAAAAGGAATGAACATTGACAAGCTTCTTGAAAAAGTATTGCTTGAAGCTGAAATGCTAGATCTAAAAGCGAATCCGAAGAAACGCGCGATAGGTACAATCATAGAATCATCATTAGATAAAGGACGTGGTTTCGTTGCAACCCTTTTGGTTGAAGCGGGAACACTTCGTGTCGGAGACCCTATTCTTGCTGGACAATTCAGCGGTAGAGTTCGTGCGATGTTTAACGAGCGCGGTGGGAAGGTGGAAGAAGCCGGACCAGCGACACCAGTTTCAATCTTAGGATTTGAAGGTGCACCCAATGCAGGTGATCGATTCAACGTATTGGCAGATGAGCGTGAAGCACGTGAAATCGCAACGAAGCGTCAACAACTTCAACGCGAACAAAGTGTTCGTACGAAGAAGCACTTGACTATCGAAGAGATCGGTCGTCGTATTGCTCTTGGAGATTTCAAGGAATTGAATTTGATTGTAAAAGGGGACGTAGACGGTTCGGTAGAAGCGTTGGTAGACTCTTTGCAAAAATTAAGTACAGAGAAGATTCAAGTAAGCATAATTCACAAAGGTGTGGGTCAGATCTCGGAATCAGACGTATTGTTGGCATCGGCTTCCGATGCAATCATCGTTGGTTTCCAAGTTCGTCCAAGTCAGAGTGCGCGTAAGATTGCAGAGAACGAAGAAATTCAAATTAAGCTTTACTCTATTATCTACAAGGCTATCGAAGAAATTAAAGAAGCCATGGAAGGTATGTTGTCTGCACGCATTGAAGAGCAGATTGTCGGTACTGCGGAAATTCGTGAAGTGTTCAAGATTACCAAGGTTGGAACCATTGCAGGTTGCTTCATGTTGGAGGGTAAGGTTAGTCGAAACAGCCGAGTGCGTGTCATTCGCGATGGTATTGTTGTCTTCACCGGACACCTCGGATCTTTGAAACGTTTCAAAGACGATGTGAAGGAAGTGGTGAAAGGATACGAATGCGGATTGAACATTGATAAATTCAACGACATTAAAGAAGGTGACTTAGTAGAAGCCTTCGAAGAAGTAGAAGTAAAGCAAACATTATAAAAATGAAGAGAGCCGAAAAAGCTCTCTTTTTTATTCCGAATTAATAGAACGAAACAATGGCAAAAATTAGCAACAAGGCGCCTAAGAACGCAGATGTAGTTGTAACTCTTTTCAATAAGAAAGAAGTTAAAAAATTGAAGTTGGAAAAGGCTGAATTGACTTTTCTTGAAAGTGAGATCAACGTCAATCGCAACACTGTATTAATGCCTTCGTTAACTGAAAAACACTTTTACGTAGCAATTGAAGGAACTTGGAACGCAGAAGCGAAAGAGTCTATGCGTAAGACAGGTGTTGAAATTCAAGCGGCGGTGAACAAGACTAATCTTGAATCGTTACACATTGTGAATCAGAGTACGTTCGAGAAAGCCGCTTGGTATTTGGCAGAAGGCGTTGCTTTGAGCAACTATCAATTCTTGAAATATTTCAAGGAAAAAACAAATAAGAAAAATACACTTTCGAAAATATTTGTAACCGATGCTTCAATATCTGAAGCGGAATGGACAGAGCTTCACGGAATTGTTGAGGGAACAGAATTGGCTCGCACATTAGTTAACGAACCTGTTTCGTATTTAACCGCGACGCAATTTTCTGAGGAGATGAACAAGGCTGGAAAAGTAGCCGGATTCAAAACTCAAATTTTAAATAAGAAGCAAATTGAAGCGCTTAAGATGGGTGGACTTCTTGGTGTTAACAAGGGCAGTATTGATCCGCCTTCGTTTACCATTATGGAGTACAAGCCGAAAAACGCTAAGAATAAAAAGCCCATTGTATTGGTTGGAAAGGGCGTGGTATTCGATACAGGCGGATTAAGCTTGAAGCCCACCCCCGGTTCAATGGATGAGATGAAATGTGACATGGCCGGTGGTGCTGCTGTAGTTGGAGCCATCTACGCGATAGCTTTAAACAATCTTCCAGTTCATGTTATAGCTTTAGTTCCCGCAACAGACAATCGCCCTGGCGGAAATGCAGTTTGTCCGCAAGACGTTTTAACAATAAGTGACGGAACAACCGTTGAAGTATTGAACACAGACGCGGAAGGAAGATTGATCTTAGCAGATGCGTTGGTTTATGCGAAGAAATACAAACCAGAATTGGTAATTGATTTAGCCACATTAACCGGAGCTGCTGTGCGTTCAATTGGAACCTACGCGAGCGCGGTTATGGCAACTGCCGATCAGAAGGTGGTAAATAATCTTATGGACAGTGGATTTGAAGTTTGGGAAAGACTCATTCAATTCCCAATGTGGAAGGAATACGGTGAAGAAATGAAGAGCGATGTAGCTGATTTGAAGAATTTAGGAGGTCCATTTGCTGGGCAAATCTCGGCTGCGAAATTCTTAGAGCACTTCACAGATTATCCATGGATTCACATTGACATTGCTGGACCAGCCTACCAAAATAAAGTAGATGCTTACCGCACGAAAGGTGGAGTAGGTGTAGGAGTACGTTTGTTGTACGATTTCATTAAAAAGAATTACGCTAACTAAACCGAACAACCGTACGGTTTTAAAAACCATTGAATAATGGAAAAAGTTAAAGTTGGAATTAGTTGTGGCGACATGAATGGCGTTGGTCTTGAAACCGTAATTAAGGTTTTTTGTGATACCCGAATGCTCGAGCATATTGTGCCGGTTATCTATTCGCATGCTGAAATAATTAAGCAAACGAAGCGCATAGGTGGTATGGAAGAATTCACCTACCAAAATGCAACAACAGCTGAAGAAGCGGTTGCCAAAAAAGTGAATTTAGTGAACTGTTGGAAGGATTTTAAAGGAGATATTGAATGGGGAAAGCCAACTGCCTTAGGTGGTGAAATGGCGCGCAGAAGTTTAGAAATGGCGGCAAGTGATTTAGCATCGAATAAAATAGACGTGCTGGTTACAGCGCCTTTCAACAAAGACAACGTTCAGAATGCAGAGTTTAATTTCCCTGGACACACAGAATATTTGGCTAAAATGGCTGGGACTGAGAAGGTGTTAATGTTCTTAGTAAGCCCTGCTCTGAAGATTGGGATTGTAACTGGACACGTTCCCTTGAAAGAGGTAAGCGCAAGTATAACGAAGGAGAAAATTGTAGAGAAGCTCTTGCTGATGCGTGAGAGTCTTGAACGTGATTTCGGAATCGCAACTCCACGCATTGCTGTTCTTGGATTGAATCCACACGCTGGAGACAACGGATTAATTGGAACGGAAGAAAAAGAAATTATACTTCCCGTTGTTCGTGAGCAAACGGAAAAAGGATTTCATGTATACGGACCTTTTGGTGCCGATGGTTTTTTTGGGTCAGGTGGTTACAAACACTTCGATGCGGTATTAGCTATGTATCACGATCAGGGATTGGCGCCGTTTAAAGCACTGGCTTTTGATAGTGGTGTTAACTTCACAGCAGGACTTCCTATCGTAAGAACTTCTCCCGATCATGGCGTTGCGTATGATTTAGCTGGAAAGGGAACAGCGGATGAGTCTTCGTTGCGTGCTGCTATTTTCACTGCGACGGATATCTTCCTCAAAAGAAAAGAATATCGTGCTTTTGCGGCGAACCCTTTGCAGAAGCAAGACATTAAAGAGAATAGAGAAGATCGTCGCGAATGAGAGTGAAGGTCTTAGTTATCGGACATACGCATGAACCTTACGTTAAGGAAGGAATTGCGCGTTACACCAAAAGACTTCCACATTACTGCACGTTCGAATATGTTGAATTGAAGGACATCGCAGCCAAAGGCCTAACCCCAGATATTCAAAAGAACAAAGAAGGGGAGCTTATTCTTAAGCAACTCAAAACCGAAGATTTTCTTTGCCTGTTAGACGAAAGAGGAAAGTCGTTCACCTCAGTTAATTTTTCAAAGCATATCGAAAAGAAACAACTCGCGGGAACCAAATCTTGGGTGTTGGTTATAGGCGGAGCGCATGGGTTTTCAGATGAAGTCTATGCACGAGCAAACGAGCAAGTCCGATTATCGGACATGACATTCCCTCATGACTTAGTTCGAATAATTTTAGTAGAGCAATTGTACAGAGCCTTCACCATTATTCGTGGTGAAGGATACCATCATATTTAATTACGACAATTTCGAAAGAGCTGCTTCTAACGAAGCAATAGATTGGGTAACGTCTTCATGAGAAGCCGTTCCAACACTTAATCTATACCAGGTCGAATCATCTGAAGATCCAAATGCGCGGAAAGGAACAATCGCCACTTTCGCCTCATTCAAAATATATGAAGTAATGTCTCCTGTGTTTTCGAGCAAGGAGCCATCAG
The DNA here is from genome assembly GCA_903932685.1 of uncultured Bacteroidota bacterium. Taxonomy (GTDB): domain Bacteria; phylum Bacteroidota; class Bacteroidia; order Flavobacteriales_D; family Sanyastnellaceae; genus CAIZGX01. The sequence continues at coordinate 75,255 of CAIZGX010000001.1, read as the reverse complement.
CCGTTTTCTTTCCAATTAAATTAAATTGAATCGTGAGATAAATAGCAGCAGCTGGAGGAATAGCACGAACGGCAAATCCTTTTTCACGCAAGCTTTCAAAGCCGGTGTAAAATTCGTTTAAGCGTGTTTGAAGTTCTTCCTTAATCCAAGTCAAGTAGTTGTCGAGAAGCGAAATGTTTTGCAAATATCTTCCTGCTGCAATCTGCTCTGGACGAGGCGCCCAGGCACCTACGTGTCCAAGAATGCTCTTCATTTTATCAATGATAAATTCTGGTCCGAAGCCCCATCCAACACGAACGCCAGTAGCTGCAAGTGATTTTGAAATTCCATCTACGAAGACGGTGTACTTTCTCATTTCCGGACGAAGAGTAACCGGATCGAAGTGTTGCGTTTCTCCGAATGTTAGCAACGAATAAATCTGATCGTACATCACGTACAACGGTTTTTCATTCTCACCGCGTTTCGCGTTTTCTTCCAACACCATATCACAAATACTTTCCAATTGATCTTTCGAAAAAACTGTTCCTGTTGGATTCAAAGGTGAGCAGAGCGCTAGCAAAGTAGCCCCCTCAATATGTTCCTTCAACAATTCTGCATTCGGCATGAAATTGTCTTCAGGAAGCGTTTCAACGAACACTTGATGTGCGTGAGAAAGATGGGTGTAGTGGTTGTTGTTCCAAGATGGAACTGGGAAAACGACTTTGTCTCCTGGGTCAACGATAGCTTGGAAGATGGCGTAAATGATAGGACGCGCACCGCCTGCAATTAAAACTTCTTCAGCAGAATAATCGAGACCTTGTTTTTCTTTTAGAATTTGAACAACAGCATTGCGCAATTCAACCACTCCGTTGGCAACTGGATAGTTCGTTAAATCTTCGTTGTAACAATCAATGATGAACTGTTTTAATTCAACAGGAATTGGGAAAATTTTCGGGTTGAAATCTCCTATTGTGAAGTTATATATTTTTTCTCCTTGAAGAATACGATCGCGAATTTCTCCGCCTAGTTTAATAATTTCAGAACCTATAAGATTCTCTGCCATTTGCGAAACACGCATGTTTTGCTTTTCTTGCTGAAGGGTAGAACTCATTTCAATAAATTGTCTCTCGGTAATTAGTGGCGCAAAAATAGTGTATAATGTTATTGAACAACAATTCTCAACATTCGTGTAGCAATTCAAGAATAGTTCGAAAAGCCACAGCGCTGTTACCGTATTTATCGACATGGTCTTTTTGCAATCGGGGAGCATGTTCCGCGAAGTATGCATCTAACTCTGCTCTATTCGCAGCAGTGTATTGAACGGCATAGGTGACACCGTTCTCTTCTTCCCCATGAACTCTTAATATTCGGTTTTCAAGAAACTTACCCGTGCTCATGACATCGGGAATATGAATGTCCTTCATCCAGGTAATCCAATCCTCGTGAATTCCGGGGTCTACGCTAACCGTAACGTTATATATAATCTTGTTCATAGTCTTTTCTTGGGAACAAAGATGTGGAGTTTTTCAAAAAGAAGATTAGATTTGAAGAAAATTAATAATTATGCAAACGGGTTTCAAACACTTACACATTTTACTTCCTTATTTATTGTTACTTCTTCCTTTGTTGGCCATAGTGGTTTCATTGGTGAAAGAGAAGAACGAAACCGTTTCAGGCAAGCCAAGTAAATTGGTTTTGTTTACATTGATTTTTTCTCACATTCAGCTACTAGTTGGATTAGTATTGTTGGTGATGAATTTTTCTGCGATTTCGGGAACGGGCGTGAACATCATGAAGGACGCTGCATTGCGCATGAAGCTGATCGAACATCCGATTATGATGATCTTGGCTGTTGTGTTTATCACTATGGGATATTCGAAAGCAAAGCGTGCAACGAACGGACGTGATCGTGCGAAGAAAATTGCAATATTCTACGGATTGGGATTGCTTATTACCATATTTGCTATGAGCTACATGGGATACTGGTCTAAAATGGCATTCATGCATTGAGAATGAACAAGAAGTTTATATACGTATTGCTTTATTCGCTGGTAGCTTTTGTTTTTTCGCTTTGTTTCGAAGCGTGTTCAGAGCAACCAAAAACGCAAGGCCCTGTTGATGCTCAAGCACTTTTCATTAAGCGTTGCGCAACGTGTCACGGTAGTGAAGGAAATCTTCAATTGAGTGGAGCAAAAAACCTAACGTTGAGTCAGCTTTCGGCTGAAGAAATTAAGAATCAGATTACACACGGAAAAGCAGGAATGCCACCTTTTGAAAGTATGTTAACCGTTCAAGAAATTGATGCGCTTACAACCTACTGCATGAAGTTGTCGGGAAGATAAAATGGCAAAACTAGAAGACACGAAGAAACCCCAAGAGACCTGTGTGCTTGTTGGGATAGTGAATAAGCGACAGAATATAGATGTTCTGACAGAGTATCTCGACGAGTTGGCTTTTTTGGCAACCACAGCAGACGCGTTCTGCGTGAAGCGCTATTGGCAAAATCTGGATCATCCAGACAATAGAACCTTCGTGGGTTCTGGAAAGATTGAAGAAATAAAGAATTTCGTTTATGAGAATGAAGTGGACATGGTCATCTTCGACGATGAACTTTCTCCTTCTCAATTGCGTAACCTAGAGAACTTGTTCAACGACGATGATCACAAGGTGAAGATTCTCGATCGAAACAATTTGATTCTCGATATTTTCGCTGCACGTGCTCAAACCGCTCATGCGAAAGTTCAAGTTGAATTAGCACAGTATCAATATTTGCTTCCGCGCTTAACGCGCCTTTGGACTCACTTGGAAAGACAGAAGGGTGGAATTGGAATGCGCGGTCCGGGTGAACTTCAAATCGAAACAGACCGAAGAATTATTCGTGATCGAATTGCCAAATTGAAAGAAGATTTAAAAGTCATAGATCGTCAGAAAACAACGCAACGCGGAAATCGCGGAGCCATGGTTCGTGTGGCGCTAGTTGGATATACAAACGTAGGGAAGTCGACCATCATGAACATGATGAGCAAGAGCGAAGTGTTGGCAGAGAATAAATTATTTGCAACCTTAGATACCACAGTTCGAAAAGTAGTTGTGAAGAATTTGCCACTGTTGTTAAGTGACACAGTGGGTTTCATTCGAAAACTCCCTCACCAATTGATAGAATCTTTCAAGAGCACGTTAGATGAAGTTCGCGAAGCGGATTTGTTGGTGCACATTGTAGATATTTCTCATCCGCAATTTGAAGATCATTACAAGGTGGTTATGGAAACACTTCAAGAGATTGGAGCTGGAGATAAGCCTATGATTCTTGCTTTCAATAAAATAGATGCTTATTCATTTATTGAAAAAGAGGAAGACGACTTAACACCTAAGACCGTTGAGAATTATTCGCTTGAAGAATTGGAAGAATCTTGGATGTCGCGCATGGGTTCTGAAGATGTTGTGTTCATGAGTGCTGCTAAGAAAATTCATGTGGAAGAATTTCGTGAAATTTTATACAATCGTGCACGCGAAATTCATGTTGTACGTTTTCCTTATAACGACTTTCTTTTCGAGGATTTTAGTGAATAATTCCGTAAATACTTAGGCCTAAGTATACGAGGTAAAGCACAATGCTTTTCTTCAATCCGCGTGTCCAATAAGTATATATTGAAATGGAATTAACTGCAATGAAATAGTACCAATTACTTTCGATATATAAAATTTGCAAAACTGTTCCGGCAAGCGCAAAGGCCAAAACAAATCCGTCTAGTTGTGGCAAAGCTGAATTTCTTTTTTTCAATACCAGAAAAGACAATTGCCACAAAACAATTGCTCCGAGTAGGAAGAGCAGATGATGTGTGATTTTCCATTCAGGATGCTGAAAAGCGGCGGTTGCGTTTATCCAACCGTACACTGCGAAGCCAACATAGAACAGTTGCAGCCAACTCTCTCCTTGCAGGTTGGCTTTTCGACACAAATAAAAATAGATTGCGCTACCGAGAATGGCTAAAGGCCAACACCACGCCGATTCTAGAAGATAGAGAACGGTGTATGCAAGACTTGAGAGAATGGCTAGAATTTCCAAAGCTTATCGCTTACTAAGAATATTCGTCGTTGAAAATCCTTCAACCAAAGGAATAGCAATGGCTTTTCCACCGGAAGCTTTCACTTCCTTCGAACCCACCATGTATGTCTTGTTCGATTCGTTGGTTTCATCTGGATTGTAATCGCCGCCTTTCACTAAAATATCGGGCTGAATAGCAAGAATAAGTTCAAGAGGAGTGTGGTCAGAAAATACGATTGCGGCATCTACACAGCGAAGTGCTTCAAGCACACGTACACGGGCCCATTCGGGATTGATAGGGCGTTCAGGGCCTTTGTTCAAGCTGCGCACAGAAGCGTCGCTGTTAACGCCTATAATCAGCCTAGTGCCTGATGCAGCAGCCTGCTCAAGATAGGTCACATGACCAACATGCAAAATATCGAAAACACCATTGGTAAAAACAATGGTTTCTCCAGCGTCACGCCAGGCCTTAATTTGCTGAAGTAGTTTTTCCATATTTAATGCGATACGATACAATAAGGAAACCAACGAATCCAGATAAAATCTCCATGAGGGTTCTTGTAGACCAAGAAACTGTTGCAAAGGTTAAACCGAGCAGGGAAGTAGTAGCGTTGTTTTCATCTGCATACCCCAAGACAATGAACCCAATGATTGTTATGGAATGAAATGCACCCAGTCCGCCTGGTGTTGGAGCAAGCATGGCCAAACTTGCACAAATCATTAAGAATACAGATTCATTCAAGCCCATATGCTCACATCCTGGAACAGCCAGAAGATTGAACCAAGTCATGAGTAACCAAGCTCCCCAAATTCCAACAGTTAGAAAAATGAATTTGAATTTGCCTTCAATTTTTCCAACACTTAAAAATGCTTTCCAAGTGCCACGAATAAATTCTGCGAATTTTTCAATGAATTTGTTTTTGAAGGTGTGTTTCAAAATATAGCGTAACACCAAGATACCGATAACCGCTAGAACGATTAAGGCTATTCCTAATTCCATTGAGAATCCTGGACTTTTCGTTTCATTCATTAACGAAGACAACGTTGAAGGCAAGAGTAAAATACCCCAGAGAAGAAGTAAGCCGAACATCACCATGTCTATCACACGTTCTACGATAACGGTTCCAACTAATGTGGATACTGGAATTTTATCTGATTTGAAAAGCAAGGTACAACGCGCTACTTCTCCGCTTCTCGGAACCAAATCGTTCATGCAGTATCCGAAAGCAACTGCGTGTATGGCATTCCAGGTATTTGCTTTATGTCCAAGCGGCTTCAACAATTGGTTCCAACGAATTCCTCTGAATATAACAGAAACATATTCAATGGCCAATGCAGCCAATATCCAAACCCAATTTGTATTTATAATTTGTCCAACTATCTGTTGAATTGAAACGCCTTTGTATGCCCAAAAGAGTAGGCCAATTGCAAGCGCCGTAAATGCGAAATACCGAATAGCATCGCGCCATTTTATTTTTTTGAAAAAAGCCAAAAGAACATAAAGCAATAACGCAAAACCATTGCTCAAATAGATCCACAAGGGAAGTTCACTCAGGTTACTCATAATTAGTTTTGTCGATTTAACTTCTGTTACGTCCCAGTCGAATTTTGTTTTTTGCGTAACTCGATCGTAAGAGATATTTCCATTTTCATCAAAGAAACAAACGAAATGCTTACCATGTGTAAAAATTGAGTCGGGAAATTGAACGAGCATACTGTCAATAACCGCGTTCTCTTTATCGCCAAGATAAAATGAATGATTTGTTTGAAACCCTGTAGGAAATTCGAGGGGATAGATAGTTGTTCCTTCCGGCAGCTGAAGTGTTTTGCCAATGTCGTTGGTGTGCAATGGACTTACGAATATGGCTGAACTTAAGGGGGCAATCGTTTGTCCAGCAGTATGCGTGAAAAGATTGTCAACGATTCCATTCGGAGAATCGTAAAGAACGATTCCGTTGAGATTAATAGGTTCGTTGCTCTGATTAATAATTTCAATCCATTTCATTGGATTTTTCGCTTTCATCTCGCTACCAAATCTTCGGATGTGCAATTTTCCTTTCAGTTCTGAAAGCGGCGCATGTGCGAATGTGGCTTCAATTGTAAGAGAATTTGAACAATCTAAAACGCGTTTTTTGTCTTTAACGCCATCGCTCCACTGCTTGAATACAAAAGGGAACGTGTGCTCAGGAACGGCTAACGGTAAAGGAATGTTTTTGAAGAAGTCTCCTTCAACTTTATTGAAATGAATTTTCGATTCATTGACAATCAGTAATTTTTCATTCGGAATATTTGTTGTCAACTTGAGATGAACAGAGTCTCCCAATCCATAAGTTTCTTTCACATGACGATACATAGAAACAGGACGAATTTCCCAAAACCTTCTGTAATTACTTACTTGGTTCCGCCAACCTTTTTCAGTTTCTTTTTGTTCAATTGGAAATCGATTCACGTGGTACGGAATCTCTGGCGCAATGGCATTAGCAAACTGATCTATGCGATTTACAACGGAGTCTTTGTGCAAGACAGTGCTCATGAGCAAACAGGTTTGCTGAACGAAGCGATTACGAAGCTCAGGATTTAAAGTGGTGTAACGAAGAAGATGCGTGACCCAAGTAGGATTGTACCAATCGGTTGGGACAGGACTTATTCGTTCTAACAAAAAATTCTGACGGTGGAAATTCCCAGCACAGGCTAAATCACCATCGTAATAAATCCAATGCCATTTGTTGTCTGAAGAAGCGTCTTTCCAATAACGGATATTTCCCCGCGAATCAACGTTGGCGATATAAATTTCGAGAAAACTGTAATTGAAATAATCTTCCAAATCCATCAACTTTTCAATTTCTTCGGGGAAGTTTGAATCGGCGTAATGCGCGGCAGCGAAGTCCTTTAATGTCTGGTAATCTTTCGAGTTTTCTCCTTCTTGCTCGAGCAGCTGAGTGAAGTTCTTGGCTGCGTTGTGATTGTAACCGAGATACTCCTTATTGATTTTTTCACGAAGGTTGATTATTCCAAAGTAGTTGTCGTTTACGTACAAAATAGCCTGCTGGTAATCCATATAGTCGACCATGAGTTCTGCTGCAAAACTCGATATACTAATATCTTTGAAGCGTGTGAAATTTTGGTCACTTCCGCTTGTTCTTAAAACCAAATGTTCGAATTCGTTGTAGGGTTTGTTTTTGAAAAATTTATATTCGAACTCTTTCTTTCCAACAAGTGTGTCGGTATAAAGGTGAAGCGATTTTTCAGGAAGACCGAGCGTCCATCCGCCGAAGGTTTTAACATAACAAGCGGTAGCTTCAACTAATTTATTGTTGTAAAAGAATTGAGCGAAACAAGGTATTGGGGTCTTCTTCCACGAATTGCCAATGAACTGGTTTCCTGCCGCGGGTGGTGGGTTTGCGTTTGAGCCTGCAACAATAAGCTTTCCGTCATAAATTCCAGATGGAGGGAAAAATTCTTTCGGATTAACCTTCAAACAGATAACAGGTAGGGTATGATTCCTTCCCACAATAAATGTCCCGATAAAAACGGTGTTAGGTGCACCTGACCCCTCAAGCTTAACTTGAATATACGTGTTCTGTTGAAGTTGAATGGGGTTCTTGTACCTCTGAAAACCCGCAGAATCTGAAGTCCCAAGTTTGTATGAGAGGTTGAAGGAAGAATTATTTTCAAAGGAAACGGCAATGCTATTTGCGTACACGCCGCATTCTGGAGAAACGATTATACCGTATTTTCTTAGTTTTTGAATAGACTCAATAGGGAAGTCAATTGCTACAACATAGGAAGCAACCAAAAACAAGATAAGAGTGAAACTGTATTTCAAATTGAAAAAATGTGGTCAACGAAAGTACGTTGTTTTTCTCGTTCAAGCGTAAGTTTGCATCATGAAACAGAGCAACAGCGAAGCACTTTTTGTGGAAGCGAAGAAGTATTTTCCAGGTGGAGTGAATTCTCCAGTAAGAGCATTCAAATCAGTAGGTGGAAATCCAGTGTTTTTTGAAAGAGGAAAAGGCTCTCATGTTTGGGATGCAGATGGAAATGAATTCATTGATTTCTGCTGCTCATGGGGACCGCTTATTTTAGGACATGCTAACGATTCAGTTACTGAAGCCATATGCACAACGGCTGCTAAAGGAGCCAGCTTCGGCGCACCAACCAGAGAAGAGAACGAATTGGCTTCTTTTATTTTACAACGTCACAAATACTTAGAGAAGATAAGATTTGTAAGCAGCGGAACTGAGGCCGCAATGAGCGCCATTCGTTTAGCGAGAGGATATACTGGAAGAGATAAAGTTTTGAAGTTTGAGGGATGTTATCACGGACACGTCGATGCGCTTTTGGTTAAAGCTGGAAGTGGTTTGGCAACTTTGGGAACATCCAGCAGCGCCGGAATTCCGCAGGCCTATGTGAACGAAACAATTGTTGTTCCGTTGAACGACATTGAGGCGTTCGACGCTGCAGTTGAAATGTACCGCGGACAAATTGCAGTTGTGGCTATTGAGCCCGTTCCTGCGAATAACGGACTGCTTATTCAAGACGGTGTGTTTTTAAAACACCTACGTGAAGTATGCACGCGTGAAGGAATTGTGTTGTTGTTCGATGAGGTAATTAGCGGATTTCGTTTAGGTTTTGAAGGAGCTTCAGGCTATTACGGAATTCAACCCGATGTTCTTGCATTTGGAAAAATCATTGGTGGCGGAATGCCCGTAGGTGCATACGGTGCAAGCGCAGAAATTATGTCTCAGATTGCTCCAGAAGGTCCCGTGTATCAAGCCGGAACTCTTTCTGGAAATCCTGTTGCCATGGCAGCTGGATTGGCTCAATTGAAGGAATGTGCGAAGCCCGGCTTCTACGAAGAATTAGAAAGAAAAACAGTGAAGATGGTAAGTGCCATTCAAACGCATGCCGATCAAAAGAATTACGTCTTCCGTATTTTCAATATGGGAAGTATTTTTTGGGTTTCTTTCTCGAAAGAAAAGGCCATTCGTCGCATGGATGAAATTCCAGAAAACAGCGGTCAATTGTTTGCACCTTTTCATAGATTTTTGTTGGAGAGAGGTGTCTATCTGGGACCTAGTGGTTACGAAGTTGGATTCGTTTCAGCTGCGCATACAGATGCAGACATGGATAAGGCAATCGTAGATTTCTGCGACGCCTTAGATCACGTTTACAGCAAATAAATTCCTAAAGCATAAGCTAGGAAGGGAAGTTCTCGAAGGGCTTCCCTTTGTTTTTCCTGAGGGAAGTAGGTGAGACCTGCTTGAATGGCCAATGCCAATATTCCCGCAAAGAACGAAGTCGGCATGAAAAAGTGCCCAATCAACACGAAAATCAAAGCGAAGAAAAGCGTGAGGTTGTTGCCAATAATATGTGGAACCGTTTCAACCTTGCCTTCATCTTCTTTTCGCTGCACGAAATCAATGCAAAGCGAAAGCGCTAAAGTTGTGAAGAAGACACTTCCTCCTAACTGAAAAATTTCTTTGGTGTCTGGAATTGCAATGAGAATAGACCAGCATAATGCTACGGTGATATTCTTTAACAAGGGTGTTTTTCGAAATGAAATTTTATGTTGAAGGAAATAGGCTATCGTGAAAAGAGAAACGACTAACATTAAAACCGAATGAACATTCGGCGAGAGAGTAATTGTACCGGCAATAACAAGTAATGGTAACCAGTAGGCGGCTTGATGAAGTTTTTGAGAAACCCAATAGCTATAAAATACCGCGACAGACAATAACGCGTTTTCAAACAAAGTAAGAGGGTTAGCGGCATTCAATAAAAACCACGAGGCGCCCGCCAGAGATAAACTCTGAAGCAATGCTATAAACATGTTTATTGGTTTTTGATGATGGAGAGCACAACACCTGTCACTGATCCAGCTAGTCCACTTAAAGCGCCGCGAATCATTTTCCGAGAGCGCGCAGGTGGCTCAAATCCTTCAGCATATAGATCGTTGTATTTGAAGTTCGGATCAGACATGTATTTCTCTCTAATTTTAATTTTCCCCACGTATTGTATCGCTGCATATGTTACAGGCGGAATAATTAAAATGAGCAATCCATCCCCAACGAGATAGCCGGCGGCACCGCACAATGCGAAACCTATGGCACTAATGTGTCGCGCTTTGTAGTTCTTTCTTGCATCGCCTGCTCCAGCTAAATAAACACGCATTTCTTCCGGCGTATAATAATCGCCAAGCATAGTGTCTTGGTAATAAAGAATCTGTTCTTTGCTTCCGTTCGAAAGACTATAGACTTCACTTTTATTCAGTTCAATTGCACGCGTTTTTTCTTTTCCGAAAATGTTGTTTCTCTGATCGTAGATGTAAATTAAGCCGTCTTTTTCTTCCCAAAGAGTATTCTCTGACACGGTTCCGTTCATTAACAATACTTTTCCCTGCTGCACTTGCGTGAATGCGCAGGCAGGAAGAGCGAGGAGGAGTAGAATGAAAATTCTTTTAACGAGGTATGTCATGATCAATGAATTTGAAGCTCTCAAAGATAGGATTAAAAGGTGTGAGCGATAGACACCACTGAAATTTTACCTTGAAACTCTTTTCGTATAACTTGAAAGGCAGATTCTAAAGTAGCGCCGGTGGTTATTACATCGTCTACAATTAAGATGTGATTTACGTTTGAAGGAATTTTACTATCGACTTGAAAATCAATTTTCCGACTGTTCATTCGTTCCATACGGTTTCCTTTGGTAGCGCCTTTTCCTGTGGTTTGTTTCTTTAAAACAGTAGCAATCGGAAGCTTGGTTTCTTCAGATATTCCTTCGCAGAGAACGCGCGCTTGGTTGTATCCGCGTTCAAGTTCTTTGTTTCTGTGCAGCGGAATAGGAACCAATAAATCAACATCAAGCAACCACGGGGTTTTCAATAAACGCTTCCCCATTTCCTTCCCAAAGAAATTTCCAATCTGCATGTTCTTCTTGTATTTCAATTCGTGAATGGCCCGCTGTTCAATGCTTTTAGGTTGAAAAAAGTAAAGCGACTGAACGCTGTGAAGCGACATACGGTAAGCCAATTGAATGTATAGCGTGTTGTTCTTTCGCGCGAAATGATTGGTCTTGTGAAGGTATTGCTTGCAATAGAAACAGAGTCCCTCCTCTCGAACAGATAAGCTTCGATTGCAAGCACTACATATCCGAGGAAACCAACAATTCAGAAGAATATTCGAAATCTTTCTCATAATTATGGGGCTAAGATGAGAAATGAAGATTAAATTTGCCGCCTATGATTATTCAGGTTTTAAAGTCAAAAATTCACCGAGTAACTGTAACTGAGGCAGATGTGAATTATATAGGCAGCATAACAATAGATCCAATTCTGTTGGACGCTGCAAATATGATAGAGGGGGAGCGTGTTCAAGTGCTAAACTGTGCAAACGGCGAGCGTCTTGAAACCTACATTATTTTGGGTGAAAGAGGAAGTGGCGTAATATGCCTGAACGGACCAGCTGCATTGAAGTGCACAATAGGCGATATTGTTATTGTTTGTTCATATGCGCAAATGGACTTTGAAGTAGCAAAAACCTTCAAGCCTTGGGTTATCTTCCCGAATACAGAAACGAATACGTTGGTTTAATTCAACGACTTTTTATTGAAAGGAGGGAAGTATGTTGGCTTCCCTTTTTTATTGGTCAAAAGAAAATCGTAAAGCTCCTCTGTTCGAAACATGCGCTCCAATGCACCGTGATCGTGCGTTTCAAATACAGTGAATTTCACGTTTTGCCCGTCACACGATTTAATACGCTCTACAATTCCATAGGATTCACCAAAAGGAACCGCCCGGTCTTTTTTCCCATGCGCCACCCAAACTGGAATTGTTGAAAGATTGCACGCATCCTTCGCATTTCCACCGCCACAAAAAGCGGCAGCTGCGCAGAAAATTTCAGGGTAATGGCCAGCTGTATGCAAGGTTCCATAACCACCTAAACTCATTCCCGTAATTGAAATGCGTGTTGAATCTACGCGATGATTTTTTTGAATTTCACTAAGGCAAGCAACTACCTTATCGGGATTCCAAGATTCACCTTTGTTCACTTGCGGCGCAATGATGATTGCTGGAAAATTTCTGCCTTTATCCAATTCATGAACCAGTCCGTAAGACCGAACAACTTCTAAATTCGTTCCGCTTAAACTTCTTCCGTGAAGAAACACAATAACTGGCCAAGCACTGTCTTTTTGAGCATTGTAATTTTCGGGTTCATAGCACCAGTAATGATAAGGAGCTTTCGAATTTTCCACCTTGAACAACTTCGATTTTTGTCCGAAAGAAATTGCGAAGAATGCACAACAAAAAAGAAGGGCGGTTAATTTTTTCATTCGAGGATAAAGCTAAATATTTTGTTTCCCCTAGCGGGTTGAATAATCCTATTGCCCCAAGCTATTGGAGAAGACTCGAAAGTACAACCGAAATTTTCAGAATAGAGCACGCTGCCATTCATTCCGTCTATGAGATAAATTACCCCGCCAACCGTTGGGACGAATAAAGTGGGATAACCATTTTTATCGTATAGGGCAATGGGCGAGACCCAGCTGTATTGTTTGAAAGACACTTTGAATAGGACGGCTCCTGTTTCTTTATTCAACGCAACCAATTCACCAGCGCCGTTAACTGTTGTTCTGGAAAAAATGGTGTACACAATGTTAGCCGCTTGCTTCTTTCCGAGCAAAGGTGTGCAAAGCATTCCTCCGTTGTTCACTTTCTCGCCCACCGAAGAATAGCATTCTCTTTCAAAGTGCCAGATCTCTTTTCCTGTTAGCGCATTAAGTTTTCTGAGATATCCGAATCCTTTCGAGCCCTGCTTGTCTACTTCATTTCCGATAAAAATAAAAGGGATTTCATTTTCAAGGGAGAGCACTGGCGAAGCATCAGAATCATCAGTGTTGAAGAAATGCCAACGCGGCTGCATGTTACGCAAATCGGCGCAAAAAACATTGCCGCCGTTATCTGTGAAATAGCCCAGTTGCTTGTATGCACATGGACTCGATTCTATTCCCTGGTGATGAGAGGCTGGAAGTTTGTAACGGAATTGTTCAACAGAATTAAACGAAGTGTCACTGTAGTTCGTGCGATAAATAACACCAGATTCAGTCGGCCAAATCAGGGTCATACTCGCTGTGTCTAGCAGGGGAGAGGCGTCGCAAGCTCCCCATTTCCGATAGGAAAATGCGGAAGGTAGAATCTGCTCGTGAATGAGCGATTGCTTCTTTAAATGAAACACCCGCCAAGCCATTTTTCCGCGGTGTGGAATACCCTGCCCAACAAACAATAAATCTTTGTTTTTCGGATCAATACTTGGTGTTCCTTTTATAGGGTTTCGAATGAAAAGCGGAGGACGCGTTTCAATACCGGTTTCAAAATCGAGGAAGTATATTTTTCCGGACAATGAAATCTGAATGATTTCTTTCAGTTCGTTGCTCGAAAGAAACGCTGGATTCAAATTGCTCAAAAAAGGAATTTCATTTTTCTTCCAATTCACAACAAGGGGTTGTCCTGTCCAACCGGCACCTCCACCCCAATAACCGAACGGACCGTTCATAGAGTCTATGGCCGTCCTAAATTCCCAATCGATTTTTATTTTTTTGGGTTGAAAGGAAATTTCTCCACGAACAGGTGAGTTCCGCTGATTTCCACCTCGAAAGGTGAAAATCCCATCTTTGTTTTCTTCATCGATTTCAAAATATAGATTTTGAATAATGCTGAGTGAAGAGTCTTTTGATTCAATCTTGAAGGTTGAATCTAGGAGTGTATTGAAATAGCTAATTTCTTTTTTTGTTGGAACGACTTCTCGTTCCTCATTTTTTTTTGAATGGTTCGAATTGCCTTGGCAGGAAGCGAGAAAAGCAACGCACAAGCACGAAAGGAAAATATGAGAACTTGCTTTAATCATGAAGTCGGACAAAGATAGTCACGTAGGTTCCACTAAATTTGCATTCAAATAATTCACAATTATGAGCGCTTGGGAGAATACAGAGCAGTTTGCGAAGATGAAAGATGAAAACGATTCGTTAAAATCTCTGCGTGAAGAATATTTCATTCCGAAACATGGTGGAGCCCCCATGTTATACTTTACGGGTAACTCGCTCGGGCTTCAGCCAAAAGGTGTGAAAGAGTATTTGCTTCAAGAATTAAGCGACTGGGAGAAGTTTGGTGTTGAAGGACATTTCGATGCAAAGCGTCCGTGGTTCAATTATCATGAAGTGCTTACTGAATCTCTCGCGAATATTGTTGGAGCAAAGACCTCAGAGGTGGTGGCTATGAATCAGCTAACGGTGAATTTACATTTATTGCTCATTAGTTTTTATCGCCCGGAAGGAAAACGCACAAAGATTTTATTCGAACACAAACCCTTTCCTTCCGATAGATATGCGTTCGAATCACAAGCGAAGTTGCACGGTTTAAATCCAGATGAGGTGTTGGTTGAAATGCAACCGCGTCAAGGAGAAGTGCTAATTCGTGAAGAAGATATTTTAGCGAAGATTAACGAACTCGGTGAAGAGCTTGCCGTAATTTGTTTTGGTGCAGTGAATTATTTCAGTGGGCAGTATTTTAATTGTGAAGCGCTTGCAAAAGCGGGTCATGCAGTTGGCGCCAAAGTGGGTTTAGACTTAGCTCATGCCGCAGGAAATATTGATTTGAAGTTACACGATTGGGACATTGATTTTGCCTGTTGGTGCAGTTATAAGTATTTGAATAGCGGTCCAGGAGGAGTTTCTGGCGCCTATGTTCACGAGCGCTTTCATGGCGCAGAGATTTTGCGCTTAGCCGGCTGGTGGGGCAACAAAGCGGAAACGAGATTCTTGATGCAGAAAAATTTCGATCCAACTCATTCCGCAGAAGCCTGGCAGATGAGCAATGCTCCTGTTTTATCCATGGCTGCTCACAGAGCTGCGTTGGATCTTTTCGACAAAACATCTATGTCGGCATTGCGCGCCAAGTCGAAAGAGTTAACAGCGTACCTGGAATTTATTTTTCAAGAATTGAAGTCGAAAGGAGTTCCGGTTGATCAATTAACATCTCACAATTCCGATGAAAGAGGATGTCAGCTTTCTATTCGATTGGAAGGAAGAACCAAAGATTTTGTGGGTGTTTTAGCGAAGGAAGGAGTGGTAGTCGATTGGCGAGAACCCGACATCATTCGCATGGCGCCTGTGCCTATGTACAATTCATTCGAAGACATTTACGCTTTCGGAAACGTAATGAAGCGGATTTACAATGTGAATTAATTCGACCCGAACAAAACTTTACTTGATTCATAGAGCAGCTTCAAAGCTCCGATAAGCATAACAAGTGCAAATCCGAATTTCACTTTCGCAATAGGAATGTTATGTGCGAATTTACTTCCGAAGAGCGCTCCTGAAATGAATCCTGCCCCTATAAGGAGGGCTGCAGCGGTGTTCACGTTTCCTTGTTTGTAGTAATGCATAACGGCAAGGAATCCTACTGGAAGTAAGAGGACAGCAAGACTTGTTCCTTGCGCTTGAAGTTGCGTGTAACCGAGGAAGTACACAAGTGCTGGGACAATAATAAGTCCTCCGCCAACACCAACAAATCCGCTAAGCATGCCCGAGGCCATGCCAATGGCGAGAAGCAAGAAAACAACGTATGCAGTAATTTCCATTTTCATAAACTATGGGTGAAAGTTAGTCTTATTTTTAATTGTTCCACTTCGAACTTCCCTTATTTTTGTTCCACATAAATTGAAAACAATGAATTTTCCAACTGAATTAAAGTACACAAAAGACCACGAGTGGGTTCGCATTGAAGGCGATATAGCTACTGTTGGCGTCACAGATTTCGCACAAAGCGAATTAGGTGATATTGTATTTGTTGAAATTGAAACCCAAGGTGAAACCCTTGAGGAACATGCAATCTTCGGAACAGTGGAAGCTGTTAAAACCGTGAGTGATTTGTTTATGCCAGTTTCAGGAACTGTTGTTGAAGTGAATGCTGGGTTAGAAGCTGATCCTGCGCATGTAAATAACGATCCATACGGAAGCGGTTGGATGATCAAAGTGAAATTATCAGAGGGAGCTGACCTAAGTTCTTTGTTGGACGCTGCGGCTTATGAAGCCTTGGTTGGTTAATTTTCCCAAAAAATATTTTGCAACTGCTCACATTTTGTGGGCAGTTGTTGTTTTTGGCCTACACGCCATGTCTAGCAAGTCTTTCCCGAGAATATCTATTTGGGAAAATTTAGGTCTGGATAAGTTTGTACATGCCTTTATGTTTTTCATTGGTTCTTCCCTTGCAGTGTTTTCTGGGTGGGGCAGAATGAAGTCGGCAGTCATTTGGATATGTGCCGGAGTTCTTCTCGAGTATTATCAATTCTATTTTACGACCGATCGCTCTTTTGATTGGTTTGATGTGATGGCTAATGCTACGGGAGTGTTTATGGCGTTGGTGATTTCAAAAGGAATTGTCTTGAATCGACGATAGTATAAGAGATTTTTTTTCATCTAGACTTCCTGATAGAATTATAAAGTTTACTTGTGAATTCCGAAGTTCGATTTTATATTTTTCAAATAATCTCCCTCTCTCTGATTGAGCCGGTGCACTTCTAAGTGAATCTTCTTCCCATTCCACATCAGGAGCACACAAGAAGTGAATGTTCATTCCGTATGAAGGAAGAATTTCAAGTTCAGGTAATTTTAATTTAAAAACCTCATCATTCCAAACTCGTAGAACAAAAATATCGGTATCGAAAATATGATGAGCATTTGATTCCGTTTGATTAAAAAGTGAGCATTGACGTTTTACAATAGCTCGAAAGTCATTCTCACTTGCTCGAACAATTTTTCGCTCTTCTAGATATTCGCGAGCAAATTCCGGGATAAAGATAGTATCCGACAGCTCTGTTGAAAGCCATTTCGAAAGGGTTGTTTTACCAGTTGATTCTGGACCCGTGAAAGCAATGCGCATTGAGTACTTTGTTGTTACTTTGCAAAGATGTCAAATACTGAGCGACTCTCATCGAAAATAAAGCAGCGCGACTTCAAGTTGAACGCTCTTCTTGAATTAACCGAAGCTATTAATGCGAATAGCTCGGAAGAGGATTTGATTTTCCAATTTCAAAATATTGTGCAAACACATTTGGGAATTGAGAAATTAGCACTCTTTGTTAAGCGAGAAGATTGGCAATGCTTGCTGCAATATGGCGACATGAGCGTTTCAGAATTTGTTATTCCGGCGGAAGATTTTTTTCACACAAACAAGGGTGTTGCACTTTCAGAAGATGCTTCGCGTGAATCATACGATGTTGTAGTTCCTGTATTGCACGACAATCGGCCGTTGGCCATTGCACTTGCAGGAGATAACGCAGAGGATGCCCGCGGAATGAGTCCAACAGTGAAGCATATGCGTTTCTTGCAGACCCTTACTTCAGTATTAAGTGTAGCGCTCGAGAATAAACGGCTATTGACCAATTTAGTTCAACAAGAACGATTGAAAAAAGAGTTGGAGCTTGCCGCTGAAATGCAGCACTTGCTTTTGCCCAGTCATTTTCCAGACACAGAAAAATGGAATGTTCAGGGGATCTACAGAGCCCATCAGCAAGTGGGCGGAGATTATTACGATGTGTTTCAATTTAACGAAAACGAATGGGTCTTCTGCTTAGGAGACGTTTCTGGGAAGGGAATGCCTGCAGCTTTTTTAATGTCGAATTTCCAAGCCTATGTTCGAAACGCTTTTGAAGAGAAACGTCCAGACTTGGCAAACCTTGCGAACAAATTAAACAAGCGCGTTTGGGATGCGGCTCAAGGAGAGAAGTTTATCACATTTTTCTTGGCTGTCTATAATTCGGAAAGTCAAGAGTTGGAATATGTGAACTGTGGTCACAATGCGCCTGTGTTCAAAAGAGGAGGTGAATTCAAACATTTCGGGGCGACAGCCATTGGATTGGGAATGCTTCCCGAATTGCCGAAAGTGAGCGCAGTAAAACACGTGTTATTTTCCGGTGATGTTATACTGGGCTATACAGACGGATTGGTTGAAGTGAACAATGCCGAGGGAGATTATTTCGAAATAGAAGGCATTGAACGAAATATGAAAGGTACTCATGCAAAGGATGTTTGTCTTTCAGTTGAGCATGCAGCAAATATTTTCCGCGGAGAATGTTTGTTCAACGACGATGTAGCCATTCTGGCTATTTGCTGGAAATAGTTGTTTTTTCTTTTTTCAAATGAAACAAATCCATCGCTACTAAGATTCCGATGAATCCCCAAAACGGCACCGAAGCTTTGTCTGTATCTAAATAATTGTTTAAGGTGCCGTGCACGAAATACGTTATTAATCCTAAGAACGCACTGGCTATAATTGCCCGATGCTCTTTCTCTACAGCCGCGTAAAACAATTTAAATCCGAGTATGACGGTATACACAAAAATTGAAATAAATAGCAGCATACCCAAAACACCTTCTTCCGCCAGCGGACCTAAGTATTCGCTGTGCGCGTTACCACCATCACCATTGTTTGTGCTTATAATAGTTCGATCTTTCGCTTGCTGAAACGGCGCGTAAACGAATTGATAAGTTCCAGGTCCCCATCCGACAATAGGCCTTCTGCTAAACATTTCCATAGCGCAATGCCATCGGTTCAATCGTTCTAGATTCGAAGCGTCGGAAGAAACATTCGAAATAGAGGAAACGTGTTCATCTAATTTATCGCTACTCTCTTGCTTATTCTGTCCAAGTTCTTGTTGAATGTTATCCCACGAAAAAAGGAGAACACTTCCGAATATGACTGTTCCATACAACACGTATTTCAGTGGAATGCGTAACATCATGATTAGTAGCACTCCAAATGCAACAACTACCGAGACCCAAGCCGCACGTGTGAACGACAGTACAAGCCCAATGGACACGATGATTAAGGCGGCGTATATTAAGAAGGTCACCAAGGGGCTTTTCTTTTTCAAAAAAAGCAGGCCAATGCAAACCGGAAAAAACATGGCCAAAACAGCACCGTAACTCGTGTGATCTTTGAAAAGAGGCTCCATAACCCAGTGCGCACTTTCTTTGTCGAAATTGAATTGAGCGTGTCGCGATACCGTGTAAATTATCACAATACAGAGCGGAGCTAAATAACTCGCGAAGAATTTTTTTATGTTCGAAAGGTCCTGGAAAAGATGAGCACCAAGCAAATAAAATCCAGAGATAAACCACAGGCGTGTGGCTATGAACTTAAATGAAACAAGAGGATACTCACTTGTAACCGCCGTGAAAATCATCCACAATAAATACAAGCCGATAATGTAGGTGAAAGGATGTTTAAATATTCTTCGGTCGACGCTTTTTCCGGAAATGATTTTAAAAATCATCAAGAGTAAGAGAGCAGCTATTATCGGTTCCGTTGGAAGGTACATGCCAATGTGTGCCACTTCCATTTCCTCCAAATTAACACTCAAAGGAGTGGCCATTACGCTGAAGAACCACACCCATTCGATTTTATGAATGGCCAACCATAAGGCAAATAGGGCAGCAGGAAGAATAAATAGAAAGTTCATTTCAAACGCAACAGCAATTCCTTGCGTAAGAGCGAATAGGCTTCCCCAAAATAGAATTGGTTTGTTTTGAATAAGTGCTGTGAAGGCCTTCACTGCTTACGCCTTTTTCAACTTTTCAATATTGTCACGAACTAAAATCACCACCACACCGAAGACGAATGTAGCCATGGCGCTCACCACAACAATGAGCCATCGAATGGGGTACGACTTTTTATCGGCAGCGGCAGCCTTGTCTACAACCAAGTGAGATGAGATGTCTGACTCAACGTCAATCTTCATCAAGTCGTAACGCTTCCTAAGAATCTGCATTTTCTCATATCCTCCATCAATTTCGCTTTCAATTTTCTTGTAACGCGTTCCGTATTTAGAAAGGAAGTCCATTTGAACTTTGATCTCCTGCGCACGATCAGGGTGTCCTTCCACAATTGCGGTTCCGTATTGTTCCGTTAAATAGGCAATCTGATCCTTGTAGCTATAGACCCCTTTCTCTTGCAAGTATTGCATAGAATCTTCCAGAATTTTTATTTCTGTTTGAAGGATCTCCAACGAAGATTTCGCATACAAGAATGCCGACATGGCTCGGTCGCTGCGCATTTGGTTACTCACTGAGTCGGTAAGTTGCGCAATATCGTTGGCAATGTCTCTAGCGCGCTCTGGTGATGCGTCCAACACTGTAATTTCAATGGATCCAAATCTAGTTAAGTCAGCAGAAACGTTTTCGTTGTATTCTTTTCCGATTAATGTATTCGCTCCGCGGTCTGTTTTGGCAATGTCATACACTTCCCACAGGTTATACTTCTCAATAATTCTTCCTCGAACTTGATCCGAGTTAATAATCTGCATTAAACGCTCTGCGTCTTCTTCTTCACCGTAAGCCAATACGTCAGATTTCTTAACATCTTCTAGAAGTTGCTCCCCGAAGCTGTGCTGTTGAGAGGCGAAAAGCACAACAGTACTTTTGTATTTTTCTGTAATCAGAAAAGATGCTCCGGCTGCAATTATTGCTGCTGCTGCTGTTACGATGAACAGATGTTTTCTCCACTTGAAGACAACGACTAAGAGATTAGACGAATTCAGGGATTCTTCAGAGTTATTTCCTTGGTTATTCATGCTTTGGTCAATGATTCTGCAAAAGTAAGGTCTTTTGAAGGTGGTTTGAACTGCTTAAAGGAGTTTGCTCGGAAATATTGCCCTGCCTCTATTTTCGAGGTGTTGAATAAAAAATGGCAGATTAAGACATTTTTCAGTGAAAAATTCGAGTTCCTGTATTACTTTTGCGCCCGAAATTCAAACGGAATACATCTTTCTATGTCAACTCAAAATGGTAAAGTAGTTCAAATTATTGGCCCTGTGGTAGATATCTCTTTCCCTGCTGGTCAAAAGCTTCCTAACATCCTAGATGCCCTTGCTATCAAACGTTCTGGCGCAGACGATCTAATCCTGGAGTGTCAAAAGCACGTGGGTGAAGATACAGTTCGTGCTATCGCAATGGATGCAACTGAAGGACTTCAAAGAGGTGCTGAGGTTGTTGCTCTCGGTCGCACCATCACTATGCCAACTGGAGAACAAATCAAAGGTCGTTTGTTCAACGTAGTTGGAAAAGCGATTGACGGTATTGGAGAAGTGAGCAATGAAAATGGTAACTCCATTCACCGTGCTGCCCCTCGTTACGAAGATTTGTCTACGGCTACTGAGATCCTTTTAACAGGTATTAAAGTAATTGACTTGATTGAGCCATACTCGAAGGGTGGTAAAATTGGATTGTTCGGTGGTGCCGGAGTAGGTAAGACCGTATTGATCATGGAGTTGATCAACAACATCGCGAAAGCATACACAGGTCTTTCTGTATTTGCTGGTGTTGGTGAACGTACTCGTGAAGGAAATGACTTGTTGCGCGAGATGATCGAGTCTGGCGTTATTAAATATGGCGATGCATTCGTGCACGAAATGGAGCAAGGCGGATGGGACGTATCTAAAGTAGATATGAAAGCCCTTGCTGAAAGCCAAGCAACCTTGGTGTTTGGACAAATGAATGAGCCTCCTGGAGCACGTGCACGTGTTGCATTGAGCGGTCTTTCGGTTGCTGAATACTTCCGTGATGGAGATGCTGAGTCAGGGGGACGTGATATCCTTTTCTTCATTGACAACATCTTCCGTTTTACACAAGCAGGTTCTGAGGTGTCGGCTCTTTTAGGTCGTATGCCATCAGCAGTTGGTTACCAACCAACGTTGGCCTCTGAAATGGGAGCTATGCAAGAGCGTATTACTTCAACGAAAAGAGGTTCTATTACTTCGGTTCAAGCGGTATACGTGCCTGCAGATGACTTGACTGACCCTGCGCCAGCAACTACATTCGCTCACTTAGATGCAACAACGGTATTAAGCCGTAAGATTGCCGAGTTAGGTATCTATCCTGCGGTAGATCCATTGGATTCTACTTCTCGTATCTTAACTCCAGCTATCGTTGGAGATGAGCACTATACTTGCGCTCAACGTGTGAAAGGTATTCTTCAACGCTACAAAGAATTACAAGATATTATTGCTATCTTGGGTATGGACGAATTATCTGAAGACGATAAATTAGCTGTATACCGCGCTCGCAAAGTGCAGCGTTTCTTGTCTCAGCCATTCCACGTGGCAGAGCAATTCACGGGTATCCCAGGGGTATTGGTTCCAATTGAAGAAACAATTAAAGGTTTCAACATGATCCTAGACGGAGAGTGTGACGAGTTTCCAGAAGCTGCCTTCAACTTGAAAGGTACCATCGAAGAAGCTATTGAAGCTGGTAAGAAAATGTTGGCTGAATCACAGAACTAATAGCAATTATGCGCGTTGAAATAATTACCCCAGAAACCGTCCTCTTTCAAGGAGAAGCAGAATATGTTTTCCTTCCTGGAAGCTCAGGTGGATTGGGAATCTTGAACAATCACGCCCCTCTTATTTCGTCATTGAAAAAAGGAAACGTGCGAGTGAAAGATGCTCAAGGCAAAGAATTGACTTTTGAAGTGCTTGGCGGTACCGTTGAGGTATTGAACAACCAAGTAATGGTTTTAGCTGAATAACACTTCCTAAACGGAAGAACAATCTATCGATATGAATATTGAACAACTAAACGCCGGCTCTCTTGTAGGAGAGTTGAAGGTGACTCTTGACCCTATTGATTACAACGAGACTTACGAAACGGCCCTAAAGACCTATCGTAAGCGCGTTGAATTGCCTGGTTTTCGCAAAGGTGCAGTTCCTGCTTCTTTGGTGAAACAGCGTTACGGAAAGTCTATATTGGTCGACGAAATAAACAGAATGCTGCAAGAGGCAATCGGTAACTATGTTGCTGAGAACAAACTTGAACTGTTGGGTAGTCCAATTCCAATTGATGGCACTGACGTAGGAGATTGGGACAATCCTTCCACTTTCATCTTCATGTATGAAATTGCTTATGCGCCAACATTCGATTTGAATTTAAATAAGTCGAAGACTTTTACGAAACTTGAAGTAGACATCAATGAGGAGTTAATATCTCGTCAAATGAAGGAATACGCTCGTCGTCACGGTCAATTGTCTAAGCCAGAACTTACAGAGTCGGAAGACATGATCATGGCTGAAGTTGCTGAACTAAATGAAGACGGTTCTGTGAAAGAAGGCGGTGTTTCAAACAAGACTTCCATCTTCTTGGAATACATCAAAGATGAAGCAACGAAAGCGTTGTTCGTTGGAAAGAACATTGGTGAAATAGCTGTGGTTGATCCGTTCTTATTGAATGCCGATCACGAAGATCTTTCTCGTATGTTGGGTGTAACACACCACGACCTTCACCACATCGATTCAAAATTCCAAATAACAATCTCTGAGATTATGCGCATGCAACCTGCTGAGCTTAATGAAGAATTGTTCGATAAGTTATTCACTCCGGGCACTGTAACTTCTGAAGAAGAGATGAAAGCTCGCGTAACGGCTGACTTAGCTGCTATGTTCGAAAAAGATTCTGAGTGGATGTTCAAGCGTGACTTTGCGAAAGATATTGTTGATATGGTATCTATTGAATTGCCTGATGAATTCTTGAAGCGCTTCATTCTTATGA
Organism: uncultured Bacteroidota bacterium; assembly: GCA_903932685.1. Classification (GTDB taxonomy): domain Bacteria; phylum Bacteroidota; class Bacteroidia; order Flavobacteriales_D; family Sanyastnellaceae; genus CAIZGX01. The sequence continues at coordinate 51,638 of CAIZGX010000001.1, read as the reverse complement.
CCAACGAGAAGCCCATTGAAATGGCTCAGTTGGAAATGGAATACCCTGGCTACGCAAACGGATTGAAATGGCAATTGATTGAGAATAAAATTATTAAGGAAAACGAAATCAAAGTTTCCGTAGATGATGCTATGGATTACGTTAAAGCGTCTTTGGTAGATCGTTTCAAGTCTTACGGAATGCCAGTAGATGAAGAGCGTCTTGATCAATTAGCAAAGCAAACACTTGCAAAGCAAGACGAAGCGAAGAATGTTTACGACATGCTTTATGAAGACGGAGTAATGAAAGTTGTTCAAGCAAATTGCTCCTTGAAAATTGAGCGTTTGTCATACGAAGATTTCAAACACCGTGCTCAGCACTAAATAGAAATTTCGAAAAAAGAAAAACCTCGGTGAATCCGAGGTTTTTTTATGTCTAGATTCTTAAAAAATTAATTCGGAATTAAAGAAATCTTTTCGAGTATTTCTGAAATCTCACGCTTGGCAGAGGCAATCTTTTTCTCAATTTCTTTGCGCATACCTTCAGCTCCTTTACCGGTGAAAATGCCCATGTTATTTTCATAGGATTTGATATCGCCATTTAATTTATCTACTTTGTCGCGCAAGATCATTTTTTCTCTACTCAATCCCTTGTCGCCAGTAGACTTAATGGTTTCAATGCGTGATTTGTAGCGGGTGATGTCTGCTTCTTTGCGATCTGCAGTCAACTTACCATACTTGTCGTCGAAAGCGGCCTTATGACGCGCTTGCATGCTTGCGTATTGCTCTCTTGGAACATGTCCCAAAGCTTGCCAGCGCTCATTGAACAGACGCAACATTGAAAGATCTTCGTTTTTGTTTCCTGAAAGCGGAGTGTTTTCAATTTCTGTCAGCAAAGCTTCTTTCAGTCGTAAGTTCTCTTCTTGAATCCCGGTCAATTCTCCAAAGTGTTCTTTCTTTCTTTGGAAGAACATGTCGCAAGCAGAGCGGAAGCGCTGCCATAGTTTTTGCTCCTCTTTCGGATCGGCGCCACCAACCTGTTTCCAATTTTCTTGAAGTTTTTTAATTCCTTCAGTTGCTAATTTCCAATCACTGCTGTCTTGAAGCGTTTTCGCTTCATTAATAATCGCCTCTTTCGCTTTCTTGTTTTTTTCGTAAACTTCTTTGCGAGATTCGAAATAATTTCCTCGCTTAGTAAAAAACAAATCGCATAGGCCACGGAATTCTTGCCAAATCTCTTCGTTCTCTTTCTTCTTCACCCAACCAATGGTTTTCCATTCTTCTTGAAGTTTCAAAACTTCTTCGGTCCACTTGTTCCAACTGTTGCTTTGAGTAAGATCCAATTCGAGAATCTCTTTCATGCGCTGAATAAGAAGTGTCTTCTTCGATAAATTTTCGTTGCTGCTTGCGCTTAACGCATCGTAATGAGTCTGAACGCGTTCTTGTTCAATACGAAGAACCCCAAAGAAATCATCGCCCATTTGCTGGAAGGTTTCTCTTGGAGAAGGACCAATGAGCATCCACTCACGCTGAAGTCTTCGCACTTCAATTTCCAATTCATTAATAGACTCGATAGCGGAAAGTCCTTTCGCTAACTCCATCAATTCTTCCTTCAACTTTTGATTTACTTTTAAATCGTTCGCTTGAAGTTCTTTGTAGATATTGATGTGATAGAAAAAGTCTTGATTCGCCTTGTGCCAACGATCAATTAAAGCAGGATATTTATCTCCAGGAACATCTCCAGTATTGTCCCAGTATTCTTTTATTTCTTTTTGAAGAGAGAAAGCTTTCCCAATATTTTCTTCGTTCTTGGTAAGTCGCTCCATGCGTTCACACAAGTCAGATTTTATTTCGAAGTTTCGCGCGCGCTCTTGTGCTAGGGCTTTGCCTGAAACTTGAATTTTGTCTTCGTAATCTTTGAGTAATTCTTGAAGCGTGCCTTCCAATTCATGAGGCGCATAAACAAAATCTGCTTCCGCACCTTCTGCATTTTCAGATTTGAATTGCTCCCACTGCAACTGCCGCTCTTTCACGCTTTCAGCTTTCCAGTTACTGCGAATGTTCTTTACTTGATCACGCACCAACATAATATCTTCAGCTTGAAGTAAGTCGCGCAACTGGCCTATTAATTCCTCTTTCATTTTTCTATCTTCGATTCTATCACAAATTTAACAAAGAATTTTCATAATTCCTTTGAACATTTCACTCCAGACAAAGTATTATTTCTAATTTAGAAAAATGCAAAACGAAGCGCCATTAGATCTAGCGAAATGCCGATTGAAGATTCGACGTTACTGCGATAAGGCCGAACGCGCACCATTCGATGTAGAAAAGAAATTAATTCAATACGGAGTGTGGCCAAAGGATCGACAAGATCTCATGGCGGAGTTGATTACACAGAATCTATTAAGTGAATCGCGTTTCGCTTCAGCATTTGCTCATGATCATTTTGAATTTCGAAAATGGAGCAAGCGAAAAATTGAATTGCATCTCAAAGCTAAACGCGTTTCTCCCCGGAACATTCAAGACGCTATTCGAAATCTGCCGAATGAAGGGGATGCTCTTCAAATAAGATTACTGCTTCCTGTTCTTCAAAAAAAATATGAAAAGAAAGGAAGGTTAAAAAATCAGTATGCGGCGAAAGCCTTGATTCGAAAAGGTTTCCAGACGGAAGAAGTGTTTAAAGTCCTTCGTGAGGTGAGCGAAAGTTTTGATTCGTTTTTAGATTAAATGGCGTACTTTTGCGCTATAAAATTTCATTCCAGATGGCGATATCAATTGACGCGATCAACGAACTGAAAGAGCGCACGAGAGCGCTCGGGAGGTATCTTTGACGTGGAGGTAAAACTCCTCCAAATTCGTGAAGACGAAAAACTAACACAAGACCCCGACTTTTGGAACGATCCGAAAAAAGCCGAGGCAACCATGAAGCAAATCCGCAATAAAAAATTGTGGACAGATGCTTATCAAAAATGTCAATCTGCGGTTGACGACACCCAAGTGCTTTATGAATTTTTCAAGGAAGGCGAAGTAGACGAAGCTGAACTCGATGTGCAGTATAAAGTTGCTTCTACCGAGCTCGAAGAGCTTGAGTTTAAAAACATGCTTTCTGCTGAAGAAGATAACTTAAGCGCGGTCCTTCAAATCACTGCTGGTGCTGGTGGTACAGAGAGTTGCGATTGGGCAAGTATGCTCATGCGCATGTACATCATGTGGGGTGAAAAGAGTGGCTACAAAGTAAAAGAACTCGATCTTCAAGAAGGAGATGTAGCAGGTGTAAAACAGTGCACGCTCGAATTCGAAGGTCCGTTTGCATTTGGTATGTTGAAGGGTGAAAACGGCGTGCATCGTTTAGTGCGTATTTCACCATTCGATTCAAACGCAAAACGTCACACTTCTTTCGTGAGTGTTTATGTGTATCCGCTTGTAGACGATACCATTGACATTCACATCAATCCTGCAGATATTTCTTGGGACACGTTCCGCTCCGGTGGTGCAGGTGGACAAAACGTAAACAAGGTTGAAACCGGTGTGCGTTTGAAACACAAGCCTTCAGGAATTATCATCGATAACACCGAGACGCGCTCACAACTTCAAAACAAAGAAAAGGCTTTGCAATTGCTGAAGTCACAATTGTTTGAAGCCGAGTTGGCTAGACGTCACGCTGCACGCGATGAAATTGAAGCAGGGAAAAAGAAAATCGAATGGGGTTCACAAATTCGTAACTACGTTATGCAACCATACAAATTGGTGAAAGACGTTCGCACGGGTGAAGAAACGAGCGATGTAGAAAAAGTAATGAATGGTGAAATAGATAATTTCTTGAAAGCATTTTTAATGGGTCAAGGAAAAGGTGTTCAGCATTCCGATAACGACGATTTATAATTTAACACATAACGAACATGGAAAATTTTCGTATTGAAAAAGACACAATGGGTGAAGTAAAAGTACCCGCTCATGTGTATTGGGGAGCACAAACGGAACGCTCTAGAAATAACTTTAAAATTGGTCCAGAGGCAAGTATGCCGAAGGAAATTGTGAAAGCTTTTGGCACATTGAAGAAGGCTGCAGCACATGCCAATTGCGAGTTAGGAGTATTGCCAGTTGAAAAGCGCGATGCAATTTCTGCCGTGTGCGACGAGATTGTTCGTGGTGAATTGTACGATCAATTCCCGTTGGTAATCTGGCAAACCGGTTCAGGTACACAAAGCAACATGAACGTGAACGAAGTGGTTGCAAATCGCGCACACGTTTTGGCTGGTGGACAATTGGGCGAAGGACAAATGTTATTGAATCCAAACGACGACGTCAATAAATCACAATCTTCAAATGACACATATCCAACCGCTATGCATATGGCGGCATACGAAGCGGTTGTGCGAGTTACCATTCCGGGTGTAACGCAACTGCGCGACACGCTTGCTGCGAAATCGAAAGAGTTCATGAACGTAGTGAAAATCGGTCGCACACATTTAATGGATGCAACACCGGTTACATTGGGACAAGAATTAAGCGGATATGTTGCACAACTCAATCACGGTCTTCGTGCATTGAACAATACACTTTCTCATTTAGGCGAACTAGCGCTTGGCGGAACTGCAGTTGGCACAGGAATCAATACGCCTGAAGGATATTCAGAATTAGTAGCTCAAAAAATTGCTGAGTTCAGCGGGCTTCCTTTTATTACCGCCCCTAATAAATTTGAGGCACTTGCTGCACACGATGGTATTGTTGAAACGCACGGTGCGTTGAAACAACTCGCTGTTTCATTGAATAAAATCGCGAACGACATTCGCATGATGGCTAGCGGACCACGCAGTGGAATTGGAGAAATTCATATCCCTGAAAACGAGCCGGGATCTTCCATCATGCCAGGTAAAGTGAACCCAACCCAATGCGAAGCGCTAACCATGGTTTGCGCTCAAGTCATGGGTAACGACGTTGCAATCACTGTTGGTGGTACACAAGGACATTATGAGTTGAATGTGTTTAAGCCAATGATGGCATATAACTTCTTGCAAAGTGCAATTCTATTGGGAGACGCTTGCGTTTCTTTCGATGTAAATTGTGCAGTTGGAATTGAGCCGAATTACTCACGCATTGAAGAGTTAGTGAACAATTCATTAATGTTGGTGACTTCATTGAATACAAAAATTGGATACTACAAAGCTGCTGAGATTGCTAAGACAGCGCACAAGAATGGAACTACGCTTCGTGAAGAAGCCATTCGTTTAGGACATGTGACTGCGGAGGAATATGACGAGATTGTAGTTCCCTCGAAAATGGTAGGAAAACTTCCACAATAATTTGATACTTTTAGTACATGACTGATATTTCAAAAAACTACTGCGTAATCATGGCAGGCGGAATTGGTTCAAGATTCTGGCCTATGAGTCGCACCGCTTTTCCAAAGCAGTTTCACGATATTCTTGGAACGGGACGCACACTTATTCAAATGACGTATGATCGTTTTCTTCCGCTCGTTCCGAAAGAAAATATTTTGGTAGTAACGAACGAGAGATACAAGGCGCTTGTGTTAGAGCAATTGCCCGATCTAAAACCAGAGCAAGTCTTGTGTGAACCTTTCATGCGTAACACAGCTCCGTGTGTGGCTTATTCAGCCTTCTGGATAGCAGAGCGCACGCCCGATGCAAACATCGTTGTGGCACCAAGCGATCACTTGATTACACGTGAAGCATCTTTCATTGAAGACATTCAGATCAGCATGAATCAAGCGAATAAATCTGGTAACCTGGTAACGCTTGGAATTAAGCCTACACGGCCTGACACAGGCTACGGATATATTCAATGGGCCGATGCGAAGGACGTAGATAACGATCGCGTGAAGAAAGTAAAAACCTTCACTGAAAAACCGAATTTGGAATTGGCGAAGGACTTCATTGAAAGCGGCGACTTCTACTGGAACTCTGGGATTTTTGTGTGGAATTTACCTTCGATTATGAAGGCGTTTCAAAATCATCTTCCTGAAATGTATTCTCAGTTCGAAGAGGGAAAAGGTAAGTACGGAACTGCAGAAGAAGCGGCGTTCATAAACAACATGTATAGCAGTTGCGAAAACATAAGTATCGATTACGGTATAATGGAAAAAGCAAAAAATGTAAATGTGGTATTGAGCGATTTCGGATGGAGCGATCTTGGGACATGGGGATCTCTTCACACACAATTGTCTTCCGATGAACACAACAACGGTGTAGTGGGAGAGAACGTAATGTTGTACAACTGCTCAGACAGCGTTGTGCACGTGGGTAGCGAGAAGTTGGTTGTACTTCACGGACTAAACGGATACATTGTGGTAGACACAGGTGTTTCATTGTTGGTCTGCAAAAAAGAAGACGAGCAAAAGATTAAGCAATTCGTTAACGACATTAAACTAAACAAAGGCGAATCATGGGTATAGTGAAATACATCTTTTCGGTGTTATTTGTTGTGAGTGCTTTTTATTGCGCAGCACAGCCCGACCCTGATCCCATTCCAGTGCCACCTCCACCTCCTCCAGTAGGTGGTGAATCTCAGGTTGAAGAACCCTTGGTTTTTCCTGAAGTGATGCCCGCATATCCCGGAGGAGAAACGCAAATGTTTAAAGACGTGGCCGCGGGTATGATTTATCCTCCGCTCTGTTTGGAGAATGAATTTCAGGGGAGAGTATTTGTTCAGTTTGTTGTAGAAAAGAATGGTAAAATATCCAATGTGAAAATTTTACGTCAGCCGGAAGGGGACTTAGGAAAAATGTTGGGAAATGAGGCCATTCGTGTGGTTAAGAATTTGAAAGAGTTCACACCGGGGTCTTTGAATGGTGAACCCAAGAGAGTGACCATGACCTTGCCTATTGTTTTTAAGTTGAGATAATTTTATGAGCCAAAATCTAATCCTTTGCCCTAACGAAGAATGGGTGTTGAACGACCTAGTTGCTGTAAGAACGGGTGAAACGAAAGTTTCACTTTCCGATGTGGCGAAGGAAAAAATTGAAGCATGTAGAACTTTTTTAGATTCGTATTTAGAGACGAGTGAAAATCCGGTTTACGGAATCAATACTGGTTTCGGTTCGCTATGTAACACCGAAATTTCGAAAGATGATTTAAATCTCCTTCAGAACAATTTGCTTCGCTCGCACGCCTGTGGAATGGGCGATCAAGTGCCTGAAGAAATTGTGCGTTTAATGTTGGTGTTGAAAGCAAAGAGCTTGTCTCACGGACACAGCGGTGTTCAATTAGCAACCGTTGAATTGTTGTTGGAATTCTATCACAGAAACATTTTACCAATCGTTTTCACGCAGGGTTCACTCGGCGCAAGCGGAGATCTTTCACCTCTTTCACATCTTTGTCTTCCGTTAATTGGTGAAGGGAAGGTGATTTACAAAGGATACGAACGCAACGCAGCCGATGTATTGAAAGAAGAAGCATTGAAGCCCATTGCGCTTCAATCGAAAGAAGGTTTAGCGCTCATCAACGGAACACAATTCATGTTGGCTTATTCAGTAGAGAATTTAATTCGTGCTGAACATTTGTTCGATAAAGCCATAACCATTGCAGCCATGTCTGTAGATGCATTCGATGCACGTCCTGAACCGTTCATTGATTTAACACACCGTGTTAGAAATCAAGAAGGCCAACAGATTGTAGCCATTGCCATGCAAGATGCTTTGAAAGGAAGTGAAATTCAAGTTCAGAAGAAAGCACACGTGCAAGATCCATATTCTTTCCGTTGCATTCCACAAGTGTTGGGTGCTTCGCATGATGCGATCTCCTATGTGCTTAACATTATAGAAAGAGAAATCAATGCGGTAACAGACAATCCAATTATTTTTCCGGAAGAAAATCAAATTATTTCCGGTGGAAATTTTCACGGACAGCCGTTGGCGTTGAGCATGGATTTCTTGGCCATTGCTTTGGCTGAAGTAGCGAGCATTTCGGAAAGAAGAACGTACAAACTTATTTCGGGTCAACGCGGTTTACCCGCTTTCTTGGTGAAAGACGCTGGACTGAACAGCGGCTTCATGATTCCACAATACGCCGCCGCGTCTATTGTAAGTCAGAACAAACAACTCTGCACGCCTTCAAGCGTTGATACAATAGACAGCAGCAACGGTCAGGAAGATCACGTGAGCATGGGTGCGAATGGCGCAACGAAGTGCTTTCAAGTCGTGAAAAACCTGCAGTCCGTGTTAGCAATAGAATTGTTGAACGCAGCACAGGGACTAGACTTTAGAAGACCATTAAAGTCTTCCATTTCGGTAGAAACTCTTCATGCTGAAATTAGAAAAGTTATTCCGCATTACGTGCAAGACAGATACCAGCACGCCGACATGGAATTGTCTTTTCAGTTGATTGGTCTTTGAACTTAATGTTCAATCAATAAATTTCGATTCAGAATAGTCTGACCTTTTTTCAATTGAAGAATGTACATTCCTGAAGGCAATTCTTCAACGGAGAGTTCTCGCTTCAGTTGACTTTTATTCCAACGCTTAACTTCTTGTCCTGTTGCAGTGAAAATTCTCGCGTCATCGAAATTAGCTGATTGAGAAATCGTGAAATGATCGCTTGCAGGTTGGGGGAATATTTTGATCAAGGTTTCCAATTCATTCACGGAAGTCAGTGTGGTGAAATTTTCTGTTTGAATCGCGCATCCATTCGCATCTCCAATGATGCAATAACTTGTAGAAACTTCAGGAATGAATGTGTCTTCACTGGTGTCTCCGTGCACCCAGTTCCATGAATAGGGTGGGGTTCCCCCATAGGTTGTCATTTGTACTTCTCCTACACCCAGTCCACCTTCAATAAAAAGTTCAATGGAATAGCTTAAGGTATCGGGTTGGCTAATGGTAATGGTTTCTTGATATTGACATCCATTTGCATCTGTTATAACTGTAGAATAATCTCCAGCATACAAATAGATAGCAATGCTCTCGGTATTCAAAGGATCGTAATCCCAACTGTAGGTATACGGTTCTGTTCCGCCTTGTACATTGTGAAAAATTGATCCGCCTAAATTGCCATTACAAGCCACATCTTCAACGGTTGGTGAATTGGTAATTGCTGCAGGTTCGAAAATAGTGTCTTGCACTACGAAAGAACATCCGTTAGCATCTGTAACTTCTGCGGTGTAAATTCCTGCGCACAGATTGTTCAATGTATTTCCGCCAACCGCTCCATTGCTCCAAAGCACAGTAATTGGCAGAGTACCTGAAATCACATTGAAACTAATACTTCCATCGCACAAGCCATTGCAGGAAACATCGGTAGTTGTCGATTCAATTTGAAGTGGGGTAAAATTGAAAAGTTCAACAAGAAGCGAAGTTGTGTTCCCAACGTTATCTGTCACAGTGGCAACGTAATTTCCGGGTCCTCCAATAATGAGGTTTCCTGTTGCACTGTTCTGCCATACGACATCATACGGTGCTTCTCCTCCGGAAATGTTCAGGTTTATTGAACCAATACCATTGTTTGAGCAGGAAGGTTGTTCAACATTGCTGCTTACTTGAAGCGCCGGATAAATGGTTAACGATGTTGAGTTTGTTGCATCACCCGAAGTAGATCCCGTTCCGTTTACAACATTTCCACTTGCGTAAAAAGTAACAGCCTCATTAAGAGTTTGTGGCGCGGTCCAGTTGAATTGAAAAGTATTGTTTGAAGTCACACCATTGTGCTCGAGGTATGTCCTTCCTGTAAAAGCATTTTGAATCGTAATTGTCTTTTGTTTGACGTTTGAAGCCAAGCTGCTGTATCCGCTAATGGGCGAACTTTCTGCGTCGGTTAATGCTGTGAATTGAAATCCGTAGCCGAAAGGATTCCCCATAGCGTTATTCACGGTAACTTTCACGGTGTAGGTATTTCCAGGAAAGAACTGAGTCGTAGGAACAGTGGCCCCTTGCGCGAACATTTGAACGGTAACTGATGCATTGTAATTTCCTCCGTTGTGGCATTGACCACATGTGTTCTCACCCGGAGCACCTGTATTTCCAGCGTTAGCTGCGGTTGCCCTTCCGTTGCTGTTCGCAGCGAAAATAAAATAGCCTATTGCACAAACGAATAGAATTTGAATCCAACGTAAACGGTTCATGTTTTACTTTTTTTGTGAATATATGGAAAGATAATTAGAACAATTATTTCCCACTTCCTTTTAACACAATCACAACAGTGTAAAAAAGAATCTTTATATCCATGGCTAACGACATGTTTTCGAGGTACAATAAATCGTAACGAAGACGCTGAACCATCTGGTCTACATTTTCTGCGTAGCCATATTTAACCTGTCCCCAGGAAGTAATACCTGGACGTATACGATGAAGTTTTTCGTAGTGTGGATTTATTTTCGAAATCTGATTAATATAGAATTGGCGCTCTGGTCTCGGACCAACAAGTGCCATATCTCCAGCTAGCACATTCCAAAATTGCGGCAATTCATCGAGGCGTGTTTTTCTCAGAAATTTACCGAATTTGGTAATTCGAGAATCGTTCGTAGAACTCAATTGTGGACCTAATTTTTCCGCATCGGTGCACATGCTTCTGAATTTAATAATCTGAAAAGGAACGCCGTTTCGTCCTATTCTTTCTTGAAAAAAGAAGATCGTTCCTCGTGATGAAGATTTCACTAGTCCGGAAATAATAAGCAGTAGCGGCGATAAAACGATGAGTGCAATAGCACTTAATGCAATGTCTAGAATTCGTTTAATGCTGAATTGCCAACTTGGCATAAGCAAGGTGTTCAGACGAATCAGCGGCACACCGAAGATGCTTGTCATCTTCACATTTCCAGATAATATGTCGAAGGTGTCTGGAATAATATTTATGCGAACATTGTAGTTTTCAAGCAGTGCTAAAATATTTTCTAATTCTTTGTGATCACCACTTTCAATAGATAAAATAACTTCTTCAATGTGATGCTCTTCTATAATGGAAGGTAAACTTGGATATTTTCCGAAAAGAGGCAAGCTAGCCGAAAGTTGTTCGTCGGCCCCGTTTATTTTGAGGTATCCTTTAAATTGAAATCCGGGTGATTTTTTCAAGGCATTAATTTCATCATACAACTGCACCGCGCGCGCATTTCCACCAACGATAACGGTTGGAAAACCCCATTGTCTCGTTTGAATTTTTTTGACTGTACGTGATGTAATAATAACCCTAAGAATAAGAGTTAATCCTAAGTGTGCAAGCAAAAGAAAACCAAAGGTGGTGTAGTAATAATTGTAATTTGGAAGTTCATCATCGAGGAGAAACAAAAAGAAAAGAAGAGTATTTCCGATGATTGAAGTCGCTAGAATTTGTCCAATTTCACGTAGACGATGTCGGCGCAAAACATCGGAATACATTCCCCACATGGCGTAGAAACAAATCCAGGCCAGTGGAATAAATATCAATGCCGCGAAAAAATTCGTGTCCGTGTGGAAACCAAGGTCATATCCGTATTTTATGGCCTCGAATTTTTTACGTAAAAAGTAAAGGCTTGCCCAAGCAGCACCTGCGGAAATCCAATCCGCTGCCACATATGAAAATATGATTCCTTTATTCTTCAAATTCGTTTCAACTAATGCTTACCAAGTGACCCATTTCAGATTGTCAAGAAAAATATTCACCGGCGTGGTAGGGTTTGTGGGAATTGATTCAATGTAAAATTCGTGGAATTGAGCAGTCGGATTTTGTTGAAGAACATACCCAAAGTCAATGTATATTTTTTTCCATACAGGCGAAAGTCCATCTCCGCTTGAAGTAGGGTTCAAGATTAGCGCTACATTTTTAGCTTGAATTCCTCCTGTGGTTGTTATGTAGCCCACCGAGAAAATGTTGTTGCTGCTGTAATTCAATTCAAGAAAAACATTATCACCGCTCGAATAGGTGAGGTTCTCGTCGTCCTTGTAGTACAAACGACTCAAACCTGCATCAATATGTCCCCAACCGCTTCGGTTTCCTTCAAAAACTTGGTCGGCTTGATTTGTGACGGCAAAGGTTCCGTTGTTAGATCCTGTTTGAACCAAGAAATTTCCGCTTTCAAAGCCCTTTTCTGAAATAATTGCTTGATTGTAGTACGTGAAATGAGGGATTAGCGTGTCGATTTGAAAAGCTGAGATGGTTAGTGTTGTATCAAACGGAGCATAAAACGGATAACGGATTCGAGTGTTTGAGATGCCGTTGTTCTTAATGCCAGCGAAAATGCGAATGTTCGATGTTCCTAAATCCAGTATGGGGATTTTTGCGGGCAAATCGAAAACACCTAAACTTTGGTCATCTGCATATACCCAAACTTCAGTTATGGCTTCGCTAGAAGTACCTTGATTTAGATTTGCTTGAAAGGTAAATGAAGGAATATACAAATACGCAGGTTCCTTTTCTTTCGGATTAATAATGTCACATCCTTGAAGAATAAGAATGGACGCGGCTATAAAAAAAACAAATGGTTTCAATAGTTCTGTTTTGGGCAGCGAATATACATTCGCATCAAAAGGTTCACTAGGGAAACGCAATAAAAAGTAGATTATTGCGAATGTAAAAAATCAGTTTTCTAATTACTCTTCAGACGTGAAAACGTTGAGCTTAATTTTTTCAGCAATCATTTCGGCCACTGCGAGTGCTTTGTGTCCATCTTCTAAGGAGACAGTGGGCTTTGTCTGATGCAATACAGCTTCGCCGAAACTTGTTAGCTCTTGTTTGAGCGCATTGCTATCAGGCACAGTAAGACTTTTCTTGGTTATTTCATTTTCTTTATTCTCTCGAATTAGCTCATAACTATGCGCAGTTTTATTCAAGAAGTCAGAAACGTAACAGGCATCCTTTTGATAGAATCTCATTTTGCGCATGGAGTCGGTCCCCACGCGGCTGGCTGTTAAATTCGCTACACAACCATTGTCTAATTCTATGCGTGCATTGGCAATGTCAATGTGTGAAGTAAGAACTGAAGCACCATTTGCGGAAACCCTTCTGACATTGGCTTTTGTCACGGCAAGGATTAAATCGATATCGTGAATCATAACGTCGAGAATAACAGATACATCGTTGTTACGCCCTTTATATTGGCTCAGTCGATGCGCCTCAATGTATTTCGGTTGTTCTAACAACGGGGCGATGGCTAAGAAGGCAGGATTGAATCGTTCAATGTGTCCAACTTGCGCAATGACTTGGGCTTCTTTAGCGAGTTTAATTAGACTGTTACTTTCTTCTAATGTCGAAGTTATTGGCTTTTCAATGAATACGTGTTTCAGATTGCGAATGGCATTCGATGCGCATTGAAAATGGGAAGGTGTGCTTGAAACCACATCCACCACATCGACTTCATTTATAAGCGCTTCGAGGCTATGGCAAGGCTCAATTCCAAAACGTGCGGCGGCTTCTGTAGCTGCTTTAATATCCGGGTCAAAAAAATGAATGGATGTAAACAAATCAGGCAATTCCGACAGCACTTGCATGTGAATCTTCCCTAGGTATCCCGTTCCTAAAACTCCTATTTTCAACATAAATAATTCTCTTCTTATGCAAATGTGATAGAAATCGATGTCTACATCACTTAGTTGATTTTTACTTTTCAACACTGAAAAGCGGATGAAATAGTCCCGTACCTTGGCGGTATGATTGAGGATAATTACAGGCACAAGGGGCTGAGAAGAATATTAGTAGACGAATTGCGTGAGAAAGGAATTACCGATGGTCGCGTGCTAGATGCAATAAACAAGGTTCCGAGACACGCCTTCTTAACGAGCGCTTTTGTTGAATTGGCCTATGAAAACAAGGCTTTACCTATTGGAGCAGAGCAGACTATTTCGGCACCTTATACCGTGGCGTTTCAAAGTCAGCTGTTAGATGTGGAAAAGGGAATGAAGGTGCTAGAAATAGGAACAGGTTCGGGCTATCAAACTTCTGTACTCTGCGAAATGGGCGCGAAGGTTTATACGATCGAAAGACAGAAATTGCTTTTCGATACTTCGAAGAAAATTTTGGCTGAAATGGGATACAAATGTCATTTGGCCTATGGCGACGGTTATAAAGGAATTCCGGCATTTGCACCTTATGATAGAATTATTATTACTTGCGCCATTCCAATTGTTCCGGAAGAACTACTTATGCAAATGAAGCCGGGCGGGAAGTTGGTTATGCCTTTCGGCGAGGGAGAGAAGCAAGAGATGACCCTTATTCAAGAAGACGAACAAGGGAATTTTCAAAACACCTACTACGGAGAATTTTCATTTGTTCCCATGCTCGAAAAAAGAAGCAACACAAAATCGTAAGGCTTATTTAATTCGAAGTGCGAAAACTTTTTCGTCGAAAAGAAACCCTTCAAGTAAATCGCCAGATACCACAGGACCAACACCCGCAGGGGTTCCCGTGAAAATTAAGTCGCCAATTTTCAAAGTAAAAACTTCCGAAACATTCTCAATGAGTTTATCAATGGAATGAATCATGTGTGAACTATTTCCTTCTTGAACCGTTGTTCCATTTTTCTTCAAGGTGAAGAGAATGGGGGAGGGAAGGGTTTCTAATTCAAAGAACTTTTCACTCACAAATGCAGACCCGTCAAAAGCTTTGGCGCGTTCCCATGGAAGGCCTTTCTTTTTCAATTCATCTTGCACATCTCTAGCTGTAAAATCTATTCCCAAAGTCACTTCGTTGTAATAGCGCGGAGCAAAAGACTCTTGAATATGTTTCCCCAATCGATTGATTCGAAAAACCAATTCCAACTCATAGTGAACATCTTTTGTGAAGGCTGGAATCACAAACGGATTGCCGCGTTGAATGATAGCAGAGTCAGGTTTGCAAAAAACAACAGGGTTGTCAGGAACGGCATTTCCCAGTTCAGCTGCGTGCGCCGCGTAGTTTCTTCCAATGCAAATAATCTTCATTAAGGACGGGCTATAAATTCAACAATGACTTTTCTGTCTCCAGGGTTTTTCCCAATGGAACCAACATCTCCAACGAATTTAGCGACGCATCGGTTGGAATCGATTCCTGAACTTACGATGAAATTACGAACTGATTTTGCTCTTTTTTCTGACTCCTTCCAGTTTTTTTCGCTGCTTCCATTTCGATCAGAGTAGCCTGTGATAAGCACACCTGTTTTACCGTTTCGAGCAAGTTTTTCAACAATATCGTTCAGTTGCTGTTGTGCTGTTGTGCTCAGGTCAACGCCTGATTTTTCAAAATAAATAACCACGGGTTGAATAGGCACGGGTGCTGCGGTGAATTTGGGTAAGCTCGATTTGTCGCTGCCATTTAGCCATTGACGAGCTGCGCCATCTGACGAATAAGGAACTATAGGTAATAGCGAATCTTGAGACGCGGGTTCTTGCCCAAGCATGGAAATGCTTGAAGTCAGAAAAAGAAAAAAGAACCAAGAGCGCATATCTTGTAAAATTAGCTTACCCAGGTCAACTGAACCGATTGATTTTATTCACCATTCATTCACAATGAACGAAAATCAGTCTTTGTTCATGACGCCGTTTTGCGCGCGGATACTCTCTTTGTGAATGGCTTCAAGATAGGCAGAGAGAAATGTTTCGGTCAGCATTGCCGATTTGCCCCACGCTTCGCGGCTTTCAAGAATTTCCTTCCATCTTTCCAATTGAAAAATAGTAATGCCCTCTTCTTTTTTCAAAGCGCCCATCTCTCGCGCAACGTTCATCCTCTTTCCCAACAAATCAATAATATCTGCGTCCAAGGCATCTACTTGATCTCTGAGTATTTGAAGTTTTTCAGCAGAATTGGAAGTAAGCGAAGTGGTTCTGTAATGAAGAGCAGCGGCCATTTCTGCAACTTGCGCTGGTGTAATTTGTTGCGCGGCATCGCTCAGGGCACTGTCGGGATTCGGATGACTTTCGATCATGATCCCATTCATGCCCAAATCAATGGCGCGTTGGCTTACATCTTTCAGCAATGTCCGGTTCCCACAGATGTGGCTCGGGTCGCAAAGAAGAGGGATGTCGGGGAATTGTGTTTTAAATTCAATGGGAATTTCCCAAAGAGGTTTGTTTCGGTAGGGAAGTTTATTGGCTACAGAAAACCCTCGGTGAATGGCGCTCAAATCAGTTAGTCCAACTTTTTGAAAACGTTCGAAGGCTCCAATCCAAAGTGAAAGGTCTGGATTGATGGGGTTTTTAATGAAGATGGGGATGTTTACCCCGCGAAGGGCTTCCGCAATTTCTTGAACGGAAAAAGGGTTTGTGGTTGTTCGGGCTCCAATCCAAAGTGCATCGAAATTGTATTCAAGACACAATTCTACATGTTGCGCTGTTGCTACTTCAGTAATGATTTTTACACCTGTTTCTTCCTTCGCTTTTTTCATCCAAGGAAGCGCCGCTGCTCCCATTCCTTCAAAGGAATTCGGACTCGTTCGTGGTTTCCAAAGTCCGGCACGATAGTACGATAAAGGCAAGCGAGCTTTGAGTTCTTGAGCAGTGTTTACTACTTGCTCTTCGGACTCAGCGCTGCACGGACCTGCAATCCAGGTAAAATTGTCTTTTATCGTTTCCATTTCATCGAATCAATCGTTCTGCGAAAATACCTTATTACCGCGTGCACAAGAATTTTCAATGCATAAAAAAAGGGGAATATTCCCCTTTGTGCCCTGGACTGGACTCGAACCAGCACACCTTACGGAACCACCCCCTCAAGATGGCGTGTCTACCAATTTCACCACCAGGGCAATTGAGATGGAAAAAGGGCAGTCTCCTGCCCTTTTTCTTTTTCGTGATCCCGCTGGGATTCGAACCCAGGGCCCATACATTAAAAGTGTAGTGCTCTACCAGCTGAGCTACGAGATCATCTTGCTCTTAAAAGCGGCTGCAAATATACACATATTTTTTAATTTTCTGTTTTTTTGAAATCATTTTATGGAACAGACAACTATTTTCTTGATGAAATAGTCATCACATTACCTATTTTTGTTTTTATGGAAAAGAAAATTCTGCTCTCTCTCTTTTTGTTCCTCGGAACAATTGGAATTTCGTTCGCTCAGTCGAACATAACCAGTCTTCACAACAGTGATGCTTCTTGGTTGAATTTTTTACAGAATAATATGGTGTCGGTGACGCTTGCTCCTGAAAAGGCGGCTAATGCACCTGTGTTGAATACTTCAGCATATAACCGTTTGTCTTCTGCCGCACCAACGCCACAAATGCTCTTCGCAGTTTTAACGAGTACTCCCGAGCTGCAGCCAGATGCGATAGAAACGAAGGCTTATCGTTGGATGAACTCAGATTATGTAATCACTGTTTTTTCTGCAAAGCGCTTAGAGACTTTGTACAAAAGAGAATTGATAAACAACAAAGCCAAGTAAAATGAAAAAAGTTTTATTCTCCCTTTTCGTAGCGGCGTTGTCCGTTTTTCAAGCAGCTGCTCAAGAATATCCTGTAGGAACTGCTTTCATTTCTAGCTGCGGTGGTTTCTTGGTTGACCCAGGACTAAGCGCAGCCGATTACGGTCCAAACATTGTTGCGATTTCAGTCATATGTTCCGACGCAACAATTCCGGGTCAGGTTAATTTAGATTTTAGCTTCTTTAACCTTGGTGCTGGTGACCAAATGGCTATTTTCAATGGCGGTGACGCTTCTGCTCCTTTAATTGGAACTTATGTAGGAGGTGACCTCAATGGTCTAATCGTTTCTTCAAGTAATCCTTCGAATTGTTTAACGATCTTATTTACATCAGATGGTGACGCGAGTGTTGGAAGCTTCGGAGCAGAAATTTCATGCGGTATTCCTTGTGAACCGCCAGTTGTTGCTGTAACTACAGATCAGCCAGACTTTCAGCCTACACGTCTTTGTGTGGGGGAGTCAATTACTTTCGATGCCTCGTCAACGGTATTTGCACCGGGTACAGTGTTGGGGAGTCTTACTTGGGATTTCGATGATGGAACAACTGATTTGAGCTCTTGGCCAATCGTAACGCACACGTATTCGGAATCAGGCGCATACATGGTAGAACTGATGGTTCTTGATACCAATGGATGTGGAAATATTAATTTGATTGACGCCTTGATTCTTGTTGATACTTACCCTTCGATGAGCATTGCAGCAGATGATTTCCAGGCTTGTCTAGGACAAGAAATAAACTTAGCGGTTTCAATAGACCCAACTTATTGGTCGGCTCTTCCAACAGCGAATTTAGGTGGGGCCTTGTTTATTCCAGATGATCAGACGCAATGTTACTCTGATACACTGTTGTTCGGTGGTTTTAACGCAGGACAAACCATCCAAAGCGTGGGTGATTTCGAAAGCTTCTTTATCAATTTCGAGCATAGTTTCATGGGCGATATTGTTATTTCATTTACTTGTCCAAACGGTCAAAGCATTATCGTTCACCAGCAAGGTGGAAGCGGAACTTTCCTCGGTGAGCCAGTTGATATAATGGGGGCTGCTGATCCTGCCGGGGTTGGTTATGATTACTATTGGTCACCGACCGCAACTGCAGGCACATGGGCTGCAAACACAGGTGGCACCTTGCCAAGTGGCACATACAATTCTGTTCAGCCTTTTACGAATTTAATTGGTTGTCCGTTGAATGGTGCATGGATTATCGAAGTTTGTGACTTGTGGGCTTCTGATGATGGATGGATTTTCGATTGGGGGGTAAACTTTGATTCAACTTTATACCCACCTTTGGTTTCGTTCCTTCCTTCTTTCGGATATACGTGTGACTCTATAACGTGGACTGGTCCTGGAATTACCAGCACAATTGCTAATTGCGGAGGAGCGATATTAAATCCTACAACACCAGGGAATTACTACATTATTGCTTCGGCTTTGGACAACTTTGGTTGTACCTACAGCGATACAATAGAAGTGAATTACTTTGCACCCCCAGTTTTAGATTTAGGTAACGATCTTCCTTATTGTTTGAATTCAGTGAATTTAACAAGCAATGTTTCAGGACAAGTGCCAGGAATAAATTACGTGTACGACTGGTCCGTGGTCAGTGGGAATGGTGGAACGTTCAATGCTTCGAACATTCCTTTCCCTAGCTTCAGCGGCGCGTCAGGAACTTCAGAAGTTACCTTGTCTGTTCATCCCATCGATGATCTTCAATGTACTGTAACAGATAACTTGCTCTTGATTACTCCCGAAACGCCGGGCACTGCTCCTTTCACCACTGATTCAGTTTGTTTGAATGAGCAGATATTCTTGAATGCTCCTTTCTTGAATCCTAGCTATACCTATCAGTGGTTCTTATCTGACACGATTGTTCCAAACGCAATTGGAACTGTCTATAGCCCTTGGGCAGGAATACCAAACGAGCAATTCCTTTATTCGGTTGAAATAACAGAACCCGTTTGCGGATTCAGCGCTTCAACGGAATTTGGAGTTACATCACTTCCTTGTGATGTGTTCTTGCCAAACATTGTATTACTCAACGGAACAACTGAAAATCAAACATTGAACTTCGGAGAGTCATTGTTCTACTATGCGAACGCTAGTTTAGAAGTGTTTAATAGATGGGGCGAAATGGTTTATGAGAGTACTGATTACAAAAACGATTGGTCTCCGAATGAATTATCCGATGGGGTGTTTTATTTCGTTCTGAAGGTGACATCGCCAATAGGAAAAGTAGATGATTATCCAGGATACTTTCACTTGATGAGAAACTAATATTTCTTTCAAATATTAGAATAAGGGGCGATCTTCGCCCCTTATTTATTTGTGCCCATGACCCTTCAAGAAAACACAACCTATCTCGGAAATCTTGCTGAGCTCTTGAAAATAGAGCGGGACGAAGATTGGGCGCGCTTTCAAAAACAATTGAAAGAGCAACCGGTTAATGCGCGAATTAGAGAAGGCCTAACCTGGTTCCCACTGAAGATTGTGGAAGATGGATTCGGCTTCGGTTCGTATCCGTTTTTGGTGGTGGAAAAAACCAACGGTCCCGCGAAGCATTCGTTTCAATCTGGCCAACCCGTTGAATTATTTTCCAATCATGAAAATCACCAAGGAGAATCGCTCAAAGGAACTATCGCATTCGTGGATCATCTGCGAATGAAAATTCAATTTAGAGTAGATGAATTACCCGATTGGACGGACGATGGAAAAATTGGATTGAATGTATCCTTCGATGAAAAGTCATACAAGGAAATGTTCGCGGCTTTGAATAATGTAATAAACGCGAAGAACAATCGATTGGCAGAAATTCGCGATGCAATTACTTCGGAAGAAAAAAGACTTTTAGAAATTGAGTATACTGGTTCTCATGGAAATTTAAATGATTCACAGAACGAAGCTGCACGAGGTGTTGTGAATGATTTGGTTGTAAGTGTTGTTCACGGCCCTCCCGGCACTGGCAAGACCACAACACTTATTCATGCCATGCAGGAGTTAGCAAAATTGAAGAAAAAGGTATTGTGCTGTGCGCCGAGCAATGCGGCAGTAGACCATTTGGTGAATGGGCTGGGTGAAAAGGGATTGAAAGTTTTGCGTTTGGGGAATCCGGCAAAGGTGCATTCCAAAGCAAATGCGTTTACCGTTGATGTGAAGTTGTTGGAAGACAAAGATTACTCTCGAGTTCGTGAATGGAAAAGAAAAGCGAAAGAATTGCGTTCCTTGGGAAGTAAATACAAACGTTCGTTTGGCAGAGAAGAAGCAGAGCAACGCAAATTAATTTTCAAGGAAGCAAAAGAAATGATGCGCGAAGCGCGCGAGACGGAATTGTTTTTATTGGATAGACTCATTGATCAGGCCGATGTGATTTGCACAACCCTCGTAGGATCTGCGAATGATATGCTTCGTGATCGAGTGTTCGATGTTATTGTGATCGACGAAGCAGGGCAGGCGCTGGAACCGGCCTGTTGGATTCCGATTGCTAAAGGAAATAAATTGGTTTTAGCTGGAGACCATTTGCAACTTCCTCCAACTATTTTTTCGAATGAAGCAGCCCAGAAGGGCTTGGCAATTTCTTTAATGGAGAGAGCTGCGCGCGTTTCGAAGGGTGTACACTTTCTTGATGTACAATATCGTATGAACGAAAAAATAGCAGCGTTCAGCAACATGCATTTTTATGAAGGGAAACTCACTGCAGATATCTCTGTTGCACGTCGTATGTTGGAAGGCGATTTGAATCCTATTCAATTCATTGATACTGCTGGGACAGGTTATAATGAAGAGGCAGGAGCAGAGGGCCATTCGCGGATGAACAAAGGCGAAGCTGAATTGGCCATGAAAATGTATACCATGTTGAAGGAACAGACGCAACAGTTTTTTTCATGCGCCTTAATTTCACCGTATCGCGCTCAGATTGAATTGTTGGAGCGTGTGTTTAAAGATGAGGAGGTGACGATTAATACGGTGGATTCGTTTCAAGGGCAAGAGGCCGATGTGGTTATTATTTCTTTGGTGCGAAGCAACGACGAGAATGAAATTGGATTCTTGAAAGACTACCGCAGGATGAATGTTGCGCTTACTCGCGCTAGGAAGAAGTTGATTGTTATTGGTGATAGCGCAACAATAGGAGGCGATTCGTTTTATCAAGAGATGCTCCAGTTTTTTGAAGTCCAAGAGTCGTATGAAAGTGCATGGATTTACATGAGTTAGGTTTCGATAAAAATCTTATTTTCCCATCATGAAAAAATCGAATTTCCTTTTTGCTGTTTTAATGATGATGGTTTTGGTTTCTTGCGATCGTTGCAAGGATGATCCACATGCATTGGATGGACCAACGGTTTACATAAAGATTGTGACAGACTCAACGCAAGAGCGATTGAACAACTTGGGAGTGCCTTCAACCGTGCCCGCTGGACATGCTGCATTAAGTCCGTTGTTTCATAAAATTTCTGCGCACTACATTGAATTTACGCCGAACATGTATACCGCTTTAGGTGGGGGTGAGGTTGTTTATCACGCCGATGAAACCATGGCAGGCGGAGCGAATGCGATTGATTTCGCGAAAGCCAGAATTGCAGCGCCGGGAGAAATTTTTGTAGCTGTTCCCATAAGTTCATTTACCCCGGGTACTTACGAATATGTTCGTGCTTCGTTGTTGTATCAGAATTTCGATGTGAATTTATTGGCGAATGGATTCGATTTAACGGGACGTGTTTCGAGTTTTGTAGGGTTCAATACGTACATCACAAATTATGTAATAAACACACAAACGGTGGCTGTGAATGACGATGTGCTTCAAGGCTACTGGGGATTCGAGACGAGCGTATTAGGAACTCCTTATGTAACTTCGGGACAAGCACCTCCAGGTGCCACCACAGTTCCGAATCCGATATTTGCAACCTCTCCCATTCCTCAAGGAAGTTGCGTAGTAACCGGCGGATTTTCTTCACCCTTGGTTATTACCGGAAATGAAACTGAAGATATCTATGTAACCCTTTCACTTTCCACCAATAACAGTTTCGAATGGATTGATACCAACTCGGATGGAAAATGGGAACCGGGCGCAGGTGAATCGGTTGTAGATATGGGCTTACGCGGAATGATTCCGAGTTGGAATTAATTTGAATTCTGCTTCTTCCTAAACGGCAACAATACCAAGAAAAACAGCAACGCTCCTAAGCATTCGAGCGTGATTAAATAATACGGATAAGGGCCGAAGAAATCCATGGCGCTGCCGCCTTCGGGCTTGTGCATGAGGTATCCGTAGTTACTTCCGATAATTTTATTGACTGAAAAAGCCAGCGCGAAATAAATCTGCGATGCCGCCACAACACGCAACCAAGAACCTTTTTGCGGATACAACTTCATTCCGAAAACTAAAAAGGATGTGGCAATAATTAATCCCGCATGTCCGATGAAGAAAGAGACATAAGGCACTTCTGGAAACACGCCCATGAAGTCTGGAGTGATTAATCCATTCAGCGTGCCGGTCATCACCCAGCACCACGCAATTTCAGCCATGCCGCGACGCTTCAGGAGCAATGCCAATGCGGTTAAAATGTTCGCGAGGTTGCACAGCTCAAGGGGTAAATCGTGGCGCACTTCCCACAAGCCAATTTGATAGCGATAGGTTTGATAAACGACCATGTTAGTCAATAGCAATATCCCGAAAAACCAGCGCAGTATGTCACGCGACTTGTCGTATTTCCTTCCAACCCAAACAAAAAAAAGGGAGAGAAAAAGCGTTAATCCAATAATAAAAAAGTGCTCGTTGGTGAACAGTTGGAATTTCATGAAGAACGGTATTTTTCAGTTTCGCTTTCTAACATAGATCTATAACTCATGTAACGCGATTCTGCAATCTCACCTTCACTCAATGCCTCTAAAACAGCGCACTTCGGTTCGTTAATGTGCTTGCAATTGTTGAACTTGCATGCAGGTAATAATTCTAGAAATTCAGGGAAATAATTACCCAACAACTCTTCTTCGAAATTCACCAAGCCAAATCCTTTGATACCCGGAGTGTCAATTAAAAACGAGGTGTCACTCAATGGAAATATTTCAGCAAACGTTGTCGTGTGCTGTCCTTTCCCGCTCCAGTCGCTGATGTCACCGATCCGAATGTCTTCGTTGTTGGAAATTTTTCCAACCAAAGATGATTTCCCTACGCCACTGTGTCCCGAGAATAAAAACGTTCCCGTCTCTATGAGTTGCTTCAATTCTTTCAGCCCTTGTCCAGTCTCAATACTCGTAAATAACAACTCATATCCAATGCTTTTGTATATGGAAGCCAAGTCAATAGCTTTCTCTTTTTCTTCTTCCGTGTAGATGTCCCACTTGTGAAAAATCAAGGTAACAGGAATACGATATGCTTCTGCAGTGACTAAAAAACGATCGATAAATCCGGGCGTGGTTTGCGGACGATCAATGGTAACAAGCAAAAAAGCACGTGTAATATTCGCAGCAATAATCTGCGCTTCTTTCGAGAGGTTAACTGATTTTCGAATGATGTAATTTGTTCGGTCGTGAATGCGGTTGATACTTCCATTGCCGTCGCTGTCCATTTCAACATCTACGTAATCTCCAGCAGCAATGGGGTTTGTAGTGCGAAGGCCTTGCAGTCTAATCTTTCCGCGCAGCGAGCACACAACAATTTTACCGTCGATTAAAACGTCGTAAGATTTTCCCGTTGTTTTGAATACCAATCCTTTTTTCACTTGTCTAAGGTAATACCTTTCTATATTTGCTGCGTTCTCATAGGGGTGCCATTCGTAAAAAAAATGGCTGAGATTAAACCCTTCTTGTTTCAGAACAAGAGGAACCTGGGCGGGTAATGCCGCCAAGGAAAAGAAGAACAACGTGCACCACAACCCCTGTCGTGCGCACAAAGTAAAATACATGTTTAAGAAAATTGTTTTTGTAAGCGTTGCTCTTTTTGTTGCATCAAGTGTATGTGCACAAGAAAAAAAAGACACGACAATTGTTCCAACTTTTGTTTTAAATCCTATTAGTATTCGCGACGTATGGTCGGCTGAAAATGATGCTCCATTCGCGTTGACGAATCTGAAACCAATGGATATTGATAAAATCAACAACGGGGTGGATCTGCCATTCCTTTTGCGTTTCACACCTTCTCTTACCGTAACATCGGATGCTGGTAACGGAATCGGCTATACGGGCTTGTGGATCCGGGGAAGTGACCCCACGCGCGTGAATGTTACTATAAACGGAGTTCCCTTGAACGATCCCGAAAGTCAGCAAGTGTTTTGGGTGAACACACCCGACTTAGCCTCTTCCAGTTCGAACATCCAAGTTCAACGCGGAATAGGAACGTCTGCAAATGGAACAGGTTCTTTTGGTGGAAGCATACACTTAGATACCGACACAGATTTAGAGCGGAATTTTGTTCGAATTAATACGGGTGGAGGTTCTTTTGGTAGCAACAAATTAATGTTTGAAATAGGAAACAAGGCGAGACCTAATTTTGAGTACAATATTCGCGTTAGTCGAATTGAATCCGAAGGCTACATCGATCGAGCTAGAACAAATTTGTTCTCTTATTTCACCAAAGGAAAATTTACGCTACACAAGGAACATCTTCGTTCAAAGGAATTGACATTTTTTGTTTTTGGTGGAAAGGAAAACACTTATCAGGCTTGGAATGGAACTCCTTATGAAAAACTATACGGAACCACATCCGATATACTTGCGTTTGCAAGTCGCAATGGTGCATCGCAAGCCGATATCGATAATTTATTGAATTCGGGTAGAACGTACAATGCTTATCTCTACGAGAACGAAATTGATAATTATAGACAAGAACATGCGCAGGCACATTATTTTTCTTCCAAGAAAAGAGATGGCGCAATGCATGAATTTAGAGCTGCTTTACACTTCACACATGGAGAAGGGTATTTCGAACAATTCAAAACAGATCAGGATGTTACGAACTACAACATGCTTCCACAAATTGTAAATGGAGATACGCTTTCGCTCACGAATTTGGTAAGAAGAAGATGGTTGAACAATAACTTTTATGGGGCGACAAGTTCGTATGTGATTAGAAAGAGAAAATTCACGAGCACTTCAGGAGTAGGTTTGAATCATTACAGTGGTCAACATTACGGAAGAGTCATTGCTACTGGAACGCCACTAATTTTTGTCCTCGATTATCAATATTATTATGGACAATCAGACAAATACGACGCGAATGCTTTTTCGAAAATAGAGTGGGCTGTTGTGCCAAGGAAGTTAATTGTCAACGCTGATTTACAAGCGAGGTATGTTTCTTATAAGACCATGGGAACCGACAACGATCAAAGGGAATATGATGTTGATATGACAACCAATTTTTTAAATCCAAAAATTGGCCTTCGTTATTTTGCTGGAAAGTTTGTTTCGGTTTATGCTTCAGTTGCGCATTCGGGGAAGGAGCCTAATAGAAATGATTTTGTTGATGCTCCTTTTGGTCAAATCCCACAGAACGAATACATGACCGACTTTGAAGCGGGACTTCATTTCAAAGATGACTACAATTCTACAATCGATGTAAATGTATATTATATGAACTACAACAATCAGTTGGTGCTTACAGGCGCTTTGAACGATGTTGGAGCGCCGTTGAGAACGAATGTGGCTCAGTCATACAGAAGAGGAATTGAATTAAGTTCTTCGGCTTATTTCAAACAAAGGTTGAGAGTAGGTGCTAACTTAACGTTGAGTGAGAATAAGATTATTGACTTCCAAGAGCGCATTTTGAATTATGATACTTATGCGGAAGAAGTGATTGCGCGGGGAACTACGGACATCGCTTTCAGTCCGAATGTTGTTGCGGGATTAACTGCCGAATATCAGGTTTTTCCGCATGGATGGCGCATGACCATGAAGCCAGTAAGAAAGCAATTGTATCTGTTGTTCAATGAAAAGTTTGTTGGGAAGCAGCACCTCGATAACACTGGAAGCAGCACTGCTGTGATTACTGCATTTGCTGTTTCAGATTTCGGTATTCAATGGGATTCGAAATACGGTCCGAAGCCTTCAGTTAAGATCACTTTTTGGGTGAATAACGCTTTCAATAGAATGTATGCGAGCAACGGTTATGCCTTTTCATACATATACGGAAGCACAATCACAGAGCGCTTTTATTATCCACAAGCGGGAAGAAATTTCATGTTGAATTTCGCCTTCGAAATAAATTAACGAATCGTCACCGAAGAGTTTTTCCCGTCCATACTCACGGTCACATGTTCTTTCAATGTCGTTGATAATTTCAATCCAACGAAATCTGCTTTGATTGGAAAACGTCTGTGTTTTCTCTCCACTAAAACGGCTGTAGTTAATCTGTGAATTTCCTTGGAAACAAGAAATGATGCGGCGTGCATGAGTGTTTGTCCAGAATTAAACACATCGTCGATGAGCACAACACATTTATTTTTAAGAACAACAGAAGTAGAAAGTTGAACGCTTCCGATTGGGTTCTCTTTTGAAAGTTGAATGCTACTGATTTCGCAAGGAATGGCAACAATTTCTTTCACCAATTCGAATAGTCTTTTGGAAACTGCAGCTCCGTTGTCTTCAATGCCAATGAAAACAATGTTCTTTTCGTTGTAATGACGCTCAGCTATTTCATAAGCCATGCGGATGAGCTTTTGCTCAATTTCTTCGGTGTTGAGTAATTCGGATTTCTGCATGCTCAAAATTACACTTTTTTAGAGTGAAATGAATCTAATCTGATTTTTATGGAAGAGATGAGATACATTCGTAAAAATTACGATTATGTCAGGTTACATATTATTAGCATTTGCTGCATTACTTGTTTTTTCAGGACTGAAAACAGTGCAGCAAGGAAACGTCGCGGTAGTTACTGTTTTCGGAAAATACAGAAGAGTAATTCGTCCGGGGTTGAACTTACTTATTCCGTTTGTTGAGACCATATTCAAGCGTATTTCAACGCAGAATCGTTCGGTTGAATTGGAGTTTCAGGCGGTGACAATTGACCAGGCCAATGTTTATTTTAAAAGTATGCTTCTGTTCTCAGTTCAGGACGATGCGGAAGACAGCATTAAGAAAGTAGCCTTCAAATTCATAGACGAGAAGAGCTTGATGCAAGCACTCATTCGCACCATTGAAGGAAATATTCGTGCCTTTGTTGCCACAAAGAAACAAGCGGAAGTGTTGTCACTTCGCAATGAAATCATAGATCACGTGAAAGAGCAGATTGATAATGTTATTGAAGAATGGGGATATCATTTGCACGACTTGCAGATCAACGACATTACGTTCGATGAGGCAGTTATGCGCTCCATGAGTCAGGTTGTGGCGTCTAGTAATTTGAAGGCTGCGGCTGAGAATGAAGGTCAAGCTTTGTTAATCACAAAGACGAAGGCAGCAGAGGCAGACGGAAATGCGATTAAAATTGCCGCTCAGGCTGAGAGAGAAGCGGCTCAGTTGAGAGGACAAGGGGTTGCGTTGTTTAGAGAAGAAGTGGCTAAGGGTATGCAAAACGCGGCAAGAGAAATGCAGCAAGCGAACTTGGATACTTCAATGATTATGTTTTCTATGTGGACAGAAGCCATTAAGAATTTCGCGGAGTACGGAAAAGGAAATGTTATTTTCTTAGACGGTTCTCCGGATGGAATGCAAAAGGTCATGAAGCAGATGATGGGAATGGATACTCTTCTCGACATCTCGAAAAAAACAGACTAGATCAGAAAAAAAAGTCATTCAATTGCAAGCGCCAATGATAACTGCGTGCTGCAGTAAAATATAGTTTGGTAAAACTAATTGTGATGTTTATTTCTTTTTTGTTTCCAATAGAATCATTCCGCTCAGAGCGAACAGAATGATTGAAAAGAGTAAATGCAGAGGCTGCAGAACTCTAGGTATTCCCAAGTATGCCATTCCAACTCCAAATAAAATTTCAAATCCAAGAACGACAAACAAGTATTTGAATTTTCTTGGTTGGATTTCCAATCTTCGGTATTGCAGATACATCATGGTTGCCAAGATAACAATGAGTATGGAAAAGCTCCGGTGAATTTTAAATCCAACAGGCAAATTTTCTATTAGAATATTTCTTCCAATTCCATTTTCTAAAAGTTGATCAACAGATTCTCTAACCTGAGTGCCGAGCAGAAGTTGCACGAGGTGAATGATAAAGAAAAAGGAGAGTGATTTGCGAAGAACAGCAGGAAGCGAGTAGTTTTCTTTTTCGTTGGTTCTGCGAATCAGAAACAACAAACTCAATAAAATTCCTAATGATCCGATCATGTGCAACGTAATGGTCGAAGTGTTTAAATTTTTATCGACGACCATTTTCCCCAGCCACGCTTCAAAAAGAATCATCACAATAGCGAATACGGAGTATATAACGGGCCAATAGTCATTCGATTTTTTGTAATACAACATAGCCAGGAATGTCATGACTAAAATGGGCAATCCAAGCAGTCCTGTAAGCAAGCGATTGATGTATTCCGTCCATGTGTGGAACGAATTGAATTCAGCATATTGATGCTTGGGATAAACTTTTAAAGCGGCCTCATTTCCGGAATTGCTTTTCCAGAAATCTTTAGTGTATTGAAAATCATTATTTGTAATCCAAAGTGTATCGTTATAAATAACCATTTGTCCTTTGGAATAGGATCTTCCTTCTTCCAACGAAACAGTTGAAACATCCGTTGGTGGAATGTAATAACCAAAACACTTTGGCCAATCAGGACAGCCCATTCCGCTTCCGGTAATGCGGACGAAACTTCCAGCAATAATGATTAAAAACATACAGACTACGCCAATTTTGCCTGCGGTGTTGAGTCTTTTTTTAGTTTGTTGAACGGATGACATTACGAAGCTTTGTGCGAAATTATTTCAGCCTTCACCACGTGGTATTGACCATCGGCAATGGTGTTCACGATATTTGTCATGTCTGTTTCCTTCACTGCGTTCGGATCGAATTCAACCTTAACAATATTTACATCTCTGTCTTCAACGAAGTCTAATGATGTAGTAACTACGCCTTGGATGTTTTGAAGTTCCTTTTGAATTTTCCCACCACATCCGGCAGCGCAAGTCATTCCAGTAATAGAAAGAATGGCTTCTGTCTTGTTCGTTCCGTCTACAACCGTATTTGTTGTAGCTGCTGGCGTAGCTTCTGCATTAGGGGTAGCATTTCCACACGCGAAGAATGTTAAAGCAAGAAAGAAATACAATAGATTTTTCATAGTACGAAGATTAAAAAAAAGGACTTTAACAAGTCCTTTTCTTTTCATTATTAAAGTGATTTTCTAATTAAGTTCAAGGCGCCACCTGCTTTGAACCATTCAATTTGTTGGTCGTTGTAGGTGTGGTTTACAAAGATGTTTTCTTTCGAGCCATCTTCGTGAGCCAATTCCAAAGTCAAAGGCTTTCCAGCAGTGAAATTAACCAAGTCAACGAAATTGATTGTGTCGTTTTCTTGAATTTTATCGTAGTCGGCCTCATTCGCAAAGGTGAGTGCCAACATGCCTTGTTTCTTTAGGTTTGTTTCGTGAATACGAGCGAAGCTTTTCACAAGTATGGCACTAACACCCAAGTGACGTGGTTGCATAGCAGCATGCTCACGTGAAGAGCCTTCACCGTAATTGTGGTCTCCCACAACAATTGAAGGAACACCAGCTGCCTTGTATGCACGTTGAACCGTTGGCACTTCAGCGTATTCGCCAGTGATTTGATTCTTTACTTTGTTTTGCTCACCGTTGAAGAAGTTGGTTGCTCCAATTAACGTGTTGTTCGCGATATTGTCTAAGTGACCACGGAAACGTAACCACTGTCCAGCCATTGAGATATGATCTGTCGTACATTTTCCTTTCGCCTTAATTAAAACTCGAGCGTTTTCAATATTTGCACCGTTCCAATCGGCGAAGGGAGCAAGCAACTGCAAACGTTCGCTGTCTTCAGCCACTGTAATTTCTACAGCGCTTCCATCTTCAGCGGGTGCTTGATAACCTGCGTCTTTCACTTCGAATCCAAGAGGAGGTAATTCGAATCCAGTTGGAGCATCGAACATCACTTGTTCTCCTTTCGAATTTGTTAATGAATCTGTCAAAGGATTGAAAGTTAAATCTCCAGCAATAGCAAGTGCAGTAGTTATTTCCGGAGAGGCAACGAACGCCATTGTGTTTGGATTTCCGTCTTGACGAGCAGAGAAGTTACGGTTGAACGAGTGAACGATTGTGTTGCGTTCTTTCTTTTCAGCGCCGGTTCTTGCCCACATTCCAATGCACGGTCCGCAAGCATTCGCGAAAACCTTCGCTCCAATTTTCGCGAAGATTTCAATAAGCCCGTCGCGCTCGATGGTGTAGCGAACTTTTTCAGAACCCGGTGTAATGCTGAATTCTGCTTTCGGCTCAATGCCTTTTTCTGCTGCTTGTTTCGCCAGCGATGCTGCGCGAGAAATATCTTCATATGAACTGTTGGTGCAAGAACCAATAAGCCCAGCTTCAACTTTAATAGGCCAGTCGTTTGCGGCAGCAGCTTCTTTCATTTTAGAGATAGGCGTTGCCAAATCTGGAGTGAAAGGACCGTTGATGTACGGCTCTAATTCGTCAAGGTTAATTTCTAATACTTGATCGAAATACAATTCTGGATTTGCATAAACTTCAGCATCTCCGGTCAGGTGTTCGCGAATGTCGTTGGCCAGAT
The DNA here is from genome assembly GCA_903932685.1 of uncultured Bacteroidota bacterium. Classification (GTDB taxonomy): domain Bacteria; phylum Bacteroidota; class Bacteroidia; order Flavobacteriales_D; family Sanyastnellaceae; genus CAIZGX01. Next base: position 20,681 of record CAIZGX010000001.1, on the reverse strand, counting down.
CAGCAACTTCAGGGCGTCCAGTAGAACGAAGGTATCTTTCCATACTATCGTCGTAGCCAAAGGTTGAAGTGGTTGCGCCAATTTCAGCACCCATGTTACAGATTGTGCCTTTTCCGGTGCATGAAAGTGCTTGCGCGCCTTCACCAAAATATTCCACCACGCAGCCTGTACCACCCTTCACGGTAAGAATTCCAGCTACTTTTAAAATTACGTCTTTAGCAGAACACCAACCGCTAAGTTTGCCAGTCAATTTAATACCAATCAACTTAGGAAACTTTAATTCCCAAGCCATGCCAGCCATAACGTCCATGGCATCTGCACCACCTACGCCAATGGCAATCATACCCAATCCACCAGCATTTACAGTATGTGAATCGGTCCCAATCATTAATCCTCCTGGAAATGCATAGTTCTCAAGCACCACTTGGTGAATGATACCTGCGCCTGGTTTCCAGAAACCTATTCCATATTTATTTGAAATAGTTGAAAGAAAGTTGAATACTTCGTTGTTTTTGATCAAAGAATCACTCAAGTCAGTTGTAGAACCTACGCGGGCTTGAATCAAATGGTCACAGTGAACGGTAGAGGGAACCGCTACTTTTTTTCTTCCAGCTTGCATGAATTGCAACAAGGCCATTTGAGCAGTAGCGTCTTGCATAGCAACACGGTCTGGAGTGAAATCTACATATGAGCCCCCTCGTTCGAAAGCCACGTCAGTTGAGCCATTCCAAAGGTGAGAATATAATATTTTCTCAGTTAATGTTAGTGGTTTGCCAACTACATTTCTTGCTTTCTCCACACGTTCAGCCAATCTGTTGTAGTGGCTTTTGATCATGTCTAGGTCGAATACTTCACTCATTTTTTGTAGATTTTTACTCGGCAAAAATAGTTATGAATCAAGGGAATTACAACCCTACTTTTGTTTTATGCTTCGTCTTTTATCGACATCTTTCAAAGAAAATCTAAGAACCGCTGTTGGTTCGGTCAGAAGCCAGAAGCTTCGAGCCACATTGACCGTGTCAATTATTGCTATTGGAATTACGGCCTTGGTAGGAATGATTACTGCTGTGAAGTGCATAGAGCGTAAGCTGAGTGAAGAATTTTCTCGCCTTGGGTCGAATACGTTTTCAATTCGATCGGGAAACAACGCTCGACAGGGTATGCGAAGAGGTCAGAGCAGTAAGAATGTCGAAGTTATTTCCTACGATCAGGCCAAGAAGTTTCAAGAGTTGTTTAAAGAAGATGCGATCGTTTCCTTGAGTGTATTTGCCACAGCAACTTCTACTGTTTCAAGGAATGGAATAAAGACCAATCCGAATGTTTCTGTATTGGGTTGCGATGCGAATTATTTCGAATTGTCTTCCTATGTATTAAGCGATGGGCGGAATTTTTCTTCTTTCGAGTTGAAAGATGGCGCTAACGTTATGGTCTGTGGGGCTGACATTGCGAAGGAGTTATTCAAAGGTGGTGTTTCTCCAATTGGGCAAACAGTAGATGTAAGTGGTAGGTCCTATACGATAGTCGGGGCTTTAAAAGAAAAAGGAAACACGTTCGGATTCGCAGGAGATAATCAGTGTTTGATTCCGTTGACCAATGTTCGCAAAACTTTCGGTGATGAGAATTCCGAGTATCAAATTAGCGTAGCAGTAAAATCAGCCAAGCAATTGGAATCTGCAACAGAACTTGCTGTAGAAGCTATGCGTGTTGCTCGTGCCGACGGGCCTGGTGAAGACAATTCGTTCGAAGTGAGTATGAGTAATGGACTTGTAGAAAAACTCATGGGTTTGATTTCAGGAATTACGTTGGGAGGAATTTGTATTGGAATAATTACGCTCATTAGCGCTGGAATTGGTCTTATGAATATTATGCTCGTTTCTGTTACGGAGAGAACGCGTGAAATAGGAGTCCGCAAGTCTATTGGTGCTAGCGCGAAGATTATACAGCAACAGTTTTTAATTGAGGCTGTGGTCATTGGACAGATAGGCGGGGTAATAGGAATTATTTTGGGTGTGCTTGTGGGCAACATCGTTTCATTGGTCATTGGAGTCGGCTTTACCATTCCTTGGCTTTGGTTGCTCTTGGGAGCGACGATCTCTTTTATTGTTTCGGTAGCTTCGGGATATTATCCGGCCAAGAAAGCTTCGAAGCTAGATCCGATAGATGCTCTTCGATACGAATAAAAAAAGGCCACCCGAAGGTGGCCTTTCATTTCATCAAGAAAATATTATTTCTTAACTGAAAGTGTTTTAGTGAACATTCTTGCTCCACCGATTACAAGTGAAACTTCGTAGTTTCCAGCGTTCAAGCCAGCAACGTTTAATTCGAAATTATTCATTCCTGGAGTGTATTTACCTAAGTTCTTAAACTCGATTAATTTTCCAGTGATATCGCGTACTTCGTAAGCAACGTTCGCAGCAGAAGTTAACTCGAAATTAACGCGAGTTGAAGTTACTGCCGGGTTTGGAGCGAATTGGAAGAAAGTAAGGTTGTCAGAGTTGATTTCGTCTACAGTTACGCGCTCAGAAAGAATCAAGCGAACAGCAGGAGAGAAGCTTTGGCTTCCAAACCATACGAATGAACCGTCGCCAGCCATTTCGTATACCGCAGTAGAGTTGTCAGTGTCACTGTTGTCTTCAGCAGCAACTGTTAATTCCAATGCACTTGTATTTTCATTCAAAACACCATTGAAGTATACAGTTCCAGGTAGAAGATCAACCGGAGCGTCAAATGCGAAATATTGATATCCATTATCGATCCATCCTGCATTTAACTGATAGTCTTGCGCAGCAAGAACAGCAGCGTCGTTAGGACTTCCCTCAAAAAGAACAGCTGAGAAGTCAACGTCTGCATCAGATGTAGGTCCGAAAACTACTGTTAATCCATAAGCCAATGAACCTGCATTTGGACAAGTGAAGAATGCACCGTATCCAGTTGGATCGAATTCACCTGGGCTAGTATCGCTATCGCGTGGAGTTAATTCAATGTCTAAGTTGGCTTCGTCTTCATGACCATATTCATCTGTAGAGTATACAATGATTTTGTCCATGGCATTGTTAGCCGAAGTCTCATCCGTTGCGTTTGAGCTGTTAATACTTGCGCGAATTGTGTATGTTCCAACAGCACTTGGCTCCCAGCCTGTTTGGATGTACAAAGTGTCGTTAAGGAATGAAGGACACTCAGGCGTGTTGCCGAAAGCTTCCATAGTGAAAGGAGAAGAAACAGCGTTTCCAACAACTGCTCCAGCACCGTCAAGAATGTCAACGTTGATAGAAGTATTTGTTTGATCTGCGCTTCCGTTGTTGCGGTAAATTACACCAACTAGAAGACCTCCGTCTGCAGCGTATGTACGTTGCTCGAAAGGAGTCACACGGTATTCCCAAATGTTGAATACGTCTCCGTTTGTTACTTGAAGAATTTCAAGATCGTTTACACTCGAGTTGTCGAAAATCTCGATGTCATCGATTCCCCAGAAGTAGTGGCTATAACCTGCAGCAGCAGCTGTGTTATAACCCCAACGAACCAATACGTTCGATTGTCCTGCGGCAGCGCAAGAAATGTCAACACGTGTGTTCAATGGGTTAGCAGAAAGTGAGTTTGCGCTTGGCGTGAAACTTCCGTTTGCAGGAAAAACTGTCCAGTTGGTTCCTCCGTCTGTTGAAACTTCTAACGTCAATGGTGACGCAGAGAAGCAGCAATAACGAAAATACTGCGACCACTCTACAATTACAGAAGTCAATGCACTGCAATCGATAGATGGAGTTGACATGCTTCCTGTTACGTCTTCAACTCCGTTCGATACAGGTGTGTTATATAGGTCGCAATCGAAAATTGCCCAGCCGTTCGCAGCCGTTGGCGAAGCTAAAGCAGGCAATGTGGTAGAGAATTCTCCAGCAGGAGAGCTAGCATTTGCTATCATCCAAATGGTTCCAGCAGGGCTGCTGTCTTCGTGGGTCATATCGCCAAATCCGGTAGAGAAGTTCTGGCTGTATACAACAACACGATCGTTGCTTGTAGTTGGAGTCGTTGCAGTAGCGTGCGCAGAACGTTCCAATTCAGTGTTTGAAGGAGCCTTTGGAGCAGCTTTAATGTCTGTCAATGACGCAGTTTGCGCCGTTGCAGTAAAAGCTAAACCAATAGCACCGCAAAGAGTAAAAAGTTTTTTCATCTTATCAGGTTTAATTTAGAGTGGGAAGGTAAGAAATCTTTCAATATGCAAATCCATTGAGCAAAAAAAAAGTCCCGCATTGTGCGGGACTTTTTCCTTTCAAGGAAAGTGAGTGAATTACTTCACCATCATTTGTTTAGTCAAACTTGAAGAACCTGCAGTGATTGTGTAAGTGTAAACACCTGCACCAAACGCTGAAGTATTCAAAGAGATCATGTTTTTACCAGCTGGCTTAACACCTTCGTTAGATACAGCAACAACACGTCCAGTCAAATCGCGAACTGTTAGAGTTACACGCTCATTGCTTGGAAGGTTGTAAACGATTGTTGTGTTACCGTTTGATGGGTTAGGCATGTTTTGACCTAATTCGAATGCAGTAGCTGCGTTCACTGAAGAAACTGAAGCAGTTTCGTCAGAGTTCAAACGAACCATTGGAACTGAACCTGTAGCACCCCAAGCAGTACCGTCATACAACCAAGAAACAACCCATTCGTTGCTTCCTGAAACTGGAATACGAGTTCCAGAAACACATGAAACAACGACCAAGTATGTGTTGTCTGCGTTAAGAGATACAGGAGAAGCGAAAGGAAGTGTTACGAAATCGCTTCCTCCAACACTGTTGAATTCGTTACCAGTGAAGATGTACTCCAATGTCTCGATTCCGATATCTGTGAAGATAGGATCTCCAGCAGCATCAAAACCTTCCCAAAGGTAGATACGTCCAAGGATTGGGTCACCAGCAGCTGAACCAGCTCCGATTGCAACATCGATACCACCGAATTGATCGTCAGCATAGATATCAAACAAGTTTCCAATTTCAAAATCTGAGGTTGGTCCTACGAATGCTTGTGCAGCATTTCCATCACGACCATAAGTGAAGTCAGTGATTTCCATTGAAGCAGTTCCTGTATTGTTCGAAGCAACATCATCTCCAGTAGTTGAAGAGGAAGTCGCTGTAACTTGAATAGTACCTAAAGCGCTTGGAGTCCAAGTAGTAGATACAGAGATAGTGTCTTTATCAAGAGATAAGAAAGCAGCAGAAGTTTGATCAGCAGCGAAAGGAGAACCAGCAACAGGTGTTCCGTTGAAAGTAACTTCGTAGCTCATAGTAGCATCAACTTGGTCATTAGTACCACCGTTGAAGATAACTGAGGTTGCGTGAACAGGGCTAACTTGAGTAACAGGTACTCTGTTGTAATCCCAAAAACCTAAACCGAAGTTGGCTTGATTCCAGTCACCAGTTTTAGTTTTAACTACACGGATATCGTTTGCAGGTAATTCACCCACGATTACGTTATCTACTGCAAATCCAGAAGCCCATGAACCAGCGTCAGTCCACTGGAAACGGATGATTACGTTTGCTGCTGTTACATCATACAATGGAACAATGATAGACTGCCAGTAATCTTGATCTAAAGGAAATACATCGATGCTTGCACCTGTTTCATCTGTTCCGATAGAACGAATGTTAAAGGTAGCACCACCGTCTGTAGAGATTTGCAAAGTAGCATCACCACCACCGAAATTACCATCGTGGAAAATATCAAATGAAATCGCGATGTTAGAAGCAGCAGAGAAATCCATAGAAGGAGATTGAACATACGCATCAACCATATCGCAATCGCATGGTGTGTTGTCGTCATTCGCTCCAGCGAATTTGTTTCCTGTTCCAATTTGTGGAACTGGCCAGTAACCACCACCGTTAGCGGTTGTGCTGTTATGAGTTTTGAATGCATTTCCGTTAGAACCGTCAGCTTGAACAACTTGGTTAGTTGACCATCCTGTTGGCAATGCACCTGGCAATGTTCCAGTTACACTTTGGAAGTCTTCAGTTAGAAGAACAACACGGTTGCTCCAATTTATAGATGGAGCCATTTCTTGACGGATGCTAGCTTTTGGAGAAATTTCACTTCTTGTGAAAGTTCTGCGGGCTGGTGATTGTTGCACTGACCATTGTGCGAATGATACACTCGCAACAGCTGTGAACAAACCTAATAAGTAGATTTTCTTCATTTGATTTAAATTTAAGTTAACTTTTAAGGTTACGAATATAATGAAATTATCAGTGAACTTTCCAACGAAATTCAATGGTAATTTACAATTGAGCCTTATTTTTTTCTACGCGCTGCGCCACGCGAATACTGATTTCGTAAAGTAGGAGTAAAGGCAGCGAAACAAGCATTTGACTTGTAACGTCGGGAGGAGTAATAATTGCGCTCACGATAAGGTTAATTACAAAGGCGTGCCTTCTGTATTTTTTGAGGAAGGCGGAACTGACTAAACCTATTTTCGCCAAGAAGTATATTACTACAGGCATCTGAAAAACCAATCCAGTTCCTAAAATAAGGGAGGAACATAATTTCAAATAAGACAATATGGTCGCATTTACTTCGACATCTGCGAAGGCAAAGTTTCCTAAAAATTGAATGGAAAGGGGTGTAAGGACGTAGTAGCCGAACAACACTCCCAGAAAGAATAGCAAGGAAACATAGACGCCAATACCACGCACCGATTTAAGTTCAGTCTTTTTCAATCCTGGGCGCACAAATGCCCACAGTTGATAGAATATTGCAGGAAAAGCAAGAATTACTCCGCCAATCAGCACTACGGTCATGTATGCAGAGAAATTACCGCCCATAGTCGTGCTCTGAAGTGTGAAGTTAGCATCTGAAAAGCAGAGCTGATCTTCCAGCCCCAAGTTTTGGCCTAACCAACAAAAGAAACGATACGTTGGGAAATCGGCGCGACGCGGCGCCATGATGATGTTTTCAATAACGTAGGTGTCGAAAATAAAGACAACCACAACTCCTGCAACAGCATACAAAACCGCTCGAAACAATCTTTTTCTAAGTTCTTCAAGATGCTCCAAGAAGCTCATGTTTTTCTCTTCAGCCATCGCTATTAATTAATTCCAGCACTTAGAAGATCGTGCAAATGAATAATGCCACAATATTTTCCATTTTCGTCCACCACAAGCAATTGGCTAATCTTATTGTTTTCCATCAATTGAAAACCTTCTACGGCCAAAGCCGAGCTTTGAATTCTTTTGGCTGAGGTGTTCATTAGGTCAGACGCGCGCAATACATCTAGGTTGGCGTTACGCTCAACTGCTCTGCGAATATCACCATCTGTTACAATACCCAAGAGTTCCTCGTTTTCTACAACAGCAGTGGCACCAGCACGTTTCGAAGATATCTCCATGAGCAAGTCGCGGAAGTTGCAATCTGAAGAAACCCGAGGAAGAGCATCTGCACGCATGACTTGCTCGATGGTTGTGAAAAGTTTTTTGCCAAGTGCACCACCGGGATGGAATTTTGCAAAATCAAGTTTGCTGAATCCTCGTTCCGTCATAAGCGAAACAGCAATTGCATCGCCTACGGCCAATTGAAGGGTAGTGCTAACGGTTGGGGCTAAATTATTCGGACAAGCTTCACTTGTCATGGGAGTATGAAGGAAGAAAGTTGATTCTTTGGCTAGAAAACTGTCTATGTTCGCTCCAACACCCACCAACTGAATATTCATAGATTTCAACAAGGAAACCAAATATTGAATTTCGGGTGAATCACCGCTTTTTGAGAGACAGAAAACGATACTTCCGTTTTGAACCATGCCTAAATCGCCATGAATGGCTTCTGAGGCATGTAAGAACTGCGCAGGTTGCCCGGTGCTATTAAAAGTGGCTACCCATTTTTGAGCAATTATACCGCTCTTGCCGATTCCTGTTACAACGACTGGTTGCTTGGTATCAAGGACCGCCTTTACAACTGAAACAAAGATGCTGTCTAATGACAACCCCAATGTGTTAAGCGCATCTGCTTCTAATCGAATGGCTTCTTTCGCCGAGTCTAAAAGGGTAGTATGGGAACTCATATTCACTTTGCAAAGATGCGAAGAATCGGTAGTTTTTCGAGGTCTTTTTTTTCGGTCGAATTTGTTGGTGTGCATCTGCTTTGTGCTTACATTCGTTTAGCGAATTTTACGGTGACGTTACTTTTTCATAACGTTCAATTACTTAAAGAGAATGATTACAGCGACAGATATGGCTCCGAAAGAAGCCTTAAAATATTTCTTTGGATTTTCAAACTTTAAAGGCCTTCAGGCAGGCGTTATCGATAATGTGCTTGCAGGAAATGACACCTTTGTGATTATGCCTACTGGAGGAGGGAAGTCTTTGTGCTATCAGCTTCCTGCGCTTATGTCGGAAGGAACAGCTATCGTGGTTTCGCCTTTGATAGCCCTGATGAAAAATCAGGTAGATGCCATGCGAGGTTTTTCAAATGAAGAGGGTATAGCCCACGTCATTAATTCTTCATTGAATAAAAGCGAAATTGCTCAAGTAAAGAAGGACATGCTCAGTGGCAAAACTAAGCTTCTTTATGTGGCCCCAGAGTCTTTAACAAAAGAGGAAAACATTGAATTTCTTCGAACCTGCAAAATTTCTTTTGTGGCCATTGATGAAGCGCATTGTATTTCAGAATGGGGACACGACTTCCGACCTGAATACAGAAGAATCAAAACCATTATTCAGCAAATCGCCGACTTACCTGTAATGGCCTTAACGGCAACAGCTACACCTAAGGTTCAAATAGATATTCAGAAGAATCTTGGAATGGTTGACGCGAAAGTCTTTAAGTCCTCGTTCAACCGTGATAATCTTTATTATGAAGTTCGTCCGAAAGTCAATGTCGGAAAACAGATCATTCAATTCGTAAAAGGAAATGCTGGTAAAAGTGGCATTGTATATTGCCTGTCGCGTAAGAAGACCGAGGAGATTGCAGAGCTTCTAGTCGCTAACGGAATAAAAGCGCTTTCATATCATGCTGGAATGGACAGCCATCAGCGGAACGACGTTCAGGATAAATTTCTCATGCAGGATGTGGATGTTATTGTTGCAACGATAGCGTTCGGAATGGGTATCGATAAGCCCGATGTGAGATTTGTAATTCATCACGACATTCCAAAAAGTTTGGAAAGTTACTATCAAGAAACTGGCCGCGCAGGAAGAGATGGGGGTGAAGGACATTGTTTAGCGTTCTACTCGCCGAAGGACGTTGAAAAATTAGAAAAGTTTCTTCACGGTAAGCCTGTTGCAGAGCAGGAGATAGGAATGTTGCTTCTTCAGGAAGTTATGGCATACGCGGAAACGGCAATGAGCCGAAGAAAATATTTGCTTCACTATTTTGGGGAAGAATGGGATGACGTTACCGGTGAAGGCGCAGGCATGGACGATAACTCGCGCAAGCCGAAAGAAATTTTCGATGCAACAGAAGATGTGAAATTGGTTTTAGAGTGTATCAAAGCATTTAAAGAAACACACAAAGCGAAATTTATTGCCAATGTTTTAGGCGGGATTAACAATGCCGAGGTTTCCACATACAAAGCCGATAAGCACAAGTTGTTTGGAGCTGGAAAAGAAGATAGCGATAAACATTGGAACGCTATCATGCGTCAACTCCTAGTGAAGAATTTCATTCGCAAGGAAATTGAGACTTATGGAACGTTGAAGTTGACGCCTGACGGACTGGAATTTTTGAAGGCTCCTTTCAAAATGGATTTGGTGAAGGAAGAGGAGATAGGTGAAACAGATGACGATGGTGAATTGATTCATTCAGTGAAGGCATCGGGTTCGGGTGCATCTGATGAGACGCTGTTCCTAATGTTGAAGGAATTGCGTCAGAAAGTTTCGAAAGAAAAAGGCCTTCCTCCTTATGTGATTTTTTCGGAGCCTTCGATGGAGGAAATGGCTACACAATATCCAATCACCATTGATGAGCTCTCGCATATTGGAGGAGTAGGGAAAGGTAAAGCCATGAAGTTTGGCTCGTCTTTTTTAGCCCTTATAAAGAAGTATGTTGAAGACAATGATATTGAACGTCCAGAGGATTTTGTGTTGAAGAGTGCCCATGCAAAGAGTAGTCACAAAATTAAGATTATTCAGAATGTAGATAAGCGTATTCCTCTTTTCGATATTGCGAAAGGCATTGGTAAGACTTATCTAGATTTGATTGACGAGATTGAAACAATTGTTCATGCAGGAACACGCCTAGATATTCAATATTTCATAGACGATGAAATAGATGAAGACGCTCAAGATGAAATCATGGAGTACTTCATGCAATCTGAAACAGATGATATATTAGAAGCCGAAGAATATTTCGATGGTGACTATGAAGATGGAATTCTTCGTCTGATGCGTATTAAGTTTCATTCAGAAATAGGGAATTAATTCTCTGCTTTTTTCGTCTTTAGAAACAATATTTTCCTGAGCTAATTAATTCTGCGGCAATCACTCGTCGACCTTCTTTGATGTTGAATGGTTCTGTCTTGGTAAATCTTCGCAAGCCCATCATCATCATTCGTTGCTCGTCTCCTTCAACGAAAGAATTCAAAGCATCTTTTCCCGCTTTGTTAATGTTGTCTGCAAGGTCTGTAACCAAGGTCTGCATCATAGCTATCTGGCTAGCAGAACTTTCCAGTCCATTCAATTGAACTCTTTTTTGTGTGCGAAGAACAGTGCTTTCCGCCACGTAAGTCCAAATAGCCATATCAGCAATGTTCATGAGAATCTCTTGTTCTTTCGCCAATTGCATCATGAGCTTTTGAGCTGCACTTCCTGCAATCATGAGAACCGCTTTTTTGAAATTCTCAATGTATCCCAAGTAACGCTCAAAGATGTCTTCACTTGGTTCTGAAAAATCTGGAATGGACATTAATTCGTTCGCTACATTCATAGCTGGAGTCATTAAATCCAATTCACCTTTCATGGCTTTTTTCAATAGCATGTCAACGATGAGCATGCGGTTGATTTCATTCGTTCCTTCGAAGATTCGATTGATACGTGAGTCCCGATAGGCCCGTTCAACGCGCGATTCAGCGCTGTAGCCCATTCCGCCATGCACCTGAACGGCTTCGTCTACAACGTAATCTAGTGTTTCACTGCCATATACTTTGAGTATTGCGCATTCAGGAGCGAATGCGGCAATTCCTTTCAGAACGGCAGGTCCTTTTTCCATTCCAGATTCTATTAATCCCTTAATGGCATCGTCAATATTTTGTGTAGCCCGATACAAAGCTGATTCCGTTGCATAGCAGCGAATAGCCATCTCTGCTAACTTGTGACGAATGGCTCCATATTTTGAAATAGATCTACCGAATTGTTCGCGCGTTATGGCGTATTCCAACGAGTCTGTAACTGTTGCTTTCGCCCCACCCATGACTGCTCCGGCTAATTTGATGCGTCCGATGTTCAAAATGTTAACGGCGATTTTGAATCCATTCTGACGCTCGCTTAACATGTTTTCGATTGGAACGAGAACATCATTGAAGAAAACCTGACGTGTGGAAGATCCTTTGATTCCCATCTTCTTTTCCTCTGAGTTTAAAGTGATGCCGGGCATGTCTTTGTGAAGTAGGAAAGCTGTTAAATTTTCATCGTCTTCAATTTTTGCAAACACGGTAAAGACATCTGCGAAACCTGCATTGGTGATCCACATTTTTTGTCCGGATATTTTATAATGCTTTCCGTCTTCTGTTAATGTGGCTTTTGTCTTGCCTGAGTTGGCGTCGCTTCCTGAATTGGGTTCAGTTAAGCAATAGCATGCATACCATTCACCGGTTGATAGTTTCGAAACGAAAGATTTCTTTTGATCTTCATTTCCGTAATACAACGCAGGTAAGGTGCCAATGCCCGTGTGCGCGCCGTAGGCTACAGAGAATGAATGACCCGCTCCGAGTGTTTCAGTGCAAAGCATAGTGGTCTTAAAATCCATACCCATTCCATTGAATTCCTCTGGAACCGAAAGTCCTAAAAGGCCGAGTTTTCCGGCTTTGTGCATAATCGACTGCATAAGCCCCTCTTCCATGTCGTCTATACGATCGATAATTGGAGTGATTTCATTGTTCACGAAATCGTCGCACATCTGCTTCATCATGCGTTGCTCTTCGTTCCACTCTTCCGGAATGAAAATTTCGGATGCTGTTGTTTTACGGATTAGAAATTCCCCACCTGTTATTGGTTTCATAATGTTGTTTATTTAAAATCGTTCGAATACTCCAGCTGCGCCTTGACCTGTTCCTACGCACATGGTTACCACGCCGTATTTCTCGTTTCTTCTTTTCAAGTCGTTCAATAATTGAACAGTCAATTTTCCTCCAGTGCAACCAAGCGGATGTCCCAATGCAATGGCACCACCATTGATGTTCGTGCGTGAAGGATCTAGCTCCAAATGATTGATTACCGCAACACTTTGCGAAGCAAAGGCTTCATTCAATTCGAATAAATGAATATCGCTTTGCTTCAACCCCGCAGCTTCAAGCGCTTTAGGAACGGCGAAAATAGGACCAACTCCCATGACGCGAGGAGCAAGGGCAGCAACCGAATAACTCTTCAGTTGGGCAATGGGCGTGAGGTTGTGTTTCTTCATGAAGTCTTCCGAGCATACCATTACGAAAGCCGCACCGTCTGACGTTTGCGAAGCGTTACCGGCGGTAACTGTTCCGTCTAACGCAAATACAGGTTTCAATTTTGAAAGTGCCTCAATAGTTGTTCCTGCGCGAGGTCCTTCGTCAATGGTCACTGTTGTATTTCGAACTTGTCTTTTCTCTTTTTCATCGAGAAAAATTTCTTCCACTTCAACGGGAGCAATTCCTGAAGCGAAATTTCCGGAAGCAATGGCTTCCAATGCTTTTCGGTGTGAATGAAATGCGAACTCATCTTGCATTTCGCGTGAAGTTTTGTATTCATTCGCAACGGCTTCTGCGGTTAGTCCCATTCCCCAATACCAGTCTGGATGAGACTTTGCGACTTTCGGATGAGGAACAATTCGCCATCCTCCGAAGGGAATGGGCGACATGGTTTCAACACCTCCAGCAATAATGCAATCGGCCATTCCTGCATGAATCTTCGCACTTGCAATGGCAATGGTTTCCAATCCGCTTGAACAATATCTATTCACGGTCATGCCCGGAACTTTTTCCGTATTCAATCCCATTAAGGAAATCATACGTCCAATGTTCAATCCTTGCTCTGCCTCGGGTGTGGCGTTTCCAACAATGACATCGCTAATCTCATCTTTGTCTATTTGCGGAAAGTCTTTCATTAAATGTTGAATGACTTGCGCAGCAAGTTCGTCGGCGCGCATGGACTTGAACATTCCCTTTTGCGCTTTGCCAACAGCAGATCTATAACCCCCAACTATGTATGCGTTCATTGAATTAGTTTCTTAAAATTTTTCCTGATTTGATGAGACTCTGCATACGCTCCAACGATTTGCGCTGCATGCACAATTCGAGAAATGCTTTGCGTTCGAGATCGAGCAAGTATTGCTCACTCACTTTTGTAGGTGAAGAAAGATCTCCACCGCACATCACGTATCCCAATTTTTCGCTAATGAGTTGATCATGTTCCGAAATGTAATTTCCAGATTTCATGGAAGAGGCTCCGGCGTATACAATACCTAAACCTTCATTTCCTAAAACTGTAATGTCTTTGCGTTCTTGTGGCGCAGCGTATCCGGCATGATGAAAGTTCAAACAAACTTCCTTCGCACGCATGAGCTGATGGGCGCGACTTACGCATACCTCATCTTTCTCTCTGCTTAAGTACCCCAATTCAAAAGCTTCTTCTGCAGAGGTTGCCACCTTCGCTTGCCCTACTGTTAAAAATCTATTTCGAAGGACATTCAAACGAATGTCGCCTTCCTTCATTTCATCTGATGCGCGCAAGGCGAATTCTTTCGTTCCAGCTCCGCCAGGAATTACTCCCACACCCATTTCAACTAATCCCATGTAGGTTTCTGAATGTGCAACGGTTGCGTCTGAATGCATTGACATTTCGCATGCACCACCAAGTGCCAATCCATGCGGAGCAACCACAACGGGTATGTTCGAATAGCGCAAACGCATGACAGTCTTTTGGAAATAGCGAACGGCCATGTCGAGCTCTTCATATTCTTGTTCAACGGCGAACATGAATATCATTCCGACGTTTGCGCCAGCAGAGAAATTATCTCCTTGATTGTAAATAACAAGTCCGTTGTATTTTTCTTCTTCTGCAAGATCAATGGCTTTGTTAATACCTGCAAGCACTTCGCCGCCAATGGTATTCATTTTTGTTTTCCATGAAAGCGCTAAAATTCCATCTCCAATGTGACGAACAATACAAGCACTGTTGGTCCAAATAATTTCTTTGAAGGAATCCAAGGCGCGCGCTTGATTGCTGATAATAATTGGAGCGTATTTATTTTCTGTTGGAAGGAATTGCTCTGTACTTTCTGAAATTTTGTAGAAGGAAGTGAATCCAGATTTTTTCATTTCATGAATCCAAGGCGCAACTTCATAACCTTCGTTGATCATGTTGGTTAAACAGGTTTCAAATCCAAGTGTGTCCCACAATTCGAATGGACCTAGTTCCCAACCGAAACCTGCACGTAATCCGGCGTCTATGTCTTTCAATTCATCTGCAATTTCATTCATTCTGAAACTCACGTATGAGAATAGTGAATGAAACATTTTCTTGTAGAAGAGTCCCGCTTTATCGGTTGCGTTGTATAAATGTTTTAATCTGGAAGGAAGATCGTCGATGAGTTTAGCCGCTTCATACGAAGCGAATTTCACTTTGTTTTGCTTGCGGTATTCGAGTGTGTTTAAATCGAGCACAAGAATTTCTTTCTCACCGTTTTCTCCTTTTGTTTTTTTATAGAATCCTTGTTTCGTTTTATCGCCTAACCATTGATTGGTAATCATGGCTTGAATGAATTCGGGTAAAGCGAACAACGCATGTTGTTCATCTTTTTTTGCAACGGCGAATAGTCCGTTTGCAACGTGAACCAGCGTATCTAATCCAACAACGTCACACGTGCGAAACGTTGCAGACTTTGGTCTACCCATGATGGTTCCGCTGAGTTTGTCAACTTCTTCAACGGTAAGATCCAATTCCTTCATGCTGTGAAGCAAGGCTTGAATGCTGAATACACCAATGCGGTTCGCAATGAATGCGGGAGTGTCTTTGCACAAGACGACTTCCTTTCCCAATTTCAAACTTCCAAATTCTTTCAGGAAAGAAATGATTGCTGGGTCGGTTTCACCGATAGGAATGATTTCCAACAACCGCAAATAGCGTGGTGGGTTGAAGAAGTGTGTACCAATGAAATTCTTTTTGAAATCTTCGCTTCTTCCCTCCGCAATAAGATGAATGGGAATGCCGCTTGTGTTGGTTGAAACAATGCTTCCGGGTTTTCTGAAATGTTCTACTTTTTCGAAAAGTATTTGCTTAGGTTCAAGTTTTTCAATAATGACCTCCATGATCCAATCACAATTGGAAATGTCTTTCAAATTATCGTCGAAATTTCCCGTTGTAATTCGTGAAGCGAATTTCTTCGAATAGATGGGGGAAGGAGAGGCTTGCAGGGCATTTTTCAGCGAATCGTTCACGATTTTATTCTTGTCCTTTTCGTCGTCTGAAATTCGGTCTAACAATAAAACTGGAATTCCACATTGAGCGAAGTGGCAGGCAATTCGCGAGCCCATGATTCCAGAACCTAAAACGGCAATTCTTTTAATCGTTTTCATGGAGGTGTATTAACAGAAGGAAGGTAAGTCTTCTTTTCTTCAATCTAAATTATTTAAAGATGATTTCTTTCATGTAGAAACCTAAGCAAGATTGGTCTTCAGTTTCTAACATGAGTTTTCCATCGGCTTCCACACGGATGATTTTTCCTAAAAAGTAGGATTGATCTTTTGCAATTTGGTAATTTTTGATTTCACCTTTCTGAAAAAGAATTTGATGATATTGTGAATCTATTTCTATCCATTGTTTTTCTTCCAACAGAAATAAATTTCGGGCCATCTGATTTCGAAGCGTATTCAAAAAGAATGATACAGTCGGAATTTCAATTGTGTGGTTTGAAATGCAAGTCGCATTTTCGAGGTTTTGATTCGAAAAGTTTATTCCGATTCCAATTAAAGAATAATTAAGCTGCTGATCGCGCCATGAATTTTCAATAAGAATACCACCTATTTTTTTTCCTTCAACATAAAGGTCATTTGGCCATTTGATGGAAATGCGGGGAATGTTATGTTGATCTAGCGTTTTCGAAACTTGAAGAGCGGCCCATTTGCTGAGATAAAAGATTTCCTCCGGTTTGAGAGGAATTTTTAAAATTATCGTTCCGAGGAATGAACTTCTTGGTTCTGCTAACCATTGATTGTCACGCTGCCCCCTTCCTTTTAACTGAAAATCGGTAGTAATGGCAGTGCCGCTTTGTGTTTCTGGCAGTTTAGCAATTGTGGAAGCATAGTTGTTTGTGCTGTCGAGCTGCTCGAAATGGGAATGTGGTGATTGTTCAAACATGGACTCTTTCAATGCAGAAAACTTAAAGATTACAACGAAATTACGCCGTAGCGGAATACCTTTGCTACAGAAGAATAAAAAATGAATAAAAAAGCAGCAGATAAAAGTAGCGAAGATGCATTGTTACTTTCCATTATTGACGGAATAGAAGAAGTAAAAGGTCACGATATCAAGATTCTTGATTTGCGAAATATTGAAGCGGCGATTGCCGATTACTTCATTGTTTGCACGGGAACTAGCACAACTCAGGTTGAGGCGATAGCGAGGAGTGCCGAAAATTTCACTCGAAAAGAATTGGACGAAAGACCTCGCAGAGTAGAGGGAGTGCGCAACGCGCAATGGGTGCTTATGGATTATTTCACCATAATTGTCCATGTGTTTTACGAACCCATGCGTGAGCATTATGACATAGAAGGTCTTTGGTCAGATGGTAAGGTAATGGCTTTACCGAAAAAAGCAAAGCCAGAGCCAAAAACAAAGGCAGAACCTAAGCTCAAGGTTGCGGCTAAGGCCAAGGCAGAGCCAAAAGCGAAAGCTCCTGCAAAACCAAAGGCAGAACCTAAGGTTAAGGCTGCGGCTAAGCCCAAGGCAGAACCAAAAGCGAAGGCAGCGGCTAAACCAAAAGCAGAACCGAAGCCAAAAGCAGCGGTTAAATCTAAAACAGCGGCAAAACCAAAGGTGGTAACAAAGAAAATAGCTAAGAAAAAAGATGAGTGATCAGAATAGTAAAAAGCCAGCTGGACCTAATAATCCGATGAAGGGTGGATTTAGTTTTTATTGGATTTACGCGGTTATAGCAATCGTGTTAATTGGATTAATGGTATTCAATGGCAGTTCGGATGGATCTGAGACGAATTACGCTCAGGTGAAGTCATGGGCTGAAAGCAATTACATTGCTC
The DNA here is from genome assembly GCA_903932685.1 of uncultured Bacteroidota bacterium. Taxonomy (GTDB): domain Bacteria; phylum Bacteroidota; class Bacteroidia; order Flavobacteriales_D; family Sanyastnellaceae; genus CAIZGX01. The sequence goes on along the minus strand of CAIZGX010000001.1, from coordinate 3,268 downwards.
GAGTTGAATACAACGGTTCAACGGGAAAGGTTTATTTAGATTCGCTAGGAAAAGCGAATTTGAAGGGGCAATATCCAGAGCAAAAAGGGGTCATGGGAACTCGCCAAGGCAGTGACTTTTGGTTCAACATTCCTCCGAGTGAGCATTTTATTGACGAGTTGCATGCGTTAGGTCCGGTCCATAATTTCGAAGTGAAATTTCAGCCTCCGAATGAAACGGCTCAGAGTTTATTGTGGTGGTTAATTGCCTTGGGGGTAATGATTGCCGCTTGGACATTTATCATGCGCCGCATGGGCGGTGGCGGCGGCGGTGGCGGAGGTGGCCAGATATTTAACATTGGTAAGAGTAAAGCTCAACTATTCGAGAAGGGCAAAGGAACTAATGTGACTTTTGCTGATGTTGCAGGATTGGAAGGAGCAAAAGAAGAAGTGGAAGAGATCGTAGATTTCTTGAAACATCCGAAGAAATATACTGAGTTAGGAGCAAAAATTCCGAAGGGAGCATTATTAGTAGGACCTCCTGGAACAGGAAAGACGTTGTTGGCTAAGGCTGTTGCAGGTGAAGCCCAGGTTCCTTTCTTTTCATTGTCAGGTTCCGATTTTGTGGAAATGTTTGTTGGAGTTGGAGCGAGCCGGGTACGTGATTTATTCCGCCAGGCGAAAGAGAAAGCACCTGCTATAATTTTCATAGATGAGATTGATGCTATCGGCCGCGCTAGAAGCAAGAACGTAAACTTTGGGGGCAACGATGAGCGTGAGAATACGCTGAATCAGTTGCTAACTGAAATGGATGGGTTCGGAACAAATTCAGGAATTATTATTCTAGCTGCTACGAACCGTGCAGATATTTTAGACAAGGCCTTGATGCGCGCCGGTCGATTCGATCGTCAGATTTATGTAGACATGCCTGATGTAAAGGAGCGCGTTCAAATATTTAATGTGCACTTGAAGAACGTTAAGACGGATCCATCTGTTGATGTAGACTTTTTAGCGCGACAAACACCGGGGTTTTCTGGAGCTGATATAGCTAATATATGCAACGAAGCAGCCCTTATTGCTGCACGACATGGTGCTGCATCTGTAGAACAAAAGGATTTCTTAGCAGCTGTAGATCGTATTATTGGTGGTCTTGAGAAGAAGAATAAAATTATTACTCCGAATGAAAAACGCTCCATTGCTTTCCACGAAGCAGGACACGCGGTAACATCTTGGTTGTTGGAATATGCTTCACCTTTGGTTAAGGTGACCATTGTTCCAAGAGGAAGATCTTTAGGCGCTGCATGGTATTTACCGGAGGAACGACAAATTACAACGACTGACCAGATTCTTGATGAAATGTGTGCAACCCTTGGCGGAAGAGCAGCAGAGCAAGTAATCTTCGGTAAGATTTCAACAGGAGCTCTTTCAGACTTAGAGAAGGTAACGAAGCAGGCCTATGCTATGGTTGGAATATACGGTTTGAATGATCGCATTGGAAACTTGAGTTACTATGACTCTTCCGGCGAGAATCAGTTTCAAAAACCCTACAGTGATGAGACCGCCAGAACAATGGATGAAGAGGTGAGTAAATTGGTGGAAGCGTCTTATCAGCGTGCTCTTCATTTGCTTACAGAGAATCGCGAAAAATTAGAAGAGTTGGCTCAATTACTCCTGGAAAAAGAAGTGATTTTCAAAGAAGATCTAGAGAGAATTCTTGGTGTTAGGCCATATATCGATCGTCAAACTCAAATAGACGATGCTGAGACATCGGCTCAACTTGCTAAAGATGCATTAATTGCTGACGCAGCAGTGGATACGGTTCCTGTTTCAGAGGAGAATCCTGTTGTTGAAGATTCACAGACGAAAGAAGAAAATTCAGATAGTGAAACACAAACCCCAGAAACAGAGGAGAGTTAGGTTTGAGTAATTTATTATTAAGGTCCTTGGTTGGACTTATTTTTAGTTTAGTTGTGGTGGGCTCTGCTTTTGCAGGGCTTTTGCCATTTGCGCTGTTGTTTGGATTTTTCGCTGCAAAAGGGTTTCAGGAATTTGTTCGATTGGTTAATCCGCAAATGAGACGCTTCCAAAGGCGAGTGGGACTTGGATTAGCGGTTCTCCTTTATGTAACAGCTGCTTCCACTATGGTTTATGGAACTGATTGGAGATGGATGTTAATTGTGCCTGTGCTTTGGCTGTTATTCATGTCTATTGAAATGATGAAGGTGAGTGCAAGCTTTATTTTGGATACCTCCACCATCTTAATGGGCTTTATATATACGGTGCTGCCTTTTTCTCTGCTCGTCTTTTTAAGTAAAGTCAACGGTGAATTTGACGCGCGTCTTCCATTTGGATTCTTTTTGATTTTATGGGCAAACGACACAGGAGCTTATTTGATTGGAAAGTTCTTAGGAAAGCACAAACTGCTTGAAGCAGTATCTCCTAAAAAAACGTGGGAGGGATTGTTTGGAGGAATGACAAGTGCTGTTCTTTCAGGATATTTTCTTTTTTCGTTAATGCCCAATTCATTCAGTCGCGCTGAGTGGATAGCTATTGCTTCAATTGTCGCGGTTTTCGCCAATATTGGAGATTTAATTGAATCTCAAATTAAGCGTATAAAAGGGGTTAAAGATTCAGGAAAACTACTTCCTGGTCACGGCGGGGTATTGGATCGGTTTGACGGATTGCTTATTGCACTTCCGCTGGTAATAATTTATTTGATTTTGTTTTAATATGACTATTCACAAAGAAGGTTTTAAGATTTTAGGCGGAACACTATTAGTATCTACAATACTTGTTGGTTGCGCATTTTTGATGTTCGACGCTGCGTTAGTATGGATATTAACAGCTGTTGCATGTGGTATAGTATTCTTGCTGTTTTTACAGTTCTTTCGATTGCCTTATCGTGTGAATCGCGCGAATGAAAATGAATTGGTTGCTCCATGTGATGGAAAGGTAGTAGTTATTGAAGAGGTAGAAGAGCCTGAGTATTTTCAAGGCAAGCGTATTCAAGTTTCAATTTTCATGTCGCCATTGAATGTCCATGCGAATTGGACACCTTGTTCCGGAGAAGTGAAATATTTCAAATACCATCCGGGATTGTTTTTGGTTGCTTGGCATCCAAAGAGCAGCACTGAGAATGAGCGCACAACGGTTGTTGTAGAGCATGCTCCTGGAAAGGATGTATTGCTGCGCCAGGTAGCAGGAGCTGTGGCAAGACGCATTGTATGGTATGTAAATGCTGGCGATAAACTCAAGACAAACGAACAGTTTGGTTTCATCAAATTTGGAAG